>JBJEFM010000113.1:0-11713 GCA_051874035.1 Bacillus sp. (in: firmicutes)
CTCCCCTCCATATCCGCATATATAAAGTGAATCTTTGATAGGTGGGGGTTTTCTTTCATCCCCACCTATCATTAGATGAACCAACCTTAGTTGTTACAGGTACTTGATCTCCCACTTACACATCTGCGCTTTCACTGCTGTGGTGAAGTGGGAGTCTTAGTACCTGTTAAACGGGATAAATTATTTTCAAAAAGAAAAACTAGCGAAAGTGAATTTCCGCTAGTTTTTACTTGCTCCATATTTGTTCAGCCAGCTTCCTTCTGCGTAAAAACTTGCTGACAACTCCATGTAATGGCGAGAAAAATAAAGTGATGATAAAAAGTGCCCCAGCTACTGAAATCATACAGCCAGCGATGGACGCATCCAACCAAGCGGCGATATAATAACCGAGGATAGAAGAAGCAATCCCGGAAAAACAGCTGATGATCAGCATGGTACTTAAACGGTCAGTTAATAAATAGGCAGTGGCTGCCGGCACAATAAGCATTCCAACAACAAGGATCGCACCTACACTGTCAAAGGACACAACGGTTGTCACTGAGACAAGCGTCATCAAGAAATAATGAAAGAAAACAACCGGAATGCCCAAGGCAGCGGCCATGACCGGATCAAAAGCGCAAATCTTAAATTGTTTATAGAATAAGTTGATGCAAAGGATGTTCAAAAGCAATACAGAGCCTACAAGCCAGACCGACAGCGGCCCTATATCCATGCCGGCGATCGTTATCGTATCCCAAGGAGCGTAGGCAATCTCTCCGTACAGCACGTGATCCAAATCAATATGGACTTGACGTGTATAAAGGCTGACCAGAACAACGCCAAAAGCGAATAAGGCGGTAAAAACCACGCCGATGGCCGCATCATCCTGCACTCCACTTTTTTGGAACAAGCTGATCAAATAGACTGTCAGCAGGCCAAAGATAATGGCTCCTGCCAACATAAAAAATGTATCTCTTGATCCGCTCAATAAAAAAGCGATCACAATTCCCGGCAATACGGCATGGCTAATCGCATCCCCAACCATGCTCATTCTCCTAAGAACGAGGAAACAACCGACAATGCTGCAAGCGCAAGCCACCAATGCGCCGATTATAATAATCCAAAAGGTATTCATCATGATTTGCCCCCTTCAAGTTCGTTGATTGAAAGATTCGTCCGGGCTGTTTTCTTTTTCATATACCTTCTGACTCTTGCTTTAGCAATCACGCCTTTTTCAGGAGCAAAAAGAACGGAAACCATGAATACAGCGGTCGCGGATAGTACAATAAGCGGACCAGTCGGCAGATTGGCGCCCATTGTGCTGATCAATGTTCCGCCAACACCGCTGATTCCCCCGAAAACACCGGAAAGAGCAATCATAATAGATAATCTATCCGTCCAATATCTAGCCGATACAGCCGGGGTAATAAGCATCGCAGCCATAAGGACGACCCCGACAGCCTGAATGCCCACTACTACAGCAACAACGATTAAAAACATAATGAACTGACCCAAAAATCGGATCGGCAATCCGATACCTTTGGCAAAACCTGGGTCGAACGAAACCAATTTAAACTCTTTGAAGAATAAAGTCACTGCCACTATCAAGCTCGCGCAAATGATAGCCATGATTGCTACATCCTTACTGACCATCGCTGCCGCCTGCCCGAATAGAAACTTATCCAATCCACTCTGATTGCCGTAGCTGCTATGTTGAATCTGCGTCAGCAGGACAATGCCGATTCCGAAGAAAACCGTTAATATGATTCCTAAAGCTGCATCCTGTTTAATCCGTGTTTCACGTGTAATATAGCCAATCGCAAAAGTAGCAATGATTCCCGCAATCAGCGCGCCCATAAAAAAACTGAAAATAGACTTCGTTCCAGTAATCATAAAAGCTATACAAATGCCCGGAAGCGCCGCATGGGCCAAAGCATCCCCCATCAATGATTGTCTACGTAAATACGCAAAACAGCCGATCACTCCGCTGCAAATCCCAAGCAGAGTCGTTCCCCCTAACACCCACTGTGTATTAGGGTCTTGGATAAAACTCAACCAACCCATTCCTATCACCTCAATTAACAATAATGGCGGAAGCTTCTTTATTAAGCATCGTCAGCTTCCCTCCATACGTGATCTGGAGCAGCCCAGGCGTAAAGACATCGTCTGCAGGGCCAATATCGATTAAGGCTCCATTGACCAGCATCACCCAATCAAAGTATTCCTTCACCGTATTTAAATCATGATGCACAACCAATACTGTTTTGCCCTCATTTTTCAATTGGGTGAGCAGAGAAATAATCGCTTTCTCTGTTGCGGCATCAACCCCGGCAAAAGGTTCATCCATGAAATACAATTCCGCTTCCTGGGCAAGGGCGCGCGCCAAAAATACACGCTGCTGCTGCCCTCCGGACAACTGGCTGATTTGGCGATTCGTAAATTCACTCATGCCTACTTTATCAAGGCATTGGCGCGCAATCTCTTTATCTTTTTTCGACGGTCTTTTGAACCAGCCTAATTTCCCGTATCTTCCCATGGTGACCACATCCAAGGCGTTTGTAGGAAAATCCCAATCCACGGATTCTTTTTGCGGAACATAGCCGACTGATTTTCGCTGTTTTCTATAATCCTCCCCGAAGATCTCCACTTTTCCGCTGACAGAAGGCACAAGCCCCAGAATCGACTTGATCAATGTTGATTTCCCTGCCCCGTTCGGCCCGATGATTCCTATTAACTTGCCTTCCGGGACAGAAAAAGAAATATTTTTTAATACCGCTTTCTTTTGATAGGCGACTGTTATATTGTTTACTTTTAATGGAACCGACAAAAAAATCCCTCCTGAATACTAAAGCTTAAATAAACCGGAATTCACCAGCTTAACCATTTAAGCAGCAAGTTATTTTAAAGATTCTACAATAGTATCGACATTATGGCGGACCATTCCCTGATAGGTGCCTTCCTCTGTACTTTCGTCACCCATCGCATCGGAGAATAACTCTCCCCCAATTTTGACTTCATGCCCCTTGCCCTTCGCTCCTTCTATAACCGCTTCGATTGTATTCTTCGGAACACTGGACTCCACGAATACTGCTTTAATCTTATTCTTGACTAAATAATCGCGCAGTTCGCTTACATCTTTCGAACCGACCTCCGACTGGGTGCTGATTCCTTGCAAGCCTATTACCTTGAGGCCGTACGCATCGCCGAAGTATCCAAACGCATCATGCGCCGTTACCAGAACCCGGTCTTTTTCTGGTATGGTATTGATTTGTTCTTTGGCGTATGCATCCAGTTCTTCCAGTTCGGCGATGTATTTCTCCGCATTTTCCCTATAATCTTCTTCATTCTCTCCATCCAACGAGATTAGTTCATCACGGATCACTTCGGCGGATTGAATCCAATATTGAACATTGAACCAAAGGTGGGGATCATGCTCCGTTATTTCACCGTCTCCTGCAAGCAGGCTTTCTTCCGGCACCTTCTTCGTAACAGCGATTGTCGGCTTATCTTTTTTCATTTTTTCAAAAATATCAATCATTTGTCCTTCTAAATGCAGACCATTATAGAAAATGATATCTGCCTCCTCCAACTTTCCAATATCCCCCTGTGTCGCTTTATATAAATGCGGATCAACCCCTGGTTTCATTAAGCTGACGGAGTCAATATGCTCTCCTCCGATATTGTTCGCCACATCGCCAATCATGCCGATTGTGGATGTTACCTTTATTTTTCCGTCCTTCTCGCTTGTTCCAGATAGTTCACTAGAACACCCGACCGTCACCAATCCCATGCAAATAGTTAAAGCCACCAAGAATTTCTTCCAATACGTATCCAAATTCCCCTCTCCTTTTTCATATGTTTCTCATAATCAATTGTGTTTGTCCGTAACATTTTTATTAACTCAAGCTACAAAAGTTTCCTTAAGGCAACTTTCATCCAATCATATGCACTCGCCTACATTTAGTCAACCTTTTTTACAAATAATTATTATTTTTATTTTTTTCAAAGAAAATGTTTAAACATTACATATTAGTGAAAAAGATAAAATAGATTATTAAGATGTCTTTCATTATGTTAAAATGAAAAACGATATATATTTCGAAATAGTAAAAAAATTCTTTGGAGGAGAAATTATGTCAAACCAATTACAATCATTAATGAACAAACAACTTACAAACTGGACTGTCATGTACACAAAACTACATAACTACCACTGGTATGTTAAAGGAGCGAACTTCTTTACGCTGCATACTAAGTTTGAAGAGTTTTATACAGAAACAGCGACTTATATTGACGAAATTGCTGAACGTCTACTAACAATCGGCGGTGAGCCAATCGCTACATTAAAAGAAACATTGGAAGTGGCGACAATTAAAGAAGCTAGCGGAACAGAAGAAGCAAATGAGATGGTGCAAACCCTGCTTCAAGATTTCACAGCAATCGCCAAAGACATCAACGAAGTATTGGAAGTAGCAGAAGAAGCGAAAGACGAAGAAACTGCCGACCTTTTCCTTGGCATTAAGGCTACATTAGAGAAAAATATGTGGATGTTAAAAGCTTATTTGGGATAAACAAGATATGGAGCGGAAAGAAGCGCCGGCATATTATATGCCGGCGCTTTTCCATTCTACATCCTTAAAATCGATCGCATAAAGTGAATCTTTGATAGGTGGGGGTTTTCCTTTATCCCCATCTATCATTAGATGAACACACTTGGCCTCCCACTTGCACTTCTTTTTCACGACTATGAGGAAGGGGGAGTCTTAATGCCTGTTAACGGGATAAAATCCATTTATCTATAGCTTGCGCAACCCCGTCCTCGATATTCGTTCCTGCCACCCAATCCGCTGCTTCTTTCACTTCATCTTGGGCATTTCCCATTGCCACACCTATTCCGGCTGCTTGAATCATAGCCAAATCATTTAAACTATCGCCAATCGCCATTACATCATCCATTGAAATATTTAACTTCCCGCAAATTTCCCCAATAGCCCGTGCTTTCGTTACCCCCATTGCATTTACTTCTATATTTGTTGGACTGGAATTGCTGATTTCTATTTCTTGATTTGACTGCAGGCTGTCAGTAATACTCTTTCGCAATCGGTTGTCTCTAACATCCATCAACATTGTCATCCATTCATGCTCCTCTAGATTTTCCGGTGTTTCACTTAGCCACATTTTATTTGTGCTGATCGCTTTATAGGAAAGTGAATGATGTTGAGCAATCTCTACTAATTCTTTCATATATTTATTCGGCAAAAGCGTCCTTTCCAGCAAATTTCCTTCTTCATCCCAAATCTCGCTGCCATTCACCGTAATCATATAAGAAGTCAACTTAAGCGCCATTAAGTATTCCTCGCTTCTCGGCCTTGTTCGTCCAGTCGTTAGTACGATATGTACCCCTAAACCTTCCGCTCGTTTAATAGCTTTATAGTTTATTTCCGATATTTCCCTCTTTTCATTCAATAATGTACCATCCAAATCCAATGCAATAAGTTTAATTTTCTTTTTCTCCACTCAGATATACCCCTTTCACACATTCTCCTTTCCCTGATTATACCCCGCTGTACAGCCATTACGCTTCAGCTTTTCTTTATTAAGAAAAAAAGAAGCATCCCTACAAGTCGGTTTTACGGCTTAGAGACACTTCTTTTTAATTCCTGTAATGTTTTAGTTAATAAATGGATTCGGCCCCTTATAGGCAATTTTCCCATTGCATTCTTATTTATCCTCAACCACTATATAGGCCGCTTTTACAGGGCCATGTACGCCAACAACCAAATTCATTTCTATGTCCGCCGAATTACTGGGCCCGGAAACAAAATTTATGCTTGAAGGAACCGCTTCCCCTCTCTTCACCGCTTCTCTAATATATAGGGCCGCTTGGGTCATCCTCGGTACAATCGTACTTTTGGGGATAATCGCAATATATGTTGTAGGGAGCAGACTTACGGAACGCCCCATATCAGCATTCGCAAACAAAACGACAGTGGCTGATTCGGCCAGCGTCATTTCACTGAAAGTGATGCCGATATTCGCTTTCTCAGCAAGCATGATGTTCTCGTCCCCTCTTTCGGAATTCCATTCATATAATGGGTTCCCCTCGGAAACAAGATCATATTTCAATAATTTGTTGATTCCATATTCGGCAAAGCGCTTATCTTTTGTAATCATTGTAGCCCCTCCGCCGAATGATTCAATGACCGAACGCAAAATGGCAGGCAAATTCGCTGTTGTCGTTTCATAGAAATCCGTATGGATGCGCGAGCAAATTTCCTTTAATACTTCCACCAATTCCTCTTTAGAAAAATCTTTCATTACTTCAAGCTGCGGCTGATGTTTATAGTCCGGTCTCTCAACCCCTGCCAATCGTGGGTCCCTTCCTAATCGACCCGCAATTTTCGCTAAGAACTTCTCCCTGTTCTGCATTGTTCCGGCCATTATTCATGCCCCCCTTTTTCCCGATTTTTAAGCCAATCACGGAATCGTTCTTTGTTAGGAGCCGGGAACTCGCGAATTTCCGTCCAAGCTTTTAACGGACCTGGGCCTTTTGAAATTCTATGATCCGCCGTAAAAGGGCCCATTGCCGACGGAGCGATTTTCGAACCTAATTTATAGAGAGCCGGAGAAGCCGCTCCTAATCCAAATACTTTCATGGCCAGTTTTTCTGAGATTGGTGCGCGTCCTTCCCGTTCTACAATGACTTGGCGGTGTTTATGCAATAATTCATGCAGCGGGATTTTCACCGGGCAAGCATCCGTGCATGCCGCACATAATGTCGAAGCGTACGGCAGCTCTTTATAATCATCGTAGCCGCCCAATAGCGGTGAAAGCACAGCGCCAATCGGCCCTGAATAAATTGACCCGTATGAATGCCCGCCAATATGGCGATATACAGGGCAAACATTCGCACAAGCACCGCAGCGGATGCACTGAAGGACCGATTGGAATTCCGATCCCAATATATCGGAACGCCCGTTATCCACGACTACTAAGTGGAATTCTTCCGGTCCGTCCACTTCGTCGGGAAGCTTAGGGCCTGTCACTGCTGTTACGTAACTTGGCAGTCTTTGTCCCACCGCGCTCCTGGTCAGCATATTGACAAGAACTTCAAACTCTTCATGGGTCGGCACAATTCTTTCCATGCCCATGACCGTTATCTGTGTTTTAGGTATGGATGTCACCAGGCGCCCATTTCCTTCATTTGTAACAAGGCTCACCGAACCGGTTTCAGCAATCGCGAAATTGCACCCTGTTATCCCTATATCAGCCGCCAAAAATTCTTTGCGCAAAGTATGGCGTACATGATTCGTCAATTCCGCCGGATCCGAGGATTTCGTATAATTCAATTTCTCGGCGAATACCTCGCGTACTTGCTCTTTATTCTTATGGAGCGCCGGAGCGACAATATGGGAAGGCGGGTCATAATTATCAATCTGCAGGATATATTCCCCTAGGTCCGTTTCGATCACTTCACAGCCGATGCTTTCCAACTCTTTGTTTAAATTGATTTCTTCCGTTACCATGGATTTCGATTTCACAATTTTTTTGGCTTGCTTTTGCTTTGCGACACTCTTAATATATTTGGCCGCTTCCTCAGCCGTCTCCGCAAAATATATATGTCCGCCGCGCCCGACTACATTCTCGCTTAATTGGTATAAATAATAATCCAAATTATCCAGCACGTGCTGGCGAATCTCTTCTGAATGCGCTCTCCATTCTTCCCAATTGCCCAATTCGGCTGCGGCTGCAAGCCTGCGGTCATGCAGCCGCTCTTGCGCTCCCGAAACGGCTTGCCTCATGAAAGCATTATTCAATCCGGTATCCACTCGTTCCCCGAACTGCTTCGAACTTATTTTCATTGCCATTGCTTTCAGCTCCCTATCCACCTATTAATCTTTGAAATTATTTATCTGCTGTTCAATACTTCCGCAATATGCATGATTTTAATCGGCTTGCCTTTCCTTTCAATCCGACCGCCGATATTCATAATACAGCCCGGATCGGCGCCGATGATATATTCCGCTTCGGTCGATTCAATGCATTCCACTTTTTCGTCGACCATTTGTTCAGAGATTTGACCCATCTTCACTGAGAAGGTTCCACCAAAACCACAGCAATTATGGGCGTTGGGAAGGGGTATCACTTGTAAGCCCTCCACATTATCAAGCAAGGTGAATGGAGCATCTTTCACGCCCAACAATCTGGTCATATGGCAAGACGTATGGTAGGTAGCCGTCCCTTCTAATTTGGCTCCTACATTCTCAACCCCCAAAATATTTACAATAAATTCCGTTAATTCGAACGTTTTATCAGCGAGCCTTTCCGCTTTTTCACGCCAAACCGGCTCGTCTTTAAAGATTGTCGGATATTCTTTAAACATTGTAGAACAAGAGCCTGAAGGAGATACCACATAATCCGCTTGTTCAAAAGTGGAAATCATCTTTTTCATGGCTTCTTTCGATTCCTTCACATAGCCGCTATTATAGGATGGCTGGCCGCAGCACACTTGGGCTTCCGGGAATTCCACTTCACACCCTAGCCTTTCCAATAGCTCAACTGTAGCCTTGCCTACATTTGGACTGAACATATCTACTAAACAAGTGGCAAAGAGGGTAACTTTCATATTCTACTTCCTCCTAACAAATTAAAACATCATTCAAAGCAGGTCATCTGATGACTATGCCGAAAAGTTTATATTAGTCATTATAATCCTAATCAATTGTAATATTAAACCATTATTTTGCTATTTATTAAATATTATTTATTTTCTGTTATCATCAATTTCATTATTCTTATAGTAAGCGACCAAGTTTTTCTCGACTACCGTCAAATGATTCCACATTAGTTGCTGTGCTTGTTCTTTATTTTGTTCGATTATGGCTTCTAGGATTTGAACATGGTCCATATACAAATTCTCGACAGTGATACCTTCCGCGTATAGCCAAATGCTGCGTGTTTCTTTCATATGCACTTCCATCATTCCTGAAACATTCCGCATTAATTCACATAACATAGGGTTTTGAGAAGCCTTTGCAACAGCTAAATGAAACAGTATATCCGTTCTTTCTTCCTCCTTTTCATCACCGAAGGAGTCCTTCATACAAGCCAATACTTCCTTAAGCCGCTTTATATTTTCATCTGTACGGTTTTCTGCCGCTAATGCCACCGCTCCCATTTCGATGATTTTCCTTACTTCTAATAAATTCACTACATCAGTTCTATTCATCAAAATAGCAGAAGAAAAGTTGAGCTTGCCAGCATCGAACTGTCTTACATATGTTCCCTCTCCTTGCTTCATTTCCACAAGCCCTTTAGCCCTTAATGCACTTAATGCTTCGCGGATTGCCGATCTTCCCACTTGGAAGTTCTCGGCAAGTTGTTGGACGGAATCCAATTTATCCCCTGGCTTCAATTCTCCTTTCTTAATCATGTCGTACAATGCATCAGCCACTTCTTCATATAGTTTCTTCGGCTTAATTTGTTTATATTCAATCCCCAAGCCTCCACACCCCAATTCATGTTTGTATAAATACCAACATTTATCATTTTATATCAAAATAATTCCATCTATAGGGAATATATCACTTTTCGAAAGAAAACGTAAAGTAAAATTAATTTGCTGCTATCATCTCACTTGGACGCCAGATATTATGTCACATTCATTTATTTCCTGTTTTGCAAAAAAATATATTGCATTCAAACATTCTGAAAACTTATAATATTTTACAAATAAAGTCATCTAGTCATACAGTCATCATATGACCTTACCTCCCACATGAATGTAAGGGCTTACTTTTGCTTGATGAATTATTTCAAAATAAATAAGGAGGTTTGTTTATTTTCCCACGGTATTTATCACATATTTTACTTATTAAGGAGTTGTTTAGGGATGACTTGGACACAAATTTATACACCTGTAATGGATAACTTGTTTATTTCAGCGCTTGTTGCATTAATTCCCATTCTTTATTTTTTCTGGGCGCTTGCCATAAAACGGATGCAAGGCTACATAGCAGGTCTTACAACGTTGCTGGCAGCGTTGCTTATAGCAACGGTCGCTTATAAGATGCCCGTCGAAAAGGCCTTGATGTCTGCTACACAAGGGGCTATATACGGTTTATTGCCGATCGGCTGGATTATCATCACATCTGTATTTCTTTATAAATTAACTGTTAAGACGGGACAGTTTGATATCATCCGGTCCTCTGTTTTGAGTATTACAGAGGACCGCAGGCTGCAAGCGTTGCTTGTCGCGTTCTCTTTTGGGGCATTTTTGGAAGGCGCAGCAGGATTCGGAGCTCCTGTCGCCATTTCAGCCGCTTTGTTAGTCGGCCTTGGCTTTAATCCTTTATATGCCGCCGGGCTCTGTTTGATCGCCAATACTGCTCCTGTCGCATTCGGGGCAATCGGGATTCCTATCACGGCTGTGGAAGGGCCTACCGGTATCCCTGCTATGGAAATCAGTAAAATGGTCGGACGGCAATTGCCCTTTCTATCTGTCTTTATACCATTCTATCTAATTATGATTATGGCCGGTTGGAAGAAAACAATTGAAGTATTGCCTGCCATTCTCGTATCCGGCGTAACATTTGCGGTTACGCAATTCTTAAGTTCGAACTTCTTGGGACCTGAATTGCCGGATATCTTATCCGCACTTGTATCTCTATTTGCGCTCACCATTTTCTTGAAATTCTGGAAGCCAAAGAATATATACCGGTTTAAGCATGAAAAAGAAGCTGCCGCCGCTCTTGAATCGAAACCGAAATCATACACTGGAATACAAATCTTCAAAGCCTGGTCTCCTTTTCTGATTTTGACAGGAACGATCACCATTTGGGGGATTCCTGCTTTTAAATCAGCCTTGCAAGGACACTATGAAGGAACGAATGCATTGCTGAAGGCCCTTAATCCAATCGGACATACTTTTACTTTTACACCGGAGGTCCCCTTGCTCCATAATCTAATTCTGAACGGTGCCGGAGAGCCGATTGTCGCCCTGTACAAACTGGAATTATTGGCGGCTGCGGGCACGGCCATACTGATTGCCGCGATTATCACAAAATTCATTGTAAAGATTTCCGTGAGGGATTGGTTCCTGACATTCGGGGAAACAATGAATGAATTAAAGTTTCCCATCCTGACAATTGCATCCGTAGTGGCATTCGCTTATATTACCAACGCATCCGGCATGAGTACGACTCTTGGTATGACTCTGGCCAAAACAGGCGCCATGTTTGCTTTCTTCTCTCCATTTCTAGGATGGTTGGGCGTATTCATCACCGGTTCAGATACGTCGGCCAACCTATTATTCGGAAATCTTCAAAAGATTACAGCATTGGGCATCGGAATGGATCCTGTACTTGCAGTAGCCGCCAACTCTTCCGGAGGAGTAACAGGAAAAATGATTTCACCTCAATCAATTGCTGTAGCTTGCGCCGCTGTAGGCCTCGCCGGAAAAGAATCCGAATTATTCCGCTTCACTGTAAAGCATAGTATCTTCCTATTATTGCTCATAAGTATTATCACTTTCTTACAGCATAATGTATTCTCTTGGATGATTCCTTAATATATACTATTTTTTATGGATTAGTTTCATAATTCTATTGTTAATTTGGAACATTGTTGTTTAAGATAATAAATGAAATAAAAAGACATAAAAGCATTATTGCTTTTATGTCTTTAAAAATCATATATTAAGCTGTTGCTTCTTCAAGGTTCATTGATGGTCCAA
>JBJEFM010000114.1:0-1413 GCA_051874035.1 Bacillus sp. (in: firmicutes)
TAATGATAGGTGGGGGATAAAAGAAAACCCCCACCTATCAAAGATTCACTTTATTTAATTTGTATCGGATCTTTTATCAACAAGAATCCGACTTGGAAGGCGCTAAGGCTTACATAAAAAAACGAATAGAAAGCAAGGATTCCGTCATATTTGTCGTTAAGGACAAACAAAACTATGTCGGCTTTACTCAACTTTATCCTACCTTTTCATCCATATCGATGAAAAGGGCCTGGATATTAAATGACTTATATGTAACTGCAGAAGCCAGAAAACAAGGAGTAGGAGAAATGCTCTTACATAAAGCAAAAGAATATGCTATTGAAACAGGTGCTAAAAGCCTTAGTCTGAGTACAGCAACGGATAATTATTCCGCTCAAAGACTATATGAAAAAAACGATTATAAAAGGGATTCGCAATTCTATCATTATGAATTGAACGTCATTTATTAACCTTATAATGCGAAGACCACTTGTAATGGAGGAAATTCTATGAAGAAACGTAAAGTGCTCGTCTATATCGCAACATCTCTGGATGGCTATATCGCGAAGGAAGACGGCGGGCTGGACTGGCTGCATGAAGCGGAAGGCGAAGGCGATAACGGATACGAAGACTTTATCGCATCGGTCGATACAGTCATCATGGGGCGCAAAACATACGAGGATATTCATGAACTGGCTGGCGAATATCCGTATCAAGGCAAGAAAAGCTATGTATTCACAACATCGGCGGCAGACTTAAAAAACACAGCATTCGCAAGCCACGTCGAATTCATCGCCGGCGAGGCGGCAGATCTCATAGCGAAGCTGCAAGCAGAGCCGGGCTCCAATATTTGGCTAGTCGGCGGGGCGAATCTGCTTCAAGAATTCCTGAAAGACGATCTAGTGGATGAATATATTATATCCATCATTCCGGCCATTTTGGGCAAAGGAATCCCGCTGTTCAGCCGGCAAACACCGGAAACAAGGCTGCAATTGCTCTCTACAAAGCAATACGGCCAAATCGCGCAACTGCATTATATCCGGAAAGAATGAAAGGCTCTGGGCATGATTGCCATGAATGCACGGCGAACAAGGTGAATCCATAAGAATTCACCTTGTTCGCCTTCTTTTTATACAAAAAATACTTCAGCCTTGGGGCTGCTTATCCGTTTTCCATTCGAATTTATGGCTCACGCACCCCATGCTGACAATCAGCACGATCACATAGATTGTATTGTTCAACCAATTTGGCATAATATCCCCCTTATAATCCCCATGATTATTCATTATAACTATTTATGCAGCAAAAGCATATTAACTAGAATGTATAGACCGCCACAAACAGCACAAATGCGGCTACCACAAACATTGCTATCGCTGTAACTGTATGTCCCTTCTTCCATTCCCCAGCCCCCATAACAATAAAATACCCGCC
>JBJEFM010000114.1:1513-11577 GCA_051874035.1 Bacillus sp. (in: firmicutes)
CCGCCGCAAACACTATTTGAAAAATTATAAGCAATGTCATTCCCCCTTTAATCTGCCTTTTTAAAGTGAATCTTGATCGTTACTAAGCTTCAGAAATAATAATAGGACTGCAATGAAAGGAATGAGATAGCCGATTGAAAGCTACATCTCCGTATCCTTTGGTACATACCGCTTCTCTCCGCAATGCGTCTATCTCTACAAACTCCGGAATCATCCATTTTATTCTATTATAGCATAATATTTCATATTGTTTTATAGTCATTGAGTTAATGGCGCTATACTGCAATAAGAAGAGTTATCATGAACCACTCCTTTTCTTACGATTAGTAAAGTGCTGAAGCGCCATTTTTTTGTTAAAATAACCCTTGTAGTTATCATTCTTTTCTGAAAATAGTTATTGGAGATGAAGATTTGTGGATTTATTGATGATTGTACTGCCCGCTTTCATGATTTTCTTCGCCGGCTTCCTCGGCCAGAAAATCATCGGGTTCGATATCAAGTCGATATCGAAAGTCGCACTATATATTATGTCGCCATTTTTGGCATTCCGGACATTCTATGTGAACGAATTGACAGTTGAATATTTTTATATCATCCTATTTTGCTTGATTCTTTGCTTCGCGCTCATGGCGGTTGTGTGGATTACCGCTTATTTCACAAAAGCGACGAAGCAGCAGATGTCCGCGATGATGCTCGGCGGTGCCTTCATGAACAGCGGCAATTACGGCGCGCCGATTGTGCTGTTCGCACTCGGCAAGATTGGATTCGACTATGCGGTCATCATGATGGTTTTCCAATCTTTCCTCATGAACACGATTGGCCTGTTCTTCGCCTCATTGGGCGGCGAGGAAGAAGCAACCGTCAAGGGTTCCTTCAAGAAGGTTGTGCGGATGCCTGTCATCCACGGCGCCCTCGCCGGCATTATCCTACAGCTGCTGCCGGTGAATATCCCGGCCGCGTTTATGGAGGCTGTTTCCTTGATTGCCGATGCCTCGATTCCGACCGTCATGCTCGTCCTTGGTATGCAGCTGGCTGTCATCGCCAATAAGCGCGTCGCCTATCGCTACGTCACATGGGTTACATTGATCCGCATGTTCCTGTCTCCTCTGATCGCCATCATTATCGTTTACTTCATGCCGATCAGCTCTCTCTTGAAGAGTGTGCTCATCATCCAAGCATCGATGCCCGCCGCCGCCAACACGACGATGTTCGCAATCCAGTTCGGGACCGAGCCCGACCTTGTGTCCTTCACGACGCTCATCACCACGCTGCTCAGCATCGTCACGATACCGATCGTCCTGTTTTACTTAGGTGTATGAGTGCGTTCCATTGCAAAGAAATGCCCCGGTTATCGGAAACAATAATCGGGGCGCAAGCCAAACTATATCATCAAGATTTCACGGATATCCTCTTCCGTCAGCCGGGATGAGGCTTTGTCCTCCGGATGGATGATTTCTTCTATTAAATGCCGCTTCTTCTCCTGCAATTCGTTCATTTTGTCTTCAATCGTGCCGCGGGCGACGAGCTTGATCACCTGGACGGCGTTCTTCTGCCCCATCCGGTGGGCGCGGTCCGCCGCTTGTTCTTCAACAGCGGGATTCCACCATAAATCATAGAGCACGACCGTATCCGCACCTGTCAGATTAAGCCCCGTTCCGCCCGCCTTCAATGAAATCAGGAACAAATCACAACCGCCTTCATTAAATCGATTGCACAATGCGACCCGCTCTTCGGAAGGGGTTTGTCCGTCAAGATAAAGAAACGGCGTCCCTTCTTTCGCCAATTCCCTCCCTATTAACTTCAGCATGGAAGTAAACTGGGAGAAAACCAGCACTCTTCTTCCCGCCATTTTCGATTCCTCAATAATCCGCATCAGCTGTTCATATTTCGCCGATCCTCCTGCATAGCCATCGACGAATAGTGCCGGGTGGCAGCAGATTTGCCGTAAACGCGTCAACCCTGCCAATATTTTGATGCGGTTCTTCCTGAAGGTATCTTTATCAAGATGCTTCAATGTATCATGCCGCAACTTCGCTAAATAGGCGGCATACAGCTGCTTCTGTTCGGAAAGCAGCTCGATTGATTCGGTTGTTTCGATTTTTTCGGGAAGCTCCGCAAGCACGTCCTCTTTCAGCCTCCGCAGCAGAAACGGCCGGATTCTGCGGGCAATCGCCTTTTTGGTCAACTGGCTATATTCCTTCAAGCCACGGAACAATTCAGGAAAGACAACGTAAAAAATCGACCATAGCTCCTCCAAGGAATTTTCCACCGGTGTTCCGGTAAGAGCGAAACGATATTCCGCCTGTATTCTCTTGACTGCTTTTGCCGTTTGGGTCGCGGGATTCTTGAATGCCTGCGCCTCATCAAAGAATACGGTATGGAAAAGCTGCTTCTCATACCATTTCACATCCTGGCGCAGCAGCGGATACGAAATGATGACCACATCGGCGCGTGCGATTTCCTTTCGCTTCCGCGACCGCGCCGCTTTGTCGCCGTCAGCGATCACTATTTGCAGGCCGGGAGCGAATTTCATCATTTCACTTCGCCAGTTATATGTCACCGCCGAAGGGCAAACAATGAGGACAGGCTGTTTCTTCTCCCTGATACACGACAGCTCGGACAAGATGAACGCGATGCTTTGCACCGTTTTACCCAGCCCCATATCATCGGCAAGAATGCCGCCGAATTTATAGTGCGCCAAAGTCTTCATCCATTGGAAGCCGTATACTTGATAATCGCGCAAGATTGGCCGCATCTGCTCCGGCACTTCGAACGCCAGCCGCTCCGGATGCTCGATGCTGTCGAGGAATTGCCGGAATGATTCCTCAAGCTTGAAAGGGCCGCCTTCATCGAGATGATCCAGAAGCCGCAGCCCGCTGGCCATCGGCACTTCGAAACTCGTTTCCATATCACTGTTTTGGACGGGAACTGCATGCAAGAATCGTTGGATTTCTTCAAATTCCCTTGATTCCAACGAAAGCAGCGCCCCGTTTTTCAGGCGGTAATACTTTCGCTTTTCTTCAAGGGCCGCCAGCACTTCCCGGATTTGCTGTTCAGGAACCCCATCCCATTCAAACTTGAATTCCAGCCAATTTGTCCGTTCTTTTTTGATTCTCACCTTGATTCGCGGCGCTGCATTCTTTCTGAAGATGCGATTCCTTACAGCCGTTGTCGCGTACACATGCCCGAGCTTCTGCAGCTTGGGCATAATGTGGTACAAAAACCGATACTCCAGTTCTTCATTCTGCAGGAAATAGCCTCCGTCCGTTTTGGCGAATTCCCCCTCCTCCATCAGCTCCAGAATCTGCTGTTCCTTTCCGGCATCCCTGACAAGGGGCGCATTGATCTTCGTTTCCGCCAACGGATTGATAATGATTGGACCGTAATGGAACTCCAATCCGGCAAGCAGCCGGTTGCTCACGCGGTCCACATATAATTTGGCGGCCAGCGGCGTCTTGACGAAGTGCTCGCCGCGCAGCTCGACCTCGCCCAGCCTTTTCAAGCCGGGCACTACTTTTTCCAGGAAAAAGTGCAATTGCTGTTTACCGATCGGTATGCGGTCCGTTCCGGAAGCATCAAGCATTCCTTTCAATTCGGCAAGAGCCCTGCAGTCTTCATTCCGCAGTGTAATCAGCTTGCCTTGCAGAAGGACAGACTGATAAGGCGCAAGCACGGCCATCTCCTCCATCCCTTCGACCTTCAGCTGATAACGCCCATCACCCGCTTCACTCAGCATAAATCGCAATGGAAGCCGCTCTTCTGATAGCTGCAGCCCTTCATAAGCCATCCCGCCATACCCAAGCTTCACGAATGGCGCCCGGGTGAGCAATGGATAAAGATGCTCCCACGAGGAAGGAGGAAT
Source organism: Bacillus sp. (in: firmicutes) (assembly GCA_051874035.1). Lineage (GTDB taxonomy): Bacteria > Bacillota > Bacilli > Bacillales > DSM-1321 > Bacillus_AD. The sequence continues at coordinate 5,376 of JBJEFM010000114.1, forward strand.
CAGCAGCAGATCCTGACGGTATAGCTTATTCATTCGATTCGGCAATGAATCCATATATATTTTTTCGTCTTGGACGACTTTGATGAGTTGGCCGATCACCGCATCCGTTTCTTTGTCGAAGCAATGAAAGGCAGGATCGTATAGGAATGTTTTATACGGCTCACTTCGTTTTACACATTGAAGAAACGCCCTGATATCCTTTACATCAGCCGTCCCGATCTTCATATGTATGCCGAACATGGAGAGCCCTTTACTAACTGCGGCTATTTCACATACAAAGGCCGCATCGAGGATTTTCCGGTTTTCAAAATGCAGCTGGCGAGCACTCGGTCTGGCCGGCTGATGTTCAAAAAGGTTCAGCAGATTTTCTGTTAATTGCCCGCTGGCATCCGGCTCTGTTCCCCGGCGCTGATGATCGCCCATTGCCAGCAGGACAGCGGCGACATGCTGGCATTCTTTACGGAAGGACGCCAGCTTTGGGCAGCTGCATTCCGTCCGGATGCTTCCGTCCGCCGCTTTCGTGATTGTGACGAGAAATTCTTCAGCGCCGGAGACCGTCGCCACGCAACGGCCGGCGCCATATTCCTTGAATCTAACTTTATCATTGCGGTAAAAGGCATCGCCTCTTTTGAAAGAGACGGTCCCGCATATATCTATGATTTTTTTCCGATTTAATGCGATATCCAAGCACACTGCCCCTCTCTAAAAGCGTATGGCACTCTTAACGCTCCTTTTCCAAAATAATGGATGCCCGATAAACAGGGCGGCTCCACATGTACTTTACCATGTTTTCAGCCTTTATCCCAACATCCGCCCAGGAATGAAAGCATGGAATCATTCAAGATCTCTGCGAAAAATAGCCACCGTTCTTCCCTTCTCGCCGATTACTGTTTCTACTGGGTCCCAGCCCCTTGCCCGGTAATAAGCCGATGCTTCTTCCGTCCGCAGGTACAGCTCCCTGTAGCCCAACTCCCTTGCCTTGTTCCTTGCCTGGTCCATCAATCTTTGTGCCGCGCCTTTTCCTCGATGTGCAGACCCAGTATACAAAGAAGCAAGCCACGGTGTATACTGCTTCCGCTCCTTCCAGTCATTCTCGAACAGCGACACGGTGCCGATGCAGCGCTCACCTTCCAAAGCGATGAAAGTAATCGGAAACCGCTTATCGCCTGCATTCGAAAAGTAAGCAACAACTTCCGCAAAAGTCATTTCGCCTCCCTTTTTCACCACAAACTCTGTATGTATCATACGGGCCACATCATTTACATATTCAGGCCGGCTGCATAACAGCTCAATCTTCATCCTATTTCCCCTTCTCTCCGTCATCGCTTGGAGCTGCAATTTCCACTTTGATCCGGTCGGGGTCCTCGAAGTAGACGGCATAGTGGCCTCTCCCCCCTGCATGCGGATGTTTGTCCTGGTACAAAACAGGGATGCCTTTCATCTTCAGCTTCTCTGTAATGGAATCGATCTGTTCCTTGGAATCACCATGAAAGGCGATATGGTTCAAACCCGTCCGGCACCTATGGTAAGGCACTTCGAGGTATTTCTCCGCCGTTTGGCAGAATACAAGATACATATCGCCGCATTTCCAGCTGCGGCCGCCGTGAAAGCTTTGAAACGGTTGATAACCAAACTCCTCTTCCAACAGCCATCCCCAAAACCCGACCGACTCCTCTAGATCGGATACATATAGTTCAACGTGATGGATCATTCCCTTTGCCATATAAGCCCTTCCCCCTTCTAAGCCAACGCTTTTGACAGCCTTTCAAGCGCTGCCATCACGATCGCCCAATCCGTTTGATGATGTTCCCCTCTGTTTCTTCTTCACGCCTCAAAGTCATAATCAGTGAGCGCCTTCCATTCCGCGGCCAAGCCGCTTTCGAATAGATGAATCGCCCGCAGTTCGTGCGCCAACAACAATAACCCGTGTGCCCACTCTTGGTCGCGTTCCCGGATGGCGCGCAGTACGGCCCGCTCCATATAAGGCAGACTGATAGAAAGGTCAATCTCCTTCAATAGCTCGATAATATGTTCCACTCCCGACCAATTGATGTCTTGGAACCATTCCATTACATAAGGCAACGCCTCCCGGTTATCCGGATAACCGATTTCCTTCAGAATAATAGCCGCGTTATGCCAACATGCCTTATCGCATAATTCATTGGACTGCCTTGCTAGAAGGATGACATCTTTTCCTTTTATCTTTGAAAGCTCCTTAACCGCTCTTTGTTGCACTTCGGCCGGCTTATACCAATTCAAATCCTGTATTCTTCTTTCAACCCCGTTCATAAAGTATCCTCCGTTTGACAGATCAAAAATATTCTATCTCCATTTCAGATATATGTACTCATCATACAATATTACGGCGGAATTATGGATGTTATTTCCTTTTTGCGTATGTATTAAAATGCCCTACTACTTGCATCCTTTAACTTCCATCATGCCGGATGAAAGAACTGCCGGCAAAAAAAAAGACCGCCAATCGGCAGCCTTGCTCATTACATATATACTTTCTTCCTGTCCCTATAAAAAGAAACCACTGCCACAATCCAAAAAGCAGGGATTGCATACACTTGCCCGACAATCAATTTCCATCCTGCCGTATCATAGCCTTTAGACGCCGGAAGAAAGATTGCAATTATACATACGATACAATAAGCGACGAAAGGTGGTACCTTTTTTTCATCTTTTCACTCCCCTCATCTCTATTCTAACATTTTATTCCTTTTTAACCATTCTACCTTTCTATCAATTTCCCTCATCCGAATCGATGCCTTTACTAAAAAACTTCCCCGCTGCCGAAAGAAGGATAAAATAATCGCCCCCCCTTTCTATTTTCATCAAAAAAATAAGACATCTTCAAAATAAGAAAAATATGCTCTCCTTTACTGTAATCGATTGAACTATTTATAAAGGCTGTTTTTTAAAAGCAATGAATGCAAAAATGGAAGAAGTTAAATAAAGAAAAGAAGCCAAGTAATATACATAAGCGATTCCGATACGATCCGAAATCAAACCCATACTAAAAACCGACAGAGCAAAAGTAACATAATACAGATTATCCTTCGCTGCATACAGTTTGGTTAAAACGTTTGGCGGCGTTACTTTTTGTATATACGTCTGTTGGGATATGTCCCGCAGTTGATAAAACGGCCCCATTATGGCAACCAATGCTAACGCGATCCAGGCTGTGTAGTTAATGGAGTAAATGAATAAAAGAAAGCTCACGCCAAATGAACCGATGAGTATTCCCTTCATCAAATACTTATCAACCTTAACAGCATATCGAACCATTAAAAGGCCTCCCATTATGCTGCCTGCGCAATATGCCGCATTGATGTACCCCCACCAGTCTTCTCCTTTTCCTAAAACATCCATGACAAAAACGAGGGATATGCCGCCAATCCATATGCCTGATGCTATGCCTTCAAGTATATCCATCATAGTAATTGTTCTCATATTATTTTTGGGGCCAAAGAGATAGGTCCAGCCTTCTTTTATCACATCCAGTTTTGGTCGCTTCTTTACCGTTTTTATTGTATTGATTTTGATCTGGACGGAACATATGAACGATAATGATAACAGAACAATACTCACCGCCAATACTCGCATAAATCCGAATTCACTTATCGCTGCGGCTCCTAATGACCAACCGAGCAATAAGAAGAGTTGGTCCGTAGTGGAAATATAACTATTGGCTCTACCGATTTGACCAGTTGAGACGATTGCGGGAACTAAAGAAATCCTTGCCGGCGATATAAAACCATCTGCAAACCCGGCTAATCCGATTAGTAGATAAATCATCATCAATGAAATCCACAATTCATTTACTTCCACATTTGCTGATATCGCAATCAAGACAATCAAGATTACTTGCACAAGCAAAGAAACGGATAAAATCTTATTAAGGGAATATTTTTCTGAGATAAATGGAAAAAGAAAAGTGCTCGATAGCTTTCCTAGAACGTGGGACACCATAATGAGAGAAGCATAGACGGCTGAACCGGTCAGAGACAGAAGAGCCACGGTCATCGCCATTGTATAAAGTGAAAAAGCCAGCTTTCCAAGAGAAATACTAGACCACAATAAATAAAAAAATGTATTCATTCCATCGTCCCCTTGCTATGTGTCTGATATTATTTTTCAGTCTCCATAAAGTGAATCTTTGATAGGCGGGGACGCCTATCATGAGATGAACCAATCTTGTTACAGGCACTTGCTCTTCCACTTTCACTGCCGTGCCGGAGTGGAAGCTTTCGTACCTGTTAAAAGGGATAAAACGATTGATTGACATTTGACCGCTCCCAGAACATTTAATTCCATATGGAACACCTTAATTCCTTCTTGAGCTGCCGGATCCTTAGCGGCAGCAAAAAAGGAACTGCAATCACAGCTCCTTCTTCCCTATAGTCTATTATTAGCTCAATAAAAACCTTGTATGGATTCAATAATGAGGTACACTTTTTGGCTTCTTGGGTAAATCCCCATTTGTTGCCTTCCAGTCCGCCCATTGACATTTTTCTTTTCATTTTTTCTGATTCAATCTTATTCATCCACCGTCACATACACACTCCCGAATAACTGATCGTCAAGATAGGCATCGAGCTTCCACATGCCGCTCTCGGGGAACGTCATATTGGTCGGGGCGTGATTATCCGCTCCGCTATTCGGCCCGCCCAACGGACTGTTTTTCACTATTTCTAGTTGTTCATCGCTTCCTTGCTTAGTGGCCCGCACAGTAAGCTCGCCTGCTGTCTTCGCTTCCTCCCCCCAGAAGTGCCAGCCATGCTTCTGCGTTTTGTTCGGCTGTATTTTTACTTCTTCGGAATCACTGTGCGTGAACCCCAGTACTTGCGGCTCGCCGATTAGGGACAGCCCTTCCGATGTGAAATACTCGCTTTCTTTCCACTCCGCTCCATTTACTGCAACTTCTTTGCTTTCCACCTGTTTTCCGCCAGCTTCCTCTTTTCCTGAAGAACATCCCGCTGTCGATAAAAGCAAGACCGCCAGAATAATAGGAACGCGATAGTTTTTCATTATGATCCCCTTTCATAACATCAATAGTTTCTCCCATAATCCATTATATGTAAATTATGTTGTAGAAACAAATTTTTGGATACATCGGAACAAATCACTTCATAATAAGGAATAACGAAACCATAAGGTGGAAGATCATGAATAAGCCTTCAACTTCGTTTATGGAAGCTCGATACATTTTGTGAAATTCAGGTAATACGAGTGGCATTTTCAAATTCCCTCCGAATTATAAGCGAAAATGAGGAAAGCTATCTTTTTTATCCCACCCTGCCAATTGTAATAATTTACCTTATCTTACATTTTACACTTTTCGTTATTTTAAGGGAACAGATAAAATACCTCCCTCTATTAACTTGCCTCATTATACTCCTCCTCTTTACGGGCATAATAACACGCAAAATGCCCCATACTATATTTATCTCGCCCCTTCCGGCATGGCAGTAAAAACGCCGAGGGATAAGCGGGAGATCGAGCACCTGCAACAATTCGATTGGTTCATCCGCTGATCGGCGGGAACAAAGGAAAACTTCCTACTATCAAAGATTCACTTTATACTTCATTGGAGGCGATTTTGATGAAAAAAACAGTAGCTCTTCTCAGTATTCTTTTTTTCTCCCTTAGCACAGCCCCTCATTCCGGCAGCGCCCAAATGCCGCATTTATCCCCTGAATGCGTGAAGAAAAAGGAGAACCGGGATCAACGGTATATAAACGATGTCAGAAAAGATGTGAATAAGAGTTTCCCTTTACATATGGATGATCATTATATCGAAGTGACAGCCGAGAATTTAGAAGCCGCATACATGATTTATGGCGGAAAAGAAAAAGATCCCTATTATCATTCGCTGATGAAAAATTTCTTCGTCGCGTCCCGCGGCAAACCGCAATTATTCGTTAAACCGCAGGAAGCGTATTTCTTATATAAGCGACAAGACCACACAAATGTCATGCTTCATTTAAAGCTTAACGGCGTTCAATGGGAAGTAATCAAAGAAACAAAGAAAAGCGGGAAAAAAATACAATACAAACAGCTTACATGCGAGAAAGCATACCTTAAGAAGCGGGAAAACTACTTGAAGAAAAAACGCCAATAAAGTGAATCTTTGATAGGTGGGGTTTTCCTTCATCCCCCACCTATCATTAGATGAACCAACCTTAGTTGTTAC
>JBJEFM010000115.1:0-2362 GCA_051874035.1 Bacillus sp. (in: firmicutes)
TCAACAGATCTTCAATCTCCAGAAACGGCAGAACATCTTTGTGCAAAATGTGACCAGTATGCGAAGAATTGGAAGCCAGTTGCAGATGAACTTTGGAAAGAGAACAGGGCGAAAAAGAGAATCGCAAATTAAAGAAACAACTATGAATTTGAATATCAAAGTATTTATTCAGGTAATCGGAAAAAAGATGAAAGGAAATGAAAAATGAATAAAAGTAAACGATTTTTTACATCGGAGTCTGTCACAGAAGGGCATCCAGATAAAATGTGTGATGCTATTTCAGATGCCGTGCTGGATGAATTGTTGAAGCAGGATCCTATGAGCCGGGTGGCGTGTGAGACGGTAACGACTACGGGTCTTGTTATGGTAATGGGAGAAATTACTTCCAATGCATATGTAGATATCCAGAAGGTGGTTCGAGATACAATCAGGGAAATTGGATATACAAATGCAGAGTATGGTTTTGATGCAGATACCTGTGGTGTGTTAACAGCCATTGATGAACAGTCGGCAGATATAGCAATGGGTGTGGATAAGGCTCTTGAGGCAAAAGAACATAATTTGTCGGATGAAGAGATTGAAGCCATCGGAGCCGGAGATCAGGGGATGATGTTTGGATATGCGACGAATGAGACTAAGACGTATATGCCCTATCCCATTGAGCTTGCACATAAGCTGGCATTGCAGCTGACAAAAGTACGAAAAGAAGGAGTACTTCCATATTTGAGACCAGATGGAAAAACCCAGGTAACTGTAGAATATGATGAAAAGGACAAACCACTCAGACTGGATGCCGTAGTGCTTTCTACACAGCATGATCCGGAAATAACACAGGAGCAGATTCAGTTGGATATTAAAAAATATGTGTTTGACGAAATCCTGCCTGGTGGAATGGTGGACGAGAATACAAAATTCTATATCAATCCAACAGGCCGTTTTGTAATAGGTGGACCGCATGGAGACAGTGGATTGACAGGCCGTAAGATTATTGTAGATACATATGGAGGATATGCGCGGCATGGTGGTGGAGCTTTTTCGGGAAAGGACTGTACTAAGGTAGATCGCTCTGCATCATATGCGGCCCGTTATGCGGCAAAAAACATTGTAGCGTCAGGGTTGGCTGAAAAATGTGAGGTGCAGCTTTCCTATGCTATTGGTGTAGCACAGCCCACCTCAATTATGGTGGACACGTTTGGAACAGGAAAACTTTCAGATGAGAGAATTACGGAGATTGTAAGAGAGAACTTTGATTTCCGCCCAGCTGGTATTATCAAAGAATTGACTTTAAGAAGACCTATTTACAGACAGACAGCTGCTTATGGACATTTTGGAAGAGAAGATTTGGATCTTCCATGGGAAAGGCTGGATAAAGTAAATGAATTAAAGAAATATTTGTAATAGTATAAAAATGGCACAGGAGGATTATGAGATGAACGTTGCGATTGTAACAGACAGCAACAGTGGGATCTTTGAAGAAGAAGGAAAGATTCTAGGTGTCCATGTCATTCCAATGCCGGTGATTCTGGAAGGGAAAACATACTATGAAGGCATTGATTTAACTCATGAGGAGTTTTATCAATGCCTTGAGGAAAAAAGAGAAGTTTTTAGTTCTCAGCCTTCACCAGCAGAAGTTTTAGACATGTGGGATAAACTGCTCTTATCCGAATATGATGAGCTTGTATATATTCCAATGTCCAGCGGACTTAGTGGTTCCTGTCAAACAGCTCAGGTACTGGCACAGGATTATGAAGAAAAAGTACAGGTGGTTGATAATCATCGCATTTCTGTCACCCAGAGGCAGTCCGTGTTGGATGCACTGATGTTGAAAGAAAAAGGGTGTTCTGCAAAAGAAATAAAAGAAGCTTTAGAACAAACTGCTTATGAATCCATTGTCTATGTAGGCGTGGAAACCTTAGAATATTTGAAAATGGGAGGACGTGTCACTCCGGCGGGAGCTGCCATGGGCACATTGTTAAGTATAAAACCACTGCTTGTAATTGCCGGGGAACGTTTAGATGCCTATGCAAAAGTTCGTGGAACAAAAAGCTGTAAAAAGCGTCTGCTTATGGAAATGAAAACAATTGCAGATGAATTTCATAAAAATAGTGATGAGATATATGTGGGCGTCGCAGGGAGCTTCGGAAAAAAAGAAGAACATCAGGAATGGATGGAAATGGCCCAAGAGATGTTTCCTTGGGAAGATGTTAAATACGATCCGCTGACATTCAGTATCAGCTGTCATGTAGGACCAGGGGCTTTCGGTATGGGGATAAGTAGAAAAATAAGAATTTAGAATAAGTGGGGAATCAAATGAAGCGTTCATGGTTTAGAGCATTGCTCTTGAGACGAGTACAAGTATTAT
>JBJEFM010000116.1:0-47656 GCA_051874035.1 Bacillus sp. (in: firmicutes)
TAATGATAGGTGGGAGATGAAGGAAAACTCCCACCTATCAAAGATTCACTTTATCGATTCTATAGAATGCTAAAGTGGTCATTCTTTAAATCTGTAATGAACATATGGCCCGGGGCATGAGTAATCATGATTTCAGGTTTGCATTCCATGGCGATTGCTTGGGGTGTGACGCCACAAGCCCAGAAAACAGGTACTTCTCCTTTTTTGATTGTAACTGCATCACCGAATTCCGGATGATTTATATCGGTGATGCCGATTGCTTCCGGATTGCCGATATGGACAGGGGCGCCATGAACAGAAGGGAATCTGCTTGTCACTTGTACAGCGCGAATGGCATCTTGCTCAGCCATCGGCCGCATACTGACAACCATCGGACCTTCGAATTGGCCGGCTTTCTCGCATGCTATATTTGTTTTGTACATCGGTACGTTGCAGTTCTCTTCGATATGACGGATTGGAATATCATTTTGAAGCAGCGCTTCCTCGAATGTAAAGCTGCACCCAATCAGGAATCCAACCATATCTTCGTTCCATACATCTGTAACATGGGTACATTCTTCCTCCAATATGCCATTGCGGTAAATCCGGTATTTGGGTATATCTGTCTTGATATTACCGGTCGGCGCGGATAAACGGGAAACGCCGGAGCCTGGATCGGTCACATCAATAATCGGGCAAGATTTGGGATTGCGCTGGGCGAATAGCAGAAAATCAAATGCCTGTGCTTTAGGGAGTACGGCTAGATTGGCTTGGATATAACCTTTGGCAAGACCAGCTGTCGGTTTTGTCCATTTTTCGTTACGGATTAATTGACGCAGTTGTTGAGGCGACATGTTTTTTGGGTGAAGCATATATAAAACCTCCTTCTAAACATAATTAAGCAAGTAATTTTGGAATACTTGAGATAATGGTGTAAATACCCATGCTTGACATAGCGACTACAATGATGCCTCCGAAAATGGTTAACCAAAGGGGTTGTTTATAATCCCCGACTATTTTCGGTTTGTAAGCGGCAATCAACATAACGGTAAGAGCGATTGGTAAAATCAGACCGTTTAGTGCACCTACCATTACTAAAATCTTGACTGGTTGTCCGATGAGTACGAATACAGAAGTGGAAATGATGATGAAACCGATAATGAACCAATTCTGATATGCATCAACTGTTTTACTGAAGGTTTTGATGAATGACACTGATGTATAAGCGGCGCCAATTACTGATGTGACCGCGGCGGCCCACATGATTACACCGAAAATTTTATAACCGACATTTCCTGCAGCGTGTTGGAATACGGAAGCAGCCGGGTTGTTAGGATCTAACGAAAATCCTTGAGCTAATACGCCTAATACAGCCAAAAATAAGAATATTCTCATAATGGAAGCGATACCGATGGCACTAACGGCACTTTTTGTTACTTGCGGTAAATTCTCTTTGCCTGTCAAGCCTGCATCGATTAATCGATGGCCGCCGGCAAAGGTAATATATCCACCAACTGTGCCTCCCACTAATGTCACTATAGCAAGTAAATCAATTTGATCTGGCATGAACGTATGGACGATTGCATCGCCAACTGGCGGTTGTGCTGTAAACATGACATATACTGTCAGGATGATCATGACGATACCCATAAGTTGAGCAAAGCGGTCCATTGCTTTTCCGGCTTCACGCACGAGGAAGATGGCAATTGCGACGATGCCGCTTAATAGCGCACCCATCTTGGCGTCGACGCCAACCAATACATTCAATCCTAAACCTGCGCCGGCTATATTCCCGATATTGAAGGCCAGTCCTCCGATTACAATCAATCCTGCCAAAACATACCCTAAACCGGGAAATAAATCATTCGCGATATCTTGTGCCCGTTTTTTAGAAACGGCGATAATGCGCCAAACGTTCATTTGAGCCCCGATATCGATGATGATTGAAATTAAGATGACAAACCCCATGCTGGCAAGCAAAGATTCGGTGAATACGGATGTTTGGGTGAGGAATCCGGGACCGATGGCGGAAGTGGCCATTAAAAAGGCCGCTCCCATTAAAATACTTAAACGTGATTCTTGTTTCATGATGTACCTCCTTATATGTAGATGTTTTATAGTAAAAAGTCACTTATTTTTGCAACTTCAATACCCTCGTTCTGCAAAGAGCTGGTGATCTGTTTGGCGAATTCCACTGCCGTCACTCCATCTCCATGGATGCAGATGGTATTTGCTTCAATATCTATATCCGTTCCTTGAAGGGAAAGCACTTTGTTGTCTTTGATCATTCGAACAACCTGTTTGATTGCGATATGAGGATCTATAATCAATGCGTTGTTGCTTTTTCTTGATGTGAGGGAAGCGTCTTCTTGATAGGTGCGGTCCGAAAAAACCTCATGGGCCGAGCGCAAGCCTATCCGTTTACCGGCTTTAACAAGTTCACTGCCTGAAAGTCCAAATAAAATCAATTCGGGGTTCACCTTGTATACTGCTTCGGCGATTGCTTCCGATAAAGCCGCATCTTTGGCGGCCATGTTGAACATTGCGCCGTGCGGCTTAACATGTTGCAACTTGCCGCCTTCAGCGTGCACAAATGCGTACAATGCACCGATTTGATAAACGACCAGGTCATAAACTTCCTGTGGCGATATATTCATTTCTCTGCGCCCGAAACCGATCAAATCCTGAAATCCGGGGTGGGCTCCGATGCCCACTCCTTTATCCAATGCTAATCGGACCGTTCTCCGCATTGTGGCAGGGTCTCCGGCGTGGAAGCCGCAAGCAATGTTTGCCGAAGTGACAAAATCCAATATTTCTTCATCCCTGCCTATTCGATAGGCACCGAAGCTTTCTCCTAAATCGCAGTTAATATCAATTTTATGCATGTTTTAAAACTCCTTTAATAGATGAAATAAGGTAAGGCTTGTTTTATCATCTGGATTTGGCGTTCTTGTTCAAGCCATAAACGTTGAGCCTCTGCAATAGTGATTTCCACAAAACGTAATTGATCGCCTGGTTTTAATTGTGCCATCACAGGTAAATCGACAGTGGCGATCTGACCGATTTTAGGATAGCCTCCGGTTGTCTGGCGATCGGCGAGGAGTACAATCGGATTTCCTTCCCCTGGAACTTGGATTGTACCAAAGCTGACCGCTTCCGAAATCATTTCTTCTGCGTTGTCCAATTCGAGCTTTGCACCATTTAAACGGTAACCCATTCGGTCGGACTCATTCGTTACAGTAAAATGGCTGGAGAATAATGCTTTCTTGCTGTCCTCCGAAAACCAATCGTATTGTCTGCCTTTAATGGCTCGGATGAGTGCGCACTGACCTGGAACGGGAATATAGTCTGAAGCGACGAACCAGTTTGGTGTTTCGACTAGAGGCGTTTTGTTGCTTTGTTTGGTGCGGAGCTTGTCATTGGCTTGAAGTGCTCTTCCTCCAAAGCCGCCAAGTTGTCCGCGAAGATAGGTGGATTTGCTATCCAGCACTTCTTCAATTGCTAATCCTTCGGCGAGGGCAATATATGCCCGGCATCCTTTTTTTGCTGCTTTGAATGTCAATACACTGTCTTTTTGTATGGAAAGAGGCCGCCATGTTCCGACAGCTTTGCCATTTAAATGTGGTGAGAAATCGCCGCCGCAAATGGCGATTGTACAGGGTTCCTCAAAAAATAATTCAGGTCCCGTTAGCGATATTTCAATGACTGCATCCTCTTCGTCATTGCCCACAAGCAGATTGGCGATGCGATGTGCATAATTGTCCATCACTCCGCTGGCAACCACGCCATATTTTTGAAAGCCGTAGCGCCCTTTGTCTTGAATGCTTGTCAGCAATCCGGGTTTATTGACAATAATCAATGATTTTCACCTGCTTCCATACGGCGGTAAGTTTCATAGTCGATAGGAGTAAAGCGTATGAGATCGCCAGCCTGCAGCAAGGTAGGTGGATTGGAATCGGGTTTGAATAAAGATAGAGGGGTGCGGCCGATCAATTGCCATCCTCCGGGCGTCTCAATTGGATAAATGCCTGTTTGACCACCGGCTATTCCGACAGATCGCGCAGGAATTCGCAAACGTGGCGAGCTCCTTCGCGGTGTGGCCAGTGTTTCAGGCATTCCGCCTAAATAAGGGAATCCTGGAGCGAAACCAATCATATGGACTGTGTATTCCGCCGAAGTATGTAATTCAATGACTTTTTCAATGGTCAAATTGTGGTATTCGGCAACATTGACTAAATCAGGCCCGAATTCGCCGTCATAGCAGACTGGAATTTCAATCCGACGTGGCATTGTTTCTGTTTCTGTAGATAGGATAGATAAATAATGCTGAATTTCCCGATAGACGAAATCATAGGGAAGGATGTCCGGGTGGTCCATTGAGATGCTGATTGGATCATAGATGATTGTTACAGTAGTGAAGGCCGGGATATATTCAATCACCCAAGATAGAGATGCGCTTTCAAAGAAGGCTGCAACCTGTTGCACTTTCTTATGAATAGTCTTATTTATCTCATGGCCTAGTTCTATTATTATGCCGTGATCGCCTAACGGAGAGAGATGATAGGTCATTTGCTCCGCTCCTTTCTTAATAAATAAAATATTTATAAGTTTTAGAAAATTAAATTATTTTATAATTATAACTAAAAATATATGTTTTTCAAGAAATATTTTACTGGATTGGTAGGATTAATATTTATAAAGAAGCGGTCAGATGCTTATATAAAAGGGGATTAGAGGTTTTAATCATATGTTAAAAAAACTGACATTAGATTTTTCTATAGACTATTAGTAATATTTTTTTGTTGTAGTTATTTATTGGTATAACTTTTAAGTTATTTTCTCCTGAGTGAAAAGAAGCCGCCATTATGATGAACTGCCCCTTGAAAGTTAGATTAGATATCTAACCTTCAAGGGATGTTTTTTTATGAAACGTTATGCAATGCAATCATTCGTGCTGTGCTGATCCTTTTAAAAAGCGGACGCATGAACATAAGATTTTGCCGTATGGGGGAAAGTGAGGATTCAATGCCTATGAGAAGAAAGCATCTCTTTCACTGGATATCCAAGTTTCTGTATTTTCACCGCTTTGTTTAGCGAGACGGTTCACCAGAATATCATGCCAAATATAGTTTTCGAGAAGATAAATATGTATGGGGTCATCAGTGTAGAAAGCTATTTCTCCCGTTTCGTGGCCATAAACCATCTCTCGTCCATCGATGGATAGAATGAACCACTTATTGCCTCCGATACTGTTTGTATAGCTCGTTTCCCGGTGTAATTCCAAACTTTTTAAGGGTTCCTCCACGCCGAACACAATTCCTTGAAGCCTGCAATCGGGCTTTACATCTTTCAAATCGTTCTCAAGCCTTTGATACATTTCTTTCCATAGTGAAACAATTATCTTTTTTTCGACTTTCTGGAGTAAAGTATGGCAATAGGCTTGTATAGTGCCTTTGCTTTTTAGTGCTATCACACGGTTATCAGCAACAGGATCTGTGTTTTCCAGCCGCTTTAATGTATGATTGATAGATTCATAGGTTTGATTCCATTTTGAATGGATCGATTTCAAGAAAATATCGACAGGTATAGAGGAGTATTGGATGGTTTCGTTAATTTCTTCTTTCATGACAATTCCTTGCTGTATGAGGCTATGTAATATTTCATAAATCCTTGACCTTGGAATGCCCGATTCCTTGCTTATTTGATAAGCGCTTGTTGGGCCATGAATAACTAAAGCAAGATAAGCTTTCGATTCATATTGGCTGAAGCCTAGTGATTGTAGTTGTTGAATAATGTCCTGCATATTGTCATCCCCTGACATAAGTAAATATATTCTTATCTTACCAAATTTCCGGAAAAGGAGATAATGATTGTTGAAATTTGAAAAAACATTGTTTTTTCATTTACAGTAAAAGGATATATAAGATACTATTGGAGTAGTGACTACTTGTTGCGCATTATATGGGAAAAAGAGGTAGGGGCATGGAAGACATAAGTTTGTATACGCTGCTGATTTTAGTATGTTTCGGTTTTCTGGCAGCTTTTATTGATTCAGTAGTAGGGGGAGGGGGATTAATTTCAATCCCTGCTTTATTGTTTGCCGGGTTGTCGCCGCAGGCGGCGCTTGCGACAAATAAGCTATCAAGTTCAATGGGGTCCTTTACAAGCACGCTTACATTTATTCGGTCGGGCAAGATTAATTTTCGAGTGGTTTCTAAGTTGTTTCCCTTGGTATTCATCGGTTCTTTAGGGGGGGCTTATATTGTTCATTACATTTCCCCGGATATCTTAAAACCGCTCGTATTGGTACTTTTAATTGCTGTTGCGGTTTATACGATTTTCAATAAGAATTGGGGCCAGGATTCCTCTTATAAGAAGTTGACGTTGAAAAAGGCGTTGTTATTTGCATTTATTATTTTTATTATTGGTTTTTATGATGGTTTTTTCGGTCCTGGAACCGGATCTTTCCTCATATTCGCTTTTTTATTTATCGGTTTTGATTTCTTGCAGGCAGCCGGAAATGCGAAGATTTTGAATTTTGGCAGCAATATCGCTGCGCTTGGCATGTTTATCTATCTGGATTTGGTGAACTTCGCATACGGTATTCCGATGGGGATCGCTATGGTGGCGGGAGCTTGGGTAGGGTCAAGATTCGCCTTGAGAAAAGGTGTTGCTTACGTACGCTTATTATTTATTTTTGTCACTATGTTCTTGATTGTGAAAAATATATATGATTATGTGCAGCATAAAGTGAATCTTTGGTAGGTGGGGATTTTTTTCATCCCCGCTTATCATCAGATAAACCAACCTTAGTTGTTAGAGGTACTTGATCTCCCACTTGCACATTTGCATTTTCACTGCTGTGCTGAAGGGGGGAATCCTAGTACCTATTAAACGGAATAAGTTTTAATAGGAAGAAAAAAACAGACCGAACGAGAAGTGTTGGTCTGTTTTTTTCTTATTCTTTTTTGGCAGCGAAGGCAGCCATAGCATCGCGCATGAATAAAGCCAACCCTTCACCGAACTTGTCGATATTCTTGGTGAAGCGCTCATCATCGACATACATTTGCCCCAATCCTTGGAACATTTCAAGTGTATAGTTTCCGAAATTGTTGTTTAAGACATCGTACCATTCTGTAATGGCTGCTTGGGCTTCTGGAGAATCAGGTGCTAAATGGCGGAGATCCGCCAGCTTGCGGTAGATGCTATTGCATATTTCAGCCAAGTCTTCTTTCTGCTGCTTGATCATCGCATTGATGTTTTCGTTCGACTGATTGACGGCCGCATCTCCCCAACGTCCACGTGCTTCTTTCTCATAGGGGTTTTCATTAAAATGGAAGCCTTTGAATTTTTCTTTATTTGACATTGTGATTTCTCCTTTTATATTCTGAATCGTTTTATCGAGTGTTTGAATCATTTCATCAAGCTGCATGCGCTTTGCCAGAAGCATGCGCCTTTGTGCAAGCAAGGCTTCTTGACGATTGAATACAGGGCTGTCAATGATTTCTTTGATTTTCTTTAACGGAAAACCGAGCTCTTTAAAGAAGAGAATTTGTTGCAAGAGATCAAGGTCGCCGCTTGAATAGAGGCGATAGCCTGATTCAGTGAATTCACTTGGTTTTAATAAGCCGATTTCGTCATAGTGATGCAGTGTACGGACACTGATCCCGACCAAATCCGCGACTTCTTTGACTTTCATTGCCGCAGGGCACCTCCTTCACTTATTACTATAAAGTATGACGCAACGTAAGGGTCAACATGAATAATAAAAAAGTTGCAAGAGATGTTAATAGGTATTTGGCATTCATAAATTTTATTTCGATTGTAAGAATAGAAGTTTTTTAAGGTTTGTTTAAGCTAACTGTTTCATAATGACTACCGAGCAAGAAAAAATGTTAATTGGAGGATTAAATAATGAAAAACAATATGATAAAGATTTTTCTCATTGTAAATATGATTTTGGGGATTCTGTCTACTGCGGGTGTGGCTTATCTGATTTTCAACCAGCACAACGCCCCTGAAATGGGGGAACGCATGGGCGGCGGGACACCACCTCAAATGCAGAATGAAGACCAGCAAACAAATATTGACAGCGACTCTTCAACAATGCAATAAGAAAGGATGGATAACAGGTGAAGAAATGGATTTTGATTATTATAATCTTACTATTGGCAGGTGGTGGAGCGGCTTGGTACTTCTTGAATACAGAGAAAGAAAGTGAGCAGGCTGAGGCTGTCGTTCAGACAGCGACAGTGGAGAAAGGCGGGCTGGAAGTTGCGATCACAGGTTCGGGGACAGTGGCTGCTGGAACGAGCCAAGACGTGACAGCGGCTAATACAGTATTGGTTATAGAAAGTGTGAGTGTTGCTTCGGGTGAAGAAGTAAGCAAAGGGGATACACTCATTACGTTCACGAATGGTGATGTAATAACAGCCCCGAGCGACGGAGAAATAGCTTCTGTTCTAGTGGCAAGCGGCCAGACGGCTTCAAAAGGAACTATTCTGCTGCGCTTTACAAATGAAGACGATATTACAAGCGCCATTACTCGAAGCGGCAACAGCAATACCGATGGTGACATGTCAACAAATGGCGGAAGCAGCTTGATAGTGGATACGGTTAAAGTATCTCAAGGCGAAGTTGTGAAAAAAGGGGCGGCAATCGCCACTTTCACCGATGGTTCCATCCTGCAGGCGCCTGTCGCCGGAACAATCACAAGCTTGGCGATTACAAGCGGCGACACAGTTGATAGTTCTAGTGCATTATTGCATATTACGGATTATACGTCGTTGCAAACGACAATCAGTGTTGATGAATTGGACATTTCCAAAGTGAAAGTGAAACAAGCTGCGGAAATAACAGCGGGTGCATTTGAAGATGAGACTTTCACCGGGGTTGTCACTTCGATAGCGGAGGAAGGTTCTTCGGAAAGCGGCACATCTTCTTTTGATGTAACAATACAAATAACAGAACTGAAGAGTTTGAAAGTCGGCATGTCGACAGAAGCGAGCATTGTAGTAGAGAGCAAAACGGAGGTGCTGTATATACCGGTTGAAGCGGTCTATACGAGCGGTGGAAAGAAATATGTATTAAATGGAAATGGTGAGAAAACGACAGTAGAAACAGGTATAGCGAATGATATGTACGTGGAAATTGTTAGCGGGTTGTCAGAAGGCGATACGGTACAACTTCCTCAAGTGAAGTCGAGTGAAGGCTCATCAGGCTTTGATAAAATGCAAGGTGGAGATGGCAGGGGGCAAATGCCTTCCGGAGACCGTCCATCCGGTTCAGGCAGCGGCGGACCTTCAGGCAGCCCTCCATCAGGTGGGGGACAAGGAGGGAATTGATATGTCTGCACCTATCATTCAAATTGAAGGAATGAAAAAAACATATGAATTGGGCGGAGAACAAGTCACTGCGCTGAAAGATATTTCGCTAAGCATTTTTCAAGGGGACTTCCTATCAATCATAGGGCCATCCGGATCGGGCAAATCGACATTCATGAATATGATTGGCTGTTTAGATAAGCCGGATTCAGGAACATACTTCTTGGATGGCAATGAAGTAGAGAAAATGAAAGATTCCCAGCTAGCTGATATCCGTAATGCGAAAATCGGCTTTATCTTCCAGAACTTCAATCTGTTATCCAAGCTTACCGCTGTTGAGAATGTCGAGCTTCCGCTTATATACCGGGGTTTGAAAGGAATCGAGAGAAGAAAACTGGCGATAGATGCATTGAAGAAAGTAGGGTTGGAAGGAAGAGAACAGTATTTGCCGAATCAATTATCGGGCGGCCAACAGCAACGTGTTGCGATTGCCCGGGCATTGGTGGGAAACCCTCCTATTCTTTTGGCGGATGAACCGACAGGAGCGCTTGATAGTAAAACGGGCAGAGAAATCCTGCTAATCATGAAAGAGTTGCATAGCCAAGGGCATACCATCATTCTAATCACCCATGATATGGAAGTAGCGAAGCAAGCAAACCGCATAGTCCGTATTCAAGACGGTCAGTTATACGAGGACGGAGGTGATTGGCTTGCAAACAATTAATATGGCGATGAAGAGTATCAAAGGCAATAAGATTCGTTCGTTTCTCACGATGCTAGGTATTATTATCGGTGTTTCTTCTGTTATTGTAATGGTAGGGATTGGACAGGGGTCCACCTCGGAGGTGCAGAGCGCGATTGGCAGCCTTGGGACGGATCTGCTGACGGTCAACGTCACCGATTCAGATGTGGCTTTTACCGAAGACGAAGTAGTCCAGCTACAGGAAGTTAGAGGTGTGAAAAATCTTGCAGCCACTGTGTCGGGCAGAGTGCGAGTCAAAAAGGGCAGTACGAGCACGCAAGTATCAATGACGGGAGCAACATCGAGTTATCTGGACGTAAGAGGTTTGCGATTGCAGTCCGGACGCTTTATTGCGGACCTTGACCATGAAAATCATACAAAAGTTGCGGTCCTAGGAGCGGATACAGCGGATACATTATTCGGACTGGGTGATCCGGTCGGTGAAACGATTAAAGTAAACGGCACTTCTTATCGGGTGGTCGGAGTGCTGAAATCTGTCGGCAGTTCTTTGGGGACAAGCGGTGACGATATTATTATTGTGCCGCTGTCCACGGGGCAGCGCTTGGCATCTTCAGTCGATATAGGCACGGTATATGTGAAAGTTGAACATGAGAATATGATTTCGCTTACCCAACGTAATTTAGAACAAACTTTATACTTGCTGCTGGGCGACAGTGACAGCTACAGTGTTTCCAGCCAGGAAGATTTGATGGAAACAGCGTCATCCGTCAATGAAACGATGATTCTCATGCTAGGTGGAAGTGCCGCAATCTCCTTGCTTGTCGGAGGGATTGGCATTATGAACATTATGTTGGTATCCGTTTCGGAACGGACGAAAGAAATCGGCATCAGGAAAGCGATAGGAGCGAAACGTCACCATATTCTCCTGCAATTTTTAGTGGAATCGGTTGTATTAAGTTCGTTAGGAGGCCTGCTGGGTGTGTTAATCGGTATTGTCAGTGCAAAAACCTTTACAATGGCAACAGAGACAGCGGTTTCTCTTTCACCTTCTGTCATGATAATGTCCTTTGCTTTTTCATTTGCGGTGGGAATGGTGTTTGGTGTGTTTCCGGCTGTAAAAGCATCCAAGTTAAATCCTATCCAAGCTTTACGTTATGGTTAAATAGTGAGAGGGAAGGGCAAGGCTGTTAATAGGCTTTGCCCTTCTTCGATTGTAAATTGAAAAGGCTGTCCCCTAAAAGTCATTATTCAATGACTCTTGGGACAGCCTCTTTTTTAACCCTTTTTTCTGACGGGCGTTCCACAGTTAATGATTATTTCCTCGTGTTGATTTGAGAAGTTTCATGCCGATGACAGCGGAGGTAAATCTAGATGTGAGAATACGGCTCATTTGGCGGACACAGCGAATGATTTTAAAAATTTTTCTTGTGTTTGTTTGAATTGTTCAGTTGCTTCTTCTAAAGGTTTAAGAAATTCGGCGCGGTTTTTTTGCTGCTGTTCAAGTGTATTGATATACAACAATTCATAATTGGCATGTGATTTGGATAGAATCTCGACAGAAGCCTTCATGGGGCTGAATGCGAGGTTTTGGGAAATTTGAGTGATCTCTTCCAGTTTATCCGCCCACTCGGTAAAATTTTGTCCACTATACATTTTAGGGGCTTTCGCTAAGCTGTCTTGAACATTTGTTTTCCATTCGTTCGTTAGCTTGTTTGAGTAATTTTCTAATTGGGTAATTTGTTCACTTGATGAATCAATCCACTCTTTTTGCTTCTCGATTACTTGAAGTGATTCCTCTTCAAGACGGTTCAGCCATTTGAAATTAGTTTCCCATACATTGAATACGTCGAACATATTTACGGACTTTGTTTCGCTATTTACAGTTGCCATTTGAATCCCTCCAGAATGAAATAGTATACGGTCAATAAATGACCTAATGAGAAAACATAAACAAGTGAAGGTTTATGTTTTACATACAAATAAGTTGATGTTCTAATCCTCTTCAATATCTTCCTTTTTTGGGTTGCTTGACAGAAAGAAAGGATTATACATAGTGAAAAATTGATTCAGCATTTTTTGGTATTGCCCTAAAGAATTCGCCCAGAAATCTAAATATTGTTCTCCCATTTCTGTAATTGAATAAATTCTTTTGGCAGGGCCTTTCGAAGTCGTATCCCATTCAGATGTAACAAGCTCATCTTTTTCGAGCTGGCGAAGAATACGGTATAGGTTGCCTTGATCAATCGAATGCAGGCCGAATTGGGTAAGCTTTTGCATCAATTCATAGCCATGTGCATTCCAATCCTTCAATAGCAGCAATAGTACAGGAACTATAAAATTCTTAGGTGCGCCTATAGAATCCTTTTTCGATTTATCTTCGTTTTTCTTGGAAACCATTCTAATCACCTTCTAATAATGTGAATACCTATATGTGTAATTTACATCTATGTGTAATAAATGTCAAATGATTCCTTATATTTAGTTAATTACAATAATAGAGCTATTTCGACAAATACCGCAGCTTCTTGTCATAAAATGGCGAAATTTTTTGAATTTTTTAGAAATTATTGGTGTTTAAGTGTAGTAAGATTAATGTGTGATACAGAAAATACAAAAAACATGTAGGGAGTTGAAGATCGTTGACCGAAAAAACAACGATAGATCCATTTGCTTTATGGAAAAGTTTGTACGACAAAACAGAAGAGAACTTAAATGATGTCATCCACGATACTTTGAAAACGGAAGGGTTTTCCGAGTGGCTGGGACAAGTGCAAAGTGGGTATTTACAATATCAAGAGTTTGTCCAACATACAACTGATATTTATTTAAAGCAAATCAATATGCCTACACGCGAGGAAATTTCCAATATAGCTTCACTCGTCATTCAAGTGGAAGAGAAAGTAGAAAGCTTAGATCAAAAAATCGATGAAGAGCTTCTGGACCATTCACTGGCTAGTGAAGTGGCGAAGATCAAAAGCAACATCACAAAACTTGATAAAAAGATGGATCAGATCTTAAAGATTGTGAAAAATGTTCAACAGGAACAAGAAAAAACAGCTTTAGCTTCAACAATTTCCCCAGCTGCCGATGAAGGAAATAAAGAAGTTGAAACGAAGAAAACGAATGCTTAATTGATTTCTAAAGTTGTTGAAAAAAATATAGATAAGGTGGATGGTAGAATGATGATTGGCAATGAAAATCTTGTTCAGCAAAATAAGGAACAATTACAGTTGAAAGGAAAAGTAGCGATTGTAACAGGCGGTTCACGAGGTATCGGGTCGATGATTGCCAAGATGCTTGCCGCAAAAGGCGCCACTGTCATGATTAACTACAATACAAGTAAGGAAGCGGCTGAAGCTGTTATTGATGAAATCAATCAATCAGGGGGGACGGCTGTAACATGCCAGGCGAATGTCGCTCATTTGGAAGAAGCGCAATATTTAGTGAATGAAACGAAGAGTCAATTTGGAAGAGTCGATATTCTTGTGAATAATGCTGGAATTACGAGAGACAGAACATTCAGAAACTTGAGCTCTGAAGAATGGTATGAAGTATTGAATGTAAACCTGAATAGTATTTATCATACAACTTCCGCTGTCGTCCATACGATGTTGGAGCAAAACTACGGCCGCATCATCAACATCAGTTCAATTATTGGGCAAGCGGGAGGATTCGGACAAACGAATTATGCTACATCGAAAGCAGGAATGGTCGGCTTTACGAAATCTCTTGCTCTGGAAACTGCTAAAGCTGGCGTGACAGTGAATGCTGTTTGTCCCGGGTTCATCGATACGGAAATGTTTGCCGCTGTTCCGGAGAAAGTAATGGAATCTATTGTTTCGAAGATTCCGATGAAGAGATTGGGCTCGGCTGAGGAAGTAGCGGAAGCTGTCTTGTTTTTAGTGAACAGCAGTTATATTACGGGACAAAGCATCAATGTAAACGGTGGAGCATATATGTAATCATAGAATGGCCATACCCTCGGATGCTGGGGTATCGTGTTACGCGACATACAAGGGGGAAGAAGAAATGGTTTTTGCGACTTCAAAAGAATTGGAAAGCTGGCTTAATGTGATGCCCGAGGAATTCCAAAAAGAATACAATCGTGTGAAGCGGGTCTCTCAGGTTCTATCCAAAGAGCCTGAACCGAAAGTAGGCCAGACGCCTAAACAAGTGATCTGGACTAAGAACAAAACAAAGTTATACCACTATCAACCTGCCAAAACAAAAACAAATAAAGTGCCGATTCTGATGATTTATGCGTTGATTAATAAACCGTACATTCTGGATTTAACGCCAGGAAGCAGTTTGATTGAATATTTAACGGACAGGGGACACGATGTATTTTTGCTGGATTGGGGCACCCCGGGCTATGAAGACCGCAATATGAAATTGGATGATTATATTTTGGATTATATCCCACGCGCCATTCAAAAAGTATTGCGAGCGACGAAAGCAAGCGAAGTTACTTTATTCGGCTATTGCATGGGCGGCACTATGACATCGATATTCGCTGCCCTTCATCCTCATCTGCCGATACGGAATCTTATTTTTCTAACAAGTCCTTTCGACTTCTCGGATACGGGATTATTCACAAACTGGCTTGATGAACGCTATTTCAATTTGGATCAAATGGTGGATACATACGGAATTGTTCCTCCGGAAGCGATTGATTTAGGGAATAAATTATTAAAGCCATTAGTCAATTATATCGGGCCCTATGTTACATTGATGGACCGTGCTGATAATGAAAAATTCATTAAAAATTGGATGCTGATGCAAAAATGGGTCCATGATGGCATCCCATTCCCGGGTGAAGCGTACCGACAATGGATTGGTGAATTCTATCAGAAGAATAAGCTGATCAATAATGAATTGGTGATTCGCGGACAAAAAGTGGATTTGAGCAATATAAAGGCCAATATCCTAAATTTGGCGGCGGACCGCGACCATATCGCGGCGCCAAATCAAGTAGAACCATTGTTGAACAAGGTGTCCAGCAAAGATAAGACCTTTATGGTTATTCCGGCGGGACATGTTTCGATTATCAGCGGTGGGGCGGCCCTAAAGAAGACATATCCTACTATTGAGAATTGGTTGAACGAGCATTCCAAATAGAATGCGGATGAAAAAAGCAAGCTCACTATTTTTTGATGAGCTTGCTTTTTTTTAGGTATATTGAATAGAACTAAATATAAGCCATCAGAAATCAGTTTCCTCTGTTTTTAAGGAGTAGCCAGATTAGAATTGAAAATCCCCATCCTTCATTAGCAGGACTTCAGTTCCATCTTCTTTAATACCCACTACTTTCATGTCTTCGGTACCAAAGGTCACATTGACTAACAGGAGTGAAGTATTAAGGCCTGCTTCCTTCAACTCTTCCTCCGATAGATTGCTGCCATTTTGAAGGTTAGAAGGGGAGGCGTTTCCGATTCCAATATGGCAGGCCGTATTTTCATCAAACAAGGTGTTGTAAAAGAGAGTATCTGTCTGAGAAAGAGGAGAATTGTTAGAGACCAAGGCAATTTCACCTAGATAATGTGAACCTTCGTCTGTTTCGATGAGACTTTGTAACGCTTCTTGCCCAGTGGCAGCATAATAGTCAGTAATCCGTCCATCTTTAAAGGTTAGGTAAAAATCATCGATGACACTTCCCCCATAGATAAGCGGTTTAGTGGCTACTATTTTGCCATTTACCTTATTTTTATGAGGAGCGGAAAATATTTCTTCCGTGGGAATGTTCGGAAAGAATGGTATTCCCTTTTTATCTATAACACCCCCGCCGATATAGAGGTGATTTTTAGGCATGCCGACTAATAAATCAGTTCCTCGGCTATTCGTAAAATGCAGGGCTTCAAACTGGCTGTCGTTTAGGATTTTTTTCCGGGACTCGAAGGCCCTGTCATGATTTTCCCAGTCTTTTATAGGATTTTTTCCATCTGCCCGAGCTCCTTGTAAGATTAATTACCATAATGATTGCAGCGCTTCTTCTTTACTTAAGTGGGGAAATACTTTAGTTGCCCATGCAAAGTACGGAACAGCTAGAAGACACCAGCGTACCTCGTGGGATCTAATCTTTGCGTAATAAGCCTTCAACTTGGTGCGAGAGGCCTTTTGGAAGCGGCTCATCTGTTCTGGGGAAACTCCCTTAAAAATATCTGAGTTTTCAGAAATAATATGAATGTAAGCAGCACCCGCATCGTCCCACTCCTTAAAGCGGGCAGCTTGCCAGTCGGGAAAGTGATCGATGGCATCATCTGCTGCATGTAAATAAAATTCTTTGGTAGACTGTTCATCTGTCCAATCCATAACCACATTTGAAGCTCCCGCCTCATAGGCTACTGTTTGGATTAAACGTGCAAACGTAACATTTTCTATGTCACTATGAATAATCACTAATTGATTCTTTTGCACATTTACACCCGCTCGTACAGCAAGCTCTGCATACTTTTTCAACTGTTCTTCACTAACAAGCTCATATTTCCCTTTAATCATCGCACACTTAGCTCCTAACTTTTTATTTCATTATACCATTAGGAAAGCATAAGTTTTTCTGTATAAAAGGGGAAAGTAATCTAAATAATGAAGATTTTAAAGAAAGAATAGGAGTTTTATATTCTTTAGCTTATGCAGTAAGAATGATGCCTAAAAATGGTTTTACTTCAGAATGATATTTTGAATATACTGTATATCCGTTAGAGGGATTATGGGATTTGACTGAAAAAGGTAGAAATCACAAAGAATTAATGAAAGATGAATTACAATATACAATCATGATAAGACAATCAGATTTTGTGATAGAAGAAGTTATAGAAAAAGCTTTGGAAATAGCGAATAGAAAGAAACCTCATCCCTTATTAGAAGAAGTATACTTTGATGAAATGGAAGATGGTTTATTTGTCTGATGCTAGAAAGGTTGATAAAGCTACATTAAAAACTATTTTAAGATATAGAATCAGAAAAATATAATATGAGAAATTCACTATTTATGAATTATCCGGTGAAAATTATAACTCAAGGAAGTTTGTGAAAAAATACAATTCAACTAAACCACCCGTGATAACGGGTGGTTTTGATTATAGAACATAATGGGATATTATCTTTAGATAGGCACGAGCAACCATGAGCAGGGCTTTTTCATCGAAATCGAATTTAGGGTGATGATGCGGATAATGGGTGGCGACATCTTCATTTTGCGCGCCTACTCTAAAGTAAGTACCGGGTTTGTTCAATAAAAAGTAGGAGAAATCTTCCGCTCCCATAGATGGAATCATATCAATAATCGCTTCTTCCGAGAAATGTTCAGTCAATAGATTTTTTACAAGATCGGTTTCATCGGGATGATTATATAACGCAGGATAACCTTTTACATAATCGACGTTGTATGTTGCCCCGAATGCCGATGCAATGCCGCCAACTATGCTGTAGATCTGTTCTTCAACTTTCTCGCGGACATCATTATTGAATGTGCGGACGGTACCTTCCAATACAGCTTTATCCGCGATGACATTGAATGCGCTTCCGGATTGGAATTTACCGATTGTAACAACGGCGGATTGGAACGGATTCACGCCGCGGCTGACAATCTTCTGCAGGGCGTTGACAACGTCACTGCCTATTACGATAGAATCAATACCTTCGTGAGGCCGCGCCCCATGACCTCCCTTGCCTTGGATATGAATGGAGAATTGATCGGCTGCGGCCATTCGATATCCGCTTCCCAAGGCAAATGTGCCAAGAGGAGCCTGCGAATCTAAATGAACGCCGAATACATAATCCACTTCATCTAATACACCATTTTCAATTATTTGTTTAGCCCCGCCCGGCAGAAGCTCTTCAGCGGGTTGGAAGATAAAGACGACGGTGCCCCTCAATGCATCGCGGACTTCGCTTAAAGCTTGGGCTGTCCCGAGAAGTGCGGCGGTATGACCATCATGGCCACATGCATGCATAACTCCCGGTTTTTGAGATTTATAGGAAACCTCTTTCTCATCTTGAATCGGTAAAGCATCAAAATCAGCTCTCAGTGCAATTGTTGTGCCGGGTTTACTTCCTTTTAAAATGCCTGCTAATCCATGCCCCCCGATATCGGTTTGGACTTCTATGCCGAATTCAAGGAGTCTTTCTTTAATGAATCGAGATGTCTCTGCTTCTTCAAAGGATAATTCAGGATTTTGGTGCATATGTCTCCGCCATGCCACCATGCTGCTGTAATTGCCGGTCAGCTGCTGTTCCAGCTCCGTTAATATATTTGTGCGTTTCAATTCTTCATCCCCTTTCCGTGAAATCCATCTGCTTTATACCATTATTGCGTAATATTTGGAATTGTCAATTATGAGATTGAGCCTGCTTCCTTCTTAAGAAGTATTTTTTATCCTGTAACAGCCCGATTAGTTCATCTAATGATAGTCGGGGATAAAAGAACCTGCCAGTAAAGATCCACTTTATAAAATTTTTTCATTTTTTCCACTATTCGCTTGTTTTTTGGGGTATTTTCCATTTATGATAGGATAGTTATTTCAATAATAAAGAGGGAGTCGTACACGGAAATGAATGAACAACCAACGAGGAATTTAGTGCATCCCAAGGAGAATGTCTATTTGGCATTTTCTTTGATAGTAAGTATAACGCTATACGTTATATTTGTTTTTAGTTTGATAGGCATTGCGATTATTTTGATTATTGCTCTTATTTCTTATTTCTTTCATGCAATTAATATAGCGCAAATCCGTCGTAATGCTGTCAAAATATCGCCGGATCAGTTCCCGGAAATCTACAGCCGAGCGGTAGTGCTTGCGGAGGAGATGGGATTGAAGAAGGTTCCGGCCATGTATGTATTAGAAAGCATGGGTATCTTGAATGCATTTGCAACGCGTTTTTTCGGCAAGAATATGGTTGTGATGTATTCGGAAATATTTGATTTGATCGAAGATAAGAAAGAAGACGAATTAATGTTTGTGCTGGCTCATGAATTCGCTCATTTGAAGAGAAGGCATGTTTTGATGCATATTTTTATTCTACCGGCTATGTGGATACCATTTCTCGGCGAAGCATATATGAGAGCTTGCGAGTATACATGCGACAGATATGCAGCTTACTATATTAATAATATAGAAGCAGCACAAAATGCCCTAACCATTTTAGCCATCGGCAAAAAACTGCATCCCCGTGTGAACCAAGATGCATTCATTGCACAACTTGAAGAAGAAAAAGGTTTTTTCGCTTGGTTAAGCGAAAAAATATCGACCCATCCAGATCTTCCGAAAAGAATGAATGCTTTGCAATATTGGAACAGCCCTGAAGAATATTCTTTATTCAAAGAGCGCAAGCGCAACCTGGCCTTGGGATGTGTTCCCATCATTATAATTCCTGCCATCTTGTTCGGAGGGTACTACCTATTTAAAAATCCAATCTCGGATTTCTTCGAATATATAATGAGTGATGAATATGAGGATTATGAAGATGATGAAGTTGAAGGCGTCACAGAATTAATGCAAGCTGCTAGCCTCGATGATGTGCAAGTTATTAAGGAAGAAATTGGTGGTGGCGCAGATGTAAATGCGCGGGATAGTCAAGAATCAACAGCACTTTTCTATGCTGTCTACAATAGTGCATATGAGGCGGCTGAATTATTAATTGAGGCGGGAAGCGATATTAATGCGCAGGATTACTATAAAGATACACCTCTTATGATGGCGGCCCATTATGGCGATGAGGAAATGGCACTGATTTTAATCAAAAATGGTGCAGATTTGTCAATTGAAAATGAAGATGGCTTTACAGCTTATGATTATGCGGAACAAGAAGGTAATCAAGAAATAATGGACTTGTTGAAAAATAGCTAATTCATCCTGTTTAACAGGTAATAAGACTGTCCCTTTAGCACAGCAGTGAAGATGCAGATGCACTAAAAGGGGCATCAAGCACCGGTAACAACCCGATTGGTTCATCTAATGATAGGTGGGGGATGAAGGAAAACCCCCGCCTATCAAAGATTCACTTTATTTAAATAGATGGAAAAGTTGTAGAATAACCGATTTGATGATATTTTTCTGAAAATATTGACTATTATAGCGGGAAATGTTTATGATGGATAAGTCAGAGAAATGCATGCGGAAATGGAGCTATAAATAAAACGAATTGTAAAATAGTGATTGAGGTGATGGAATTGAAGACTGTATCATTATTGAAGAAGAAAGCAAGTGTAGTCTTAGAAAAGAAACAATTGACAAACGTAACGGCAAGAGTAGGAATCGTGCTCGATATCAGCGGCTCGATGAGGAAGCTGTACTCCGAAGGTGCGGTGCAGGAGATTGTGGAACGTATATTGGCGGTAGCCGCTTTATTGGATGATGATGGTGTATTGGATGTTTGGGTCTATGATAATGAATTTTCCAGGCTGCCATCCGTGACAGAAAGAGATTTTACCGATTATGTAAATCTGCGCATTCTCAATAATGAGAATATCCATAAATTTGGCCGTAATGATGAACCGCTAGTGATGAAGGACATCATTATTAAATATACAATTGAAGAGCCTAGCAGTTTGCCTACCTTTGTGGTATTTATAAACGATGGGGGGTGCAAAGCAAGTATCAAGAAACAAATCATTTCCTCGTCGAATAAACCGCTATTTTGGCAATTCATCGGTATAGGGAACGGCAATTTCAATACACTTAGGAAATTGGATACAATGGAAGGCCGCTTGGTTGATAATGCAAATTTCTTTCATTTTGACCAGATTGAACAAACCACGGATGAAGAGCTATATAATCAATTATTAGAGGAATTTCCTATGTGGATCAAAGAAGCTAAAGAAAAGAACATCTTATAGATTTGGGGAAAGTATATCATGGCATGTAATTTTTAAAACACAACTATGACAATTGTTACATTTCGATAATCTCCAATATTCAACAAAAAACTATGTTATACTTAATAGAAGGAAAATTATAGATGACTTTAAATTTCTAGTTTTCTGAAGTCACCCATGTATCTAAGAAAGGGGACGATAGGAATGACAATAACAGAAATTAAAAAGACACTAGACAATTTACTCTATTATAAGGATGTTGAAATTACTCACACGGTCAAAGACTATGCTCTTAGCTATTGCAAAGAATCGAATTGCTTTATAATCGAAAATATGGAAAATGGTAAAGTGTATCGATACGAAGAAACTGGAGGCTGTTTAACAGCATTAAATAGGATCATCAATAATAAAGCAATTGAAATCGCTGAATAAGCGATTTTTTTGTTTTCATTTTCACATTCAATTTTTTCATACAGTCTTCATGTATCTTATAGCAAGCGAATTTCTAAGAATAATCTAATTTTTGTTCTTAGAAAACTATGTTCTAAATAATCAATAGTAATATATCATTTTTTTAAAAACAAAATAATAGTTGAATAATTGCCTTCATTTTTATGTATACAAAAATGGAGTTTTGCCATATAGGAAAACTCCATTCTTTCTGATTTTTTTATAATAATTATATTGCTTTATAATATTCAGCTACATTAAAGCCTTTGGCTTTATAGTAATCCAATATTCCTAGATAGATTGCTTTCGCCGCTTTTTCGCGATAAACAGGGGATTTTAATTTAGTATTATCCGTTTTTGTATCTATAAAAGCCAATTCCACCAGTACAGCAGGCATTCTATTCTCACGGATTACATGGAAGTTTCCATGTTTAAAACCACGATTTTTTGTTTCCATCGCTACAATTAATCGCTTTTGAATATATTGAGCCAGTAATTTACTGTCCGCTACATATGGATTGGTTGCTGTCTTACCGTAGTAATAGGTTTCTGAACCTGTTCCACCTCCGGCATTCGCATGGATGCTAACGAACATATCTCCTTTAACGCTTAAAGCATAAGGTACACGATCTTTTACAAGATTCAATGTAACATCCTTTTCTCTTGTATATTTCACATTCAATGGTGTTTGGGCAAGCAGTTTCTTTAAGCGAAGGGCAGTATCCAGTGTTACGTCTTTCTCTTTCAAGCCAAAGCCGATCGCGCCGGCATCTGTTCCTCCATGTCCCGGATCAATCACAAGTGTTTGTGAAGCTAAAGGATGATTTTTTTTGTTCAAATTATCATCCGAAGCAGATAACTCGTTTACGGAAAGATAATAAGTGGATACGAAACCGATGATATTCTTGGATGTTTTCACAAGTGTCCAGTCGCCGACTTGATAGCCGATTTGTACTTTCTCATTTGTATTGACAGTCCCTAAAACAGCATATGCGGTGGAAGGTCCTTTACGAACATTCAGTGAAGAATCTTTTACATATCTTTCACTGTTGAAAGAAACAACAGGATTAAGACGCAATGAATAATCCATTGCACGTGCTATGTAAATCGCTGTTTCTTCACGTATTGCTTTACGTTCAGCAGCGAATGTGCCATTAGCCGCCAATGTATCGATTCCTCTTGATAATATGGCTGTTGCCGCACCAGAGGCCGAGTTGTTGAAGTGATAACCGAACGCTCTAGAAATCATGATTGTCATTTCTCCACGAGTGACAAGTCCATTAGGCTTGAATGACCCATCCTTGTAACCGGATATAATCTTTTTATTTACGGCTGATTGGATATAACCGGAAGCGAAGTTATTGATGCCAACATCTTTAAACTTCGTTTTTTGTTTTGTTCCATCCAAATCTAAAGCTCGTCCAAGCATAGCTGTAAACTCTGCGCGAGTGACATTCTGCTTTGGTTTAAAGTATCCGTTATTTCCTCCTGTAATTTTCCCTTGCGCCAGATAAACAATTTCTTTATAAGCGCGATGATCTGCGGGGATATCTTTAAATAAAGCAGCTCCCTCTGGTTTTGAAACATTAACAGTGACTACGCTACCGAAAACGACAATGAAACAAAGAAGTAACCTTGCATAAGCTTTCATTCATAATTTGTCCTTTCTATATAGTGTAATCTTACTATAACATTATTATCATCCATAAAATTGATTTTTTTGAAAAAAACATAAGAAATGTAAATTCAGAACATTATTTATTTTTATAAAGAGCTGTTTCGTAATGTTTGTTGTTTTTAACACATTAATAAAGCAAAAGCTATGATATAAATGATTTATCACTGGTTGGGCAATTCTTATTATTCAAGGGGATTCTTAGCAGCTGCAGTCATATTAGTCGGATGCACTTCCTCAATAGATTGAACCACAGATGTAAGATCTGAAACCCTTAGTGTTATGACTGGAGATTTAGGCGTAATTACACTCCTTTGTTCCACTATTTAACAAAATAACCATTTAATTTTTCCCCACTCTTACGTTTCAACTATTTATAATAATTTCTATAGTAACGAAAAATTCTAACGAAAGAGGCAGAGTGAATGATTAACGAGATTAAGAATTCAAAAAATGAGTTTAAAAAATTATTGAATGGAAAGTGGACGCAAAGCGAAAATGGAAATTATATAGAAGTCTTCTCTCCTATAAATAACTCTTTCTTAGGAAAAGTGCCTGCTATGACCAAAGAAGAAGTAGATCAAGCTATCAAAAATAGCAAGGAAGCCCAAAAACAATGGAAACTTACTTCATTGAATAAAAGGGTCGAACTTTTATATAAAGCAGCAGACATTCTGGAGGCACAAGCAGATGGCCTAGCAGAGTTGATTATGATGGAAGTGGCAAAGGATAAGAAAAGCGCCAAATCAGAAGTGATTCGAACAGCAGATTTCATTCGATTCACAGCGGATACAGCCAAAAACATACAAGGTGAGCATCTTCAAGGCGATACGTTCCCCGGAGGGAAGAAAAATAAGATTGGTATGGTGACTAGAGAACCGCTAGGGGTTGTTTTGGCTATATCACCATTTAACTATCCGGTTAATTTAGCCGCATCCAAAATAGCGCCAGCATTAGTTGCTGGCAATACAGTCGCATTCAAGCCTGCAACACAAGGAAGCTTGAGCGGATTGTATTTGGTTAAAATCTTTGAAGAGGCCGGCTTACCAGCAGGCGTAATCAACACCATCACAGGAAAAGGCAGCGTAATAGGCGATTATGTTGTTACACATCCTGATATCAGCTTCATCAACTTCACTGGAAGCTCTGAAATCGGAGCAAGAATTTCGCAAATGTCTAAGATGATTCCTGTCTTAATGGAACTTGGAGGGAAAGACGCTGCAATCGTATTGAAGGATGCAGATTTAGATTTAACGGCGAAGAATATAGTAGCCGGGGCTTTTGCATATTCAGGGCAAAGATGCACAGCCATAAAAAGAGTATTGGTTGTTGATGAAGTAGCTGATGCATTAGTCCAGAAGATTAAAACAGAAATGGAGAAACTGCAGGTGGGAAATCCATTAGAACTGGAAGCGGCCGATGTGGTTCCGTTAATTGATGCCAACAGCGCAGATTTCGTAGAAGGATTGATCACCGATGCAGTTGAATTAGGTGGTCAGTTAATTGCCGGAGGGAACAGGGAAGGAAATTTAATTTATCCGACTTTAATTGATGATGTAACGGAAGAAATGAGAATAGCTTGGGAAGAGCCATTCGGTCCGGTACTGCCTGTCATTAGGGTTAAAGATGCAGAAGAAGCAATCGCAATTGCGAATAAGTCCGAATACGGATTACAATCATCTGTCTTTACAGAAAACATAAATGACGCGTTTTATGTAGCGGACAAATTAGAGGTCGGTTCAGTCCAGGTGAACAACAAGACAGAGAGAGGGCCGGATCATTTCCCATTCTCAGGTGTCAAGAATTCCGGTGTTGGTGTTCAAGGGATTAGATATTCTATTGAAGCTATGACAAGACTTAAATCAACTGTGATTAACCTAAGCAAATAAGACAAATAATCGTAAATGTGCCAGTGGTTGATAAAGGGCTATGTATTTCAAAGTGTTCTTTTTCTGAAGATCGATAAACACCTGAATATAGTCTGAACATATTTAAAACCTAAAAGCTAACTATCTGAAGTAACCCCTTAAGTTGGACAAAAAAACAACTTAGGGGGTTTTTCATTTGTTAAGTTGATGTCTCCCTTTTTTATATTCTTTTACCAAAAGGGTTAATTTTCCTTTTAAAGCAATAAACTATGCGAAAATAGCTTCATAAAAGGAAGCCAAGAGAAGGGGGAAATAATGAATCATAATAGTTTATAGAATCATGATTCTTATTAAACTATGTTCCAAATAATCAATAAAAAATAAATACCAACAATTAATAAATCACATTTAATAAAAGATTTTACAAGAATTCCTCAAAAAAAAGATAGAGTTAAACCTCTATCTCAAGAAAAAATCAATGCTTTTCTTTTTTAGATTTGAAAGCTAATTTTGCAATAAAACCTATAAATCCAATAAACACTGCCAGCATAACTAATAGCAATACAATACCGTCTGTACCCAAGTTGCTTAACAAAAGAATCATCTCCAGAATAAATCGAATAAGTCTATTGTATCACTAATTTATAGTAGTACTATTATTCTTTTGTTTGGTCATGATAAGTATATCCCGGAAATTTGACAACTTCCCATTTCTCTTTTCGTAATGAATCCATCAGTTCCGAACCGACATTTAAGTTATGGCGGACCAACTGTTCGGGAACTAACGCCATCCATTGTGTAAGAGATATATCCGCATAACAATCACTTTTGAATACTTCTAAATACCATAACGAAGTATTGCCTGTGTTTTGAATATAATGCCCGAAGCAGAACGGCATGTATCCTACATCTCCGGCACGAACATCGAAGGTCCGCGCTGTCCCATCCGCAGCAAAACCGGTCATCCTTCCTTGGCCTGATAGAAAATACTGCCATTCATCATTATTCGGATGCCAATGCAACTCTCTCATCGCTCCAGGAAGAATCTCCACTAAAGCAGCCGCAATATTTTTTGAAACCGGGAAATTAGTTGAGTCAACGACTCTTACTGAACCTCCTGGCGATCGAAGAGGCTCTTGACCCAATAATGAATGAGTGAAACTTTGAGGGACTTCACCAAAGGGGCTTGTAATGGCTGCTTTATCGAGCGGACCAGGGATGGGCGCTTGAAAGATATATTTTTCTTTCTTCGGTATATTTTCGAAGGCGCTTAACGGAACGCCGAAATTGGCGGATAATACTTCCTTTGGGGTATGAGCAAACCAATCCGATATCGTAAAGGTGTCCAAATCAGTAAAATTACCATCATCAAAAACCAGCAAAAACTCGCAACCATTCTCTAATCCTTGAATAGAATGAGGAAGTCCGGCTGGAAAATACCATAGATCCCCTTGTTTCACATCGGCTATAAAATTGCGTCCTTGACTATCTATTGCGGTTATACGGGCGCTTCCCCATAGCATGTATGACCATTCAACCTGTTTATGCCAATGAAGTTCTCTTACTCCACCAGGGGTCAGTCTCATATTTACACCAGCCAAAGTTGTGGCGACGGGAAGCTGTCTTATCGTTACTTCGCGCGACCAGCCGCCATGCTTAAGAACCATATGGGTATCTGAAAAAGAAAATCTTAAATTGGGAACGGTTCCTGCATCTGTATTTGGGGGTACAAGCATGTCCGGATTTTCAATGTCGCGCAATAGATCTCTCGGTCCTGGATCGGTTGCTCCGGCTCCATCTGAATTTATTGGCTGCGGTATATCTTTATAAGTAATGTTTTGAAGTAACTCTTCAGGAGTGATACGCCTTTTCATCTGAATCTCACTTCCCCTGTATCGATTTGATAAAACATAGTTTGGCATTAGGTGGTTTCTAGGTATGCTTTAAATATTTGCAAGAAATCCACCACTTTTTTCGCCGCCATTTATCCCGTTTAACAGGTACTACGACTCCCACTTCAGTACAGTAGTGAAAGCGCAGATGTGTAAGTGGGAGATCCGAGTACCTGTAACAACTAAGGTTGGTTCATCTAATGATAGGTGGGGGAGATGAAGGAAAACCCCCACCTATCAAAGATTCACTTTATATACAATACTTAATAATGAAGAAGAATATTACCAGGAATAAAAGGTACGCCGAAGTTCATTTTACTAAAGGCTTATTATGTAGAAATGTAGAAACTTATATAAAGCCGGTTTGGATGTAGGTTCATAATTAGTAAAAGTAAACAGCGGGATGATTCCGCTGTTTACTTTTACTCCCTTGTTTGATTAGATGTATACATTATTGCTATTTTTTATCGAACCGATATATGTGGACTCAGGCCTAAATAGTACATTATTCTTCGATTGCTCTAATACATGCGCCGTCCAACCGACCATTCGGCTTGCCGTGAAGGTTGGAGTGAAAAGTCTTTGTTCCATATTAATCGCCTTCATAATCCCAGCGGCATAAAACTCCACATTACTATATAATGATCTCCCCGGTTTTAATTCCCTCAGTACAGTAACCGCTGTTTCTTCTACTTGTATGGATAAGTCCAGCCACTTATCAGCGCTTGAAAATTTAGATAATTCATCTTTTAAGGCAACTGATCTCGGATCATATGTTTTATATACACGGTGGCCGAACCCCATTAATTTTTCCCTGGCATTCACTTTCTTTCTGATAATTTCTTCTATATCTCCACTTGAATATATTTCGTTTAATAGTGTGATTACACCAGCTGGCGCTCCCCCGTGGAGGGGACCTTTCATCGTACCTATAGCTGAAGTGATGGCGGAAACTATATCGGATTCTGTGGATGATGTGACTCTGGCGGAGAAGGTGGAGGCGTTCATACCATGTTCCATCGTTAGGATCATATAAGACTCTAATGCTCTGCTATGGGCTGCGCTCGGTCTTTCGCCGTTTAACATATAAAGATAATTCTCGACGTGGTTTAGTTTCAGGTCTGGTTCAATAAACGTTTTCCCTTCTATAAATCTTTTGCGGAATGCAATGATGGTCGGTGTGATGGAGGTTAGTCGGATTGCTTGTTCAATAGTCGGCTTCCATTGATAAGAGGAAGTCCCTTCTGCAGAAATTACAGTTCTGAGAACATCCATTAATTCTATATCTTTAGGAAGATTTTGTATCAGTTCCTTCATATAAGTTGGAATACAGCGATTTTCTTTTAATAAAGAATCGAGCTGCTTCAATTGTCTTTCATCGGGAAAATCTCCATGCCATAAAAGGTATGCTGCCTGTTCAAATGAAGCGTTTTTCAGGATTTCTTTAATATCATACCCCCTATATAACAACTTTCCATTTTCCCCATCAACTTGACTAATTGCTGTTTCTGCAGCCACTATTCCTTTTAGCCCTGGTTCAAACATCTCTTCAACCCCTTTCCGTCATTCTTTATATACATTATATAAGAGATTGATTATTATGAATATTGAATAAATTTTATCTTTTTGATTAATATATTTAATTAAAGGTGGGAAGAGTATGGAATTTAGCTGGCTTCAGACTTTTGTAGCGGCAGCGGAATGCGCAAACTTCAGAAAAACTTCAGAATTGTTATTCATGTCCCAGCCGTCTGTAACGGTACACATTAAAAACTTAGAAAAGGAATTAGGCGTACAATTATTCCGTCGGGAAAAACAAAGAGTCAAATTGACGAAAGAAGGAAAAATATTTAATGAACACGCCAAAAATTTGTTGGAGTATTATCAAAAAGGGCTCGATGATATGTATTCATGTAGCCAAGGGTATGCCTCCAAGCTCTCGATTGCTATTTCACCATTGGTTGCTGATACGATTTTACCTTTTGTGCTGAAGAAATACATGACTAAGCATCCAGAGTTGGAGATGTCAGTTAAAGTATTGGAATCCATTGATATAGAGGAAGAGCTGCTGAAGGATGAAATAGATATCGGCCTTTCTTGTCTTCATGCTGCGAGTCAGGAATTATATTGTGAAACGCTATATACTGATCAGGTCAGGCTGATAGCGGCTCATGATGGTTTTGATTCAGAAGCGGCTCCCATTCTGGATGAAGAGGAATTACTCATGACAAACTATCTTCTGACAGATAATCATCCTGTCTATTGGGAGAATCTAAGCAGGATGGTAAGAAATGAATTTCCCAAAGTTAGAATGATGAAGGTGTCCCAAATCCATATTACCAAAAGGTTTATCGTTGAAGGACTGGGTGTCTCATTTCTGCCGCTATCGACAGTCAGGAGGGAATTGCTTGAAGGCTGGTTGTTGGAAGTACCTTGTCAGTCCATTCAGCTCCCCGAAGCTTACACATATGCCATAATGAAAGACAATCACTCCAAGCAATCAGAATTTGTCAATTTTTTAAGGGACTATTATATTTGATTATTTCCTTTGGGGAACAGGATCCGGATTTAATCAATCTTCGGGGTATGTTCCTATACAATGCAGCAATCAGCAATTCATTTTTTTATAAAGAAATATAGGGAAAACGGCTTCTTTTACAATAAAATAAAAAGAAACGAAAGTTGGTTGCTATATAAAAAAAATCGACTATAAAGGACAAATGTTGGAATTGTGAACTGCGGAAAAGTGGATATTTATAACCATATTTTATTTTGCCATATTTTATGAATCTTTGATATATCAATAGTTATTTAGAAAGAAGATGCTTTGTACACAGTAGAGCATCTTCTTTTTTTATGAAAGGACATAGGGCATTTTTCCCTTCTTGACTAAAAAAAGGGTAAGTATTATTGTTATATCGTAATCGTGATAATGATAATCATTCTCATTATTGTTAATTCGATTTGAATAGGAAGGAGCAATAAATAGGATGTATGATTTGCAAGAAAAGATCGCATTTGTGACCGGAGCTGGTCAGGGAATTGGTCGAAGCGTATTGGAAATTCTGGCTTCGCACGGCGCTTGTGTTGTCGGAATAGATGTAAATAAGGAAAAACTGACAGATGTTATAGACGGTCTGAAGAAGGAAGGCTATAAAGCTTACGGCTATCAAGCAGATGTCAGTAACAGCGATGAAATTGAGCAGGTTGTCAATGAGGTAGAGAAAAATATCGGTGCTATAGATGCGTTGGTAAATGTCGCAGGCGTATTAAGCATAGGAGAGATATGCTCATTTGATGAATCGGAATGGAATCGAACTTTTGATGTAAATACAAAAGGTGTATTCAATGTATCCCGTTTCGTCTGCGGGAAAATGAAACAAAGGAAATCAGGTACGGTGGTTACAGTCAGTTCCAATGCGTCTGCTGTTCCAAGGCAAGGCATGGCTGCTTATGCAGCTTCCAAAGCTGCGGCAACGATATTCACTAAATGTCTCGCTTTGGAAATGGCTTCATACAATATTCGTTGCAATATCGTATCTCCAGGCTCCACAAGAACCGCGATGCAAGAAATGATGTGGAAGGAAGGAGACGAGGGAGCCTCTATTATTGCCGGGGATTTGCCTTCGTACCGCATGGGCATACCACTTCAGAAAATGGCGATGCCTGTGGAAATTGCAGAGACGGTTCTATTTCTTCTTTCGGATCGAGCAAGCCATATTACAATGAATAATATTTGCGTTGATGGAGGAGCGACTCTTGGGGCGCAATAGAAAGCGAGGCTATTACATTGGCAGTTTATCAAAAAATAGATAATGAACAATTATTCTCGGCATATAGCACAGGAGATTTTTTCTTGTCTTCCCCTCAGGGCAGCATGCTTGGCGAAGGGGTGTTTATAACTAGCGCAAACGATTGCTCCAAAGGGTGTACGCTTAAAGAAAGAATCCAGAAGATGTTGGAAGAAGCTGAACAGGCAGGAATAGCAAACCCGATCGTTGCGGGCGCAGTCCCTTTTAACAGTATGGAGCAGCCAAGGCTGGTTGTGCCTGCCGATGTGCGTTTTGGTCCGCAGGCACTAGGCAATCAGACTGGAATGAATGATTCATTGATAAAGAATTGCCAAGTTGAACAAATTCCGGCGGCGAAAGTGTACAAGGCTGGGGTCAAAAAAGCAGTGGAATATATCAAGCAAGGCGAACTCGATAAAATTGTGCTGGGAAGAACGCTTCTCGTGCAAGCAGACCATGAAGTAAAGGCACCGGCGTTGCTGCAGAATTTGCTTAAAGGAAATCCAAACGGCTATACATTTGCTGTTGATTTGGATGGACAAGGGCGTAAAACATTGATTGGAGCCAGCCCGGAATTGCTTTTATCAAAGCGAGGCGCTTGTGTACTATCAAATCCGCTTGCGGGTTCAAGACCGCGGAGCAATCATCCGGCAGAGGATGAAAGGAGAGCAAAGGAGCTGCTTAATTCCGCAAAGGATTTGCAAGAGCATGCAATTGTGGTCAAAGCAGTGGTTGAAGCATTGGATCCTTACTGCAAAACGTTGGATGTGCCGGACGGGCCATCATTGATCTCAACGGAAACAATGTGGCATTTATCGACAGCCATTTCCGGAGAACTGAAAAATCCAGCGGTCACTTCGGCAGAGTTGGCCGCGGCGTTGCATCCCACACCGGCTGTATGTGGAATGCCGACGAATCAAGCTTTCGAGCGCATTAAAGAAATCGAACCATTTGATCGGGAGTTATTCACCGGAATCGTAGGTTGGTGCGATGCCAAAGGGGATGGTGAATGGATTGTCACTATCCGCTGTGCGGAATTGGAAGGAAAGACCTTGCGTCTATTTGCCGGAGCTGGCATTGTGGAGGATTCAGACCCTGAAGAAGAATGGAAAGAGACCGCGGCAAAATTGAAAACAGTACTGCGGGCGATGGGTTTGAGAGAACAACAGGAAGGAGAGAAGCTATCATGCTAGAAGGATGCACACCATGGCCGGAAAATATAGCGGTTCTATATCGGAACCTCCGTTGTTGGCAAGGAGAAACCTTTACCCGATTTTTCACAGATCGGGCCATGCTATACAAAGATAAAACGGCGATTGTCGAGGGAGAAAGGCGAATCAGCTACGCCGAACTTCATGAACGTTCTGAAAGGCTGGCGGCAGGATTTAAAAGGCTCGGCATTAAAAAGCAGGACCGAATAGTAGTCCAGCTTCCGAATAAGATTGAATTTTTTGAAGTGTGCTTCGCGTTATTCAGGCTTGGGGCACTGCCTGTCTTTTCCCTTCCTTTACATAGACAGGCGGAAATCAGTTATTTCTGCGAATTTACAGAAGCGGTCGCCTATATTATCCCTGATAAGCACGATGGGTTTGACTATCGTAATCTTGCTCGGAAAGTGGCGGCGAATGGTGTTTCCGTTCCGCATGTCGTTGTTGTTGGAGAAGCTGAAGAGTTCACAGGGATATCCAGCCTTTATGATGAACCGATAGAGGGCATGCCGGAAATAGAACCGGATGATTACGCATTTTTTCAGCTGTCGGGCGGAAGCACGGGACTTCCTAAGCTGATTCCCCGTACACATGATGAATATATTTACAGCATTCGCAGAAGCACAGAAATTTGTTGTTTGAATGAAGAGACGGTTTACTTAGGCGTACTGCCTGTCGCCCATAATTTCCCGATGAGCTCGCCCGGTGTTTTCGGTGTTTTATACGCAGGAGGAAAGATTGTACTGTCTCCCAATTCCAGCCCCGATGAAGCGTTTCCGCTCATCGAGAAAGAAAGGGTCAACTTTACATCACTTGTGCCGCCTCTTGCTTTAATCTGGCTCGATGCGAAAGAGAAACGGAATTGCAATTTATCCAGCCTTGAAGTACTTCAGGTCGGCGGAGCTAAATTCAATGCTGAAGCAGCCAGACGTGTAGGGCCTACATTCGGCTGCAAGCTGCAGCAAGTATTTGGAATGGCGGAAGGGCTGGTGAATTATACAAGGCTCGATGACCCTGAAGATCTTGTAGTGCGGACGCAAGGCAGGCCTATGTCCGCTTATGACGAAATCAGGGTTGTGGATGAAGAGGACCGTGAAGTCCGGCGGGGAGAAAGCGGTCAACTTCTCACGAGAGGCCCTTATACGATAAGAGGTTACTATAAAGCGGAAGAACATAACAAAAAAGCGTTCACCACTGACGGTTTCTACCGTACAGGCGATATTGTCCGGATTACGGATGATAAGTATATCGTAGTAGAAGGACGGGATAAAGACCAGATTAACCGCGGTGGTGAAAAAATAGCCGCGGAAGAAGTGGAGAACCATTTGCTGGCGCACGAATCTGTGCACGATGCAGCGATAGTCGCCATGCCTGATGACTTTCTCGGCGAGCGCACTTGCGCTTTCATTATTGCGAAAGAGAAAGAAATCAAGGGAATAGAGCTGAAGTCTTTCTTGAAAGAAAGAGGAATCGCGCCTTTCAAAATTCCGGATCGCTTCGAATTTGTCGATGCTTTTCCATACACAGCCTTAGGAAAAGTCAGCAAAAAAACGCTTCGTAAAATCATTGCTGATAAATTTAAAAACCGTCAACCAATTAAATCATAATGAATGAAAAGGAGAATATTGATATGTCCATTCCAAAAATCAAACCTTACTGTATGCCGAATGAAGCAGATATGCCGTCCAACAGAGTACTCTGGAAGGCCGATCCGAAGAGGGCGGTTCTGCTGATCCATGATATGCAGCAATATTTCGTGGATTATTATACACCGAACGCATCACCTGTAACCGAATTGATAGAGAGAATCACCGCATTGAAAGAAGAATGTGTCAAAATGGGGATCCCTGTCGTGTATACAGCGCAGCCGGGATCGCAGAAGCCGGAAGACCGCGCCTTACTTACCGACTTTTGGGGACCGGGACTTGAGGATGATATTCAACAAACGAAAATCATTGATGAATTGTCTCCTGATGAAGGGGATATCGTCCAGGTGAAGTGGAGATACAGTGCATTTAAGAAATCCGACTTGCTGGAGCAGATGAATAGGGAAAATCGCGATCAATTGATCATTTGCGGAGTATATGCGCATATTGGCTGCCTTGTGACCACGATGGAAGCCTTTATGTATGATATTCAAGCATTCTTCGTAGCTGATGCAGTTGCAGATTTTACATTCCAACATCACCGGGAAGCAATCAAATATGCAGCAGAGCGCTGTGCTATGGCTGTTACAACAGAAAACCTAATCGGACAGCTTAAGGATAGTGAAGAATCGCCGCTTGCCTTAGAAAAAATTAAGAAACAGGTTGCCGAGGTGCTTGATATAGATGTAAACGAAATAGGGGATCATGATGATTTTCTCGATTTGGGACTTGATTCCATCCGGATGATGAGCATCGCTGAAGCATGGCGTGATGCAGGGATTGACGTTTCTTTTACCGAACTTGCGGAAAAACCGAACGCAGCAAGTTGGGAGAAGCTCGTTTCTTGCAAAACAAAACAAGTGCTTGCCTAAAATCAATGGGAAGACAGGAGGGATTGGAATGAGTGAAGGAAACGAGAAGCAACGATTGCTGCAGGCGCAAGAAGGCATCTGGTTCGCGCAGCAGCTGCAACTGGACAATTCTTTCTATAATACGGCGGAATATATAGAAATCAATGCCTGCATTGACGAGGAATGTTTGTTGGCAGCCGCCCGGCAAGCCGTTATAGAGGCAGATGCTCTTCATATGGTTTTCGGTTCCGATGATAAAGGGCCTTGGCAAAAAAAACAGTTGGAAAAGCC
Organism: Bacillus sp. (in: firmicutes); assembly: GCA_051874035.1. Lineage (GTDB taxonomy): Bacteria > Bacillota > Bacilli > Bacillales > DSM-1321 > Bacillus_AD. The sequence continues at coordinate 34,491 of JBJEFM010000116.1, forward strand.
GGATATTCAATTGATGGAAGTGGATTCGAAGGAACATGCCCTTCGGTGGATGGAAGAAGAGAGAATGCATCCGATCAATCTTACGACAGGTCCTTTATATAAATTGAGATTATGTAAAGCATCGCCGTATTCATACTATTTATATGTCTGCATTCACCATATAGCGATGGATGCATATGGCTTTTCTTTATTCATGAAGAGGATTGCGCAACTGTATGAGCAATTCTCTTCGAAAGGAGAACAAGATAGGGAAGGCTTTCCTTCCTTTGCAAAGGTGCTTAAGGAGGATGACGCCTATCAGGTTTCGGAAAAATATCATAGCGATCGCAGGTATTGGCTTGATCGTTTTGAAGACCGCCCGGATGCGGCAAGCTTGACCGAACAAACCGCACCTGCAAGCGAAGCTTTTCTTCAGGAAAGCGTATATTTGGATAATTCAATTGTAGAGCAATTAAAGAAAGCGGCAAGAAAAGTGAAGGCTGGTTGGCCTGATGCCATCATCGCAGCTGTTGCCGTATATGTTAAGCGCTTGACAGGAAATGAAGATGTAATCCTAGGTATCCCTATGATGGGGCGTCTTGGCTCTGCAGCGATCAATATACCGTGCACACGAATGAATATTCTGCCGCTTAGAGTGCAGATCGGTTCCCATATGCACTTTATCAGCCTTGTGGAGCAAATAAGCAAAGAAATCAGAAACATGAGCCTTCACCAATACTACCGGCAGGAAGAGCTGCGTCGTGATTTGAAATTGACAGGCACTGACCAGCGGTTATTCGGCCCCCAGGTGAATGTGATGCCTTTCGATTATAATCCTGCATTTGCAGGAAAGAAAGCAACAACCCATAAATTGTCGACAGGTCCTGTTGAAGATATTTCAATTAATATCTACAATCAATCCGGTTCCGGCCTGCGAATCGATGTGGAAGCGAATCCGGCTTTATACAGCGCCGATGAAGTTGCTTTGCACTGCAGAAGGATTGCCGCTTTTTTAGAAAGTGCAGCGGAACAAGCCGGAGATTTCCATATAGGCGCTCAAGAGCTTTTGCTGCAAGAAGAACGTGTTTTGCTGGATGGCTGGAATGCCACCGCAAAAGAATTGCCTCCGGTTGATGTATTGGCATTGTTTGAAGAGCAGGTGAAAAAATCGCCCCATGCCGTTGCGGTGAAAAGCGGTTCCCGCTCGCTGACATATGCTGAATTGAATGAAAAAGCCGGCCGTCTATCGCATGTGCTTATGGAACAAGGACTTGGCTATGAAAAGTTCGCAGCCATCGCCATGTCCCGTTCTGTGGATATGATTGTTGCTATGCTTGCCGTTTGGAAAGCCGGAGGTGCGTATTTGCCAATCGACCCGGATTATCCATCCAATCGGATCGCTTATATGCTGGATGATGCCAATCCGGTTTGTATCATTACGGATGAGGCAACAGCTGCAGAGAAGCCATTTCAAGGGAATCGGCAAATCCTTGTTCTGAATGAAGGCAAGCTAAACGGCTCGTATGAAGAAAGGGGAAAGGACCATCACTTGTTACATCCTGCTTATATGATTTATACATCCGGTTCTACCGGTAAACCTAAGGGTGTGGTCATAGAGAATCCGGCTTTAACAAACTTCCTGCTATCCATGAAAAATCGCTTCCGGTTAGGGAAAGATGATCAATTTCTTGCCGTTACAACAATTGCTTTTGATATATCGGCGCTTGAATTGTTTCTGCCGCTTATCAGCGGAGCCGTATGCATCATTGCCGATAAAGATACGGCGAGAGACCCTGCGCTATTAAGCAACTTGATCGCGGAGGAACGCATTTCGATTATGCAAGCGACACCTGTCCATTGGCAAATGCTGCTTAGCTTCAATTCTTCCTGCGTTGCCGGCATGCAAGCGCTTGTAGGAGGGGAAGCTTTGCCAATCCAGCTTGCCAACCAACTGCAGGATGCAGGATGTACGGCAACCAATCTGTACGGACCGACCGAAACGACTATTTGGTCTACAGCATATCCTTTAAAGCAAGAGAACACAAAAGTGCCACCTATCGGGAAACCTATTTGGAATACGGAGGTTTACGTGCTGGATGATAGCCTTCAACCGGTGCCTATCGGAACAGCGGGTGAGTTGTATATCGCAGGCGCCGGTCAGGCCAGGGGCTATCATAATCGCCCAGGCCTGACCGCGGAGCGATTTGTGGCGAATCCATTTGGACCAGCCGGCAGCAGAATGTACCGGACAGGGGATATCGTCAGTTGGAATAAGGACGGCAGCTTGCAATATTGGAGCAGGGCCGACCATCAAATTAAGATTCGCGGGTTCCGGATTGAATTGGGTGAAGTGGAATCCGTGTTGGATGCCCATCCGGCAATTGCGTCCGCCAGGGTAATAATCAGGGAAGATGTGCCCGGAGACCAGAGGTTGACCGCGTATTATGTCGCGGAAGAAGAGATTGGGCATGAAGAGCTTCGCCGCTTCGCGGGGGAAAAGCTCCCTGAGTATATGCTGCCGAATGCTTTTGTAAAAATGGAAGAATTGCCGCTTACTCCTAATGGGAAATTGGATCGCAAACGTTTGCCTGCACCACTTATAGAAAAATCATTGCAAGCGGAAAAATCCGCCGATTTGAAAGAAGCGTTGCTGCAAGAGTTATTCTGTGATGTGCTTCATATCCCTTACGCAGGCATTGATGATAGCTTTTTTGAATTGGGAGGGCATTCATTGACTGCTTCTGTCTTAGTCCAGCGAATCCGCGATACATTCGGAACAGAGATTGGAATAGCGGATATTTTCCAGGCGCCGAAGATAGCGGATCTTTCGAAACGGTTGGCATTCGGAGAGGGTGTGTGCAGACCGCTTGAAAGAATGGAAAGACCGGAGCATATTCCGCTTTCCTATGCTCAGCGCCGTTTGTGGTTCCTTGACCAGTTGGAAGGACCAAGTCCGGTATATAATATCCCGCTTGTGGCGAGATTATCCGGCCGGTTGGATATGAATCTTCTTGAAGAAGCAATTCGTTTCACAATCGAGCGCCATGAAAGTCTGCGGACAATCTTTCCTGAGGCAAAAGGAGAGCCGGAACAACTTGTGATTCCTATAGAACAAATAGGGGAAGTGCTGGAGGTGGAGTACGCCTCCGGACAAGATTATAAAGCTTTATTAGATGATGCGATGCGTTACTGCTTCGATTTAAAAAACGAACCGCCTTTCCGGGCTCGATTATTTCATTGCGGCGATCAGCAATACATATTGTTGCTGCTGTTCCATCATATTGTTGCGGACGGTTGGTCGTTGCAGCCTTTTGCGGAAGATCTGGCGAAAGCATATAACGGTAAAGAACCCGATGATTTGCCCGTTCAATATGCGGATTATGCATTGTGGCAAAGGGAAGCGCTTGGCGAGGAAGAGGATTCCGGGAGCGTCATTCACCGACAGCTTTCTTATTGGGGAGAACGATTGAAAGGATTGCCGGAAGAATTGAACATTCCATCTGATTATCCGCGGCCGACTGTATCGAATGACATCGGCCGAAGTTTGCAATTCCATATCCCGGCCGGATTGCATAAGCGTTTACGGGGAATCGCCAAAGAGAATAACGCCACGCTATTCATGGTTTTGCAGGCCGGTTTAGCAGCTTTATTGACGCGTCTTGGCGCTGGGACGGATATTCCGCTCGGCAGTCCTGTTGCGGGGAGAAATGAAAAGTCGGCAGAACCGTTGGTTGGGTTGTTCATCAATACGTTGGTGCTTAGAACTGACACATCCGGCAATCCCACTTTCCGGGAGCTTTTGGACAGAGTGAGGAAAACAAATTTGGAAGCGTATGACCATCAAGAAATCCCGTTTGAACGCCTTGTTGAAATAGTAAACCCGCTGCGCTCGCAATCAAGGCATCCGTTATTTCAAATTCTGCTTGCCATGCAGAATACGCCTGAACCGGTGCTGGATATGCAAGGACTATTAAGCGATGTGGAAATCGGCACCACCGGAACCGCGAAATTCGATTTGACGTTTGAGCTTCGCGAGCAATTTGATGAAACCGGGAACCTCGCCGGGGTGGCGGGATATGCTGAGTTCAGGACGGATATGTTCGAACAGGGAACGGTTGAAGAAATGTTAGAACGTTGGCTGCGATTAATGGAAGAAGGTTCCATGCAGCCGGACCTTGAAATCGGCCGCATCACTATTTTATCGGAGCGGGAATATAACCGGTTCTTTGCAGATGCCCAATATCCGCGGTTGGAAAGTTCACAAGATACAATTATTTCACGGTTTGAGAAGCAAGCAGCAATACTGCCGGATGCTGGAGCTTTGACGTGCAATGGGAAGTCCATGACCTATCAAGAATTGAACGGCCGGTCCAATCAGCTTGCCCGTTATTTAATAAGGCAAGGTGTTGGTCCGGAACAATTCATTGCGCTCGCTTTCCCGAAAACGCTTGACATGATTGTCGGTATACTTGCGGTTTTAAAATCAGGAGCGGCCTATGTACCGCTCGATCCGGAGTCTCCCGCCGAACGGCTTTCTTTCATATTGCAGGATTGCGGCGCTACATTAATCATTGCAGAAAGCGATGCGCAATCCGCGATTCCTCCAGAATGGCAAGACCGCAAGATTGTGATGGATGATGGTTTTATTGAACAACTGGACAAAGAAAAGACGGATGATATAGAGAAGCGGGAGCGGGCAATCCCGCTTGTTCCGGACCATGCCGCTTATATCATATATACATCCGGTTCGACAGGCATGCCTAAAGGCGTGATTGTTCCACACCGCAATGTAATCCGCCTGCTGGATTCTACCGATCATTGGTTTGCTTTTACTAGAGACGATGTATGGACGCTGTTCCATTCCTGTGCTTTTGATTTTTCTGTTTGGGAGATATGGGGAGCATTGCTATATGGGGGCCGGCTTGTCATCGTTCCTCATGCTGTCAGCCGTTCGCCGAAGGAATTTCTGGAATTGGTGGTAAACGAGAAGGTGACAGTTCTGAATCAGACACCTTCCGCATTTTATCAGCTGATGCATGCGGAAGTTGAGCATCCGGAATTATCCAGACATCTTGCATTGCGCTATGTCATCTTTGGCGGTGAAGCGCTTGAACTTGCCAGATTGGAAGAATGGTACGACCGTCATCCGGAAAGCGGCACCAAGCTTATCAATATGTACGGAATAACCGAAACCACTGTACATGTCAGCTATTTGGAGCTTTCCAGGGAACTTGCGTCATCTAAAGCGAATAGCATGATCGGTTGTGGAATACCGGACCTTAAAGTATATATTTTGGATGATTATCTGCAGCCGGTACCGCAAGGCGTGATTGGCGAAATGTATGTTGCAGGCGCCGGCCAGGCAAGGGGATATCTTGGCAGGCCGGCATTGACGGCAGAACGTTTTGTCGCCAATCCCTACGGACCGCCAGGAAGCAGAATGTATAGAACGGGAGATTTGGCCCGCTTCCTGCAAGATGGTTCCCTTGATTATATAGGACGTTCCGACCAGCAAATCAAAATTCGGGGTTTCCGCATAGAATTAGGCGAAATCAACGCCGCCTGTATGAAGCATCCGGAGATAAGCCAAGCAGCGGCCACAGTAAAGCTTATAAATGACGATAAGAAAATCGTGGCTTATGTCGTCTCAAATCGTGATTTTGAGCAAAAAGAGATACGCCGCCATTTATCGGAATATCTTCCCGACTATATGCTGCCTGCCGCTTTTGTAAGAGTAGATTATATTCCATTGACCATTAATGGCAAATTGGATATGAAAGCTTTGCCGGAGCTTGAAATTACCGCTGAATCCACAGGGCGCGGGCCAAGAAATCCAGAGGAAGAAGTGCTATGCGACATTTTCGGTGAAGTGCTCGATCTTCCATTGGTCAGCATTGATGACAGTTTCTTTGATTTAGGAGGGCATTCTTTATTGGCTGTCAAGATAATGAGCAAAATCAAAGAGATATTCGGCTTGGAACTGAGCATTGGCATATTGTTTGAAACGCCGACTGTCGCAGGCCTTTCGGAGGCGATGCATGCAGGGGGGCCGGCAAGAAATCCGCTTGATGTGCTGCTGCCACTTAGAAAGAGCGGAGAACAAAACCCTCTCTTCTGTATCCACCCTGCCGGCGGTTTAAGCTGGTGTTATTCCGGCTTACTGTCCGCTCTTGAATCTGATTATCCGATTTACGGTTTGCAGGCGCGCGGTATTTCAAATAATGGAGAAAGGCCTTCTTCACTTGCAGAAATGGCTGAAGACTATATCGCGCAAATCAAAACGGTACAGCCGGAAGGCCCGTACCGGCTCCTTGGATGGTCGCTGGGCGGTAATGTAGTACATGCCATTGCAACCCAGCTTCAAAAGCAAGAAGAGGAAGTGGAACTGTTGGCAATGCTTGATTCATATCCGAATCATTTCCTTCCGCTTGACCAAGAAAATAGTGAAGAAGAGTCATGGGTCAGTTTGTTGGCTCTCGGAGGTTATGATCCTGATAATCTTGCGGATAATCAAATGGATATAGCTTCCATCATGGAACTTCTGCGGGGGAATGGTAGCGCCCTTGCTAGCTTGGAAGAGGCTGTCATCGAAAATTTAAGGTTGACCTATATGAATTCAATACGGATCATGGCTACATATGAACCGCAAGTATATAAAGGGGATGTATTATTCTTCCGTTCAACCATCATACCGGACTGGTTCAATCCAATCGATCCGGCTGTCTGGACGCAATATGTAACCGGCAGGATTGAACAGTATGATATCGAATGCCGGCATAAAGATATGTGCCAGCCCCTTCCGCTTGCTGAAATAGGGGGAATGGTGGCACAGCATTTAAATAAAATCAAACATAAAGCAACAACAGGTGAAAGGAGTGTGTAACATAATGGCGAATCCTTTTGAAAATAATGAAGGCCTATATTATGTACTTATGAACGAGGAAGGCCAATATTCTTTATGGCCTGATTTTATCCCTGTCCCATCCGGATGGGATGTCAAAAACGGCCCCGCCGGCCGGAGCGAGAGCCAGGAATATATCCAGAATAATTGGGCGGATATGAGACCGCAAAGTATTAAAACAGAAAAAGGCTCTCCGGTATGCCAAAAATGAAATTTGCCCAAAAACAGGCAATTTGCTTTGTATATGTAATAGCCATGTTTATGGTTTCCTTTGATGGAACCATTGTTTATGTAGCACTTCCGGCCATAAGCGGCGACCTAGGCGTCTCCGCTTCGGAAACCGGCGCTGTTACGGCCGGATATTTGTTGAGTGTAGCGGTTTGCTTGCCGATTGCCGGCTATTTAGGAGATAGATTCGGAACAAAACGGATATTCATATTGGCGCTTAGTGTGTTTACGGTCGCTTCCGCTTTATGCGGCTTTGCAACCGAACGATGGATGCTCAATCTGTTCCGCGTGATGCAGGGAATCGGAGGGGGATTGTTGACGCCTGTCGGGATGGCGATGCTCTTCCGGACGTTTACCGCGGAAGAGCGGGTCAAGGTATCCCGCATGCTTGTGCTGCCTATTGCGATAGCTCCGGCTCTCGGTCCGATTCTTGGAGGAGGCATCATTGAAAAACTGGCCTGGCAATGGATTTTTTTCATTAATATTCCCTTTGGCATTCTTGCTGTCATTATCGCATTCCTGTTTATTGTGGAACATAAGGAGGATGACCCAGGCAGCATGGATTGGAGCGGCTTTCTCCTTTCCGCCTCCGGGTTCGGTTTAACGATGTACGCGCTGGCGGAAATTCCGGCTGATGGGCCGACTGCAGCGATATGGATCATGTTGTTCGTTGGTGTAGGTTTGCTTGCTTTATTCATAACTGTGTCGCTGAGGAAGAAGAAACCGATGCTCGATTTATATCTTTTATCGGACAAATTATTTATGAAGATGTCTATCATCTCCTTCTTCGCTGTAGCGGGACTGCAAGGGATGCTGTTCCTTTTTCCAATCATGTATCAAGGAGTGAACGGAGCGTCCGCGTTGGAAAGCGGCTTGACTGTTTTTCCAGAAGCGCTTGGTTTGATGGCAGCTTCAAAAATTATGCAAAAATCGCTCAATGCATTAGGAGTGGACAAAGTGATCTTGTTTGGGCTCATTGGCGCTTGCTGTATGTTTCTTCTATTGAGTGTAGCCGGTCCGGCTGCCAATCCTTGGCTTCTTCGCTGCCTGCTGTTTGGAGTCGGTTTGTTCCTTGGGCATACGGTTATCGCCGTTCAATTTATGAGTTTCAAAAATATCCCGTCTTCGTCCATGGGAAGAGCGACAACATTATTTAATGTGCAGAACCGGCTTGGAGCGGTCATTGGAATCTCTGTCATCGCAAGTTTGCTTGCGATGTTCCAAGATAAAGGTTCTTGGGGCGGAGCAGAAGCCGCATGGCCTTATCAGTTCACACTCTTTGCCGCCGCTCTCCTATTATTTGGTGCTATTTTGTTTTCCGTACGGTTGCAATACTCGGAACAGCCTGTCGGAAAGTCTATAGCGGAAGCAAGAGATGCATAGGATGAACAAAAAAATGGAAGTGTACGCGTGCAGATTGCCTGACTATAGGGACGAAAGTATGTTGTATCGGGCTTTTCCGTTAATACCGATAAATAGAAGAGAGAGGCTCCGGCGGTTTCGTCAATTGGATGATGCGTTCCGCTCTTTGGTAGCAGATTTGCTGATCCGTTTTGTTTATCGAAAATGGACCGGCTCTAAATTATCATTCTTAGAATATAAAATAAATCGGTATGGTAAACCATTCATATTGGGAGAGAAAGGTTTTCATTTTAATACTTCTCATTCAGGAGCATGGATTGTTTGCGCCGTATATTTCAAAGAGGTAGGAATCGATATTGAAAGAGTACAGATATTGCCTCAGGGATTGGGAAATGAACTATTCACACGAAAGGAAAAGCAAATAGCCGAGAATGCAAATTCTGTCAATTATTTCTATGATATTTGGACAGCTAAAGAGAGCTTTGTGAAAGCAATCGGAACAGGATTATTCACTCCACTTCAATCAATGCAAATTGAAATGGGAAAGAGCGGAGCATGTGCGGTTATAGATATGAAAACGGCTTCGCCGGTAGAAGAAGTAAAAATCCATCATTATAATCTGGATGATGGGTATAAATTGGCCGTATGTGTACTTGATAAAGACTGTATATTTAATTATACAGTGCAAAAGATTGATTATAAAGAGTTGGTGGAGTAACAGATAAATGCCGTTAAGAAATCATTTCTTAACGGCATTTATCTTTATAGAGGCAACGTCCTTTTTTATAATATATACATTTATGCTGCTGTTTTCATTTTAAAGGGAACTGCAAAAAAAGAATTGATTTATACTTTTTATAACAATAAACCAAATATTTTTATAATTCTGAAAAAACAATATATATATATTAAAATATTTACATTGTGACAATAATGTGATATTAATTCTATTAGGAGGCAAAAAATGTATATTGGAAACGTTTCCAAATTATAGGTGCTTGAAAGGGGTAATATGTTGCCAAAAAGAATATATCAATCTTTAAGAGAAATATTTTATGGTTACTAACTCATTATTCATTTTAATAATCAATAGTTTGATCAAGAATAATATTTTATAAGTGTCTGTATGATTCATATGTTTTTTATGCGGTTCGCTATTAGAAAGTTCTGACCGAACAGAATGCTAGGGGAGAATAATATGGAGAAAAACACTCAACCAAAAGAATTGCATAGGGGATTAGAAGAAAGGCATATATCGCTGATGTCTTTAGGAGCCGCTATCGGCGTTGGCTTGTTTCTTGGTTCGGCTTCCGCTATACAGATGGCAGGTCCGGGGATTTTATTAGCATATGGACTCAGTGGTTTAGTTATCTTTTTTATAATGAGAGCGCTAGGGGAAATGGCGGTTCAAAAACCTGTTTCGGGTTCTTTTAGTAAGTATGCCCGGGATTATTTGGGACCGCTTGTAGGATATCTAACAGGCTGGAATTATTGGTTCCTGTGGGTTATTACTTGTATGGCTGAAATTACAGCGGTCGCTGTTTATATGGAATTTTGGTTTCCGGATGTGCCGCGTTGGATTTGGGCGCTTGCTGCGCTTGTCATCATGACGACGGTTAACTTCTTAGCAGTAAAAGCTTACGGTGAATTGGAGTTTTGGTTTGCCCTTATTAAGATTGTAACGATATTGTTAATGATTGTGCTGGGGCTGGGCATGATTATTTTCGGATTGGGAAATGGCGGAATCGCTACAGGCATCAGCAATCTATGGGAGCATGACGGCTTATTCCCTAATGGTTTCAGCGGGGTACTGATGTCGTTGCAGATGGTGATGTTTGCTTATTTAGGCGTTGAAATGATAGGTGTGACTGCTGGGGAAGTGAAGAATCCGCAGAAATCGATTGCTAAAGCGATCGATACGGTTTTTTGGAGAATCTTGATTTTTTATATCGGCGCATTGTTCGTCATCATGTCAATTTATCCATGGACGGAAATCGGCACGAAGGGGAGCCCGTTTGTATTGACATTTGATGCTGTAGGCATTCCGGCAGCCGCGGGAATCATTAATTTTGTTGTATTGACAGCGGCATTATCTTCATGCAACAGTGGGATTTTCAGCACAGGGCGCATGTTGTTCAACTTGGCGGAACATGGGGAAGCTCCTAAATCGTATGGCAAGTTGACCAAAACGGGTGTGCCCGGCATGGCTGTTTTGGCATCGGCTGGCGCTTTGTTAATCGGCGTATTGCTGAATTACATTGTACCTGAAAAAGTATTCACTTGGGTGACAAGTATTGCTACGTTTGGAGCAATTTGGACGTGGGCAATTATATTGTTATCACAAATACGATATCGTAAGAGCTTAAAGCCTGAAGAACTTAAACAATTAAAATATAAAGTGCCGCTTTTTCCATATACATCCTATATTTCATTGGCTTTCTTGGCGCTTGTTATTGGTTTGATGGCATACTTCCAGGCTACACGCGTAGCACTGGTAGTCGGCCCGCTGTGGTTTGCCATTTTAATAGCAGTGTATTATGGAAAAGGGTTTCATAAGAAAAACAAAGAACAGCACACAGGGAAATATCAGTAAGGATAATGGGTATCAGCTGCTATTCTTGAGAGAATATGTATTAGCATAGAATTGAAATAATAGTTTTTAACAAAGGGGCGTCTTTTTTAGACAGCCCCTTTGTTATTTATGGCATTAATAAAGATAATAATGGCAACGATCTTTTGATAATCATTAATAAAAGAATAGTATAATTTTATAATATATAACTATATTTAAATAATTTTCGTCGAGGGAATATGAAAAGGAGCTGCAGTTTGATTGTAAGCGTCAAACTGTCCCGTCTACCAAATGGCGTGAGTTCCATGCCATAATTTCCTTACGCACAAGACGGAAAGGAACTATTTCTATGTCTAAAATAAATCGATTAATGAAGTGGAAGGATTGAGTGGCCAGCGACTCAAATTGTTTCACGTGAAGCTGCTGAATCTACAGGATGGAAATTGCCATTTTATATTGTATTAATCTTGATTGCTGTTTGCAGTTGGTTCTTTTCAGATGAAAAGGAAAATGAGAAAATAACAAACCAGCCTGAATAATAGCTATTTTGTATCTTTTAAAGTCATTTACGTTTATAGAAGAATAGATAGAATCAACATTCATCTTAGATACATATGAAGAATAGAGTATATCCACTAAAAGAGGGTATGCTCTATTTTTATATTCGGATGCAAGCTTCCATATTCCAAGAAAATAATCCTAAAAAAGGTAATTATCATTATGGTCATTTAATTGTAATTTTTCTTAATTATCTTGTAATCTTACTGATATATTTAATTGTTATTATTATCGATGTGAATAAGAGAATTAGACGACTAGCCAATGGACATGTGAAAAATGAAAATGGATAGGGGAACACAACTACATGAAAAAACGAACTATAGTGATTTAGTATTCTTTAATTCTTCTGGAAAAGGCGTAATCCATGTTGGTAACAATAAATCTGTTCATGCAAGTTCTAAAGGCGTAAGAGTGGATTCAATGAGCAATTCGTATTGGAGAACAAAATTTGTAGGCGGTAAACGCATTTAATTTCTCATTTTTCTTTGTAAATAAATAGTGACAACTGATCGTTATGAATCGAAAGTGTAACGATAAAAAAGTGTTTAAAAGGAGACTTACAACAATGAAAAAACTAATTATGATGTCATCCCTTTCTGTGGGAATTTTATTTTCTGGTGTATTCGGTTCGATTAATACAGAAGCAGCAACTTCTCAAGCTAGAGTAAAGGCAGCCAATACTGGTTTAAAATATATAGGTACTCCATATAAATGGGGAGGTATAACACCTAGCGGCTTTGATTGTTCCGGTTTCGTAAACTACAATTACAAGAAAGCTGGCATCTCTGTTCCTAGAACATCGGCTTCACAACATCAAACAGGCAAATATGTAGGTATTAATGGACTTCGCAAAGGCGATTTAGTGTTCTTTAATACATCAGGTAAAGGTGTAAGCCACGTAGGAATCCATATTGGTAACAATAAATTCGTGCATGCTTCATCTACTGGCGTAAGAGTGGATTCAATGAGCAATTCATATTGGAAACCTAAATTTGTAGGCGGTAAACGAATTTAGTAGCCGCTTCACTGCATTTATCAGTGAGTGTTCTATTACTTTTACCTTTTGACCAGTGAAGTAAACATATAAAAAGAATAAAGTGATAAGTCCATTACCCAAAAGATAAAAGCCTTCCATTTATAAAACTATAAAGGGAGGCTTTTTACGTGTTGTTAGTTGTAAAGTAGGATGTTAACAAAACAATAAAAGAGGGTACTTGTTATTTCTTTTCTCCATTAACGCACCTAATAACTTAAGTGTAATTATTCACAAATGATTTTATTAACATCACTATTATTCTTTAACAAATCCTCGTTATAAGTTTTTAGATACGCAAAGGGGTGCGTGGAGGCTTGCTTTTTCCACTTTATCAACCCGTAACCCTAGGATGTATATGGGTAAACCTGAAGGCGGGGTGATACCTGTCAGCAGAGAAATCAGAAAAAAGAAAAAATATAGAATTAAAAGAAAAAACTTCAGAATTAATTTCATATTTCGCTGTAAAACCACCTAATAAAGTGAATCTTTGATAGGTGGGAGTTTTCCTTCATCTCCCACCTATCATT
>JBJEFM010000117.1:0-11355 GCA_051874035.1 Bacillus sp. (in: firmicutes)
TCGTTTGGTTCTACATCTTAAAAGCGAAATCAATAAAATTTGATTGGAAATAAAATAGTTCGTCATAACATGTTACAAGATATTCTTAGCAGTAAAAAAGTCAACTTATTTGGCGAGTACCACTTTATTTCGGAAGCAAAAGATAGTTCAGGTTCTTTGAAACCATTATGTATGCCTGAACATAGTAAATAGAGATATTTTTAAAAGACACAACGTTGTTGAGGACAAGCTAACAAGCTTATCTTCAACAACGTTTTTTACTCTATCGTAATTCTATAATAATCTCATTCCCCTTACATCATTACTGCAGTTTTAAAAAATTATTAAGTATATAATTTAAGAATCATTTAATTGGAAAACAGTATATGTAAGTTAACGATATTTAATTTAGAAAATAAGGGCTTTGTAACCACAAATTCTTATTATGATTATGACATTGTAAAGTATGTGATTTTTTTCACTTTAATTAACTGAGGCGTTAGTGAAAAAAAGAGATCTCTTTTTCCATGTTTTAAGCTAATACCTGCTCCAACTTAGAGGCTGTATTCTTCTGCGTCTCTAAATCAGTATGTGAATAGATATCTAATGTTATACCGACGGTTAGCATGTCCAATTCTCTCACTAACGATTTTAGGATTGACTCCTTGTTTCATAAGATAGTAGCATTCGTATGCCGTAAACCATGTAGCGTTATTTTTTTGACTCCAGCTTTTTTGATTAGTCCTTCAAAGGAGCGAGCGAAGTTATGAGGGTGTACAGGTTTAACTTTCCGCTCGTTCAAAAATTGTTTGCTCTACTCCATGTTTATAAACCGTATGGAGCCACTTGGGAAGGAAAGATTCCATCAGTGTATCATCACTTTTCTTTTCACTTTCTTGAGCACTATTATTTATCCCGTTTAACAGGTACTAAGACTCCCACTTCCGCGCAGCAGTGAAAGCGCAAATGTGTAAGTGGGAGACCCGAGTACCTGTAACAACCCGATTGGTTCATCTAATGATAGGTGGGGGATGAAGGAAAACCCCCACCTATCAAAGATTCACTTTATATCAGAAGCCGAACCGTCATTTCCGAATAAGTAAGGATGTACCACGGTGTCAAGTGAAAATCCGACCAAAAGACATATAATTGCTATTAATTTATCGCGGGTAAAACTTTATTTCGCTTTTCTCTTTTGAATGCTCTGTGTTTAAAATGAAACGCGGTTATAATTTGCTTCTAAAGCCTCTTCGGTGCTTCTATATAGAGGGAAGGCTTCCGATTCTTCTAATCCAATCCATACAGTATCATCGTCTTTAAATTCCATAGAAATTCTTTCACCTGGCGCACCGTCTGCAAATATGGTGGTTTGGTCAGAGTCTCTAAAATTGAAAGTTTTCTGTATGATGGTTGGGTCCTCTTTTTCTCCTGCATAGGCAATGAATTTAATGGATTGATCGCCATTTGCTGCGAATTCAATATATCCTGTGAATCCTTCATCACCCTCACCGAACCCTTCACTTTTTAAGTACCAAACGCCTTCAATATCTTTAAAGCTCCTATTTCCGTTTGTAGAACGGGTTTCCGTCTCTTCTGGATATGTAGGTCCATCCCCAATATAACCAGCTTCTTCTGCTTGTCTCGCCTTTTCTATTTCAACTGCTTTTTCAATATCTTCTTTATTAGAAGCTTGAAGGTCTTTATATTCTTTTTCTAATTCAACAGTTTTTGTAGTAGTTGCAGTGATCTTATCACTTAGTTCTGCATTATCTTTTTGAAGTAGCTTCAATTCACTCTTAGCCATTTTTAGTGAGTTACTATCCGAATTTGTTACGGAGTTTTTATTAAATATATAGGGGTATGTAAATGCACCTAATCCAAAAACCAAAAATAGACTTATGGTGAAAAGAATTTTTCCTTTGGTGAACAATTTCATCTTAAATCTCCTCTTTTGCTTAATTATTATTAGAAAAATTATGTAGTTAAAATTAGAGGTCGTAATATACAGGTTCTAGATTATAAGTAGAGCCGCGGTCTGTGACATCAATTGTTTTCCCGTCCTTACCTTTTCGGATGGTAATAGAATGATCGTTCTTATTCTCTGTATTTAGGACACTTATTACATTTAGAGTTACCTCATCGGGAGCGTTATCAACGACAGAGAAATAATGCACCGCTGTTCCTCCTTCTAGTAAGTTGCTTGACTCAACTTCTCCGTTAAATTCATCTTTAAAATATAAATCAAAGCTGATAGAACGATACGATGCCGTTTCACTCCCCCAGGAAGTTTGGTTGCGGATGAAATCTAAAACAGTATCCTTTGTTGCTTCAGCCGGCGGCTCGTATGTTGTGTTTTTGACTGCGTTTGCTTTATTCGTTTCGTGCTCATCTTTCGCTTTTGTAATATTTGCAGTGATTTCTGTTACCTTTGCTTCTGCTTTGGCCATTTTACTTTTTAATTCTTCATTTTTCTTTCTCTCTTCGTCTATAAGGGCCTGTTGTTCCTTAATTTGCTGTTTGTATTCTTTGCTTTCTTTCGCATTCTCTTGTTGGACAAAATAACCTCTTGCAGCAAATCCACACCCTAGCGCTACAACTAAGAGAATGACATAAAATACTTTCGCTTTTTTTAACACATTCATCATTTTTCTCATTACCTCACTTCTTAAAGTAAATCCCATTTTGATTATAAAGAATTATCTTAGAATAACAAATGTATTTTTTATAGGTTTGACATATTTGAATAGGAAGCCTTCTCGTTCAATCGATGCAACCAAGCAGGCTTATAAGAACATTATTATCGAATTCCTATGTAACTAGTTATATGCTAGAAACGGATAAGAGATAAAATAAAAGCTTATTTTGAGGATATTAGCGGAAAAATAAAAAAATCCATTTCAATTGAGATGGATTTTCGTTTGATGATAGTAGTTTTGAGAAGGTGTGATATTTCTCATTTTTGTATTGCTAATATAAAAAATATGAAATTATACTAGAAATAGCATAAAAGACTTATAACTCATAATTACAAATACATACTTCGGAGGAGAAAATGAGAATTTTTAAATGGTTTTTATGTATAGGTTTATCCCTAGTATTACTTTCAGGGTGTTCAGAAAATAAAAATGATCATGCTTTAGAAAAAGGATTAGAACTATTAAAAGAACAGAAATATTCAGAGGCAGCAACCTATTTTGAGGAAGCCTTACAGGTAAAAGGGGATAAAAAGAAAGCTGAAAAATATTTAGAACAAACTAAACTTGTTTTAAAAGCTAAACAAGAATTGAGTGAAGGAAAATTTGAACAAGCATCAAAAACCGTTGAGCAGATTGAAAAAATGGGAGGCATAGAACTAGAATACATAAGTGGTGACTTAACTAAACTAAAAGAGCAATTAGAAAACGGTCAAAAACAATTAATTTACGAAAAAGAGATTGAAAACATAAAAACCTTAATTGCTAATAAAGAATTTGAATTTGCTGAAAGCAAACTCGAAACTCTAACTAATCTAATCGGTAACGATACTGATATGGCAGATAAATTAAAAGAAGTATCCGACCTACTTAGCGAAAAGAAAAACCAAGAGACCATTTCCAACAACAATGAATCTCAACAAAAAGAAAGTTCTTCCATAACCAAAGAAGAACCTGAAAAAACTAATACTTTCAATTTATATAAAAATGAACGCTATGGCTTCTCATTTCAATATCCTGGCGATCTAGAAGCAGGACCTATCCCTACAAATGATTCTGGAAGAGAATTTTCTGATGGTGAGTTTTCTGTTTCAGGATACGGAGAAAACATTAATATCCTAGAAGATAATGAAAGTATTCAAAACTACTATGAAAGAGCGTTAAAATACATTTCAGGATCTGTCTCTTATCAAAAAGTAAGCGACAATTGGTATGTTATTTCTTTTGAAGAAGACGGACTTATTACATATCAAAAAGGAATATTCACTGATTATTGTATGAGCACATTAGTTATTACTTACCCTGCTAGCAAAAAAGAAAAATACGACAATATTGTTTCAGAAGTAGCTAAGACATTCCAAACGGGTATAGGCTATAATTAACTCTTTCAGTAAACAAAAAAAGTTGTATCCGCCGAGTGATACAACTTTTTTAATGGCTAAATATTACCAATAATTCACACCCAGTAAAAGTTTCACTAACTAATTTGATATCTGATGTTTTATAATTTTTGCATTCTATATATAAAACAACTCGTACATTTTTTGAGATATTGATAAGCTCACCAACAACAATTGTATTGCCGCATATAGTCCACACTTGTGGAGTGTATCTCACAACTTATTTTTAAAAAAGGCAGCCAGCCCTTTTGTGAACTGCCTTTTTATGTTTCCTGTAAAGGATTTACGAAGTTATACGTAATTCGAATGTCTCTCTCTGTCAGTGTTACATGTACATTGATTTCTAATGTAAACTTTGTATTTACAAGAGGAGTGTGAAGGAATTCGGATGAGCAGAAAAGGATAGAGATAGCCTGTCATATTTGAATGTTTGTATTTGGTGTAGGGGAGGTTATTCCATCACCGATTAAATTTTTATAAAAAATCCCCTAAAAAATAGAAACCGTTTTCAATGTTGATTTCT
The DNA here is from genome assembly GCA_051874035.1 of Bacillus sp. (in: firmicutes). Lineage (GTDB taxonomy): Bacteria > Bacillota > Bacilli > Bacillales > DSM-1321 > Bacillus_AD. The sequence goes on from JBJEFM010000117.1 coordinate 4,596, forward strand.
TCATTTTGTAACCCCATACAATTTTGCCTATTTTTTCATTTGATGTTAGATTTCCTTACATAGTGTGTTGACAATTTAGAAAAATCTGATAAATTAATAAATTATAAGGTGATGTTAGATTTTCTGACATTAAAAATCGAAGGGGTGGATGGCATATGGATGAAATGTTTTTGATGAACAGTCTTTGGACGATGATTTCTGCTATTTTAGTCATTTTTATGATTGCTGGCTTTATTCTGTTGGAAGCGGGTTCCACACGAATGAAAAATGCGGGGCATATCGCCGGGAAAACCGTTTTCACTTTTGGCCTTGCCATGATTGTCTTTTGGGCCGCGGGCTATGCTTTTATTTTCGGGGAGAATGCGAATTTCTTCGTGGGGTTATCGGATTTCTTTTATTCAGGGTCTCTCGCGGAAGGGGATGGTCTGGCGAAGACGGTCTTTTTCGTTTTCCAATCAGCATTTGCCGGCATAGCGATCACAATTGCTTTAGGAGGATTCGCAGAACGTGCGAAATTTCCTGCATATGTCATTTTTACGATTTTATTCGGCTTGTTGGTATATCCGGTCATTGCTCACTGGATTTGGGGCGGCGGATGGTTAAGCGAGCACGGAAAGCAAGATTTCGCAGGATCGACGGTTGTCCATTTAACAGGTGCGATGGGAGCTTTAGCGGCAACTATTTTATTGAAACCCCGCATCGGAAAATACAACAAAGATGGTTCTGTCAACAATATTGCCGGCCATAATCAGGTGTATACGGCTTTAGCTGTATTGATTTTATGGGTTGGCTGGTTCGGCTTTAATGCAGGAAGTACGGTGTCTGTGGATGGGGCGTTCTTTGGCTTTGTTGCTTTAAATACTAACCTGGCTGCGGCAGCCGGGGCTGTATCGGCAACCTTCATTTCATGGCTGGTTTTAGGGAAATCGGATATCCCGACGGTTTTGAATGGTGCCTTGGGCGGACTTGTGGCCATCACAGCATCCTGTGCTTTTGTGAACCCTTGGGCAGCTGTTGTCATCGGATTAGTGGCGGGCGTCCTCGTATTTTACAGTGTGAAATTCTTCGATCGTTTACGGATTGATGATCCCATTTATGCTTTATCCGTTCATGGCGCCGCCGGTGTATGGGGGACATTATCGACAGGATTCTTTGCTACAAAGGAACTGGCTGAACAGGTCGGAGGTCGTCCAGGATTGTTCTACGGCGGAGGCTTCGAGCAATTGGGCGTTCAATTCATGGGGGTCGTCACATGTGCAGCCTACGCCTTCATTGCTTGTTTTGTTATCTTATACGTTACAAAGCTCGTACTGGGAGGTCTTCGGGTTTCGGAGGAAGAAGAAGTGATGGGCTTGGATATGAGTGAACACGGAAGCTACGGATATCCGGAGCAAATGGCGAAAGAAAAGGATTCTAAGATTTCTTAATATTTTGTAAAATTAAAGGTGGAGGAAGTGATGCTTCTCCACCTGATTTTGTCTCCATAAGGAAGTGAAAAATGGCGAATTTGGAAGCATATGAAGAGATTAAACGATGGAAAGATGAAGAGATGAAGAATCATTGCTCCGATATAAGGGAGCTGAATCGATTTCATGATAGGATAATGAAACACGTATTTCAAGCTGCTGTGTCTTGCTTGCATCAGAATGAACCGCCCTGTTCCTTCAGTTGGCTGATTACCGGGAGCGGAGGGAGGTTTGAACAAGGTTTGATAAGCGACCAGGATCATGGCATTGTGTATCAGGATGATTCCGAGGAACACAGGGCATATTTTTTGCGATTGGGCCAGGAGCTGTCAAGAGGCTTGGATTATGTGGGCTACCCATATTGCAAGGGAAATATTATGAGCTCCAATCCAATGTGGTGCCGGCCGCTGAAGCAATGGAAGGAACAGCTTCATTCGTGGATGAAAGAGGGAAGCTGGGAATCGATGCGTTATCTGCACATTTTCTTGGACAGTCGATGTTTGGCGGGGGAAGAGGAGTTATGCCGGGAGCTAAAAGAATATGTTTTCCGGTATCGAAGCGAGCACCCGCACCTTGCAAGAAGGTTTGCTGAGAATGTCATGCATATCAAAAAAGCGATCAATCCACTGGGTCAGCTTTTAACGAGTCAAGTGAATGGGCGTACGCAGTCGTTTGATCTGAAATATGCCGCCTTTCTTCCATATGTGAATGCCGTCCGGATTCTGGCTCTTCATGAAGGGCTTTTCGAAACATCGACGGTGGACCGGATGGGGAAGTTGCTCGAGAAGGATGCCCATAAGGAAGTCATGGTGGATGCGAAAGCGGATTTTCAAAGGTTACTGGAGATTCGCATGGCGAGCGTTGCGGGAAAGGAATACGAGGACTCGCATTTTGTGAAACTCAGATTGTTGGATTCAATGGAAAAGAAGGAGATCAAACGAATCGTAAAAGGCGGCCACAAGCTGCATGAGTATGCCATTCAATATGTGAAGAAGGTTGATTCCTATGGCATTTGAACCGTTATCACAGTTAATGAGGGGGATTTCGAACCGCTTTTCCCGCGATATGCAGAATGTAGATAATGCTCAGCATATGGCTTTTTTAAGGCAAATCAAAAAAGAACTCAAACAGCAAGAGGTATTATCCATTCCTCTTAATCAATTAAGCTTTGTCGTGGTGGATATAGAAACGACAGGGTTTTGTCCTGAAAAAGGCGATGAGATGATTTCGATAGGGGCGGTCAAGATTCAGAATGGATGCATTCAGAAAGAGGATTCATTCTATTCATTGCTGAAAGCCAAGCAGACATTATCGGAAGAAATAATCGCCTTGACAGCGATCACGAACGAGGAAATGCAGGGTGCTTCCGATGCAAGTAGGGTACTGGGCGATTTTTTTCAGTTTGCCGGCAAATCCGTTCTTGTCGCCCACCATGCGAATCATGAAAGAGCTTTTTTTCAGCATTATTGCCGCCAATGCTTTCGTACAGCATTTACCCACCGATTATTGGATACATCCTTTTTTTATAAAACGGTGGACCCCGGACTTCAGCAAATCCGCCTGGAGGAGCTTTGCGAGCGGCTCCATATTGTAAACGAGCAGCGTCACAATGCCTATTCGGATGCGAAAGCGACAGCGGAAATCTGCTGTATTTACATTGAGAAACTAATGCAGAAGGGCAGCATTACTTTAAATGATCTGTATGGAAAACTAGCAAGGCTTTGAAGGGACGTCCCGAAAACGATTCAATGGGACGTCCCTGTACTATTTCCTGGTGCATTATGTGTTTCCATGCTGATTGGGAATGGGCTGGGGGCTCGGGGCTTTCTCAGTTCATTGTTTATCCCGTTTAACAGGTACTAAGACTCCTCCCTTCAGCACAGCAGTGAAAGCGCAGATGTGTAAGTGGGAGATCAAGTACCTGTAACAACTAAGGTTGGTTCATCTAATGATAGGTGGGGGATGAAGGACCCCCCACCTATCAAAGATTCACTTTATCGGGAGCCAAAAAGCTTTATGTAGAAAGGATTCTATGGATAATTCTCTCGCACTATAGCATTTTGTTGTATTTTAGACTTAATATTCTGAAAATGTGATAGAATTTTGTAAAAAGCAAAAAGGAGCTTAAGGGGCTATGGCAATTAAAAAAGTATCCATCATTGGTTTAGGGGCATTGGGTGTGCTGTTCGGTAATCGATTATCCAAGAAAATGGCAAAAGAGGATTTGCGGATTATAGCCGACCGGGAGCGCATCAAGAGATATGAAAAAGATAAAGTTTACTGCAATGGGGAGGAGTGCGGATTCCGGTATGTGGCGCCTGATGAAGCATGCGAACCGGCGGATTTGCTTATGATTGCGGTTAAATATGATGGGCTTAAAGAAGCTATACAAGCGGTGCGTAACCATGTCGGAGAACATACGATTATCCTTTCTTTAATGAATGGAATTACAAGCGAAGAAATAATCGGTGAAGTGTACGGGATGGATCGTGTATTATATTGTGTCGCGCAGGGGATGGATGCGGTCAAGGTCGGAAATGAGCTGGCCTACGAGCATATGGGCATGCTTTGCTTCGGAGACAAGGAACCGGGGAAAATCTCCCGAAACGCAAAGGAATTGGCGGAGTTCTTCGGAAAAGTGGATGTGCCGTATGAATTAGACACTGATATGCATAGGAGGCAATGGGGCAAGTTCATGCTGAATGTGGGGGTGAATCAAACGGTTGCTGTTTACAGAAGCAATTACGGCGAGGTGCAAAGGGAAGGGGAAGCCCGGGAGATGATGATTGCAGCCATGAGAGAGGTCATCGCGCTGTCGGAAAAAGAAGGAGTCCATTTAACGGAAAGGGATTTGGCGTATTGGCTGGAAGTATTGGGTGCCCTAAGCCCGAACGGAAAGCCGTCGATGGCTCAGGATGTTGAAGCCGGACGCTTCAGCGAAGTGGCGTTATTCGCAGGGACAGTAGTGGGCTTAGGGGAAAAATATAGGGTTCCCACTTCTGTGAATAAAGAGCTGTACCATCGGATTAAGGCTATTGAAGATCAATATGTTGTTCGCTGATAGCGGCAGACTTGAAAAAAACAATCCGGGGGAAGGTTCTTCTACCAAAGCATCACCTTATATTTCAGCTGGAATAGTGCCATTATTTTTTAATATATAGTAAAATAAAGGAAAATGGATCTGGCAGCTTAGAATGAGCCGCCGCATAGGCAAGAAATAGAGTGATTTCAGGTATTCATATCAACTGGCAATGCTTCTATAAAGAACTCTTATTATCAATGTATAAGGAGTGGAGTGTTCGCATGGAATTATTATCAGTCAGAAAAACCGAAGGAATTGCATATCTTACATTGGAAAATCATAAAGAATTCAATTCATTGTCCTTGCAGCTTTTACAGGAATTAGACAGCGCACTACGGGAGATTGCCGAAGCGAGGGACTGCAAGGCAGTGGTGATCGAAGGTTCTGCCAAGGCTTTCTGTGCGGGCCATAGCCTGAAGGAGATTGAAGACGGCACTGAAGAAGGAGTGCTGGAAATCTTCCGGACATGCCAGCTTGTGATGAGGACGATCAGGGAAATTCCGCAAATCGTGATTTCAAAAGTCCGGGGAGTGGCGGTGGCTGCAGGCTGCCAGCTCGTCGCCGCCTGCGACATGGCGATTGCGGCCGAGGGCTCCAAGTTCGGTACGCCGGGCATCAACAGCGGGCTGTTCTGCAGTACGCCGGCTGTATTCTTGAGCCGGAATATCGGCAGGAAGAAAGCGGCGGAACTGCTGTTTACGGGCAATCTGATGCCGGCGCAAGAAGCATTGGAGCATGGGTTGGTCAATAAAGTCGTGCCCGCGGAAGTATTGGATGAGGAAACGGAAAAGCTGGCGAAAGACGTGGCGAAGCAGAGCTTGAATGTTATCGAGATCGGCAAACGGCAGTTCTACCAACAGTTGAATATGGAGGATTTCCAGGCTCTAGAGTATTCAACGGAAGTGATTGTGCGTAATATCCAGCATCCCGATGCTGCCGAGGGCATCCGCGCGTTCTTTGAGAAGCGGACGCCTGTATGGAATGATAAACTGAAGACCGAGGTGTAGAGTAGCGAAATGATTCGCGCATCAACCACTGCTAGGCTACCAATCGATTTTTTATCCCGTTTAACAGGTATTAAGACTCCCACTTCCACGCAACAGTGAAAGCGCAGATGTGTAAGTGGGAGATCCGAGTACCTGTAACAACTAAGGTTGGTTCATCTAATGATAGGTGGGGGGATGAAGGAAAACCCCCACCTATCAAAGATTCACTTTATGAATGTACTGTGGGTCAATGAGCTGTTTCTCTATCAAGCTGAGTAAATAGTAGTAAAATGGATGGTAAAAGAAATTCAGACTGGAAAAGGGGATGCAGTATGTCTGATCTAAATCTATTATTCCGTGAACGGATCGGATTTCCCGAAGAGGAACCGATTACTTTTGACAAGTTGGCTATCGTCCTGGAAAAAACGGCTAAAAGCATTCCGTTCGAAAATATGCGTGTCATCGAGAAGAGCAGCCGTGACATTACGGTTGAAAATGTTGTGGAGAAGATATTGGACCACCATGAAGGCGGCCTATGCTATGAGCTGAATGCGCTTCTTTATCGGTTTCTGGCGGAAAATCAGTTTCACGTATCTTTAACCAGAGGCGTAATTTATGATCATGGGAGCGGAAATTGGTCGCCGACAGGCAATACGCATGTGGTGATTCTTTTGGATTATAATGGTGATTTGTATGTAGTCGATACAGGATTCGGCGCCAATCTGCCGTTGAAGCCGGTTCCTTTAAGTGGCGAAACGGTCGTTTCCGAAAATGGTGAATTCCGCATCAAACCTTCAGGGGAAGCATATGTATTGGAAATGAAGCGGAGATACAAAGATGAAGAATGGAAGACGGGCTATGCTTTCACAATCGACAAAACCTTCAAGGATGTGTCCGTACTGAATGAAATTCAGAGCATCATCGCCCAAAGCCCTGAATCACCGTTCAATCGTCAACCATTGATCACTAAACTGATCGATGGGGGAATGATGGTGTTGACCGCGACATCCTTTAAAATATTGAAAGACGGAGAAATGCAGGAAGAAGAGATAGATGCCAGCCGCTTCCGTGAAATAGCGGAACGATTTTTTGACATGAAATAGGGATTTTATCCTGTTTAACAGGTACTAAGGTTGGTTCATCTAATGATAGGTAGGGGATGAAGGAAAACCCCCACCTATCAAAGATTCACTTTATAATATGCTTTTCTCGTTCAAAAACGGGGA
>JBJEFM010000118.1:0-11322 GCA_051874035.1 Bacillus sp. (in: firmicutes)
TACGGGTAGAGCCTGCTAAAATAACTGGTGGATACACTAGTGTTCGCAGGAATCCTCCACTTCAAGCGTTAGCTAAGTGGGGGTAGTTCAATTTTCGTACTTTTTACTGAAATTCGTAAATTCATCAATCGCACGATGATTCACTGCATAACCGATACCCGCTGCAGCAGGCACCATGATCCGTCCATCATCCACTGTTACCTCTGGTTCGATGATATCCTTGTCCCAATAGTTGGCTGATGCCGCCGTATCCCCTGGCATTGTAAAGTTCCCAAGCGTTGTGAGCGCAATATTGTGGGCGCGTCCAACGCCTGACTCCAGCATGCCACCGCACCATACAGGAATATTTCTTTCCTGGCATAAATCATGGACTTTCTTCGCTTCCGTTAAACCGCCGACACGGCCGATCTTAATATTGATGATTTTACAGCTGCCAAGATCCAATGCTTTTCTTGCATCTTCAGCCGAATGGATGCTTTCATCAAGGCAAATCGGCGTTTTCAATTGCGCCTGCAACGTCGCATGATCCACAATATCGTCGGAAGATAGCGGCTGTTCAATCATCATTAAATCGAACTCATCCAATTGCTTAAGAATCTCGATGTCTTTCAAACGGTACGCGGAGTTTGCATCAGCCATGATCGGCACATCTGGATAATGTTTGCGGACTTCCCTGATTACATCTACATCCCAGCCAGGCTGGATTTTGATTTTGATGCGCTTGTAGCCATTTTTCAAGCCATTGTCGATTTTTGCCAATAGCTCTCCCACTGTTTTCTGGATGCCGATGCTAATGCCGACCTCAATCTTCTCCATATTGCCTCCCAGCGCTTTGCTTAAAGGCTGATTCGTTTCTTTCGAGTAGAGGTCCCAAACAGCCCCTTCAATCGCTGATTTCGCCATATTATTCTTACGGATGTGGGCGAATAAATCCGCTACCTCGCTTGGATGATCGATTTCTTTATCGAGAACGAGCGGAATCAAGAAATCTTCAAGCATCGTCCAATTGGTTTTGATTGTTTCTTCATTATACCAAGGCGCCGCGAACGCAACGGATTCAGCCCATCCCGATAAACCTGCTTCATTTCTCACTTCCACCAGAATAAATTCTTTGTCGTCAAATGTTCCGAAGCTGGTCGTAAATGGTGCGACTAAATCCATTTTTAATTGCCGTAATATCACTTGTTTAATTTTCATCTTCATTCTCTCCCTCTACACTAAATCAATCTTTACCTTTGTTTGCTTGATTAAAATATAATGCTGTACATCTTCCCCTTTTTCCCTTTGGATGTCTATTATGATAAAACCGCTTGAGAATAATGATTGAAATATGCTCCTTGTAATGGTGCGCCATTCTCTCGCTAAAGCCATATCATCCGCTTTTATTGTTTGGAAAACAGTAGGCACAGCTACGCTGATCGCTTGATAGGCATCAGGACGTTCCATTACCCGCCGGTTTATTTCCCGTATGTAAGGATATCCTTGTTCATTTTGTCCAATAGATAGAACCTCTGTCGGTCTATCCGTATGATAGAGCGGCTCCCCTGTCACATGTTCGCTTTCCAAATGCCATTCCAAAAGGAAGCGGTCCGTCGCCAATCCTTCATTCAAATGGCCTTCCAGCTTGCCGTAGCAATCTTCCATATACGTACGGCAAACCCCCTTCAACTTGTGGATATTCAGGTTGGCATTGGCGCTTTCCAGCGGGTCGAATGTCCAATTAATAATCTTAATGCCCTTCTCCAGCGCGATTTCCCTCTGTTTTCTCTTTAACAATTCACCGATTCCTTTCCCGCGGTAATCTTCATGGATTCCCATCATATGTGAACATAGATAAACCGAATGGTCTTGGAAACCGGGAAAACTATATAAGAAAGCAATCAATCGCTCTTCTCTGTAACCGCCTAGGATAATGCCCCCATTCTTTGCGACCGTAAGTGTTTGATGAATCGGCAGGACATCCATCCCCCAGACATGCTGTTCCAAACGTTGCATATCCGCTAAATCTTCCAGCTCATATAATGATCTGATTGTCACTTCCATTCTTACACTCCTCTCTATGATGTTCAAAAGTCGCCAGAATGGCTTTTGTCATAATTTCCACACCGGCAAGCAGCGTTTCTCTATTGAATGTCATCTCAGGATGATGCAATCCCGGCATTAAGCCACAGCCTAAGCCGAGCATCGTCGCTTTTATATTCGGCTTTTTTAGTGTATAGAAATGAAAGTCCTCCCCGCCGGTAGTAATGACTGGCGGTACTACATTCTCCGCCCCGAGTGTATCGGCAATGGCGCTTTCCATGAAGCATTGAGCTTGGCTATTCACAACCGCCGCTGCCACATTGGCACCTGGCTTCAGATTGATTTCCACGCCATTTACCACAGCCAACGCCGCTGCTATCTTTTTCACCTGTTCCACTAATTGCTCCATCACTTCGTTCGTTTGCGCGCGCAAATCCAATGAGAAACCGGCTCGGCCAGGAATGATATTGCTGCTTTCCCCTCCTGCAGAGAATTGCGTCATCTTCACGGAATAAGGGATGGAAGGATTTAAATGGATGCTATTGAGCAATCCGACAAAGGCCGCACCTATTTCAATCGCATTCTGACCTTGATGCGGCCTAGCGCCATGGGCAGCTGTCCCGATAATTTCCCCTTTCAGAAATTGCGCCGCGCCATGAACAATAGCCGGAGCCGCTTGGCGGTCCTTCACTTCCTCATTAGGGCGGAGATGCACACCGTATAAATAATCCACATCATCGAGCATATGCTTCTCAATCATTTTTAGCGCACCTGTCCCTTTTTCTTCAGCAGGCTGGAAAATCGCCTTCAGCTTTCCGGGAGGCGTGTAATTCATCCGGCTTAATACGAGCAGCGAACCAAGTGCAATCGTCATATGCCCATCATGGCCGCATGAATGGTTCGCTTGAAAAACGCCATTCACTTCTTGCCACAATGCATCGATGTCTGAGCGAAGGGCTACAGTAAAGCCCCCTTCTCCTATTTCACCGACAACTCCTGTACAATCATCAAAAGTAATCGTTTTATAGGAATGGGCAGCTAAAAAATCTTCTATGTATGAAGTTGTATTCCTCTCTTGCCAGCTAATTTCAGGATGGGCATGCAAATATTCGAAGATTCCCATAATCTCAGGTGCTAATTGGCACACTGTTTCTGTAATATTCATTTAAAGCCCTCCTTATAAGAAAAAATCATCCATATGGAATGAGTCATAAGTTACTTTTCTTTTCTTAAATCGTTCATCATCTTGTACCGAAACCCCTGCCACCAACGCATTACATAGTGAAAACAATGCCGGAGCAGCATCAATAGTCGAAGTAGTTGTTCTTGAGATTGGCAGTGTTATATCGGCAAATTCAACAACCGGCGCCACCTCCGAATCAGTAATGGCAATTACAAAAGCACCTGCCTGTTTCGCCAATTCTGCAAGCTTAACGGTTTCCCGTACATATCTATGAAAGGATATCGCAACAAAAACCGAATGTTCAGATATTTTATCCAAATGTAGAATAAGATCATCGGTATCTTGCCTATATAAATGCACTTCATCCCTTACAAGACGCAACGTGAAATTCAACCAATGAGCCGCTGCGAAAGATAACCGATGGCCGGAAATTAAGATATAATCCCCGGACGCCAACTTGCTTACGGCCTCTGCAAAGTCTGGCGCCGACAAATTCGCAATTGTCCTTTGAATGCCGCTTATATCTTGTTCCATCACTTCCGCAAAAAAATGCGGCTGGTCGGCAACTTGCTTTTTGGATGAATAATATTCGTTCAAGCTACTATTTGCAAAAATCAATGTATTGCGCACCTTTTTTTGCAGTTCACTATACCCTTTCAATTGCAAGGAATAGCAGAAGCGGATAATAGTCGTCTCACTCACTCCAACCTCTTTGCCGATTTCCGAAGCGGAATGGACGGCGAATTTTTGCGGATGATCCAACAAATGCTTTGCCACCTTCTTTTGACCCGCAGATAGACTAGCATATATTTCTTTCACCTTTTCCTGCAAATCCATCTTATCATCCTCATCCTTTAATAATACGAATCTAAAACTTCTTTATACGTAAAATGAAGTTAATACTTCATTTCAAGAATGAAATTATTCTATCATAGTTGAAAATGAAGCTCAATGATAAATTTAAAATTTTCTGAATTTTATGTCAACATTAAAAAGCCACCTACTTCTTAAAACAGCAAGAAATAGCTGACTTCTATAGCATTTATTTCACTTCATATCGCAGCCAATCCGAACCGCTGATTTGATTCGACGCGTCAATAATTTTATTCTTCACTCGTTCCGCTTCTGATCCTGTCAATGGCAATGGCTGATAATTGTTGCGATGAGGCACGGAGGATATCGAAAAAGGGACTACATTAATTTGTTTGCGGTCTGTCAGCTTATCCCCTTTCAGGTAAAAGGTTTGCTGAAAAACAAGCGTATCCTTATCCGCCGGATTTTTATTGCCCCCAAACATAAAATTCCCGAGACTGTATACGATGAACTTTCCCTTATATTCTTCGATGCCTTGCAGCACATGCGGATGGTGTCCCACAATCAAATCCGCTCCGCTGTCAATTGTATAATATGCCAATGTTTTCTGCGATGCATTGGGTACATATTGGCGCTCATTGCCCCAATGGAAATGCACAACAACAATCTGTACACCTCGATCTCGCAACTTCTTGATATTCGTTTCAACAACGGCTCTTGTTTCTGGCGTATCATCCCAGCCTTCGTATCCGAGCACACCGATTTTCACTCCTTTAACAGTCGTGATGTATTGATCATCATAACCGAAATAAACAATTTTATTTTGCTGTAATGTGGCGATTGTATCATCATATCCTTTTTGCAAATAATCGAAAGAGTGGTTATTCGCCAAGTTCACAGCTTCAATGCCGCCTAGCGTAAGAATTTGTGCATAGGCAGGATCGCCTTTGAAGCGGAATTTCTTCACAGCTTTTTCAGTCGCATTCGTTAACGGGCCTTCTAGATTGACCATTGTTACATCATCTTTTTGAAAGATGCCATCAAATTTCTCCACAAAATATGCCAAGCCATTCTTAGCCGCTTCATCAGGAAGCGAACCATTATAAGCATATGTTTCATCCCAGCCAAGTGTAAAGTCTCCGGCGGCGCTGATTGTAATAGCGGTTTCTTTCTCCTCCTCCGCTTGTTTCTGTTCAGTTGGCTGTTCTGGAGCTTTCACTTCTACTTGCGTTTGAACGGAAGAAGTATCCGTAACAACGCTGTATACGATAAAGATGATCAAGCAACCCATTGCCGTAAACAATGGGAACACCCATTTTTTTAAACTCCTCTTTTTCCTCTTCACATTATGCATCTCTTTTTTTCCATTCATTGCAAGAAATCGGGTGGACTCTGCGATTTCCTGCAACAGATGCCCCCTTCACCTCATAAAGTTTTTATTCCAAACACAACTCATAATAGAATATTCATAAATATATGTAAATATAAGCAATAAGAGGTTTAGAAAGCGGCTTTATCCAATAAAAAAGAGTATAAATCCCATTTGGAAATTATACTCATCTATATGACATCTTCATTCATTTCTTTAAATAAGTGATGTGGGCAGTGCACTTTTCTTATTTAGCTAATTCTATTTTTATTTCAGATTGCTTTATGAGAATGTAATATTGTATGGTTTCCTCTGTATCTCTCTTCACATCCACTATTACATAGCCATTGGCGAATAATAATTGAAATACTTCCCGTATTTTTTCACGCCACTGCTTGGCAAGCGAAAAAGCTTCCTTTTTCATAGCTTGAAACTGTGTCGGTACCGCCACCTTAAGCGTAGTGTAATTTGTTAAATCGCTGATCACTTCCGAATTCACGCCTTCAATGCAAGGATATCCACCTTCATCTTGCTTAACCGATAGAACTGATACCGCTTCACGATTGCTATAAGACATTTGTTCTCTTACATGCTCGCTGTCTATATGCCATTCCACAAGGAACCGGTCAGTCGGCAATCCTTTATTCAACTGTCCTTTCAGCTTGCCGTAATAGTTTTCCATATAGGTACGGCAGATCCCTCTCAGCTTTCGGATATTCAGATTGGCATTGGCGCTCTCCAAGGGATCAAATGTCCATGTGATTACATTCATACCGCTCGCTGAAGCCATCTCCCTCTGTTTATGCTTCAACGATTCACCGATGCCTTGCCCGCGATAGTCCGGGGCAATCCCCATCATGTGTGAACAAAGATATACATTCCCGTCTTTGAAACCAGGAAAGCTATACAAGAAGCCAATCAACCGATCTTCCACATAACTTCCCAGTATGATACCCCCGTTCTTGGCAACTGTAACGGTCTGCTGAATAGGTGTAAAATCATCACCCCATATTTCCTTCTCCAAACGCTGCATATCCAATAATTCTTCTATACTATATAGTGGCTTAATCATCGATTCCATTCCCATGTTCCTCTCTAAGATGATAAAAAATGAATGTATATGAAACATAGGCATTTTAGCTTTAATATTCGATTCTTTCAATGTATGTTAATGGAAAGAACAAATCAAAAAAGAAGACGGCCCGATTCCCCGGAACCATCTTCTATGCAGTATATGCTAACTGTTCATTTCCTAATTAAACATCTATGCACTTTTTCTCCTTACAGCAACTGCAGCCAATATAAGTAATGAAAGAAGACATACGGATGTAACGATTAAACAGCCGATGATGCCATCGATATGGCTTTCCCCAGTAATCACTGAACTTGCATAACCGCTTAAACGGGTCGGACTCCACTTCAGCGCTTCAGTAAACCAGCCGCTCACTAATGTTAATCCACTTATGAAAATGATAGAAACAATAGCAATTGTAGCATTGCTATCCCAAAACGCACTGCAGAAGACTACACACACGACAATAAAGAGAATGTATACGCTATAAAGAGACATAGCTTGCAAAACGGAATGGAACGGAATCGCGCCGAATAAAACCACTGTGTAATAATAAGCGAACCAATAACCGCATATGAACGAAAAGATTAATAACAGGCCATAAGCGATCGCTTTACTGCCTACCAACTGCAGTGGTGCAATAGGCCGGATTAACAGCATTGTCATAGCACCGCTTTTCCTTTCATCGCTGATCGCTCCCATTGCAACAACGACAATAATCAGTACACCGATTGTATTCAATTGCGATAGAACCGATGCCATTACCTCTCCGCTTGTTGGAGTCGGTATCTTAATAACCGCACCTTCCGGCAGGCCGCCGCCCATCTTCAAGATATCTTCCATGAAATACATCGTTAATGGCTGCATAGCGGATAATAGCATGAATACAATCGGCAGCCAGATGATTTTTTTACTTCTCCATAAACCGATGAACTCTTTTTGAAGCAGAACCGTAAATGTGCGCATTACTTCACCACCTCTAAAAACATACTTTCTAGCGTTTGTTTATCTTGCTGGAAAGATAAGATATCCACGTGATGGTCAAGGCACCAGCGCAATAGCTCTTCCTTGCTGTTTGCCTGCCGCAATCGGATTTCCGCTGTATTCTTTCCTATGAACCTGATATCCTTAATAAAACCGCATTGCGCCAGCTCCTCAGGAATGGCATCAACCGACCTTAGCGTATAGCTCTGTTTTGCATACGAAAGCAAACTCTCCAGCGTCCCTTTCTCTATAATTTCTCCATCCTTCATCAATAGCACATCATCACTCACTTCTTGTGCATCATGCAGCACATGAGTCGAATAAATGATTGTTGTTGAGGCTTTCAACTCAAATAGAAGATTCATCACATCACGCCTGCCGACGGGATCAAGCGCCGAAACCGGTTCATCCAACAATAGAATCTTAGGTTCATGCAGCAAAGCTTGAGCCAGCCCCAGCCGCTGTTTCATCCCACCGGAAAAACCTTGGATCCTCCGGTCGGCAGCTTCAAGCATTCCTGTCAATACCAGGACTTCTTCTATTCTTTTTTGCAAATGCCGCTTGTTCATCTGCGAGAACTTTCCCATGAATATAAGAAATTCTCTCGCAGTCATCCATCCGTAAAAGCTTGGTACTTGAGGCAAGAAGCCGATATATTGCTTCCATTCTGGAATATGATGATAAGAGATATCGCCCCGGTCTTGCTTCAATAAACCGGCAAGTATTTTTAAAAGCGTTGTCTTACCAGCTCCATTTGGTCCGATTAAAGCCGTGCAGCGTCCTTTTTGCACAGTAAAGCTAACATCTTTCACAACCGCCTTTTGCCGAAACGTTTTTGTTATGTTATTCACATATATATCCATAATCCCCTATCGCTCCTTTCTGCCAACAATAAAGTATAGGATAGGACCGACAATATTCATGAAAACAATCAATACCGCCCAAAGCCACTTAGGTCCATTTGTATGCTCCTGTTTTGCTAAGCTCATAAGTGCTGTTACCAAAAGAATCAATTGCAGAATAATAACCGGCAATAAAATCTGTAATAATGTTGAAGTATCCACTTTATTTCCTCCTTTTTTTCTTATCTCTATAAATTACGAATAAATAATATAAAATAGTACTTGAAGGGATATTCAATAAACCAATAAACCCCCAAAACCATGCGTTTTTCCCTCTTTTTCGAGCAGACAGGAAGATTAACGTGCTTTGCGTCAGCAATAGCGCAGCCAACACGCACCATAATGCAATTCGCGACATAAGCGGCAATTCGTTAAGGTCTATACTCATATAGCACGGTCCTTCCCAGCTCGCTTCTTGCCTTCATACGTCACATATAATGGCACCAAGATAAAACCGGCAAGCTGAATTATCATATACACAACAGGCGCTTTCGTAAGAACCAGCAACAATGCTATGATGGAAATAGCGGCAGCAACCATAAATAGAAACAATTCCTGTTTTTGCTTTCGCTTGAACTCCCGCTCGCGTTTACGCAGCATGACTGTCAATGTCGCTTTATTGGGGGGCGCTGCGGTAAATGAATCATCCATTTTTTGAAATGCTTCATGAATCTTGCTTTCCGTATCTTTCTTCAAAGTCGTTCAGCTCCTTTCTGATTAATTGGACACATTTATGCACCCTTGACTTTACCGTTCCTTCTTTTATGTCAATCATTGCTGCAATTTCCCCGTAAGAGAAACCATAATAGTGTTTCAGCAATAGCGGTATACGATAGGCGGCATCAAGCTTACTGATGACCTCCATCACCTCATTGAATTCAATCCCCTGCTTATGGATTTGCCACTTCATTGAATCACTGCAATGTTGCTCAGCTTTACGGAAAAGCCATTTTTCACGTTTTCTCTTACGCAAATAATCGATATATGTTCTTGTGGCAATCGTAATGAGCCAGCTAGTGAATTTGCTCCGATTATCATATATTTTTATGTTCAAATAGCATTTCAGCATTGTGTCCTGCAGAAGATCATCCACAACGCTTGGATTGCATGTCATTTTAACTATATATTTATAAAGAAAGGCATAGTTCATATGAAACAATTCGGAAAATGCCGCTTCATCTCCGTCCTGTGCTGCCGCTATTAAAGTTTGTTCATACTCCATTTCATTGCTTCTTTCCAAATGACTAACGCCTCCCTTCTGGCTGAATCTACTTATAGTACGTCCCATTTCATTGAATCGTTCACCAAATATGGATTTTTTCTAAAAAACTTTCATCTGAATTATACAAAATAAAACAGTCCTCCCTTTGGGATCTATAGGTTTATTACCATGCGATTATGGCAATAATTTGATAGAAGGCATAAATGGTTATATTGAAATGGAGGAATACATATTATGAAAAAACTACTTGCAATGACCATGTGTACCGGTTTACTTATATTAGGAGGTTGCGGCGACGATGACGCAAATGATAAAGATACAGTAAACAACCCACCGGAAAATGCACCTGTTGAACAAGATGATGATACAATCAACAACACAACAGAAAACACAAACAACACGGAAAACCAAAACGGAAACGCGGCAACCAATACCTCTTCTATCCCATTCACTTCTTTCGACCTGGATGTTGATTATGGCAATTTCCAATCTTTCGAAGTGGAATATGAAAACGATACAGATGGTATGCAAGCAAAAATAGAGGACGAGCTGAACAACCGTAAGTTAAGAGGGGATGAAGCATTGGCAGAAATGCAAAACCGTTTCCAAACTTATAAATTCAACAAAAATACAGCAGACGATGAAGTCATCAAAGAAGTATTAGAATCGTTCGACTTAAAAGATGACTATAAGCAAATCGACCTTGAAATTAAGTTTGCCGACGGAACAGAGAAAGAATATTTGAAGTAACCGCTTGTAAGACATCAAGCTCATAAATAATAAGAAGAAAGCGGAGAGCCACTGATTCTCCGCTTCTTCTCCGTTTGCATGCTAAACCGCTGAATATCCGCCTTCTATTGGCAATTCGATGCCTGTTACAAATTTCGATTCATCAGAAGCCAAGTATAGCACACCATATGCGATATCTTCCGGTTTACCCAAATATGGAAGCGGTGTATTTGATTTAAACCAGGACATCATTTGTTCATTAGTGAACATATCTTTCGTCATCGGCGTTTCAATATAGCCAGGGTGCACAGAGTTGCAACGAATATTATGTTTGGCATAATCAACGGCAGTCGCTTTCGTTAAGAGGCGAAGCGCTCCTTTTGATGCTGTATAAGAATTTGCCCCGCTGCCGCCTGTCAAACCGGCGATTGAAGAAATATTGATGATGCTGCCTCCATTATTCTTAATCATGTTAGGAATCACATGCTTCATCCCTAAGAAAGCGCCTGTTAAGTTAATATCCATCACTTTATTCCACTGGTCGACTGTTATCTCATGAAGAGATCGATTAATAGAAATGCCGGCGTTATTTACAAGAATATCAATCTTGCCGAATTTATTGATTGTTTCTTGTACAACTTGGATCCACTTTTCTTCCGAGGTTACATCGTGAAAGAAACCGATTGCTTCCCCGCCTCTTTCAATGATTTCTTCCACCACCAGCTTTACTTTACCTTCTTGAACATCCGTAACAACTACTTTTGCGCCTTCTTTCGCAAAAAGAAGCGCCTCAGCTTCGCCTTGTCCCCCTCCAGCACCTGTAATGATAGCTACTTTATTATCCAATCTTCCCATGCTCTATCCATCTCCCCACTTTTTAATATATTATTTCAATATAGTTATACCACTCAATAAAGACACTAAACTTGTTAAGAGGCAGCACTTATGTTATGCGTCAATGACAAAAGTGGCTCCCCTCCATATCCGCATATATAAAGTGAATCTTTGATAGGTGGGGGTTTTCTT
>JBJEFM010000119.1:0-2307 GCA_051874035.1 Bacillus sp. (in: firmicutes)
CAGTGAAAGTGAAAGATCAATCTCCAGTTAATCGAAAATCCAGGATAAAATTTCTAATCATTTACAATAAATTTCTATATAATGGATGGAGACAGGATATTACAGCGTTTCTGCAATGTTCGTTTTTTAGTTAAATGAACCAATCGGGTTGTTGCGGGATAAAAGGATGGAGGTGAAACATTCAATGTTTGACGATAATGAGGTTTTATTGGATAAAGGTAAACAAAACGAGCCGCAAATGAAAGTGGAAAGGAAGGCAGGGGAACCGACCCCGGCTTTCAAAGGAGCTTCTTGGGCGGCACTGGTAGTGGGTATTGCGGCTTATCTCATCGGTCTATATAATGCCACAATGCAACTGAACGAAAAGGGTTACTACTTTGCCGTTTTATTATTCGGGCTCTATGCATCGGTCTCTTTGCAAAAAGCGGTCAGGGACAAAGACGAGGGAATCCCCGTTACCGCCATCTATTATGGCATTAGTTGGTTCGCGCTTCTTGCAGCTGTTTCATTAATGGTCATCGGGCTGTACAATGCGGGAAGTCTTGTTTTAAGCGAGAAGGGATTTTACGGCATGGCATTTATTCTTAGTTTATTCGCGTCGATAACCGTTCAGAAGAATATCAGGGATACAAAGAGGGCAAGGGAAGACGATTGAGTTATTTTCCATTCATGCAACTCCCTTATCCTGCTAAAGAAGAAAAACCCAAGCTGGCATCCGCCCGGCTTGGGTTTGCTATTATATGTTTCTTTCTTCTACAGTCCAATGCAATGAAGAGGTTGTATGTTGGTTCAGCTTCGCTGCCAACACATTCGCGGAGTCGAAATCAGGAAATGTCTTATCTAGATCGGTGCTCGAATCCTTCAAGACCTCTATTCCGTCTTTATTATTGCGTACTAATACAAACATGGAACACACCTTACCTTAAAGTGAATTTGGTAAGGGCAGTATCTCATAGAACGGTGGTTCATGTATAGCCATGAACCACCAATTATTTGAAATGTTAATCAATTGTAATGTATATGAAACATAATAGGGGAATAACAGGATGTGATCTCTGCCAATTGGCATTACACGTAAAAGGAAGGATGGAATTAAGAAAACTGACAGGCATGGATGCTGATTGTAGTGGCCATCATTGTATCAGGGAAAGGGCATCCTCTATAATGCGGATATCCTCTAATATAAGTGATTTAAGTGTACTATCAGGACATTTTATATATTCTGCATACAGAAGTTCCAGTTCTTCCATGAAAATCTGTTTTTCATATAATTGTAAAGACATACAATTCTCCTTCAGTGTATTTACCTGCAAGGCTCTAATTCCTTCTTCCTATTTCTTTCTTTTCCCTTTTTATTGTACAGAAAAACAAAAGCGGTTTTTTTCATATACATCTGCAGAATTAGGTAGGCCTAAATAATCAACACCTTGAAAACAATTCATTCACTAGCTGCGATTGCTTACCACGCCCTTGTCGGTATGGATGGCAACGGGCCCCGCCACTGCAACCTTGGTGGAGAACAGCCATCTTCTCCCGACCGGCCCTAAGAGGATGAACGCGCCGTCCTCATATTCGCCCATAAAGTTCAAATATGTATCGAATGACAGCTCTTCATCATCACGGAGAGGGATACCTATTGCCTGCATTTGCTTCGCATATTCGGCGATTTCATCGGTGGTCAAGCCTATTTCGCTGATTGAAAGGACCTGGTCCGCAGAGAATGTGTGCCGGGCGGAGGCGGGGGAGGTTTCCCGCCGGGCGATATATTCAACGATATTGCCGGCCGGGTCTTCGAAATAGCACGCGTTCGCCTGCGTTCTATCACTGAAATCCACTTCGTCCTCGCCATCCTCCGTCAGAAGCTCTACTTTCCCGGCCAGCCATTCTTTCGCTTTCCGGAACAGGTTCCGCGGGATATTGAAGGCAAAGTGGTAATAATGCCGATGCTCTTCGTCGCGGTGAAGCTCCAGTACGCTTGCGCCGATTTGAAAGGATGCACGGTCAGCCGCATAGGAAAGGCAGGGGAATTGCAGGGTTTCTTCATAAAACCGGACTGTCTCTTCAAAATTGGAGACGGAGATTTCCACTTTCTCGATTTTCATTGTATTCCTCCCAAGTACCACAAATGGTTTTTTTTTCTTTCATTATATAGATTCCAGGGCTGATGGGGGAGGGAAAAGGCTTGAAGAGAGAAAAAGAAAACAACCTTCCAACGTTTATTCGTAGAAAGGTTGTTTTCTTCTTTTCTTTTTTGTTTTCATCAAGTTGTCCTGCATCCCAATCGGTTCATCTTTATCCCGTTTAACA
>JBJEFM010000120.1:0-11272 GCA_051874035.1 Bacillus sp. (in: firmicutes)
CTTTCACTGCTGTGTTGAAGTGGGAGTCTTAGTACCTGTTAAACGGGATAAACATTGCGCGCCCCTCAACCCCACATTTTACTATAAAAAAGCAACCCAGAAACCAGATGTGCTATAATTTGGTAATTACAGACCGGAAAAGCGAGGAAAAAATATGACTGGTGTAAAACGAATATCCATTCTTGCTGTTTGTTCGCTTCTTCTGTCAGCATGCAACCCTTCCATCCTATCAAATAACTGCCCGCCGAATGTCGTGATTGAGTGGGCTAATGTAGTTATGATCAATGATATCCAATATGAGCATGCGTTTCCTGAACCGGCTGACGAGAATACCTCCCCTTCCATCGAAAAAGGACATAAAATCGGAGAAGTAACATATCAGATGGCGGACCACGCATGCAGCAACCATCAAATGAAAAATGGCGATGCGGCTTTTTTGGAGGAAGGAACTCCCCTTTATGAGATAAAAGGATATCCGCCTTCCCTGATGGTGGCCGCAAACAATCAAGTGTATACAGCAACAGACAATAAAAAGGCAAAAACAGTCGGCGAATTATACCCAGTAGCTGGGTTAGTGAAGGATATCCATATCGAAAGCTCGGAAGACGGGAGACGGCTGCATACATTCCCGCCGTCCTCCAAAGACCGATTCCTGCAAAGCTGGCGTTCATTAAAGCTTGAGGATATCGAAACTTTCTATAGAAAAGACGCTTCTAAAGGAGAACAAATTTTCCTGGAGATTGAATTGAACAATGGCATCTCCTTCAGGCAGGTATATTGGACGGATTCGAATACATTCAATAACGGGGCGACCGGGGACGCAGAAATAGAGAAAATCATAAAGGAAGAAATAGCGGTGATTCCATAAGCAGCATCTTCGGCTGCTTATTATTTTTCTCTCGCTGCCCCCCTCCTTCAAAAATCCACTCCTAAACAAAAGAACTGTCTATTTCTATTACGCCCCTATATTTCGATTTTACACTTTATGCCATAGTACCAAGGGACTGTACACCATATAAGCTTTAATCTTTTTATAATAATGGTAGCCAAAACGTACAATAAAAAGTTGTTTTCATTATACAAAAGGTCCATTGATATAAACATTCAAATGACGAATAATTTATAGTTAATTATCAAAAAAATAAAAAATGTAAGGAGATGAACTATGACCAAAAAGAAATTCAATATCCTCTATATCATTGTTTGTGTTGTTCCATTCCTCATGTTGGTTTTTCCCTTCTTCGAGATCGCTAATAGGGCCACGCCTATCATTTTAGGCCTTCCATTCTCTTTTTTCTGGGTAATTCTATGGATTTTGATTACTTTTGCAGCATTAGTCGTTTTATATTTTTTTGACCCGGAACTGAAAGAAGGAGGAGATGTCTGATGCCTGGATGGCAAGTAGCATTATTCATGATGATTGCCTATTTGATTATTGCTCTAATTGTAGGAGTGATGGCCGGTAGAGGGCGGGATGGCGGTTCCCTTGATGAATTTGCGGTAGCAGGAGGAAAACTTGGACTATTTGTCATGTGGTTCTTGATGGGAGGGGCCGTTTTCAGCGCCTTTTCATTCTTAGGAGCGCCTGGCTGGGCCTATTCCAAAGGTGCGCCTGCACTCTATATCATTACATATACCGCATTCGCCATTTTACCTTGGTATCTGATCGGCCCCAAAATCGAAAAAATCGGAAAAAAACATCGCCTCTACACCATTGCAGCTTTCCTAAAAGGACGGTTTAACAGCCCTGCTTTAGCAATATTGGTTGGTTTGATTGCCTTATTCGCATCCGTTCAATATTTAGCGACACAAATGTCCGGAATGGCCATTATCTTTGAAATTATGACAGAAGGACGGATTCCATTTTGGCTTGGGGCTCTCATCTCTTACGGCATTGTGGTCATCTACGTCGCGACCGGCGGATTACGGGCCGCGGCTTGGTCGGACGTTTTCCAAGGTCTATTGATGATTATCGTATCCTGGGTCGTCGGCTTGACCATTGTTTATCAATTGCATGGAGGAACGGGTGAAATGTTCGCCAATATAGCACGTGAAACACCGGAATTCCTTCAAATCGGCAAGGAAGGTTCAGAAATGAGCACGACAGCTTATACAACAACCATATTAGTATCCGTCATCGGCTTCCTGATGTGGCCGCATCTATTCTCGAAATCCTACGCCTCCGATTCTAAAACAATCAAAAAGACTGTGCTGGCATACCCTATTTTCGCATTATTCCTCGTTCCCCTTTTATTGGTCGGCTTCGCGGCCATAGGAGTGGTCGACTCAGGACAACTTTCGAATCCTGATCAAGTCCTGCCCTTCCTAATCACAACGGTCATGAACCTGCCGGGATGGCTCTATGGACTGGTCGGCGCCGGTGCGCTTGCCGCAGCCATGTCGACTGCCGACGCGATTACCCACAGCGCTTCCCTCGAAGTGACGGACGGTGTGATTAAAAATATTTGGAAGAACCTCTCTGATAAAAAAACACTCTTAATTATGAGAGTAGGTGTTTTTGTGATTGGTGCTCTTGCTTATTATATTACCGTTTTCGGCGGCCAAGGACTTATCGCTCTATTACTCGGTGCCTATGGATCAATTGTACAATTCGCGCCAGGTGTGTACAGCGCCTTATATTGGAGACGCGCAAATGCATACGGTGTAGTATCCGGTCTCATACTTGGAACAATGGTGAATTACTATTATCAACTCGTCGCCAGCTCGACACCATTCGATATACACGCGGGCATTCTTGGATTGATTGTGAATGTCATTGTGATGGTGGCCATCAGCTACGCGACCAAACCGCAGCAGAAAGAAGCTGTCAGTAAATATGTCGATGTAGCCTAAGCCATATTCGTCGTATTCATAGAAATATGATTGCGGCGATCTTTTTTTATTCAAATAGAAAGAAGGGGAGATAGATGAAAGCAGATACCGTTTTTATGAATGGAGAAATCATTACTGTCGATCAAACTAATAGAGTAGCAGAAAGCGTGGCAGTAAAAGATAATCGGATTATTGCAGTCGGCACCAATCAACAGATGCAGGATTATATCACAAAAGAAACAGACATCATTGACCTTAAGGGGAGGTCCCTGCTCCCCGGCTTCATCGACGCACACCTGCATCTTACCATTTACGGAACTAATCTATTAGGCGTCAGTTGCATAGAGCCCCATATCTCATCATTGCAGGACATATTCATGGATTTAAAGCAAAAGGCCGCGGAAACACCAAAAGGGCATTGGGTTCGCGCCTGGGGCTTCAATGAAACAAAGCTTAAAGAGAATCGTTTCCCGACGAAAGAAGAGCTTGATGATCTATCATCCGACCACCCGATCGTCGTCATCCGGACTTGCAACCACACTTCCATTGCCAACAGTAAAGCATTGGCAATAGCGAACATTACGGAAAGTACGGAAAATCCGGAAGGCGGGATTATTGAAAGAGACCCGGATGAACGATTAACCGGAAAGCTCCTTGAAAACGCCCATATGCAACTGTTCGAATATGCCGCCTATGATAATGAAGAAATACGAAAAGGAATCAAGCTTGCCTCCGATGAATTCATCAAAGCGGGAATAACCAGCATCCATGATGCCGGTGCGTACGGAGATGGTGCGGAATCGCTGCGGATCATGCAGCAATCCGCCAATGCGGACGAATTAAAGGTGCGTGTCTATGCACTTGTCGGCTCTCTTACCGATTCCCATGAATTTGTCGATAGAATGATGAAAGCCGGACCAATCACCGGCTTCGGTAATGAATTCCTAAAAATCGGTCCAGCTAAATTGTTCATAGATGGAAGCAGTGTCGGCCCGACCCTGGCGACCCGTGAGCCTTATACCCATGCCCCTGATGATTGTGGAATCCTCTACTACAGCCAGGACAAATTGAATCTGATATTAGGGGAGGCCCATAAAAGAGGCTTTCAGATCACTTCCCATGCCCAAGGAGACAAGGCAATCGAGATGCTGCTGGACTGCATCGAAACAGCATTGTCGGAGCATCCTCGGGAAAATCACCGCCATCGGATCGAGCATGCCGGCATCGCTTCGCCCGATTTAGTGGAACGGATGAAAAAGCTTGGAGTCGTTCCAATTCCCAACCCAGCCTTCATTCATGAAAATGGCGATAAATATCTAGAATTCTATGGCAGCCGCGTAAACAATATGTATCCTGCCCGTGACTATCTGGAGCAAGGAATCATTGCAGCATTCGCCTCGGATGCTCCAGTGGTCTCTTGCAATCCACTGCTTGGAATCCATGCAGCAGTCAACCGGCAGTCATGGCAAAGCCAGCCTGTCGGGGAAACACAACGCATCAGCATTATGGATGCCATCAGAGCTTATACATGGAATGGCGCATATGCCAGCTTCGAAGAAAATATCAAAGGAAGCATCGAGGCCGGAAAACTGGCTGATCTGGTCGTATTGAATCGAAGCCTCCTTCATAGCGATCAATCCGCAATCAAAGATATCCAAGTTGATTTAACGATGATAGATGGTAAAATTTTATATAATCAAGAACAGCTTGGCGCAACACATAAAAAGCTTCATTCATAGTATAAAAGCGAAAGGAGCCATCCTATGAACTTCCAATTCGACCACGTTGTCCATTATGTGCATGAACCCACGGAAGCGATGAAGCCACTGCAAAAACAAGGTCTGCACGCCGTCGAGGGCGGACGCCATGAGAACCTGGGGACCCATAATGCCCTCAGTTATTTCGACCTGAGCTATATCGAGCTGATCGGCATCTTCGACCAGCAGTTGATTGAAATGCCTGCCGAAGAGAAATATAGCTTGAAAGAAACAATCAGAAGAAATAAGCATACGAATGGCTTGCGCCGGATTGCCCTTCGCTCCACCAACCTTGAAGCCGATGCGGAGCGCTTCCGAAAACTCGGTCTTGAAGTCTACGGCCCCTCGCCTTTAAGCAGACGCCGTCCGGACGGAAGCCTCCTCTCATGGAAGCTATTGTTTGCCGGGATGCCTGACGATGCACTTGAGCTGCCTTTCTTCATTGAGTGGCAGGAATCCGATGAGGAACGCAGGCAAGAACTGACCCGACGCTCCACAATTGCGGACCATCCACGCGGCCCTCTATCACTGTCGTCCGTAGGTTTCGCCGTGAAAGACAGCGGGAAAACCTGCGCCGCCTGGTCGAACTATTTAGGCTTGGAAGCCGGTGAGTGGTTTTTCGATAAAAAACTGAACGCCCGCGGCCAAAAGCTGAAGCTCGCAGGCGGCGATCTCGCCTTCTATATCCCGATTGGAGAAGGCGTTGTTTCACATATACTGAATGAACAAGGGGAAACGCCTTTCATGATTGCGTTTTCAGGTTCAGAAGTGGAAGAAGAAGTGGAGATGCTTGGGGCGGTTTATCGCTTTACGAAATAACACCTATGCGTTTTAATCTGATTTTCTCAAAAATTCACTTAGCCGCAAACCGTGAAAACCATTAAAATGGAGATAGGCAAAAAACAAATA
This sequence comes from Bacillus sp. (in: firmicutes), assembly GCA_051874035.1. Classification (GTDB taxonomy): domain Bacteria; phylum Bacillota; class Bacilli; order Bacillales; family DSM-1321; genus Bacillus_AD. The sequence continues at coordinate 5,499 of JBJEFM010000120.1, forward strand.
TCCGTTTCAATACAGAAAGGCAGCTACAATGACTCTCCACTTAATCAACAAAACGAAAGAAGACATACAAGCGGAACTATTATACATAAAGCAGATGGAAGAACTCTTGAAGGAAGTCGATTTCGTTCTGGAAAAAATCGAGGATGCTTACATATCCGAGCGCCATTGCTTTATGGCGGTCAATCCGAAGACCAATCAGGAAGAAGCCGTTCCCGTCAAAAGAGCGCTTCATTTCCTGCAGTATGCCTGCGGAGAAGCCTTCCCGGCCATCGAACCGCCTAAGCAGTTCCAACAAGAACATGAACTGTGCATATACGCTTTTGACTGTCTCCAGACAGCGACACGGCTAATGGGCTTCTACTTCCATAACGAATCATTCGCCACCGACCAGAATGAACAAAAAATCTGTTTCCAGATGGACATGTATAATGACACCATTGCAATATTCTTGGAAAGAATCGAACCGACCTTAGACAAGCTGATGCAGATTTACAGCATGGACGCTCAAAAAGAAGCGGAGGATTGAATGAACCTCCTCTTTATTCCGATATCATTGAGGCCCTCTATCACACAGAGCGGGAGGGCGACTCAATCGATATACAGAAAAGCCAACAAGAACCCTATCCCGGATAAGGTTCTTGTTGGCTTCTTATTCAAATTTTATAAATGATGGCCAAACACATTCAATTTCAAGGCATTGCCTTCATAATCTTTATCACAAACGGGACAATGGACATCCCATCTATTATTGACTTGGGTATTATAATTTCCCGATGCATATTTCATTAAAGCCAGATGCCTGCTGCTCCAACTATGAGAGGATTTATATCTGCAAATGTTGGACACCCAGACTTCCTTATCATGGGGGCAGATATATGTTTGTTTATAGCCCTTATCTTCCACATCGGCGATGCCGCCGCAATTGATGCATAAATCTTTCTTCCCTCCGAAAAAGTGGAAGATGCGCTTCAAATAGGTGGATATATTCTCCGTGTCCCCCGGCAATAAGGAGAAGTGGCTGATGCTGTAAGTGGCATCTTGATTAACATTCCAGTTGTTTGCTTGCTCATCTACGTGCACCAAGGAAGAGCTCCTCATCACTATTGTATTTTGCTTGATCTTCGTTAAATATCTTACGCATGATCTGTCGATATCTTTGCGGATTTTGTTGGCTGAAAGCCTTGTATACGGTTTATATTTCGCATCCAGGGTATGCCCTTGCCATGTATCTTCGCCGTTGCGGCGATATAAAAGCAAATAATCGGGTTTTAGCTTTTTATTGTCCATATATAAATCAGGTTCATAATAGAGGAAGAATTCTCCTCGCTCGGAATTGACGAATTTAAACCGCCAATCGCTGATTTTTTTATTTCTCGCATAGTAATCTACAAGAGATTTACACACATTTGAACAATCAAATTTCAATTTGGATATATGATGCACAAGCTGTAAAAGCGTCCATACCTCATATAAATGCGGCGAATTCATCATGCTTTCAACAAAATCTTGTTCTGTAGGCACCAGTTGAGGATTTAGCGCTTCAAACTGCTCATTTAAATCGTAAACGGCTCCGTAAGAGAGATCATGGGAAAAAAGATGCGTCATTTCAGGGGAAAGCGGCTCCACGTCAAATAATGATTCATCAAGCATTCCTTCGACATATGCACAGCATTGCTCCCATTGTTTCCGGCGTGCCACTAAGCAATCGATGTCTTTTTGCACGGCGCTGATTCGGTTTTCCAGATGATTTCTCATGTCTCCACTTACAAATAAACTTGTTTCTCTTCGTTTATTTTTCTCTTTTCGCAAGTGGTTGAATGCCGATTGTTCGACAGTCATTTCATGTATGACCCTGTCCTTGATTCCCTCTAACATAAAGCGAATCATCCGATGCTCATCCAGATTGGTCTCTTTCACTATGACCGGTACGGATAACTGGTCCCTGAAAGGGAAAACGGCACTTTCGACTATTGATTGGGCGTCCCATTTCGTGATGCGGTCTCTCTTCACTTTTGCTCTTGTTCTTATTAATTGCTCAGACGGCGCCTCACAAATTTTTTGAAGCCATTCTTTCATTTCTTTCAGAATCGACAGCAGTTCCTCTACATTAAATAAAGACAATTGCGTTTCTTTAAGCAAACCTCCTACGCCAGGACCGACAGCCAAATTCTCGAATAAGCTTTTCACTTCCGCCTGCATCGTTTTATATTGGTCGTACGTCATTGTCGAAGGGATAATGATAACGGACTCTTCCTCAAGGATGTCCCCTTTTTCATCTAACGCAGAGACGTGCCACGTGCCGCAAGCATTCCCGCCAAAAATAGCTTCCTTTTTTTCTTCATAGCCATTTTCTCTCCATGACTTTGTCGGTTCATACCAGTATCCCGGTTTGAGGGTGGATTGCACAAGCTGTGTTGTCTGTCTGTCCGCATGGATATTCACCTGATGGGCATTTGGCGCATAAACGCCGATCCGCAGCAATTTCCCTTGATCGCTCCTTGAATACTCATTCATCCGATATTGCTTATCCTCATAATGCAATTCCTCAAAAACCTGGATACTTTCTTCTTTATATTGGATATTGACGATAGTCGGGATCGCCTTTTCAGAAACATGGATTTTATATAGTTTCATGATTAACACCAAAAATGAACAGTACGCGGACCTTGAAGCATCTTTTGCAGCTTCTTATAGGAATTCGGATAATTTACAATCATACCGGCGAACTCATTCAATTTGTTAAATTCCCTTTCATCACGTACCGACACAGTAATCCGCGGCAATATTTTCGAATAGATCAATTGGTCTTTATGTTTTGCATCAATGGATCCTACTCTCGTCAAGAACTCGGATAATTGCTTTTTCCCCCTGCTATTTAAACGGGCGTTAGGTATGATTTCTAAAATCCTTGCCAATCCCAATATCTCGTTTATGTCCTGTTCCACATCTTCATTTGTCCGCACTTTCTCCATCAATGTTTCTAAAGGTACATCAATCCATCCCTTCTGTACCTGTTCCGCCAAGTGCTTCTCGATATCGCCACTTTGTTCAGGATGGGCAAGCTCGATAATGAGACTTCTATCAATCACCTTAGGACTCAAAGGCTTGACGGTGTGGTCCATATTTAATGTCCCGATAAAGCGCACATTGGCAGGGATTTTGAACATGGATGGATAACGGGTAACAAGCTCCAGCGCATTCATATACCTTTCCTTGTCTTTCCCGGACACATCTTCGGATTCGTCGAATTGTTCAATAAATGAAAGGGCATCCGTATAATAACGCTTGCTGTAGAGGCGGATGGCAGGTTCCTTCTGTTCACGGGCGCTTAAGAACTCTGAAAAGTAATATTCCACATGGGCCAGGTTCATTTCATCCAAACAGATCAAATGCAAATGGTCGCTATCCTCCCGTGCGTCAGCCAAGGCTTCCAAGAAAGGCGACGCCACGAAACGTTTATCGACAGGGTTGAAATAGCCCAGCAGATCCTGTGTATCGGTCCAGCTGGACTGGACAGGGATAAATTTAGCCTTAGCGCCCTTTATAGCATCGGCGAACGCCTGAACCAAACTGGACTTCCCGGTTCCTGAAGGGCCGGATAATACAATCAGAATATTCGATTGAATGCCTCTCAAGAAAGCCTCAATAACAGACTCTTCATAGATCAGATTGTCATCCGCATTATGATATAAAAGGGACTGCAATAGAGAAACAATAGTGGAATGATTCCATTCGAAAACTGTTTTCTCAGTCTCCTCCTGATCCTCCTCGCGCTCTAACTGGAAAAGTTCTTTGGATTGCTCTACTAATTTAATCCACTTTACTTCATTGGCGTTTAGCTCATTCCATCTTTCTTCATAGTTCTTTCTTCTTTTCTCTAACGCCAAGCGTTCCTTGGTCAACGCTTTCTGTTCATCCTCTATTTGTTCTTTATATGATTCAAATGCCGTCATGAATCTTTGGATGATTGTTTGTTCTATCTCTGAGCCGAACAGGGATTCAGCGGACTCCACTAAAGACTCGCCGCCCATTTGCCTCAAAAGCTCTTGGAAACTCATTTGAACATCTGTATATGTACTTAAATCAAACGATATGATATTCATCAAATGCCTTTCATCTGTTTGAGCCTTATACATAGCTGAAAATATATTGCCGATATGAAGCGTCTGATGAAATTTATCAGCCCGCATTACTGATGAAGTCACCCATTCTTCGAAAGGCTTAATCGGGTGTGGAAAAGCGGTGTACTTCCCTTCCTGAGAAGGCTTCATGACAGTGGCGACCACTTTCACCAATTCATTATTGTTCCGGTCTTTAAACTTTTCAATCGCATCTAGCCGAAAAAATAAAGTGGTAGGAAAAACTTCCTTCAATTGATTGGTGAATTGTTTAACTGTTTCTTTGGTTAAACCATTTTCATTGTCATCTTGAATCAAATTACTTATGGATTGCATATCTATGACATCCATCCATTTGTCAGTCTGGTTTGCATTCTGTTCTCTTATAGAAATTGTAGTCATTATACGTTTGAATAGGAGTGCTTAATTAGAACAAAACACCCTATGCCTCCTTTTATCTTACTTTTACTAATTAGGACAATATATCCATAAATAATAATATAATGTAAAGCATTAATTTTCTACTATATTATTGAATAAATCAGACTAGATGCAGTAATGGTCTTTCTTCACACGAAAATAAGGCACATCCATAAAAGATGTCCCTTCCCCTTACATCTCCACTTCCACTCCAACATTCTCTTGCTTCGCTTTGCCGTAGACGGCTGCAAAGGTCTCGTTCTCTATCCCTCAATTGGCGATTTGTACAATCGCTAATTTATCGGCTACCTAAGGAGACACACCTTTATGATGAAATGTTCAGATTCAGAAGCAGGTCTTTATGAAATATACAAAATACCATTCAGAGAAATTTATACATTACTTTTATACCAAAGAAAATGGATGCCAACCTTTCAAACCAGTAATATAGTAATATTTTACAAAAATTCATTTTAATAACACTTACAATTCTATATAATTATTGCCATTGTAGATAGCGGAATTAATGCAGACCATGAGGATTTAAAAGGGAAGATTATCAAAGAATACAACGCTATCAATCCTGATCAGCCTGCATTAGATGATTATGGCCACGGGACGAATAATAGCTTTCAACGATAATCAACTTGGAATTCAAGGTATAGCTGCTAATGCTGAAATTTACTCAGTGAAATTCCTCGATGGTAATTTCTGAACAAAGAAGGGCTTTTAGCCTTTCTTTTGTTTACCTACTTCATAAATCAGAAGGAGATTTAAAAGCATGATCAGCCTTACAAAAAACCCTCAAAAGAAAGTATACACAGATTTAATCGCTCTAGCTTTTGATACATGTGATACCTTTCATCTCGTGCTTAGAAAAGACATGGGTCTTTCAGATGCACTTACGGATTTCCTAAAGCAATTAGACGGTTCCCTTATAGAAGTAAAAGAAGAATCCGAATGGGCCAGCAATATTCTGGCCGATGGTGAAACAGCATTTGTTTACTATTATCATACAGATTCCTCTGCCAAAGCCATTATATTGAATGCGGCAAACTCTTTATATGATTGGGTATATCCTGAATTACCAGAGGACTTGTCCTTTTTCAAAAACGGAAAAGAATGGCTCGCGACGAACAGCCATGAACAAGAATGCTATATCCTGACCGAAGATCAAAATGAAATCGATAAGGTGATGAATATTAAAGGAATAAAGTGAATCTTTGATAGGTGGGA
>JBJEFM010000121.1:0-2284 GCA_051874035.1 Bacillus sp. (in: firmicutes)
ATTAAAATAGCAGCCGGATTTACAAGAACTGATATTTCCACTCCCTTCATAACCATTCCTGCGCCAACTGAAATGATTGCCAGTACGATACCAATAAATGATGCCTTATCCATTCTCTTCACCCGTTCTCTACTAATCTTTTATCTTACTTAATATCGGCTCTGCCTCTCATTCCTTAACAACATTTCCCCTCTCCATATAGATCAGTATTCATAATGGGTAAAAAGACATTTATTTAAAAGTGAATAATCTTTTTGGGAAATAACTAAACTTCTTTTCTCTATTACCGACCCTCTACCTTTTGACACATAAGTAAATTTATCTTTTCTTCTAAAAACGTGTAAAAAGGATTTTAATTGAGTAATTCATCCTAATTTTCATTTGTTATTTTTAACATTTATGTCGATAGTAGTGTTTTATTGTAATATTCTTGTCAAACAACTCTAATGAGGCTGTAACCCATGAAACTAGTATTTTAGTTATAGTAGAAAAGTAGAGAAAAGGCGGTACGATTTACCAAAGCTGCCAAATATATAAACCGGGGGTCACTAGTGAAAAAATTTATCATTGCTGTAACGATTCTTTTGTCGTCTATTCTTGTGCCATTTGGACCGGGTCAATCAGAAGCATCCGCTGCCTTTTCAGCGACGAGCAACAATAAGATCATTACTACTGGAAAGAAATATATCGGTACTCCATATAAATGGGGCGGCATAACTCCTAGAGGGTTTGATTGTTCAGGATTTGTGAAATACACAATCAAGAAAGCTACCGGCAAGACTGTTCCACGAACATCTTCAGCCCTATACAAAAAAGGCAAAAAAATCTCTAAATCCAAATTGAAAAAGGGCGACCTCATCTTCTTCAATACATCCGGCAAGGGTGTATCCCATGTAGCGATCTATATGGGCAATAATAAGATGATTCACGCTGCTTCAAAAGGAGTCAAAGTCGACAAGCTTAGCAACTCTTATTGGAAGAAACGCTACGTCGGTGCCAAACGAATCTAAATATAAAATAAACAGCCCGTATCTTAAGACATTAATGTCCTGATACGGGCTTTCTCTTTATCGTTTATTCCCTTGCCTAAGCAGGGCATATAAATCCTCTTCTAATCGGCTTGCATGTGCCTCTGCCTGCTTTACTGCATCCTTGACTCCGGCGTTGTAATAGTGTGCGCCAATTTGTTCAGCAAAGAAGTCAAGGATGCTTCCTGCAGCTAGTTCACCAATCTCCTCGTCACGTTCCTGGTGAAAAAAATATTGAATATCACTGATGATTTGCTTTCTCTCCTCAGCATTCCATTTGACTAGCATCAAACTTTCCTCCTTTTTGACAGAAAAAGGTAGAGGAATCATCTCCTCTACCCTATCTTACTCGATATCAGCCTTGAGTAACAGGCTTCTTTAAGTTTCTTGTTAACATCTGATATGCATGTTCGACAGATTCATCACTTGGGGAGCTAATCTCAGATAGCGGATATTTATAACCGAGGGTTTCCCATTTGTAGACACCAAGCTGGTGATAAGGCAGAATTTCTACCTTCTCAACATTTTCTAGTGTACCGATGAAGTCACCTAAACGCTCCAAATATTCATCCTGATCATTGATGGTCGGCACTAACACGTGTCTGATCCAAACTGGCATTTTCTTATCAGAGAGATAACGGGCAAATTCCAGAATGTTTTCATTCGGCTTGCCTGTGAGTTTAATATGGCGTTTGCTGTCAATATGCTTCAAATCGAGAAGAATCAAGTCCGTATATTTCAACAACTCTTCAAGCTGCGCATGGAACTCAGGTGTGTTTGCATAGCATCCGCCTGATGTATCAATTGTTGTATGAATGCCTTTTTCCTTGCATTGCTTGAACAATTCAATCAGAAACGGTATTTGCAAAAGCGGCTCTCCGCCGCTGACTGTAATACCGCCGCCAGATGCATCCATAAATGCTTTATATTGAACGGCCTCTGCCACGATTTCATCCGGTGTCATTTTATTACCAGTACCGATTTTCCATGTATCAGCATTATGGCAGTATTGGCAGCGTAACAAGCAGCCTTGAGTAAATACTATATATCGGATCCCTGGGCCATCTACTGTTCCGCAAGTTTCAACAGAGTGAATATTCCCGTATATCATGAGATCCCATCCTTTCTTTGCAAAAAATGTAAGTTCGTTTTTATAAGAGAGTCCCCCTGCCTTTTAACAGGGAGACTCTGTTTTGTTCTAGAAGTAATCTTCTATTCTATTACATTGTTTCGTGGAACGTACGGTTGATAACATC
>JBJEFM010000122.1:0-108974 GCA_051874035.1 Bacillus sp. (in: firmicutes)
CCCTCATAATCTGTGTATGCACCATGTTGTTTGTACGTCGTAAAGCATATAAAAAGAGGCTGGGACAGAACTAAAATATCCACTTCTAAAGCCGAATAGTATAAGTTACTCGATAGATGAAAAATAATAAAAACCGAACTATTTCGAGACTCTAAATTAGAGTTTTAAAAAATAGTTCGGTTTTTTCATTGACTGAAAACCTTTTGTCCCAACCTCTTTTAGATTAACATAACAAAAAAAGACAACTCACTGAGTTGTCTTTCGCGTCCAATGTGACGTCCTGGGAGGGATTCGAACCCCCGACCGACGGCTTAGAAGGCCGTTGCTCTATCCAGCTGAGCTACCAGGACATGATATGTATGATGCCTTTTCCATAAGAAGTTATTTAATTTCTTAAGGACATTTATAATTGTACTAATATATCCTCTTAAAGTCAATATTTTTCAACTTTTTTTCAGCCGATAAGAAGAAAAAACTTCCTATCGACTATTCCATTATACAATAAACTAATTCATTTGATAAGTGGCAGACAGATTTTTAAGTGGATTTCCTTCGCGGTCGTAAAAATCCACATTGATTGTCGAACCCTCTATCTCTAAGATTACATATGTTCTCTCTTTACGTCCCCTCGGAAGCAGAATGCTGCCTGGATTGACATATAGGACATGATCAGGCCCCATCGTGCTGCCAGCTTGATGGGAATGGCCGAATAAGGCGATATTGGCTTGAACTTCTTCCACTTTATATGAGATATTCTGCAACGTCATTTTAATATTATAAAGATGGCCATGCGTAATAAAGAAGCGATAGCCCGCTACATCTTCCACTCTTTCATTCAAGAATCGCGAATCGATATCGCAATTCCCTTTTACATAGATGAAGTTCTTAAGCGCAGAATGTCCATACGGTAATTCCGAGTCGCCGCAATGAATCATGGCCACCGTTTCTTGCTCGTATCTTTGTTTCAAACGCTCTAAAATTTCCGCATCTCCATGACTGTCACTAACAACTAAGATTTTCACACTATCCACATCCTTTTTCAAGAAAATCGATGCAGCTCCGCTTGCAGGTTCTTCAATGCATTTGCGCGATGGCTGATGGCGTTTTTCTCTTCTGGTCTTAATTCAGCCATCGTCCGTTCCAATGAAGGGACATAGAAGATAGGATCGTAGCCGAATCCGTTCTCCCCTTGGCGGGCTGTTGTGATGAAACCTTCTACAGTACCAGCCACCGTTACTGTTTCTTTATTCGGTGCCGAAATGGCAAGTGCACAATAGAAGCGGGCTGTTCTATGTTCCTCAGGTACATTTTCCAATTCACCCAATACTTTATCGATGTTCGCCTCATCACTCTTCTCTAAACCGGCATATCTTGCGGAATAGACGCCCGGACGGCCATCTAATGCATCAATGATTAGCCCCGAGTCATCCGCAATCACCATCGTATTATATTGTTTGCATAGCGCTTCCGCTTTCAGAATGGCATTCTCTTCAAAGGTTGTTCCTGTTTCTTCAACATCCATGGCGTCTTTAAAATCAAGCAAAGTTAGAACTTCATAGCCAAGGGGAGAAAAGAGCGCAATAAACTCCTTCGCTTTCCCTTGATTCTTCGTAGCGATAATCAATTTCTTCATAATCATTCCCCTGCACTTTCTACAATAAGATCCGCCGCTTCCCCGAGCGCCGCTTTCTGCGCCTCGAATAGTTCGCGCACACCTTTATTAGCAAGTTCCAATAACTCCTGCAGCTCTTGATAAGTAAATGTCGACTCTTCACCGGTGCCTTGCAGCTCCACGAACTCTCCCTTACCTGTCATAATGACATTCATATCTACTTGTGCCGCTGAATCTTCAATATAGTTCAAATCCAGTACCGCCCCGTGCTCCGCTGTGATCCCGACGCTTGTGGCCGCTAAATAATCTTTGATTGGGAATACGGAAAGCTTCTTCTCTTTATATAACTTCTCGAAAGCGAGTGTCATCGCTACAAACGCTCCTGTAATAGAAGCTGTACGCGTTCCTCCGTCTGCTTGGATGACGTCGCAGTCCACCCACATCGTTCTTTCGCCCATCGCTTCAAGATTCACGACCGCACGCAGTGCCCGTCCAATCAAACGTTGGATTTCCATCGTACGCCCTGTGATTTTCCCTTTAGCTGCTTCTCTGATATTCCGTTGCTCCGTTGCTCCCGGCAGCATGGAATATTCCGCTGTAATCCAGCCCTTCCCTTCCCCTCTCATGAAATGGGGCACTCTTTCATCAATGGATGCTGTACAAATGACCTTAGTATCTCCGACTGTAATCAATACAGAGCCGGCAGGGTGTTTAATATATCCTGTTTCTATATGAATAGGTCTTAATTCTGTTTTCTCTCGTCCGTCGTGGCGCATATGTATTCCTCCTCGAATTTTGCCTTAGCAAAGCGAACATTGCTATTACAATAAATAAGAGGCGGCTAAATAGCCTACCTCTTTCGTTTCTATTATTTAGTATATCAAAAAAAGCTGTTTACAAACTAGTACTGTTGACTTTTTCCGGACGATTTACCGGCTCTGCTAGTTCTTTCCCCTGTTCTGTCTTTAAAGAAGCTTTGCCGTTCACCTGCACTTCGACGCTTTCGATTCCTGTTTGTTCTGTCAGCGACAAGACAAGTGCATCTAATAAGCGCTGTGAAACAGTCTGCTCTTTAAAGCTGCCATAAATACTTTCATTAAAATTAAGTGTCGCTTTCCCTTCTTTAATAGTAGGCTCACTGACCAATGCCAGATCGGTCATGAACTCCGTCACCAGATTGGCGGATGGATCCTGTGCCAATTCCTTCACTACCGCTGCAGCTATATTATCTTCCGTTGCGCTGATGCGCTTTGTCACGGGCACATAATAATAATTATCTTCCTTCCCGCCTAAGTAATAGACCGTCAATGGCGTTGAATTAGTAATATCGACGACATTGGACGTATCGACATTAATGCCGCTTTCCCTTGATAATGTTTTGGCGATCGGTGTTTTATTCACCGGCATTTCTGTTAATTCATGTCCATTCATTTGCAGCTTCACGTTCTTCACTGCATCGAACTGCGTTAACGTCCATGTAATGGCATCCAGGATTTTCTTCTCATCTTCCGCTTTATAAGTCGCAAATTCCTTTGAGAAATCGACAGTGGCAACACCTTGTTTATCAATATTCACGTCTACTTGGGTATCCGCCGGCAAGACCGCACGGAAGCCGTCCGGCAGCATATTCGTGACAGGCCCTTCTGCTACCAGATGTTCTACCGCTTGCTTGGCAACCGCTTTAGAGTCCGGCAAAGCAATGGATTGAGGCACTACATAACCATATTTATCAATTAGGTACAATTCAGTCATCACACCCTGTTCGGCTGCCGTTTCTTTCGTTGTGGCAGATTCTTTATCACTGTTGTTCTCCAATGACGCTCCATCTTCAACAATCGTTTCTTCTTGCGGCGGATCGATGTCTTGCTTCCCTTCCCCAAATAACCCGCACCCACCCAACAACACAGATGATGCCAGTAATGTCGACGCCATTGCCACCTTTGTTAATTTGGACATTTTCTTCCCTCCATCAATGGTTTGTACTACTATGTATACGAGCTCTTCCGCTAAATAGACCATAGTTGGAGAATAAAAAAAGCCCTTCTCAAAGAAGGGCTAAGAAAGCTTAATAGAATATACATGCTCAAGATCTTGTTGCAGCCAAGATGCGGCGATGCGATGAAACATCTCTTTGGATCCTGTCGTATAGAAATGGTGTACAGGTTTCTTCTTGCTATTATTCAATAAGCCATGATGCTCGAGAATTACACTTGTTTCGCGTGCGGTTTCATCTCCGGACGAAATAACCTTCACATGCTTACCCAGTGTGGACGAAATGATCGGACCCAACAAAGGATAATGCGTACAGCCAAGGATTAATGTATCAATATCCGTTCCTTTCAAGGAATGAAGGGATTCAGCGACTACCTTCTTCGCAATCGAGCTTGAATACTCGCCGCTCTCCACAATAGGGACAAATTTAGGGCACGCGAGACTGACCACCTTTACATCTTCATTGATGGCCTGCAGAGCATGGCTGTACGCATTGCTTTTTACTGTGCCGTTCGTTCCTATTACGCCGATTTTTAAATTGTTGGAATGTTTAATTGCCGCTCTTGCCCCCGGTTGAATAACACCAAGCACAGGAATAGTAAGATTCTTCTTAATATCATCAAGCGCCGCAGCTGTTGCTGTGTTGCAGGCGATAATCAGCATTTTAATATTTTTCTTAAGAAGAAACTCTGTTATTTCCCAGGTGAACGCGCGGACTTCCTCTTTTGTCCGGGGTCCATATGGGCATCTTAAATTATCGCCTAAGTAAATAATCTGTTCATTCGGTAGTTGGCGCATCACTTCCTTTGCTACAGTTAAGCCTCCAACACCCGAATCTATTATACCTATTGGTTGTTTCAAAAAAATTCGCCTCAATCTTCCTTCATTTCTTGATGCAGCTTGCACAAACTTTTTTGGAGAGAGGCAATATCGGCCTCGCTATAATCGCTTAATACCGCCTTTAAATAATCTTGGCGCTTGGCGATGACTTCATCAATGATCCGCTTGCCCTCTTTTAGAAGTTGGATTCTGACGACTCTGCGATCCTGTTCGTCTTTCACCCGCAATACAAGTCTATTCTTCTCCATACGATCAATCAGATCTGTTGTTGTGCTGCACGCTAAATACATTTTAGTCGAAAGTTCTCCGATTGTCATATCTCCATCTTCCAACAGCCATTGTAAGGCAATAAATTGCGGTGGCGTGATTGTATAGTACTTAAGCAATTCCCTTCCTTTTTGCTTTACGATCGAAGATATATAACGCAATTCCTTTTCAATGGAAGCAACCATCATATCCTGATTCTCTGTTACCATTTTCACATCTCCTGAATCTATTCTTACAAATATTATGTATTATTTTCACTTAATTTAAAAGAAAATTCAAGTTGTGCGCTTTTTCATCCATTCATCTACAGTAGATAAAATACAGCAGAAGAAAAAAGCAGAAAAAAGATACATGGATTTGGCATGGTATATTTTTTCTGCCCACTTAAAAACTATTCATCTAAGAACTCCGCCAGCGGCAAGCATTGTCATAAATATCCGCTATAAATGGAGCTCTCCCATACGAAGGAGCTCAACAACCGCTTGTGAACGTCCTTTGACTCCCAGCTTCTGCATGGCATTCGAAATATGATTTCGAACAGTTTTCTCGCTTATAAACAATTCACTAGCAATTTCTTTAGTTGTCTTATCTTGTACTAACAACTCGAATACTTCTTTTTCTCTTTTGGTGAGCAGTGGCTTATGAGTGAATTCATTCTCCTTCAAGTATTGTAACCCTCCTTGCATGACCAGCTGTAACCTAAGAATGGGTAGAGATTTAGTCAAAATATCTTATGTGGAGAGGATAAAGGAAGTGACGGATTAAATAGAAATAATTTAGATTGCCCTCCGATCAAAAAATAAGCTGGACCCAATAATATAATAAAAACAATGTGACGATGGTGCTCAAAGGTATCACTACGATAGACACATTCAAATAATCTTTCCATTTAACCTTGATTTTGTTTTCCTTCAGAATATGCATCCAGATCAAAGAGGCTAATGTGCCAATCGGCAAGAGCAATGATCCGATGTCGCTCCCGATGATATTGGCCAAGTAAATGGTCTTCAACGTAATAGAATCCAGCCCCATTTCTGTCAGCGTGATAGTCCCAATCATCAACGCTGGGTGATTATTGAATAAGTTGGATAGGAGGGAAACCAACCCTCCCATTATGAAGCTTGCTTGAAATAAACCCTGGTTCACAATCGGCTCGCATATTTGGACCATTAAAGCAGTAAGGCCCGAATTGTGGAGCCCGTAAATGATCACATACATCGAAAATGCAAAGATTAGAATATGCCATGGCGTTTTCTTTACTATATCCACGGGATTCGTGCCTAAATGATACCATCTCCATATTAGTAGAATGAACGAACCGAGCACCGCCACCAATTCAATTGGTACGGAAAGATAAGATGCCACAAACAACAAACACCGTATGATAAAGACAAACAATAAAATCCTTATCATCAGCCTAGTTCTCTTCTGCCTTGTTTCCACAGACATCGATTCCTTTAAAGGGTGGAACTGTTTAGTGAAAAACATTTCCTCTATATCGTAAGCGGTTTTCGGAAGCTTCTTAGGCAAGTTCCGCTTGACTACCAGAAACATAAACGATGACATAAATAATAAACCAAGCGTGGCTGGCACGAACATCATGGCGGTATGCATATAAAGAGACATATCGATAATCTCTAAAGCTATTAAGTTAACAATGTTGCTTACTCCAATCGGAGCGCTCGATGCCGTAGCTATTAAAGCTCCACTTAAAAGATAAGGGATTTGTTGATGAGGTTTCAGGCGAAAATTTTTTAGGAGCAGTATTAATATCGGAGTTGTAATCAAAATGCTGCCATCGTTATTAAAAAGAAGCGTCATTAGAAAACAGAGCAGTTGAATGTACCAATACAAGTGATATCCCGAGCCTTTGGCCAATTTCGCGAGCCGCACCGCCGCCCAATGAAAAAAGCCGAAACTCTCCAGAATGACCGCCATGACAATGGTCGCTATGATAGTGATTGATGCTCCTCCGATTTTGTTTATTATATCGAAAATATCACCGACAGACACAACCCCCAATAACAGTATAATGATTGCTCCGACAGAGGCTGGAACCGCTTCATTCATACCTCCCGGCCTCCAAAAGATCACCAGCATCGTCAGTACAAAGACAAACATGGTCATTCCCATTTCGAAACTCATAATCTACTACCTTCTTTATTTAGAGTCATAAGACAGTCTCCTACTTGTCCTATTCCATTATATATATGCACCTTCATTAATGGTTGACAGGATATAAAGGCATGTTTCTCTAAATATACGATTATCCCTTTAGTGAAAATGCCTTATGATGATATCAACGGACAAATGAAAAAAGATAGCAAAATCGCTATCTTTTCCTGCCGCTATTCGATATACTCTTTTACTTGATAGATTTCTCTCATTTCATCGCTCCAAGCAACGGCTTTCCCGGTGGAACGCGAAATTTGGACAATTGTTCCTCTCCCTGTAAAAACAACCTCACCATTTTCCCTTTTTCCCATATAGTGAAGATCGACGGAAGAATTGCCAAGCCGAGCCGGTTTCACATAAATCTTGAGCTGCTCCTTATAATATACTTGCTTAATATAGTCGCATTGTATATCCGCAGCAACGATGATTGTTTTATTTGTGGAATCGACCCATCGCTGCATGAATCCTAAATCATTAAAATATTCGATTCTCGCCGCTTCAAAATAGGCGATAGGCACCGTATTATTTAAATGGCCAAACATATCAATTTCCCCGAAACGCACTGTTACAGGGTAGAAAAAACGAAAAGAGCGCTGCCATGATTCCATGTTATCTATGTAAGAAATTCTTGCCATCCTTATCCTCCAAAAATTCCAATTTATTTATGATTCGTTTTGTCCGCAAAACTGTTTCCTCGGAAATAGTAAGAAGCTATATGTAAATCTGAGTTGATTGGTAATACGCAGAAAGTGTGCAGTTCTTATGATGAAGGTAGGCATATATCCTAAAGCAGTCTATTAGATTGGATTGATCATTTTTTAAAACCCCCCAAAGCATAACAGATTTGGGGGGTTTTGAAAAAATTAAATTTGGTCGCTGCCAAAGAAATCCTTGAATGATTGAATCGTTGTATCACGGTTAAGTGCAGCAATGGAAGTTGTTAAAGGAATACCTTTTGGACATGACTGTACGCAGTTCTGTGAGTTACCACAGTTAGTAAGCCCTCCATCTCCCATGATTGCATGTAGACGATCCTCTTTATGCATTTCTCCTGTTGGATGCGCGTTGAATAGACGGACTTGCGATAAAGGAGCCGGTCCAATGAAGTCGGATTTACTGTTCACATTCGGACATGCTTCCAAGCATACACCACAAGTCATACATTTAGAAAGTTCATAGGCCCACTGACGTTTTTTCTCCGCCATGCGAGGTCCCGGACCCAAATCGTACGTACCATCGATTGGAATCCAAGCTTTCACTCTTTTTAATGAATCAAACATACGGCTGCGGTCGATTTGCAAATCACGGATAACCGGGAACGTACTCATCGGAGCTAACCGAATCGGTTGTTCCAATTGATCGACAAGAGCTGTACATGATTGTCTAGGCTTGCCATTGATCACCATGGAACATGCGCCGCATACTTCTTCCAAGCAGTTCATTTCCCAGACGATTGGCGAAGTTTTTTCCCCTTTGACATTGACTGGATTACGTCTGATTTCCATTAAGGCAGAAATAACGTTCATATTTGTTCGATAAGGGACTTCAAATTCCTCTGTATAAGGGGAAGAATCCGCATTATCTTGGCGAGTGATAATAAAACGAACGGTTTTTTGATCAGCCATAATTTCTTTTCCCCCTTTAATTAATGAGCTTTTGTATAATCACGTTTACGTGGTTTGATTAATGATACATCCACGTCTTCATAAGTAATTTCAGGTTTGGCGTTATGGCCGGTGAATTTAGCCATAGTTGTTTTCAAGAACTCATCATCATTACGATCCGGGAAGTCCGGTTTATAGTGAGCGCCACGGCTTTCATTACGTCCATAAGCACCTAACGTAATGACACGTGCAAGTTGCAGCATGTTATCTAACTGACGAGTAAACGCAGCCCCTTGATTGCTCCATTTAGACGTATCATTAATATTGATTTTTTTGTAACGTTCCATTAACTCTTGGATTTTCTCGTCCGTTTTCAGAAGAGTATCATTGTAACGTACGACAGTCACGTATTCGGTCATCCATTCCCCAAGTTCTTTATGAAGGACATACGCATTCTCAGTGCCGTCCATTGACATGATGCCGTTCCATTTCACTTGTTGTTCTTTCACATGGCGATCGAATACTGAAGAAGAGATAGCATCGCTGCTCTTCTCTAATCCGTTGATATATTTAACCGCATTCGGTCCGGCAACCATACCGCCGTAAATAGCGGATAATAGCGAGTTGGCCCCTAAACGGTTCGCCCCATGTTGTGAATAATCACATTCACCGGCAGCGAACAAGCCTGGAATGTTTGTCATTTGGTCATAATCCACCCATAATCCACCCATTGAATAGTGGACCGCCGGGAATATTTTCATTGGTAATTTACGTGGATCGTCACCTGTGAATTTTTCATAGATTTCGATAATTCCACCTAATTTAACATCTAATTCGTGTGGATCTTTATGAGAAAGATCTAGATAAACCATGTTCTCGCCATTGATGCCCAGCTTTTGATTCATACATACATCAAAGATTTCACGAGTTGCGATATCACGCGGTACTAGATTGCCGTATGCAGGATATTTCTCCTCCAAGAAATACCACGGTTTACCGTCTTTATATGTCCAAATACGACCGCCTTCACCACGAGCGGATTCACTCATCAGACGAAGTTTGTCATCCCCTGGAATAGCTGTAGGGTGGATTTGGATCATTTCACCGTTTGCATAAGAAACGCCTTGTTGGTAAACAATTGAAGCCGCTGAACCAGTATTGATCACAGAGTTTGTTGATTTACCGAAGATAATCCCCGGACCACCTGTAGCTAAGATTACTGCATCTGAAGAGAAAGACTGGATTTCCATTGTCTTTAAGTTCTGGCCGGTGATTCCTCGGCAGACTCCTTCATCGTCTACGACAACGCCAAGGAATTCCCAGTTCTCGTACTTCGTTACAAGACCAAGTGCCTCATAGCGACGAACTTGCTCGTCTAACGCATACAGTAATTGCTGACCTGTTGTAGCTCCGGCAAATGCTGTACGGTGATGTTGTGTTCCACCGAAACGACGGAAATCAAGTAATCCTTCTTCTGTACGGTTGAACATAACACCCATACGGTCCATCATATGTATAATAGATGGAGCTGCTTCACACATTGCCTTAACTGGTGGTTGGTTCGCTAAGAAGTCCCCACCATAAACTGTATCGTCAAAATGGATATATGGTGAATCCCCTTCACCTTTTGTATTTACGGCACCGTTAATTCCGCCCTGTGCACATACAGAGTGGGATCGTTTAACTGGAACTAAAGAAAATAATTCGACTTGTTTTCCTTCTTCCGCCGCTTTAATAGTTGCCATCAGCCCTGCTAAGCCGCCGCCGACAACGATAATTTTACCTTTACTCAACCTTACTCACTCCCTTTTAGTTGCCCTCTGCAATGTCTTTATATGCTGTCAATCTCGTAAACTCATTATTTCACATATTATACAAACGCTAGCAACGCTCTAACGCCAACTACTGATAAAGCAACGAAAATTACCATGGTGACGTAAGTAGAAATTCTTTGTGATCTTGGTGTAACTGTAATTCCCCAAGTGACTGCAAATGACCAAAGTCCATTAGCAAAGTGGAAAACAGCTGAAACAACACCGACAATATAGAATGCTAACATAAATGGATTAGACAAAATATTTGCCATCATGTCAAAATTAACCTCTGCACCCATTGCAGCTTGTACCCTCGTCTCCCATACATGCCAAATAACAAAGATGAATGTTATTATTCCGGTAACACGCTGTAAAATATACATCCAGTTACGGAAATAATTAAACCTTCCTACGTTACTTGTCGCTGTAAACGCAATATACACCCCATAAATTGCATGGTACAGCAAAGGTAAGAAAATAATGAAAATTTCTAACGCGTAACGAAACGGAAGACTCTCCATAAAGTGTGAAGCACTATTAAACGCTTCCGGTCCTCTTGTAGCAAAGTGGTTGACAACTAAATGTTGTACTAAAAATAGTCCTACTGGTATTACACCTAGTAGTGAGTGCAGCTTGCGATTGGCAAACTCGCGATTCCCTGCCATCATGTACCCCCCCTTAAAATATAAAATCTTTTTTGGGCTATCGATACGCAACAAAATAATTGTATCGCCAGCTCAATACAATTGCTAAAACCTATCTTCCGAAAAGACGTATCTTTTCAACAATAACCCTTCTAGTACAAGACTAGACAAGAAAAGTCAGATAATACGACATTTCGAGATTTTCCAACAATTCTATGACAAGTTCATTTTACCCCCTTAAACTACCTCCGTCAAGAAAACGGATACACAAAAAGTTATAGAAATCTAGAATAACTTCTCTTCAATAAAGCGGCAAATAATTAAAAATATCGATAGATAAGCTATACTCAAAGGCTTCTACCTTGTAAATATAACTCAAAATTCAGATAATTCAAACCCATTATCCCTTCCTTACTCCGGATTTTTGGTTAACTATCCATCATTTGACTACCCTTTTATCATTATGATATTCCAAACAAGCAATCTTCCAGAAGACGTTCATTATATAAAAATAGAAATCATTCATAAGAAAAGTTGGGAAATAACTGTTCTAGATAGAGAGAAAATTGTATATAATAAACTTTATAGAAAGAGGGGTACTGCATGCCAAAAGATGAAAAAATGGAAGAACAATCACACAAAGAACCAGAAGCAGAAACTGTCCCCATTTTCAGTAAAGAAGTAGTAAGAGACATAGTACTTCCGGATTTATTAGGGAAAGACCATTCTGAAATTCTTTATTGGGCTGGTAAACAATTAGCGAGGAAATTCCCATTGAATGACTTGCAAGAGACGATAGAATTCTTCATGAATGCCGGCTGGGGAACGCTTGAAGAACAAAAAAGTTCCAAACATGAAGCTGAATATATACTTCACGGGAATCTAATCAAAAGAAGATTTGATTTGAATAAAGATTGCGAATTTCAATTAGAAGCAGGTTTCTTGGCTCAACAGATTGAATTACAGAAGAAATGCATCGCTGAAACAGCAACCGAACAGAAAAGAAGAAGCAATCAGGTGAAATTTCTAGTTAGATGGGATTCCAAAGATAGAATCGAATAAGCTTTTTTACACCATTCGCCAATACTGGCATTTACATTTTTCAAAAACAGCCTCCCCTATAAAAAGGAGGCTGTTTTTCTTTTCACGCCATCATTCTTGAATTTTCTTTTGCAATTCCACTGCGACTGGGCGCGGAATCCCGATTTCCGTAAAATCCTCCACCGTCGCTTCTTTCATAGCCTTCAAAGAACCGAAATGCTTTAAAAGCATTGTCTTACGCTTCGCTCCAATACCAGGAATTTCATCCAATTTGGATTGGAAGGTATTTTTTCCGCGAACTTGCCTGTGGAAACTAATGGCGAAACGGTGCACTTCATCCTGGATTCGCTGCAATAAATAAAATTCTTGGCTTCTTTGGTCGAGCGGCGCGACTTCAAGCGGATTTCCGATTAATAGATTGGATGTACGATGCTTTTCGTCTTTTACCAAGCCGGCAATAGGAATAGTTAAGCCCAACTCGTTTTCCAATACATCCCGGACGGATTCAATATGTCCTTTACCGCCATCGATAATGATTAAATCCGGCAATGCCAATCCTTCTTTCAAAGCACGTGTATAGCGTCTGCGTACAACCTCCCTCATGGATTCATAATCATCCGGGCCTTCTACCGACTTGATTTTATACTTTCGGTATTGTTTCTTATCCGGTTTTCCATCAATAAAGACAACCATGGCCGATACAGGATTTGTCCCTTGGATATTGGAATTATCGAAGGCCTCTATCCGATGAGGCGTATAAATGCCGAGCAGATTGCCGATGTTTTCGATTGCTTTGATCGTTCTCTCTTCATCCTTCTCAATTAAAAAGAACTTTTCTTTCAATGCATTTTTCGCATTTTTATTCGCCAGCTTCAACAAATCCTTCTTCTGTCCTCTTTGGGGCTGCAGCACTTTCACCTGCAGCAATTCTTGAGCGAGCGCAGCATCCACTGAATATGGCAGAAGAACTTCCTTCGGCTTCATATGGTTATCTTTATCGTAGAATTGCCCTAAGAAGGTAAGAAACTCTTCTTCCGGTTCATCAAACACCGGAAACATGGAAACATCCCGCTCGATCAGTTTCCCCTGTCTAACAAAAAACACTTGTACGCACATCCACCCTTTATCAAAGGCAAATCCAAATACATCACGGTCCGTTAAATCCGAGCTTATCATTTTCTGTTTTTCCATAATGGCTTCTATGTGGGCAATCTGGTCTCGATATTCTTTCGCTCTCTCAAAATCCAACCCTTCAGAAGCAGCCAGCATTTTAGCGGATAATTCCTCTTTGATTTCTTTATATCCCCCATTTAGGAATTTCGCTATTTCATTTGTTATTTCTTTATACTGATCTTCTCTCACTTCATATACACACGGGGCCAAGCACTGGCCAATATGGTAATATAAACAAACTTTATCAGGTAAGTTGGTACATTTTCTTAGAGGGTAAAGGCGATCCAGCAGTTTTTTTGTTTCATTGGCGGCAGCAACATTCGGATAAGGTCCGAAATATCTCCCTTTTCCCTTTTTCACTTTGCGTGTGATTAAAAGCCGGGGATGCTTTTCATTGGTTAGATGAATAAAAGGATAGCTTTTATCATCCTTGAGCATAATATTGTATTTAGGATCATATTTTTTGATTAAGTTCAGCTCTAGTAGAAGTGCTTCTATATCAGAAGAAGTAATAATATATTCAAAATCCTCGATTTCATTGACAAGCCGCAGCGTTTTTCCATCATGCGAGCCTGTGAAATAAGAACGGACTCGATTTTTCAGTACTTTCGCTTTACCGACGTATATAACAGTTCCTTGCCGGTCTTTCATGAGATAACAGCCCGGTTGATCAGGCAATAATTCCAGCTTGGCCTTGATGATCTCATTCATCCGCATCGCCCCTTTCAAACTATAAGGAACTTTTGTTCTCCTTTCTATTATACATAATGAAAACAAAAATCCAAATATAGGATACCTAAAAAAGGCCATCCTATAGGATGGCCTTTTTTCAAGCAGATTAAGCGTGTTTTTTCACTAATTCCGCTAATGCTTCTTTTGGTTGGAATCCAACAACTTTATCAACAATTTCTCCATCTTTTAGAAGGATTAATGTCGGGATGCTCATTACGCCGAATTTGCCGGCAGTTTCTTGGTTTTCATCCACATCCACTTTAACGATTTTTGCAGTACCGTTTAATTCACCATCTAACTCTTCCAGTACTGGAGCGATCATTTTGCAAGGTCCGCACCATGGAGCCCAGAAGTCCACAAGCACAAGACCTTGTGCTGTATCGTTTGAAAAAGTTTGATCCGTAGCATTTACAATTGCCATACAAAAGACCTCCTAAATAATAACTAAATTTCTAATGATAGTATAACACTATTGCATTTAAAGATACTACTGATTTGTTCTATGCATTTTATTGTAACATACCCTTTACATTAGCTCATAATCCTAAAAAAGAAAACTACTCTAAACAAATAGTAAAGAGTAGTTTCTAGAATTACTGCATCCGATTTGAACGGGCGCTCAATCATCAGCCACATACAATATGCCGAATTTGTACGCCGGTCCTTCCCACATGATGACTTATGCGTTCACTTTTAATTTCTTCAGTTCTTCCGTCAATACCGGCACGACTTCGAATAAGTCTCCAACGATGCCATAATCCGCTACTTTAAAAATATTCGCTTCCGGATCTTTATTGATTGCTACAATCACTTTACTATTTGACATACCCGCTAAATGTTGAATCGCTCCGGAAATACCGCATGCTATGTACAAATCAGGCGTTACAACTTTCCCCGTTTGTCCAATTTGCAATGAATAATCGCAGTATTCAGCATCGCAAGCGCCACGGGAAGCACCGACTGCACCGCCGAGTGCGTTCGCTAATTCTTTTAAAGGTTCGAAGCCTTCTTCGCTCTTCACGCCGCGCCCTCCGGCAACTACCACTTTCGCTTCTGACAAATCTACACCTTCCGTTGCTTTGCGGACAACGTCTTTGATAATTGCACGTAAATCTTTAATTTCTACTGAAAGAGATGTTACATCGCCTGAACGGGACTCGTCCTTTTGTAATGGAGCGATATTATTCGGACGGATTGTGGCAAAAATCAGCCCATCCGTTACGATTTTCTTCTCGAATGCTTTACCGGAATAAATCGGACGAACAAATACTAGATTTCCGCCTGACTCTTCAATCCCCGTTACATCCGAAATGAGACCTGAATTTAGCTTGCCGGCAATGCGGGGCGCTAAATCTTTCCCTAATGCTGTATGTCCGATAATTAAGCCTTCCGGATTCTCGGATTCAATCACTTGAAGAAGCGCTTGGGAATATCCATCAGATGTGTATTGGCCAAGTTTAGCATCTTCTACAGCAATGACGCGGTCTGCGCCGTATTGAATGAATTCCGTTCCTAAAGACTGTACTGCTTCACCGATTAATACACCGACTACTTCTCCGCCTTCCGAAGCTGTTTTTGCGGCTGCAATTGCTTCGAATGATACGTTGCGTAGAGCATTATCACGAACTTCACCTAGTACAAGAATTTTTCTAGACATCTATTTTGACCTCCTATTTACTAACATGTTGGATTTAAATTACTTTTGCTTCATTGTGCAGCAAGCCTACTAATTCAGAAACTTGGTCTTTCAAATCGCCTTCAAGAATTCTTCCGCCTTCTTTTGCCGCCGGCAAGAAGATTTCAATTGTTTTTGTTTTTGCTTCTACATCTTCTTCCTCAAGATCCAAGTCATCCAATTCAAGTTCTTCTAAAGGCTTTTTCTTTGCTTTCATAATCCCTGGAAGAGAAGGGTAGCGGGGTTCATTCAAGCCTTGTTGGGCTGTAACAAGCAGTGGCAGGCTTGTTTCGATTACCTCCGAGTCCCCTTCAACGTCGCGGACAACGTTTACATTCGTTCCATCAATATCAAGTTTAGTAATGGTGGTAATGTAAGGAATACCCAAGCTTTCAGCAACACGCGGACCGACTTGTCCAGATCCACTGTCGATCGCTACGTTCCCCGCGATAATTAAATCGGCCTCTTTATCTTTTAAATACTCCGAAAGAATAGTAGCCGTCGTGAATTGATCTCCGTCTTCCACGTCATCTTCTATATTGATAAGAACCGCTTTGTCGGCGCCCATCGCTAAAGCTGTACGAAGCTGCTTCTCCGCTTCTTCATTTCCGACTGAAACAACAGTCACTTCGCCCCCGTGGGCATCTCTTACAACGATTGCTTCTTCCACAGCGTATTCATCATAAGGATTGATAATGAATTCGGCACCCTCTTCATTGATCTTGCCATTAGAAAGTACGATTTTTTCTTCTGTATCAAACGTTCTTTTTAATAAAACATAAATATTCATTGCTTAACCTCCTGTAATATTAATTATGAAAATTTAGAATTTTCGGCGCATAATTACTTCCCGATAAATTGAGGCTGCCTTTTCTCTATAAAGGCGGAGATCCCTTCTTTGGCATCAGCGGACACAAAGATGTCGCCAAATGCTTCCGATTCTTTCTGAACGCCTTGATAGTATCTTTCATGTTTTGAATAGTTTAATAGTTCAATAGCTTTCTTGAGTGCAAGAGGGCTTTTTGCTGCTATTTTACTAGCAAGCTGGTGAACGGCATCTTGAATTTCTTCTTCGTTGAACGCTGCATTTGCTAGACCCCATTGTACAGCTTCTGTTCCTGTAATCGGTTCACTTGTAAACAGCATTTCTGCTGCTTTCGCCGCTCCTACATAACGAGGCAAGCGTTGCGAACCAGCGAATCCAGGCACTAACCCTAATTGTAATTCCGGCAAACCTAACTTAGCATTCTCAGTAACATAACGAATATGGCAAGCCATCGCCAGTTCCAAGCCGCCGCCAAGCGCAGCTCCATGAATAGAAGCGATGACCGGCTTAGGGAATTGTTCAATTCTCTCGAATAATTCTTGTCCCTTAGAAGCCAGCTTAGAGAATTCTTCACCTGAAGTAATTGTTGTGAACTCCTTAATGTCTGCTCCGGCGGAGAAGAATCTGCCTTCTCCTCGAAGGACAATCACACGCACCGAATTGTCATCCTCCAACAGATCAAGCACGGTCGCTAATTCTTGCAATACTTGTGAGGATAATGCATTCGCCGGCGCCTTCGCCAATGTAACCGTTGCAATATTCTCCTCGACAATATATGACATCAATTGCATCTAATTCCCCCTTTATTCATAATACATTACTTATTATACAATATTAAGTATATAAGTTAGGATTTAACATTACAAAACTTTTCGAAAAAAGGGCAACAAAAAATTTGATGCCCTTTCACATTCTATTCCTTTTTCCCTTGTGAAAGCCCTGCAATGAAAAGCGTGTGTACTTGTTGAGATAAATCTCGAAGAGCGTATTTTTGTTCATTCATTACCCAAGTTGTCACAACTTCATCAAGCGTACCAAAAATCATTTGCCTCGCAAGCTTGTAATTTAAATCCGCTTTAAATTCCCCGCCTTCAATTCCTTCTCGGAGAATGCTGTCCACAACAACTAAATAACGTTTCAGCACCTCATTTATTTTCAAGCGCAGATCTTTATTTGATTGCCTTAACTCAAGCTGGGTCACTATAGCAAGATTTGGATCGCTTGATAAAATGTCAAAATGCTTATCGACCAAAAGCTTTAACTTCTCAGTGGCACTTTGTTTTCCTTTTAACTCTCCTTCAATCTTCTCAACAATCTCGCCCATCTTTTCTTGGAAAACGGAAATTAGAATGTCTTCTTTGTTCTTGAAGTATAAATAAATCGTTCCATCTGCCACACCTGCTTGCTTTGCGATTTTAGAAACCTGCGCCTGATGATAGCCATATTTCGCAATAACAACTACGGCAGCTTCGATAATTTGCTTATACTTCGGTTTATTTTTTTTCAAAATGTCCTTCCCCTTTCAGAGAAATGAATGAATAGCCATTCATAATTTTATAATAGTGCGATTACTCAATGAAGTCAAGAAAAATATTGAAAGGAGAAGCAACATTCCGATTATAACTTGTCCAAATCCATTCTCGCATAAGAGCGCTCAAATGCCGCTCTTACTGCCGCTCTCACGCTTGCTTTCTCTCTTCCGCATCTTTTTTCTCTTCATCTACTAAAGCTCGCCTCAGAATTTTCCCCACAGCTGTTTTTGGAAGATCGCTTCGGAATTCATAAATTCTCGGTACCTTATATGCAGCCAAATGTTTACGCACAAACTCATTAAGCTCCGCTTCGGAAACATCCGCCCCTTCTTTCAGCACTATATAAGCTTTAACAGTCTCACCTCTATAAGGGTCGGGGATACCAGCAACAACAGCTTCCTGAACCTTTTCATGTTCATATAACACTTCTTCTACTTCGCGCGGATAGATATTATAACCACCTGCTATAATCATGTCTTTCTTGCGGTCCACCACATAAAAATATCCTTGATTATCCATGTAGCCTAGATCGCCCGTTAAGAACCACCCATTCTTAAAAGTATTTTCCGTTTCTTCCGGCCGGTTCCAGTAGCCTTTCATGACTTGCGGGCCTTTAATCGCGATTTCTCCTATTTCATTAGGCGGCAGCGGATCTCCCGTTTCCATAGAAAGGATGGCTGCGTCCGTATCGGGATAAGGCACACCAATGCTTCCCTTGACTCTTTGGCCCCATAGGAAGTTGGCATGAGTGACAGGCGATGTTTCCGTCAATCCATAGCCTTCCACCAGCTTGCCATTCGTTACTTTCTCGAACTTCTCTTGTACTTCCAGAGGCAAAGGAGCGGAACCGCTTATACATGAATCAATGGAAGATAAATCGTACTTCATTACATCCTTGTGGTTCAACAATGCAATATAGATAGTAGGAGCGCCCGGAAATAAGGTTGGCCTTTGTTTATGGATGGTTTTTAGAGTTGTCGCCGTATCGAATTTAGGCAGGAGGATCATTCGATGGCCTTCCATCACAGTCAGGACCAATACAGTCGTCATGCCATAGACATGAAAGAATGGCAGGACCCCGAGAATGGATTCTTCTCCTTTCCTGCACTTATACATCCACGCTTTGCACATAGTCGTATTGGCGATTAAATTCTTGTGGGTAAGCATAACGCCTTTAGGGAAGCCTGTTGTCCCTCCTGTATATTGCAGGAGCGCCAGGTCTTCATCCACATCTATTGTAAGCGGGATTGGCGCCGCTTCTGCTTCTTTCAGCAATCGATGGAATATATGCGTCGTCCCCCCATGCTCCACGTCGATCACAAGACCGTATTCTTTTCTCTGCATATAAGGGTAAATCAAATTTTTCGGGAATGGCAAGTAATCTTTGATAGCGGTTACAATAATATGTTCCAGATTTGTATTATGCTTAATGGAGGCCACTCTAGGGTATAGGATGTCTAATGTTATGATAGCTTTTGCCCCGGAATCTTTCATCTGATATTCAAGTTCTCTTTCCATGTATAATGGATTTGTCTGGACAACTACGCCGCCGGCAAGCAACGTGCCGAAATATCCGATTACGGATTGCGGTGTATTTGGAAGCATAATCGCCACCCGATCACCTTTCCCGATCCCAAGCTTCCGCAAATAATTAGCGAGCTTAAGGGCAGATTCATGCAATTCCCTATACGTTATTTCTTTCCCCATGAAATGAATCGCCGGCTTCTCCGGATGATCTTCCGCCGCTTTGATTAAGTAGTTCTGAAGCGGCAATGAACCATATTCCAATGTTTTCGGAATTTCATCAGGATATTGTTCCAGCCAAGGTTTATCTCCCATTCAAACGCCTCCTTTGTTTTTCTGATCGATCAATCCCCTCCATTATAATATATGGAATATATGGTTACAATTAGAAACGATTATTCCTTCTTCTGCAAAAAAGCCATACTTCCTAATAGACAACCCCTTTTACTATCCGCCTCAAACAAAAAAGAGCCATCCTTCGTGAATTTCGCCAAAAGAAAAGCACCCCGATTGTTAGATTATGTGTCTAACAATCGGGGTGCAGTTCATCCGCAATAAACAGATAGCTCTTCGCATTATGCCCCTATAAACAAAAAGGCAATCCCTATTAAGACAAAACAGGAAGCAACCGCAATCAATACTTTC
Source organism: Bacillus sp. (in: firmicutes) (assembly GCA_051874035.1). GTDB lineage: Bacteria > Bacillota > Bacilli > Bacillales > DSM-1321 > Bacillus_AD. Next base: position 20,097 of record JBJEFM010000122.1, read on the forward strand.
GCTAATGTCTCCACAAACCTTCTCCCCTTCGCTCATGAATAGACCTTACGAAATACCTGCTCCAATCACATAGGAGAAACCAATCGAAATAACCATGGAGATGAATCCTACTGCACGGTTGTCTTCCTTGATTTCTTCATCGATCTTAAAGCCCGGCGTCAGGAATTCGAATATGAAATATCCGGCGACTAACATAATGAAGCCAAACACACCCCAATACACCATATCAAGGAGGCTGTCATGCTGCATGATGGAGTGGCGGAAGATATTCGCTATGCCGAAAATCTTACCGCCTGTAGCCATGGCGACAGCTAGATTGCCTTTCTTGATCTCTTCCCAATTCCGATACTTCGTAACAAGTTCAAATACTGCCAGAAATACAACTGCGCAAAGAACGACTACACTACAATAGGCAGCGATATACACATACTCATTAGACCAAAATGCACTCATATGTCATTCTCCCAGCTTTTAAAGATAACCTTACTTAAATTCAACAATGGTAACACCGCTTCCACCTTCAGCAGCTTCGCCAAAACGGATTCTCTTCACTGCACGATGGTTTTTCAAGTATTCTTGCACCCCTTGGCGCAATGCGCCTGTACCTTTCCCGTGAATGATGGAGACACGTGGATAGCCTGCCAGCAAAGCGTCATCTATATATTTCTCGACACGCATAAGTGCATTTTCAAATCTTTCACCGCGCAAATCCAGCTCCAAACTTACATGGAAATCTTTCCCTTTAACAATTGCTAACGGCTTTGTTTCTACGACCTTTTGCGGTTTGATATATTCCATATCGGCTTCTTTTACTTTCATCTTCAGAATACCGATTTGGACAAGCCATTCTTTCTTGCCTGTTTGTTCAAGTAAAGTGCCTTTCCCGTTTAGGCTCAGTACCTTCACTTCGTCACCGGCTTCAAAGGCATGCTCCTGTTTCGGCGCCGGCTTCACTTTCTTAGATAATGTAGGCGCGGCATTCTCTAATTTTTTTCTTGCTTCGATTAATTCATGTTCTTTGACATCGGCCAGTTTATGCAGACGAAGGTCGCGCAGCTCTGAAATCACTTCTTCCGCTTCCGCTTTCGCTTTCTCCACAATCTGCTGCGCTTTCTCTTTCGCCGCTTCTATCTCCGCATCTTTCTGCTCGTAGAATTGCACCAGTTCTTTTTGAAGATCATTGTGGAGTTTCTCTGCGCTGCGTAAGTAATCCCGCGCTTCCACTCTCTCGTCTTCGGCTTCTTTCCGGCTTCTTTCCAAAGATGCAATCATATTCTCTACTTTATTCGTATCTTCACCGATATAGCTCTTCGCATCACGAATAATCCGCTCGTGCAAGCCAAGTCGTTTTGAGATTTCAAAAGCATTACTCCGTCCCGGCACGCCGATTAATAATTTATATGTCGGGCTTAGCGTCTCAACGTCAAACTCGACACTCGCATTGATGACCCCATCCCGATTGTAGCCATAGGCCTTTAATTCCGGATAATGCGTTGTTGCGATAATACGCGCTGAACGGGCATGAACCTCATCGAGAATGGAGATGGCTAGCGCCGCTCCTTCCTGTGGGTCGGTCCCTGCTCCCAATTCGTCGAACAGCACCAATGTATTGGCATCGACTTCGTCCAATATTTCTACAATATTCACCATATGGGACGAAAACGTACTCAAGCTTTGTTCAATGGATTGCTCATCGCCGATATCCGCAAACACTTTCTCGAACACACATGTTTCGGAGCCGTCCAATGTCGGGATTTGCAATCCGGCCTGCGCCATCAGCGTACATAAGCCGACCGTTTTAAGCGTGACTGTCTTACCGCCTGTATTCGGTCCTGTTATTACAATTGTGGAGAATTCATCCCCTAAGAAAATATCATTCGCGACAACCTGATCGCGGTCGATCAGCGGATGCTTCGCTTTAAACAGCTTCATGCGCCCTTCGTTATTTAATTTAGGCTTTGTCGCTTTTATGCTGCTCGCATAGCGGGCTTTCGCAAAGATGAAGTCCATCTGGGCCATCACGGCAACGTTATGTAATAACTCGGATGTATACTCGCCGACTGTAAGCGACAGCTGAATCAAGATACGCTCAATTTCTTGCTGTTCAGCGGCTCGCGTTTCCTGCAGTGTGTTATTCAGCGTTACGATGGCTTGCGGTTCTATAAATAATGTCTGGCCGGACGACGATTGGTCGTGGATGATGCCTCCATAGGCGCCCTTATATTCTTGCTTGACCGGTATAACGAAACGATCATTACGAATTGTTATAATGCTGTCGGAAAGCATCTTCTGCGCAGAGGAAGAACGGATCATGCTCTCTAGTTTCTCGCGGACGCGTGCTTCATTGGCGCGCAGGCTTGTGCGTAATGCACGCAGCTTATCGCTGGCCGAATCCAATACTTCTCCTCCATCGCCGATCGCGCCTGAAATAAGTTTCTCAATATCAAATAAATCGCATAATGACAGCATATATTCTGAAAGCAACGGCAGTTCTACATCGCCTTCTGCCATTTCATTAACGAATTTTTGGAACATCCTTCCTGCCCGCAGGGTGGATGCAATTTCTCTAAGCTCATTCGGGCTTAGCATACCGCCAATCTTGGCACGTTTTGCATGGGGCGTGATGTCGAATATGCCGTCCAAAGGCACATGGCCTTTCAAGCGGATCACAGTCGCCCCTTCATCTGTTTCTTCTTGCCATTTTACAACTTCTTCAAAAGAAGAGGATGGAAGTAGTTCTTTAATTTTTCTTCGTCCCAATGACGATGATGCGAATGCATCTAACTGGTCACGAATTTTATCAAATTCCAATGACTTGATGGTTTTATTATTCACGGAGAATAATCCCCCTTGCACTTATTGTTTTATAAATTAGTCATTTCTCTTAATGAATGTCATCAATTCTTCTATACTTTTGGCATTTAGCACGGTGCTTCTCTTTAGTTGCGCTTTCATGGCATTTGATACGCCGACCTCCATATGCTCAAGCATCTCCATATTATGGGCATCCGTATTAATAACAACCGTTACTCCCGCTTCCTGGGCTTTCTTCAGATTCTCTACGGCTAAATCCAGGCGATTGGGATTGGCATTCAACTCCAGGGCTGTGCCTGTTTCTTTCGCCAACCGGATAAGTTCATCCATATTGACATCATATCCATCCCGTCTGCCAATTAATCTGCCTGTCGGATGTGCAATTAAGTCCACATTCGGGTTGCGCAACGCTGTTTCTAATCGTTTCATGATGGTTTCCTGATTTTGCGAGAAGCTGGAATGGATGCTCGCAATCACAAAATCGACTTCCCTCAATAATTCATCATCGAAATCAAGCGTGCCATCGGGCAGGATGTCCATTTCAATCCCTGACAAAACAACGATATCATCATATTTCTTATTATACTCTTTAATAAGCTGGATTTGTTCTCTCAATCGCTCTTCCGTTAAACCGTTGGCCACTTTCAAGTATTGTGAATGATCGGTAATGGCCATGTATTGATAGCCTTTTGCACGGCATGCTTCAATCATTTCTTCAATGGAATACGCCCCGTCACTCCAAGTGGTATGCATATGCAAATCACCTTTGATATCGCCATGAGCCAGCATTCCCTCCGGCTGATAGCGATCCACTTCCGTTCCATCCTCACGCGCTTCAGGCGGAATAAACGGCAGGCCAAAATGCGCAAAGAAGGCTTCTTCACTATTGAATGTGGCCACTTCACCTGTCGCTGTCTTCTCCACACCATACTCGCTGATTTTCTCGCCGCGCTCTTTCGCCAGCTGTCTCATACGGACGTTATGGTCTCTAGAACCCGTGAAATGATGGAGGGTTGTAATAAACTCTTCCGGCTTCACAAGACGAAAATCAATGGAAACATCATATTGATATTCCAAGGTAACGGACACCTTCGTATCGCCGGCAGCAATAATATTCTTTACGTTTGAAATGCCAAGAAGTTTCTCTTTCACGACTGCTGGTTCATCTGTGCCGATAATAAAATCTAAATCCTTCACCGTTTCCTTCATTCTGCGAATACTCCCTGCTCTGGAGAATCGCGCCACTTGCGGAATGGTGCTTAAATATGCCTCTATTTCGCTGGCGATCGGCATGACAAACGCCAACGGCAGGCGATCAGGGCCGTCATTTTGTTCTAACAGGGCAGCCAGTATTTTTTCTTCGGATTTCACACCGAAGCCCGCTAATGCGCTTACCCGCTTCTCTTCACAAGCCTTCTTCAGCTCTTCGCCGTTTGTAATGTGGAGCTCTTTATATAGCTTTGCGATTTTCTTGCCGCCAAGTCCGGCGATTTGCAGAAGAGGGACAAGTCCGGCCGGCACCTCCGCCTGCAATTCAGCCAATGTTTCCGATTTCCCGGTTGTCATATACTCCTCGATTACGGCCGCTGTCCCCTTGCCGATGCCTGATAGCGCCGTGAAATCTTCTATTTCCTTCAAGCTGCGCCGGTCGTCCTCAAGACTTGCTGCGGCTTTTCGAAAAGCGGAAATTTTAAAAGGATTTTCCCCCTTCAGTTCCATATATAATGCTATTTGTTCAAGTAGTTTAATAATATCTTTTTTATTCATCATCATCACCCTTTTCGCCGGATATCCAATTTATAAACTATGTGCTTTTTTCATACTAAAGATACAATTGTTCTCTCGAAATCACAAGCCGAGGCTATAAGATTGTATATAAAAAAGCTGGTTCAAAAGAGTAAATTGCATGTTTAGCCCTTTTGAATCAGCTCTATGCTGAAAGATATGAAAACCAAAGATCTTTAATTCCATTTGATAAAAACGGTGTATATTCAATGATCATTTGCGCTATGAACGACCCTTGAATGCCATCTTGCACACTTTGTATCGGCAAGAGCGCTATTAAATACAAGAGAAGAAAGATGATAATATAACTTTCAAGGAATCCCAGAATCCCTCCGCCCCAACTATTCAACTGTTTAAGAATCGGGAACTGTGCAATGAAATCGAACATAGAACCCAGTATTTGCCAAGCGATCTTCACTGCGAAAAAAAGGATGAGAAAAGCGATGGCGTTGTAATATGCTTGATCGATGCCTACACTATCAAACAACATATGGATGGATGAGGATTCACCTATTGCAGGGAACGGTATCCATAGTTCAAGCTTAGGTGCAAGATCATCATAGAAGATGACTGCTACAGCAAATGCTATAATAAAACCTGTCATATGTATTAACTGCAAAATAAAGCCGCGTCTCAATCCGACGACCAGTCCCATCAGAAGGACGGCTACAATAATTATGTCAAGCATTGTGTTCAATCCTTTTCATTCTTTTGTTCTCTTTGCATATCATGCAATTGCTCTTTCACTTTAAGATAATCATGAATCGTATTGACCGCTGTAAGAACTGCTAATTTACTAACATCGAGATGTGGATTCTTCTCACTAATTTCCCGCATCTTATCATCTACAAGAGAGGCGACTAGTCGAATATGGCTGGAAGATTCAGCACCGACAATGGTGTATTGTTGGCCGTATATATCAACTGTTATTTTATTCTTATTATTGTCTGACAAAATCATATCCCCCCACTTAAGAATCCTAATGTCTATAATAACACGAACAGGTACAGCAGGGAAGGAAAAAACACAACTGTAATGGTGCTGTAATAGATATACTAGAAATCGTAAACGGAAGGGATTATACTCTTCAAGAACGATTATTTCCGGAGAAATTCATTATATAAAAATATTGATATACTAATAAGATCGTATCAATAATCCACCCATATACCAAAGGAGAGATGAACCATGGCCAATATCGTCCTGCAAATGCCACTATCAACCATATCACAATTGCAAAAGTATTATGAATCACAATTATCGCCTGCTATTCCGCCGGGAGGCATCTTCTCGGCAAAGACCAACCGGTGCAATATAACTGCCTATAAATCAGGCAAAGTGCTGTTTCAAGGAGCGAATGCCGAAAACGAAGCAAGTAAATGGAGCGCAAAAGCAAGCCCTGCCTCCGCCGCTATAAAGCCCCCAAAAAACACGGTTAAATCACACGCCTATTCGCCGCCAAGCAATATCAGCGAGATGAGCGTGATCGGCTCCGATGAGGTAGGGACGGGTGATTACTTCGGCCCTATTACAGTGGCTGCTGTCTATGCGGACCGAGCCGCTATCCCCCTTTTGAAAGAGCTGGGTGTCCGGGACTCCAAAAATATTAAAGACCCGGAAATATTACAAATCGCATCACAATTAAAACATGCCGTACCTTTTTCTTTGCTGTCGCTTGATAACCCTAAATATAATGCCCTCCAGGCAAAAGGGATGTCTCAAGGGAAAATCAAGGCTTACTTGCATAATCTAGCTCTCAAAAAGTTAATTAATAAGATTGCCCCCCAGGAAGCCGAAGCTGTGCTGATCGACCAATTCGCCCAGCCGGCAGTATTTTTCAATTATTTAAAAGGGCAAGAGATGTTCCGGGCGAAGAATATTTATTTAAGTACAGGTGCAGAAAGTATCCATGTCAGTGTCGCCGCCGCTTCCATTCTTGCCCGTGCCGCATTCGTCAAACACTTTGAAGCTTTGAGCCAAAAGGCGGGCTTCACCATTCCAAAAGGCGCCGGTCCCCATGTGGATGCCGCTGCGGCTAAATTGATTGAAGCAAAAGGGGTTGAAAGCCTTCAAAGCTTCACAAAGCTCCATTTCGCCAATACAGAAAAAGCGAAGAAATTAGTAGCGAAGAAAAGGTAAAAATACCAGCAAGCACAACAAAGCCGGTCCGGGTTTAAATCCTGGACCGGCTTTCTTTATTTACTGCCGTTCATTATCCGCGCAATTCGGCGCCTGCTTTTTCTTTCACTGCATCCAATACTTTCGTATGGGCTTTTGTTACATCTTCATCTGTCAATGTTTTAGCAGGGTCGAAGTATTTAAGCGAGAATGCGATCGATTTCTTCCCTTCTTCCATGCGGTCCCCTTCGTATAAATCGAATACAGAAACCTCTTTCAGAAGCTTGCCTCCTGCTTCCGTAATAATCGCTTGCAGATTGCCCGCTACTGCATCCTTATCGACAACAAGTGCGATATCGCGAGTGATGGATGGGAAACGAGGAATACTTTCATAAGCGATTGGAGCTACTTCCGCTTGTAATAAATCTTGCAGAGATAACTCGAACACATAAGTCGCTTTAATATCATGCTGCGCTTCGACTGTTGGGTGCACTTGGCCAACATAGCCGATGAATTCACCATCCAAGGTGATTCTTGCTGTTCTTCCCGGGTGCATCCCGTCCATTTTTGCAGCTTGGAAAGCGATGCGGTCACTTAACCCTAACTTTGTGAATAAGCCTTCGAGGATGCCTTTTGCCACATAGAAATCAAGTTGTTTCTTCTCGCCTTGCCAAGCTTGCGTATGCCAAAGACCCGTAAGAGCCCCGGCAAGATGTTCTCTTTCCTCCGGCAGAGCTTCCCCTTCCGCGCTTTGTAAGAAAACTGTTCCTGTTTCATAAAGAGCCACACTGTCATTTTGTCTGGCTACATTGTATTGCAGCGCTTCTAGCAAGTGCGGAACAAGGCTTTGGCGAAGTGTGCTGCGTTCTTCACTCATCGGCATTGCCAGTTTGATTGTATCAGCTTGTTTAATCGCGAATGCTGTCGCTTTCTCTGCAGAAGTAAGCGCATATGTGATCGCTTGGTAAAGACCTGCTCCTTCTAAATAGCGGCGTACCACACGGCGTTTTGCTTGATAAGGCGTTAGCTGCCCTACTGTGCCGTTCGCCTTTGGAAGTGTTTTAGGAATATTATCATAGCCGTACAAACGAGCAACTTCTTCAACCAAGTCTTCCGGAATGGTGATGTCGCCACGGCGGGTCGGAACTGTTACTGTGATTTCATCGCCCTCAACCACCGTTTCAAATTTCAACGCCGCAAAGATTGCTTCCACTTGATCCATCGTTATTGTTGTACCAAGCAGTGTGTTGATTTTCTCGATTGTAATAGATACTACAGCCGGTTCAACTGTTAATGTATCTACTTCGACAGCGCCTGAAAGCACAGTGCCTCCTGCATACTCAGCAAGCAATGCTACTGCACGATCGGCCGCTTGGCGAACACGATTCGGGTCGATGCCTTTTTCATAACGCGCGCTGGCTTCGCTGCGAAGAGCGTGGTCTTTTGATGTTCTGCGTACAGAAGCACCAGAGAAATATGCTGATTCTAAAAGCACCGTTGTTGTTTCATCGCTTACTTCCGAGTTGGCTCCGCCCATTACACCGGCAAGGGCAACAGGCTCTGTGCCGTTCGTGATCACTAAATGATGAGCTTGCAGCTTACGTTCAGCGTCATCAAGTGTTACCATTGTTTCACCTTCGTGTGCATTTCTAACAACGATTTTCTTAGAGCCCAGTTTGTCATAATCGAATGCATGAAGCGGTTGGCCGTATTCTAATAGAATATAGTTTGTAATATCCACCACGTTATTATGAGGGCGGATGCCGGCAGCCATTAATGTTGTCTGCAGCCATAGCGGTGATGGCCCTACCTTTACATCTTTAATAACACGCGCTGTATATAATGGGCAGGCTTCGTTCTCTTCCACTTCAACTGAAATGTAATCGGATGCCTTCTCGTCGCTTGTCGAAACAGATGTTTGCGGATATTTCACTTCTTGCCCCAAAATCGCGCCTACTTCATATGCGACCCCTAGCATACTCATGCAATCGGCACGGTTCGGCGTCAAACTTAATTCCAGCACTTCATCATCCAAGCTAAGCTGCATGAGTGCATCGCTGCCAACTTCTACATCGTCAGGGAACACAAAAATGCCTGTGCTATACTCTTTCGCGATTAACTTACTTTCAATGCCAAGCTCTTGCAATGAACAAATCATGCCATGTGACGCCTGGCCGCGCAACTTCGCTTTTTTGATTTTGAAATTGCCCGGCAAGACCGCCCCAACTGTTGCCACTGCCACTTTTTGCCCGGCATCAACGTTCGGCGCCCCGCATACAATTTGTACAGGCTCTTCCGCTCCGATGTCTACTTGGCATATGTTTAATTTATCCGCTTCAGGATGTTTCACTTTCTCCAGAACATGCCCTACAACGACACCTTTAATGCCTTCGCTTTTCTTCTCTACACCTTCTACTTCAATACCGCTCTTTGTGATTTTATCGGCTAATTCAGCAGCGGAAATACCGTTTAAGTCTACATATTGCTGTAGCCATTTATATGAAACATACATGTTTTTTCCCTCCTCTAATTATCCTTCATGACGGTGGAATTGCTTTAAGAAACGAACATCATTGCTATAGAAGTGTCTGATATCGTCAATTCCGTATTTCAGCATGGCAATGCGTTCAACACCGATTCCGAACGCGAACCCGGAATACTTCTCTGGATCGAACCCTGACATTCTAAGTACATTCGGATGTACCATGCCTGCTCCAAGCACCTCGATCCATCCTGTTTGTTTACATACATTGCAGCCTTTTCCGCTACAGATTTTACAAGAGATATCCACTTCTACAGAAGGCTCAGTGAATGGGAAGAAACTCGGACGCAAGCGGATTTCGCGATCTTGTCCGAACGCTTTCTTAGCGAATACTTCCAATGTGCCTGAAAGGTCGCTCATTGAAATGTTCTCATCCACAACAAGGCCTTCAATTTGCATGAATTGATGTGAGTGAGTCGCATCATCATTATCACGGCGATATACTTTACCTGGACAAATGATTTTCACAGGTCCTTTACCGGCGTGTTTTAACATTGTACGCACCTGTACAGGTGATGTATGGGTACGCATTAATGTCTCTTCTGTAATATAGAATGTATCTTGCATATCACGCGCCGGATGTCCTTGCGGCAAATTTAGTGCTTCGAAGTTATAATAGTCTTGCTCTACTTCCGGGCCTTCCGCAACAGAGTAGCCCATCCCGATGAATAGATCTTCCATTTCTTCAACGATTTTCGTCAATGGATGGTGGTCGCCTTCTTTGACTGTATAGCCGGGAAGAGTCACATCAATTGTCTCCGCCGCTAATTTTGCATTGATTGCCGCTTCTTCCAGAACAGCTTGCTTACTTTCGATGCTGCCTGCAATCTCTTCACGGATCACGTTTACCAACGCCCCCATTTTCGGGCGCTCTTCAGCGGATAATTTGCCCATGCCTCTTAGAACTTCCGTAATTGGCCCTTTCTTACCAAGGTACGCAACACGAACTTCGTTTAATTGTTTTAAGTCAGTAGCCGCCTCGATTTTTTGAAGCGCTTCTGCTTGCAATTGCTTTAACGTTTCTTGCATATCGTTCTCTCCTTTATCCGATTTTTTTACATTATATTGAACAGGAGCAGGAACACAAAAAAACCTCGCCCCTAAAGAAAGGGACGAGGATATCGTCGTGGTACCACCCTTGTTTATGTACATAATTGTACATGACTTCATTGGATTAACGGTCTTCTAAACCGGAGCATCTTTACGCATATTGCGGTCCCGATGTCAGCTCGAGAGGTGAACTTCACTCTGCCGATTCGATAAAAATGCTTGCAGTCTAAGGCATTTTCTCCCTGTATCTTTCGCGAGAGCTACTTTTCTCTGTCAACGCTTTTCATGTATGGAATATACTCTACATATTATAGTGATTTTTGCCGCTGTATGCAACAGCGGTTCATAAAGTTCTTATCCTATTTACAAAATTGATATAAAAGCACACCTGTGGCAACCGTTACATTCAATGATTCCGCTTCACCCAGGATTGGGATATACAAGTTCTGGTCGCACTCCGCTAAGACCGCATCGCTTACACCGTTTCCTTCATTCCCCATCACCAGAGCGTAACTGTCGGCAAGCTCGGCTTCACGGTAATCGACGGCATTCTGAAGCGATGTGCCATAGACTGTGATCCCTTGTGCTTGCAGCTTGGGAATCCATTCATGAAGATTGTCCTTCACAACCGGTATATGGAAGATGGATCCTTGCGTGGAACGCAACGCTTTCCCGTTATATACATCCACACAGCCCTCGCCGCATACGACAAGCTCGACCCCCGCCGCATCCGCTGTGCGGATGATCGTGCCGATATTCCCCGGATCCTGGATGCCATCCAATAATAAAACGCGTGAATAGACTGCCGCTTTTATTTGTTTTTGATCACAGACCGCAAAGACTCCTTGCGTCGTTTCCGTTTCCGCCAAAGCTTTTGCAACGGCAGCGGAAACATGATAAATCTCTTTATCATCCACATTCCACGCATGGGGAATTTCTATATTTTCATCAACGATCAGCACATTCGCATAATCTTTCTTTAAAGCTTCTTCCACTAGGTGAAAGCCTTCGACGATAAATTGGCCGGCCTTTTCCCGGCCCTTCTTCGCCGTCAGCTTCTTCCATTCTTTCACTTTGTCATTTTGCACAGATTGAATGAATTTCAATTCATCATTCAACTCCTTTTCTACATCTCCGATTTTACTAGTATAACCTAAACATTATACATATTAAATCGGCACTTGTGAAAAAATAAGCTAGATCACGAGTTAGGAGGAAAAGGAAAATGAATTTAAACTTACGCCATGCCATCATTCAGAACGTAGCAGGCAATAGCCAAGACCAACTGCAGGATACAATTGTCGATGCGATCCAAAGCGGTGAAGAGAAAATGCTGCCGGGCCTCGGGGTGCTCTTTGAAGTCGTTTGGCAAAATGCTACAGCGGAAGAAAAGAAAGAAATACTCTATATATTAGAAAGCGGATTGAAGAAATGACAAAGAACCCTTGCGATTTGAGCAAGGGTTCTTTCAACTAATCAATTAAACGTGATCGCATCCACCGCATCGCGGTCAAGTCGTTTAATTACTTCTGTAATCAGCTTCACTGTATTTTCATAATCATCGCGATGCAGAATCGCAGCATGGGAATGAATATATCGTGTGGCGATTGTGATGGACAAGGCCGGAACACCATTCGCTGTGACATGGATTGAACCGGAGTCTGTTCCGCCGCCTGGCATTGCATCGTATTGATAAGGGATATTCAATTCATCCGCTACATTTACAATGAAATCACGCAGCCCTTTATGGGAAACCATGCTTGCATCATAAAGCACGATGCCAGGTCCATCCCCAAGCTTTGTCATCGCTTCTTTAGCAGTCACGCCAGGTGTATCGCCGGCAATTCCTACATCAACAGCGAATGCAATATCCGGCTGCACTTTGAATGCGGATGTTTTCGCTCCGCGAAGCCCCACTTCTTCCTGTACGGTTCCGACACCATAGACCACATTCGGATGCTGCTCCGATTTCAGGCTCTTCAATACATCGATTGCAATCGCACAGCCGATGCGGTTATCCCACGCTTTGGCCATCAGCATTTTCGGATTGTTCATAACTGTGAATTCGAAATGAGGGACAACCATATCACCGGGCCGCACTCCCCACTCTTTTGCTTCCTCAGCGGAAGAAGCACCGATATCAATGAAGATATCTTTAATATCCACCGGTTTTTTACGTGCTTCCGGCGAAAGGATATGAGGAGGCTTCGAACCCATGATCCCTGTTATTTCGCCCTTGCTTGTCACGATTGTAACACGTTGGGCCAACATAACCTGCGACCACCAGCCGCCTACTGTTTGGAAATAGACAAAGCCCTTATCATCAACTCGTGTAACCATAAATCCTACTTCGTCCAGGTGGCCCGCCACCATGATCTTCGGACCGTTTTCTTCTCCCGTCTTCTTAGCGACCAAGCTTCCTAAACCATCAGTCATCACTTCATCGGCGTATGGAGATATGTATTGTGTCATAACATCGCGCGCCTGCTTTTCATTCCCCGGAATCGCTTTCGCATCCGTCAAATCTTTCAGCATCGACAACGTTTCATCTAATTCTGCCATGCATCTTGCCTCCTTCTTCGTTATGAATTCTATTATAACGCTATACGTTCCGGTTCTTGAAGAAAATTTTTTAAATAAATTATTTTCAGGATTTATCCTGTTTAACAGGTACTAAGGTTGGTTCATCTAATGATAGGTGGGAGATGAAGGAAAACTCCTACCTATCAAAGATTCACTTTATACTTTTTGTTCTGCTTTCATACTCTCCTCATATTGGGACAAATATACCTTTTCCACTTCCTCGCCGGAGAAACCGAGCAATGTACCTAAGTGAAGATAATTCAAATAAAATACTTTATAAATTTCAAGAGATTTCTTCACCCTAAATAAACTCGCCGCTTCAAATACATATAAAAATTGTTTCGTAAGATCCTTCTCAGGAATATAGATTCGGACTTCATTGGATGCTTCCGTTTGAAATTCGGATTCAATACCTATAGATAGTATAAAACGGAAACCCGCAACATATTCTTCCATCAACTTTGTTTTAGGAGCCGCCTCTTTCTTTGCATCCCCATAATGGCAGCAATCTGCTATGTTTGCCAATGTACCCAGCTTGATTAAAAATGAAAGTGTCTTTTGCTCAAGTAGAGCTTCCTTTTGCAATTGCAGCGCACTTTCCATATGTTGGTCTAACGTTTCTTGGATTGCGAACAATTTTTCTGTATTCATTGTTTCCTCCTTTATAATCGAAAACACGATTGGAAAATTTTCATAAAAATTGCACCATCACTAATAAATCAAGCAATGAAAGCGCAGGCAGACCCCATCTGAAATTTATATGTTTTGTTTTATGGCGAAAAAGAAACATGCCTAGCGTGCTTCCGCAAGCTCCGCCAATTAAGGCTACAAGCCATAATCTCGCTTCGGAAATACGGTATTTCCCTTTTTTTGCTTTCTGCTTATCAAATCCCATGATGCAGATTCCAATAATATTCACTACCCCAAAGTAAATCCAAACAAACCCCATAACAGCACCCTCCTTCTAGTAAAAAAAGCCATTCCTTTAAAGGAATGGCTTCTGTATAGCACTCTTCATCATCAAGACGAAAAGGCTTTATTATTTTTCAAGTTGTTTTTTAGCAGTGTTTGCTAATTCAGTGAATGCAGCAGCATCAGAAATAGCAAGCTCTGATAACATTTTACGGTTAACTTCGATACCAGCAAGCTTTAAACCGTGCATTAAACGGCTGTAAGAAAGACCGTTCATACGAGCAGCTGCGTTGATACGAGTAATCCATAATTTGCGGAAGTCGCGTTTCTTTTGGCGACGATCACGGAAAGCATACATTAATGATTTCATTACTTGTTGTTTTGCAACTTTGAATAATGTATGTTTTGAACCATAATAACCTTTTGCTAATTTAAGAACTTTTTTACGACGTTTGCGAGTAACAGTACCGCCTTTTACACGTGGCATGTAATTCCCTCCTATATAAATCGATCGAACGATTAATTACTTAATGTTATCTAACATGTGGCGAATACGTTTGAAATCGCCTTTGCTTACAAGACTAGCTTTACGTAATTTACGTTTTTGTTTTGTAGATTTGTTTGCGAATAAGTGGCTTGTGTAAGCATTTGAACGCTTAAGTTTACCAGAACCCGTTTTTTTGAAACGTTTTGCAGATCCGCGGTGAGTTTTCATTTTAGGCATTTGGATTTCCTCCTCGAATACAATCTATAAAATTACTTTTCGTTTTTCGGCGCTAAGACTAAGAACATGCTGCGTCCGTCCATCTTAGGAGCTTGCTCTACAGTTGCAAGTTCTGCGCATTCCGCAGCGAAACGGTCCAATACGCGCTGTCCGATTTCTTTATGAGTAATCGCACGACCTTTAAAGCGAATGGATGCTTTCACTTTGTCTCCCTTTTGCAGGAACTTATGGGCATTGCGAAGTTTTGTATTAAAGTCATGCTCATCGATTGTCGGGCTCAAACGAACCTCTTTCAAGCTGATGATTTTTTGATTTTTTCGCGCCTCTTTTTCTTTCTTTTGTAGCTCAAAACGATATTTTCCGTAGTCCATGATACGGGCTACAGGAGGTTTTGCGTTTGGAGCAACCAGCACTACATCAAGATTTACACGAGCAGCAATATCCAGAGCTTCGAATTTTGTCTTAATGCCCAACTGCTCTCCGTTTTGGTCAATTAGACGAACTTCGCGGGCACGGATGCCCTCGTTTACCATCATGTCTTTACTAATAGTTAGCCACCTCCAAGGTTTATTTACCGAATACATCATTTGGGTTAGTGGAAGAAATAACATAACCGCATAAAAAAAGTGTGGATGCATTTACACCCACACTATGATCGACTAATTAGACAAAATGTCAAATAAGAAAACCAAGACCTGTAAACAGCTAAAAGCGTCACTCAGGTGAGAAGCGGGTGCTTCTTCTTTTTCCTCAAATTAAGTATTCAATTTACCTTAAACATAATATCACAAGGTCGCCGGCATGTCAAATGCCACAACTATTTTTAACAACAGAATTTATATTAACAAAGAGTTAGCTTTTTTGCAATACTTTTTTCGTTATTAACGTGCAACCTCTGCCACAATCATATTTTTGAAGTCTTCAAAAGTGACTGTTTCCGATTTCTGCTCACCGTATTTACGTACGTTTACAGTGTTCCCCTCAACCTCTTTATCGCCTAACACAAGCATGTAAGGGATTTTTTGCATTTGCGCTTCACGGATCTTATAACCGATTTTTTCATTGCGGTGGTCAAGATCTACGCGCAAGCCAGCCGCACGCAACTCTTCTTGCACTTTCTGCGCATATTCAAGATGCACATCCGGAGATACAGGAATCACTTGTACTTGGACAGGAGCAAGCCATGTTGGGAATGCGCCTTTATATTCTTCGATTAAGAAAGCAACGAAGCGTTCCATAGTCGATACAACTCCACGGTGGATAACAACCGGGCGATGCTGCTTGCCATCTTCACCGACATACGTTAAGTCAAAACGCTCCGGCAATAAGAAATCCAGTTGGACAGTAGAGAGAGTCTCTTCTTTTCCTAGCGCCGTTTTCACTTGAATATCAACTTTCGGACCATAGAATGCCGCTTCGCCTTCTGCTTCGAAGTATGGCAGTTCCAACTCATCCATCGCTTCTTTCAGCATGCCTTGCGCTCTTTCCCACATTGCATCATCATCGAAATATTTATCAGTATCTTCCGGATCGCGGTAAGATAGACGGAAAGTGTAGTCATTTAAGTTAAAGTCTTTATATACTTCTTGCACTAATTTAACAACACGCTTGAATTCCTCTTTGATTTGATCGGGACGAACGAAGATATGTGCATCGTTCAAAGTCATGGCACGGACACGCTGCAAGCCTGATAGTGCGCCGCTCATTTCGTAACGGTGCATCATTCCCAGCTCGGCGATACGGATCGGCAATTCGCGATAGCTGTGAATATCGTTTTTGTACACCATCATATGGTGAGGGCAGTTCATCGGACGAAGAACCAATTGCTCATTGTCCATTTCCATCATCGGGAACATGCTATCTTGATAGTGGTCCCAGTGTCCTGATGTTTTGTATAAATCGACGCTTCCAAGTACTGGAGTATACACGTGGTCATAGCCAAGGCGTTGTTCTTTATCAACGATATACCGTTCGATTACACGGCGGATTGTCGCACCTTTTGGAAGCCATAACGGCATGCCTTGACCCACTTTTTGCGAATTTGTAAATAGGTTTAATTCTTTACCGATCTTACGGTGGTCACGCTCTTTCGCTTCTTCTAGCAAACGAAGATGCTCTGCTAATTCATCTTTCTTAAAGAAAGCAGTTCCGTAAATACGTTGCAGCATTTTATTATCGCTGTTTCCGCGCCAATAAGCACCAGCCACGCTTAATAGTTTGAATTCTTTAATTTTCCCGGTTGAAGGAACATGCACTCCGCGGCAAAGGTCGGCGAAATCGCCTTGTTCGTAGATTGTTACTTTCTCATCGGCAGGAATAGCTCCGATTAGTTCTACCTTATACTCATCATTTTTGAAGAAATCAAGTGCGTCGTCGCGGGACACTTCTTTACGAACCACTTCAATATTCTCATTGACGATCTTCTTCATTTCTTTCTCGATCGCTACCAAATCATCTGTTGAAATCGGTTGGTCGACATCCACATCATAGTAGAAACCGCCTTCGATTACAGGGCCGACACCAAGCTTCACGTTATCTTTTCCGTATATGCGTTTTATCGCTTGCGCCATTAAATGAGCTGTACTGTGACGAAGGATTTCCAGCGCTTCGCCGGATTCCGGTGTAATGATTTCAATCGAGCCGTCCTGTTCGATCGGTCTTTTCAGATCATATAATTCATCGTTCACTTTACCCGCAATCGCTTTTTTGCGTAATCCCGGTGAGATTGATGCTGCGATATCTTCAGTTGTTGTTCCACGAGCGAATTCTTTTACAGATCCATCAGGGAAAGTAATTTTTAGCATTTCAGACATGAATAGTTCCTCCTAAAAAATAATATCCATCCAGGAAATATTCGTTATTTCCTGTTAGTTTTGACAAAACAAAAAAGCCCGCCCCTGTAGTATATACAGGGACGAGCTAATAATAATAAGTTAACCCGCGGTTCCACCCTGGTTTCATTATTCCTTTTCGGAAAAAATGACACCTTAGAAAACTAATAACGGCAGTTTCCCGTCAGCTATTACTGTAAGTTCACAGCTGAAGTTCAGAGGTGGTAAGCAAAGAGCTGGAATAGGAAGCTTTCAGCCTGGGACTTCCTTCTCTACGATTCTACACCAATTGCCCATGTCCTCGTCATTACTTTTTTCAAATAATGCTTTTGTATGTAAGATATTATAATTTGTTATGTCGGTAAAAGCAAGAACGGGATTCTCTTTTTTAAATCTTTAGGTTTCCATTTTTACATTTTCACTTTATGCTTGGAAAAACATTCATGAGATAGAATGCTTACCCTTTCTTCAAAAATACGTATAATTGTTTGAATCAGAGGCGCCTCTTCCTCTTCGCTATAAACCCATAAATGCCTAGGTGCGATTGAAATAAGCGGAGCCAGAACCTGAGAATCTATATACATCGGATAGTCGGAGAAAAGCTTGCGGTCAATACACCTCTTAATTTCATCCCGCTTCATTTCCGCGAAACTGGCGTTGTAAAACTGAAAATGATGCTCATGGAAAAGATGCAGGTGCTCCATTTTCGCAGGGATGGACAGCATATACCCCCTCAGTGTATGGATGAAGCTTTGATATTCTTGCTCCATCTTATATTCATCTATAGCCGCCTCAACGAATATAAGCAAGCTATCCAGTACGCCTTTCATACGAAAAGTGAGAAAAGAAGGAAGCGAAAAAGAAATTCTTCTCTCAAAAATAGAGACTAATCCATGAAAGATCCTAAGCTCAAGATTGTTCCAGAAAGCATTATTCTTCTCATTATCTTCTTGCATCATCGTCAGTGCCAAATCCACAATTTGTGTGCACTCTTCCATATCACTGAATAAGAATTTCTCCCGAACCATCTTTAACAGCCACTGCGGCAACAACTCTTTCCGGGTAAATATAACAAATACCTCGTGCATCATATGTAGCATAGATGTCATTTCATGATCTTCCATAATAAGAAAAATGGTATCACTATGTTCATACTGTATATTTGAAAGCAGTTGTTTATGATCGGCCTGCTCTGAAACGATATGCATCATACGCAGCGCCTGCTGGTTGGATTCAAAATGAATTTGCAGCAAAAAACCCCCTCCTAGCCAAACATTCCTTATACATATATATGAATGTTTAGCTTGTTTAGAAGAAGAAACATCATATTGTTGCTTCCGTTGAATCGATTCCTTCTAACGCCTGCTGCAACCAACACACCAAAGAAGCCATTACACAATTCAATGCGTAATGGCTTCTTTCACGTTTTATTTTCTTCTATTGGCGCCATCCAACAAATACGGTTCAGCCAATGTCCTGATACGCTCCATCATACGGGCGGCTTTCACTTCTTCCTTCTCTCCCCTTTGGGAATATGTTAAATGATTCTGCAATTGCTCGAAATCGAAGTTCGATGTGAAGAAAGTAGGCAGTTGGTCAGCCATGCGATGCTGCATAATCGGACCCAGCACTTCATCACGCGCCCAACTGGACATTGTTTCAGCCCCGATGTCATCCAACATAAGAATCGGTGCATTCTTCACAAAATCCAGCTTCTCATTCAATGTATTATCGCCAATCGCAGACTTAATTTCACGAAGGAAATCAGGTACATACACAATTAAGCTCGAAATCTTCTTATCCGCTAAATCATTAGCGATCGCCCCCAGCAAATACGTTTTCCCGACGCCGAAAGAGCCATATAAATAGAGGGCTTTCGGTTTCTTTCCTGACATATATTCATCAATAAATCGATCAGCCGCCTCCACCGCCTTCGCCTTGGCGGCACTATTGATATCGATATCGAATAAAGTGGCCGATAGAATATCTTTCGGGATATATAAGCTTTGAATCAATTTCTCGCGAGCCCGCTTTTCATCAGTCTTCCTCTTCTTTTCACAAGGTTCATAGAATAATTCAATTGATTTCCCTTGCAGCTTCATATGTGGAATAAAACCTTTAACCGTATTTTTGCACTCTTCTAAAGAAGGGCACTCTGAACAATTTTTCTGCTGGGTTGTATAATCGTAGAATTTCATTAAACTCTTTTCAATTGTCGCTTCATCAATCAATGAGCTATGCCGGTTCAAGAATTCTTGAATTTCAGGATGGGACAATGTTTCTTTCTTTAGCGCCTCATACCTCTTCGAGAAATCATTTGAATGGGTGAGACCCGTTAAGGCATTGCTGATTTTTTTCACGATAGTCACCCTTTTCTTTTATATTTTTCTTTTAACTTGGCTTGCAATTGTGCTTTTTGTGCTTGAAATTCCGCATCTTCCTCCGGCTTAGCGGCGGCAGTTTCCTTATTATCGTTATTCTTAAGCCAATCCGGCACAATTTCCGTACGTACTGGTGTAGCCTTTTTATTGGAATAAGCAGGCTTCTTGCTCCGCGTTTGCGCTTGCTTATATTCGCTTTTCGCCAGCTCCATCGCTTCTTTGACAGTTTTCACATTCTTTCTGGACCAGTGGCTTGCAATCTTCTCCACATAAGACTTGGACAATTTCATATCGGTCATAATCATCACATACTCTAAGAGGACATTCATCACTCCCGGCGTAAGCTTCTGTTTCATCATGACTTCTTCGACAATGGTCAGATCCGCCTTGGAAGGTTCACTTCCACCCCCATGCTCAATTAACAATTCACGAGGTGAAATCTGCTCCAAATATTGAATGCGCTCTTCTTCCTTGGACTTAGGCGTCGTTTGTTCACTGCGGTACTTGGCGGGCTGGACATGATTGACAAGTGACGGATACTCTTGATTATATTCGATTTGGTACCAATCCCTGGCCGCCTTGCGTAATTCTTCAATATCAACCTCATTATCGCTTGTGACAGCCCGAAGCACAAGAGACTGCATGACGATCGGATTGATGCCATAAATATACGCCAGTTTGGCAATCGCCAGTTTCACTTCTGTTGTAAAGGCTTTTTCCGGAATCAACGCTGAATTCATTCCTGCAAAAAATAAGCCGAAGTCGAAACGCTCTTCAAATCCAACAAGTTCTTGCGGTGTGCTATCACGCACAAATGCCGAACCTTGCTCCGCTTCCAGTATCCCTTGATCCTCAGGCGCCACATACAATGAATCGAGCTGTGAAGAGAAAACCTCGGTAAATGATTTGGTCGTATCCTTATAGTCCGCTGCATTCCACGAATCATCCGAGAAGAAACGCTTAAGTTTCGTGAACTGGCCTTTTCCCACTTTTTTATACAAATAAATATTCAGCATGCCGTCTGTAAAAAACTGTTCAGGATTAAGCGGCGGCATAAGTTCGTAAAGCAATATCGTTTCTTCCTGCTGGGCATTCTTCTTATATACTTTAAGCAGACCGATGCCTTCCAGCTTGCTGCGCGCCGCGTAAATCTCCTTAAGAGAAAGGTTCATCGTATTCATCAAATTATAATGTGTACTCTCTTCTCCCCAAAGCCGATTCGCCTCCAACTCACTCCACAATGTGATATACAAGCTCACACTCAAAGGACCGATCAAAGGCTGGTACAGCATGGCAAGGACTTTCCGTTCATACTCGTGGAGAATCCCTTTCGTCATTACGCGGTATCGATCAACTGGAAGAAGCTGCTGCCAATGATTCGTCATTGTATACTCCAACCTTTCATCCTATAATACATATGGTCTATCATAGAAAAAAGAGAGCTTTGAAAATCCAGCCCTCAACGTTCTTTATTAATTAAATCTTTTAATTCATCAATAAATACATTAATATCCTTAAACTGGCGATACACGGAGGCGAAACGTACGTACGATACTTCATCAAGTTTCGCCAGCCGCTCCATGACCATATCTCCGATCAGTTCGCTTTTCACTTCCGCATAGCCGCTTCTTCTTAATTCATTCTCGACATCTAAAGTCAAATCTTCTAATTCCCGCAATGAAACAGGGCGTTTCTCGCAAGATTTGATTAAACCTCTTAAAATCTTGTCGCCTGAAAACTCTTCACGTGTTCCTTCTTTCTTCACAACAATCAGCGGTGTTACTTCGACTTTCTCAAAAGTCGTGAAACGAAAGCCGCACTTCTCGCATTCTCTCCTTCTTCTTGTCGAACGGCCCTCATCAATTGGACGAGAATCCAAAACCCGCGTTCCGTTGTGTTGACAACTAGGGCATTTCATAGTATCAACTCCATGTATTTCAAAATCGACAATAGTCTGTTTACTTTGTCAGATGCTGTATTGTATTTTTATATTATATAAAACAAGGTAGTTTCACAATAGTAAAAGCAAAACTCTATTTCTCTTTAACAAAGAAATTGCAAGCGGCTTCCGCTAGCTCTCCCAACAGCAAATCATAAATATATGCTTTTCTTATTTTACACAATGTATACGGGTTCTGTAAAACAGCGCGGAATCATGGGGTGATGAATATAGTAAAGGATTGAGGATTGAGGAAAAAACAGCAAAAAAAGAGGATGCCCGGATCATCCGGCACCCTCTCTCCCAACAGACTTCACATCAGCCTGTAGTTACTTGTTTCTTTTGCAATAATTCTTTTGCCACTAAATTTGTTAAATCAACTACACGGCAAGAGTAGCCCCACTCGTTATCATACCAAGCCAGAACCTTCACTTTATTGTCTCCGATCACCATTGTGGAAAGGCCGTCAATGATGGCTGAAGCCGGATTGGTAGTGAAATCGACCGAAACCAATGGCTCTTCCGTGTATTCGATGATTCCTTTTAAAGCACCTTCAGAAGCTGCTTTAAAAGCGTCATTTATTTCTTCCGCTGTTACACTGCGCTCAAGGTCGACAACAAGGTCTACTAAAGAAACATCGGCAGTCGGCACACGAAGGCTCATCCCATGCAATTTACCTTGAAGTTCCGGCAACACGATTGATAACGCTTTCGCAGCGCCCGTCGTTGTAGGGATGATGCTTTGTGCACAAGCACGTGCTCGTCTTAAATCTTTATGCGGATTATCAATATTGTTCTGATCATTCGTGTAAGCATGAACAGTAGTCATCAGACCGTTTTTAATCCCAAATTGCTCATTCAGAACTTTCGCTACAGGAGCTAAACAATTCGTTGTGCATGACGCATTTGAAATGATTGTATGTTCTTCAATATTTAAATTGTTTTGGTTGACACCCATAACAACAGTGATATCTTCATTTTTTGCCGGAGCGGTAATAATGACCTTCTTCGCGCCAGCTTCGATATGTTGAATTGATTTTTCTTTAGAATTGAATTTCCCGGTAGCTTCAATCACAATATCGACATCCATGTCTTTCCACGGCAATTGCTTAGGATCGCGATTGCTGATTAGTTCGACACGCTTGCCGTTCACCACCAAAGCACGTTCCTTCGCGATTACTTCCCCTTTGAATTTCCCGTGTGTGGTATCATATTTGATTAAATGAGCTAATGTCTCAGATGGATAGCTGGCATTAATCGCCACAATATCTACCATATCCTGAGTGATCATCTTTCTAAAAACCATTCTCCCAATTCTTCCAAACCCGTTGATTGCAACTCTTGCCTTCATTTTTCGGCCCCTCCCGAATTAATGTTATACTTATTATGTTCGTATCGCTAATAGTATAGCATAATATAGAACTATTGTGACAACAAATATACTCAAATTACTAAATGTTTCTATATCCACTAATAAAATGGGCTTCATAGCACCTTGAAGATAACTGAAAACGCTTCAATTCGACATTTTACATGAATATTCAGAAAAACACAAAAAAAGAAGGTTAAATTCACCTTCTTTTTTTCTAACCGCACTTATGAAAATGTAATATTCCACTTTTGCAACACAGCCAGCAACTGTCCCTTCGTTTCTGCAATTGTTCCGTTATTATCAATCCACTCGTCAGCCAACGCTTTCTTTTCCGCAAGGGGCATCTGCGACTGAATTCTGGTGAGCGCCTCTTCTTGAGATAAGCCGTTCCGTTCCATCAATCGCTGTAATTGGATATCCTCATTCACAAAGACCAATAAAGACAAATCTACCGTTTTTGTAAGCTTGCTTTCAAAAAGTAAAGGAATATCCATAAATACCACTTCTTCGCCATTTGCAAAAGCAGCTTCCCTCTGTTCATCCATATAGCTCCGAACAGCGGGATGTACGATGCCATTAAGCTTTAAACGCTTTTCTTTATCGTGGAAAATAATAGCGCCCAACTTCTGGCGATCGAGCGTTCCATCTTCCTTAAGTATCTCTTCCCCAAACGCCTCAACAATTTTGCTTAAAGCTTCTTCACCAGGCTCGACTACTTTACGTGCCGCTACATCGGCATCAATTACTGTAAATCCTAAATTCTCGATCATGCGGCTGACTGTACTTTTACCACTCGCGATGCCGCCTGTAACTCCAATAACTTTTCTCATTTACTTGGAAATCCTTTCTATAATTAAGCTACTACCATTTTAATATACCGATAAGAATGAGTAAAATTCCGGGAAGAACAGATAACCTCGCCACCCAGACGCCATAGGATAATTTATTCCCGAAAATCATCCCCGCATGGATGAATAAAGAGCTCATAATGCCGATACAGCAGGCTAGCATAATAGGGTTAAAACCAAGCATCGCAGCTCCCAAACCCGCGCCGAACGCATCAAACGACAGGGCCAGGCCCAGTATAAGCGCTTCCATCCCATTAATCGTTCCCGAACGGTCCATATCCGCTTCCAACGGCTTCTTCAGTACATTGATTGCTATGCCAAAATGCTTCATTTCAAATGAAGCGATAACCTTCTCTTCCTTCCTTTCCACTTCTGATTTATTATCTTCCTGCGTTCGGAAAGTTTGAAATGTAACCCACATACCAAGAAGGATCAATATTCCGCCGCCCAATCTTTCAGCAAAGACAGGAGAGAGCAAATTACTCATCAATCCGCCGATCAGCATGCTGACAAGCAAGGTGCAAGCCGATAAGCAAGCAATGATCATAATGGATGCCAGAGGTATTTTCATTTTTCGTAGTCCATACGTGAAACCGACACTGAAGCTATCAAGGCTGACAGCGAACGC
The DNA here is from genome assembly GCA_051874035.1 of Bacillus sp. (in: firmicutes). GTDB lineage: Bacteria > Bacillota > Bacilli > Bacillales > DSM-1321 > Bacillus_AD. The sequence goes on from JBJEFM010000122.1 coordinate 44,623, forward strand.
TAACAGTAGGAGTGCCAAGACATTATTCATTGAAGAAACTCCCTCCTTACACTCATTACGATAGTATATGGAGAGAGCTTCTTTAATGTTGCACGTCCATTATAGCTTTTGACAAGTCGGACAAATATGTGTGCCGCGTCCCGCGACTTTCATTTTCTCAAGAACCGTTCCGCATCGTTTGCACGCTTGGCCGCCCCGCCCATAAACCATCAGTTGGACTTGAAACATGCCGATCTGCCCTTGCGAATTAATATAAGAACGGATGGTGCTTCCACCTTGTTTGATTGCTTCTGCCAACGTAGCTTTAATTTCATTCACCAGCGATTCAATCTCTTCATCGGATAGCGATGACGCAATCCGCTCCGGGTGGATGCCCGCCCTGAACAAAGCCTCATCCACGTAAATGTTGCCGACACCGACCACGACGGTTTGATCCAGCAGGACAGGTTTAATCTTGCGGGATGTCCTTGACAGCGCCGCTTTCAGATATGAACTCGTGAACACATCCGAGAGAGGTTCAGGGCCAAGCTGCTTCAACGGCAGCTCAAGCAGTTCATCTCCCTTGGCGAATAAATGCATCGTACCGAATTTCCGCACGTCTTTATAGCGAAGCTCGGTTTGATCGGTAAAAGTAAAAATGACATGCGTGTGTTTTTCAACCGGCTCATCCGCAGAAAAAAGCCCGTATTTCCCTTCCATGCGCAAATGTGAAACCATAACAAGGTCGGTAAAATAGAACAGCAGAAACTTCCCTCGTCTTCCGACCGCCTCGATCCTCTGCCCTTTTAAAGCATCCGCGAACTGTTCATGTTCAGCCGGCTTCTTAATAATATTAGGCCAATATACAGCCACCGATTGAATTTCTTTCCCTAGCACTAACTGCTCCAACGTTCTTCGTACCGTCTCGACTTCTGGAAGTTCAGGCATAGGCTATCCTCCTTCTATTATTTCGCGTGGTACCAAGTCGGACCGTAAGAATAATCCACTTTAAGCGGAACATCCAGCTCTATGGCATGCTCCATTTCTTCTGGTACAATCACTTTCAAAATGTCAATTTCTTCTTCCGGCGCTTCAAAAATCAATTCATCGTGCACTTGAAGCAACAAGCGAGTTTGCAGTTTCTCTTTCTTTAAACGCTCGCTCATATTAATCATAGCCAATTTAATAATGTCTGCCGCACTGCCTTGGATCGGCGTATTCATCGCTGTTCTTTCGGCAAAACTGCGAAGATTGAAATTCCTGCTTGTGATTTCGGGCAAATAACGTCTGCGGTGAAGCAACGTTGTCACATACCCTTTCACTTTCGCTTCTCTTACGATATCTGCCATGAATTCTTGAACGCCCGGGAAACTCTTCAAATAGCGTTCAATGAAGTTCGCCGCTTCTTTTCTAGTGATGCCTAAGCTTTGTGATAGCCCATAATCACTAATGCCGTACACAATGCCGAAGTTAACTGCTTTGGCTTGTCTGCGCATATTGGATGTGACTTCTTCAGCACTTACTCCGAATACATCCATCGCTGTTTTCGTATGGATATCCATATCCGCTCGGAAAGCTTCAATCAAGCCGGGATCTTTCGCGATATGCGCCAGCACACGCAATTCAATTTGCGAATAATCGGCTGCGAAGATGGACCAGCCTTCTTTTGACGGAACGAAGGCCTGTCTTATTTTCCTCCCTTCCTCGAGGCGGATCGGAATGTTTTGCAGATTTGGGTCTGTCGAGCTTAATCGACCCGTTTGCGTCAGCGCTTGATTGAATCTTGTATGCACTTTCCCTGTTTCCGGATCGACTACTTTCAGCAAACCTTCAATATATGTTGATTGAAGTTTGCCCAATTGGCGATACTCAAGGATATGCTTAATAATTTCATGTTTGCTTGCAAGCTTTTCCAATACATCAGCCGAAGTGGAATAGCCGGTTTTTGTTTTCTTCTCAGGTGGCAGCTGCAGCTTCTCAAACAGAATCACCCCGAGCTGCTTAGGAGAATTGATATTGAAGGTCTCGCCGGCCAATTCATAAATCTTGTCCTCGATGTTCTTCAACTTGGCCGCCAACTCCACTTTCATTTGTTCAAGCGTTGCCCTTTCCACCTTTACGCCATCTATTTCCATTTCAGCCAGAATGAGTGACAACGGCAATTCCAACTCTTTAAATAGCTCAAGCTGCTGGTTCTCTTCTAATTCTTGCAATATTTTATCTTTCAATGCATAAACGGCTTGCGCTTTACCCGCTAAATGTTTCGCCAGCTCTTCTTGAGGCGGGACGGCCTTTTTCACTCCTTTGCCATAGAACGATTCATCCGACTGCAGCGCCGTTCCCAGCTCTTTCTGCGCAATCGCAGCTACATCGATGCCGTGGTCGCCGGGGTTCAACACATACGAGGCAATCAATAAATCAAAATCAATCCCTTTCAGGGCAATCCCTTGTTTATGAAGCGCCACAATTGTCCGTTTCGCATCATAAACCGCTTTCTTGCTCGCTTTATCTTCCGCCCATTGTTTGAATACAGAAGATTGCAGGGCCGTTTCGGTAGATAAGAAATAATTACCGTTTGCATTTGAGATGCCAAAACCGATAATCGGGCTGCGCTGATAGTTCTCTTCTATCATTTCCAGATAAAGCGCATTATCATCCGCAAATAGATCCTCTGTTACATTTTCCACTACTATAAATGGAACTGCTTCATAACTTGCATCGTCTTCCGGGCTCTCACCATCTTCTAATTTATCAAGAAGTGATTGAAAGCCTAGCTCTTTGTAAATATTCATCACTTTATTCACGTCAAATCCTGTATACGAAAGGTCCTCCAGCTTCACTTCAACTGGAGCTTCCCTTGTGATGGTAGCCAGTTTTTTGGATATGATCGCCAAGTCTTTATGCTCTTCCAGCTTTTCTTTGAGCTTCTTGCCGCTTACTTCACCAATGGAATCCAATACCTTCTCCACACTGCCGAATTGATGGAGCAGCTTGAGCGCCGTCTTCTCCCCTACCCCGGGAATGCCGGGGATATTATCTGAAGTATCCCCCATCAGCCCTTTCATATCAATGATTTGCAATGGTTTCAAACCATATTTCTCTTGAATATGGGCGGGTGTATATGCTTCTATATCCGTAATTCCTTTACGGGTAATATTAACTGTCGTTTGATCGGAAGATAATTGAGTTAAATCTTTATCTCCTGAAACAATCATAACTTCAAAACCTTGCTTCTCCGCTTCCAAAGATAAAGTACCGATAATGTCATCCGCTTCATAGTTAGGCAGCTCATAGCGGGAGATACCGTACGCATCCAATAATTCACGGATAAAGGGGAACTGCTCGGATAATTCAGGCGGGGTCTTTTGGCGTCCTCCTTTGTATTCTTTGAATGTTTCATGCCTAAACGTTGTTTTACCCGCATCGAATGCAACAAGCATATGTGTCGGTTTTTCTTCCTCAATCATTTTCGTAAGCATCATCGTGAATCCGTAAATCGCGTTTGTATGAATGCCTTTGTCATTATTCAATAACGGTAACGCGAAAAACGCCCTATAAGCGATGCTGTTTCCATCAATCAACATTAATTTTTTCTTCAAAGAAATGTCCTCCTTATCTTTATTCCATCTATGTACAAGTATCTTATCTTTATGAATGGATCGTTTATTACTCTTTATTCTACCATGTTCACTCCTACAAAGAAAAAACGGCACCTCTTTTTTGGACACAACAAGGGTAAAGCCAAGCATGGCTTTACCCTTGTTGATTGTAATGCTGTATTTAAAAATAAAGCAAGGATTTTCGTAAAAAGCAAGGATGGGGTCTTGTCCTTGCTTTATATAATTCCTTGGATAAGGGGCCTTCATAAATCATTATAGGATTTTATTATAAAGAAGGATTTAACTGCATGTTAAAATAATGTAAAGCTGCAATCAACTGTCACTTAAAATACCTTCGCTTCTTCAATTTCACAATAAAAGAAGTGCCCTTCCCTGGCTCGCTGATCACTTGCAATTGTCCTTGATGGGCCTCTACCAAATGCTTGACGATGGCAAGCCCTAAACCCGTCCCTCCGGAATTCCGGCTGCGGTCGCGGTCGACTCGGTAGAAACGTTCAAAGATTCTCGGAATTTCTTTTTGTTCGATTCCTATCCCGGTATCTTTCACCTCAACAGAAGCGAAGTGGTCATTTTCCGATACAATGACTTCAACTTTCCCGCCTGCCTGCGTATAATTGATGGCATTACTGATCAAGTTGATGAAGACTTGTTTCAATCGATACGTATCGCCTTCTACGATGACAGGCTTATCCGCTTCTTTAAGCCGGAAGTGAATATTTCTTCTGGCCGCTTTCTGTTCAAAAATCGTAGTCGTTTCCGATAATAGACTATTGAGATCCAGCTTGGTAATTGAGAGCCTGAATTCAGATTTCTCTATTTTGGAAAGCTCCAGCAATTCTTGGACCAATGTCTGCAATCGATCGCTTTCATTCAGAATAATGGTCAGGAAATCGCGGATTGTTTTTTCATCTTTCAGATCGCCGTCAAGCAATGTTTCAGAGAAGCCTTTAATGGAAGTAATCGGTGTTCGTAATTCATGGGAAACATTCGCTACAAAGTCTTTGCGCATTTGCTCGAGCTTCTTCAATTCAGTAATATCATGAAAGACAAGGACAATGCCTTTCCACTCGTCATTATTTCCGATAATAGGGGCGCCGTAGACTTCGAAATGCTTTCTCTCTATTTGCAAAGATAGAAACATCTGCTTCTTGATGCTTCTCTCCGTCATGAAAATCTCTTCAATAAGCAGAATCACTTCTTCATATTGGAGAGCCTCATAATATAAGCGATATAGAAATTGCGAAGGCTTCACATTGAACAATTGCTTATAGGCTTTATTCATCAGCGTGATATACCCTTTACTGTCAATAAGCAATACGCCGCTGCCGATATTCTCTATTAAAGTTGAAAGGCGGTCCTGCTGCATCTCATTGGACGTTTCCATATCCTGCAGGTTCCGGGCAAGTATATTAATGGATGTACTGAGCATCTTCGTTTCATCAATAGGATTCTCATACGTCCTCGCCCTGAAGTTCCCTTTCGCCAGCTCAATCGCCGTGCTTGTGGCAGCTTCAATCGGTTTCGTGAAAGTCGAGGCTATTTTCCCTATTATAATGCTAATGAATAACAGCGCAACGATTAATGCACCGAACAGCAGAAACCACGATTGCTCATTGAACTTCTTAACATCTTGCAACTCACTTGCAATTATGACATAACCATCCACATCACCCATTTCCGCTTTCACCGGATACCAGAAATAATTTAAATCCTGTCCGCTTAATTCACCATAGCCTTGCCCATTATTTTTAATAGCATCTGCAATGAAATCAGCATATTGTTCAGGTGACAGACCCTCCGGCTGATGATTCACATATTCAACCTCTTTAGCGGCAGAGACAATCGAAACACTTTCATTGATCAGCCGCAGGCTGCCCACCGCTTCCGGATCAGCCAGAAAATCAGCCAGCCCGCCCTTTTCTTTTATATATTGCACAATGGTTAATGCTTGTTTTTTTGTATTTCTTTCAAAGTTGCTATGATTATAATTGTCAAAGAGCTGGACTAAGAGCCCGCCAAGAATGACCATCACACAAGTAATAAGAGTAATGATGGCAAGCAGCAGCTTGGAACGAAATTTAATCATGCATCTTTTGGCTCCTCGAATTTGTACCCGAGTCCTCGAATCGTTTTAATATATTTAGGCTTTCTTGTATCTTGCTCAATCTTTTCCCTCAAATGGCTAATATGCACATCCACGATCCGTGTGTCACCGGCAAAATCGTAGTTCCACACCGACCTTAACAATTGGTCTCTCGTATGCACCCGTCCTTTATGCTTAGCTAAATACAGCAGCAACTCGAATTCTTTCGGAGTCAGTTCCAGTTTCTCATTTTGGAAATACGTTTCATACTTCTCCGGATAAATAACCAAATCGACAATTCTGATGGCTTCATCCTGTTCCGATTCCGATTGTACACTGCCTTGCTGTAAGTTAGCTCTTCTCAAAATAGCCTTTACACGCGCAATCACTTCTCTCGGACTGAACGGTTTGGTCATATAATCATCGGCGCCCAGCTCAAGCCCAAGTATTTTATCCAGCTCATCATCTTTCGCCGTCAACATCAGGATGGGAACATTCATCTTCCGTTGTCTTAATATTTTACATACTTCGATCCCGTCAAGTTTCGGAAGCATCAAATCCAATACAATAAGATCAGGATTCCCTCTCTCGGCAGCTTCAATCGCTTCCTCGCCGTCGGCTGCTGTAATCACTTCAAAACCAGCTTGTTCCAAATTATACTTCAACAATGTAAGAATCGAGCTCTCATCATCTACTACTAAAACCTTCTTCGACATAATTGCCTCCTAAATGTATATTAACCCCTATACGAAAAAGACCCCTCTTTTCCAAAGAACAATTCCTGATACTCGTATACTATTTTAACAACTAACCATTTCTACCTATCATAATCGAAATGCCTCTATAATTATGTTAATAGAATTATACAAGTTCTACAACAACTTTAATACAGTCTTCCATAGTGAAAAATAGTGAAAAATCCAAGCTCACCGAAAAAATGCCCAGAACGAAAAAACGACTTTACCCCCATTGAACAATGGAAGGTTAAGTCGTGTTAGATGTACCAATCGGGTTGTTACTGGCACTTGACCTCCCGCTTGCACATCACTCTTGGCTTATTATATGCTGTTCAATTTTCTTTCACAGTTTTTGGAGGATATACTTTGACTTTGCCGTCAATAACCAGATGCTCTTCATCATTTCTGCTTTGGACAGCAACAATGATGAATCCTTCCTCCCGATTAATCTCTGTAATTTCAAATAGAAATCGCACCGTTTGATAATGAAAAACAGGTTGCAAATAAGTAAGGTCCACATGGCCGATATAACTTCCCGGACCCGGCAAATACTTATTAATGGCTGATGTAACGATCCCTGTCAACATAATATTTGGAACAATCGGCTTCTCGAATTCAGTGAGCGATGCAAAATCGTGTTGAATATATAACGGATTAGCATCTCCCGTTAATCCAAGATACAGCAATAACTCTTTATCTTCGACCTTCTCCGTTAGCGATAATTTCTCGCCGATAGAAAGCTCTTCAATACTTCTACCTAATTTTCGCTTCTTTCCGAGCACCATTGGCAGTTATTCACCTCCGAAATGATTTATTGCTCTTCTAAAAAAAATCGGGGAAAACATCCCCGATTTTTTGGTTTTTCTATTCATCATTATACGCAAAACACTATAAAATATCTAAAATTACGCTAAAACTCTCATAACGTTTTTGACTGAATCCGCTGACTTTGCAAGCGCTGCTTTCTCGTCTTCAGTCAATTCTAATTCGATAATTTGTTCAATGCCGTTTGCTCCAAGAATTGTTGGAACCCCTAAATAAATGCCATCTAAGCCATATTCACCCTCAAGGTATGCGATTGATGGCAGTACACGGCGTTGGTCTTTAAGAATCGCTTCGGCCATTTCAACAAGTGATGCAGCCGGGGCGTAATAAGCACTTCCATTACCGAGAAGATTTACGATTTCCGCTCCGCCATTACGTGTACGATCAACGATTTTGTCCAGACGGTCTTTTGGAATCAATGTTTCCAATGGAATGCCTCCAGCGTAAGAGTATCTTACAAGCGGAACCATATCATCACCGTGTCCGCCTAAAACAAAACCGGTGATATCTTTTACAGACATGTTTAATTCTTGGGCGATAAATGTACGGAAACGTGCTGTATCAAGGACTCCCGATTGACCAATTACACGGCGCTTAGGAAATCCCGATTCTCGGAACACTGTATAAGTCATAGCATCAACTGGATTTGTTAATACGATGATTGTACAATTTGGAGAAAATTTCACAACTTCTTGCGTTACAGATTTCATTACTTTTTGGTTTGTCTGAACTAAATCATCACGGCTCATACCAGGTTTACGAGCGATACCGGCAGTAATGATCACAATGTCGGAATCTTTCGTATCCTCGTAATTCGAAGTGCCGATGATATTAGCGTCGAAGCCTTGTACAGGACCAGCCTCAGCCATATCCAATGCTTTACCCTTGGTAGGGTTCTCCATCGGCTGAATATCCACCAATACTACATCTGCTAATTCTTTCTGCGCCAAAAAAAACGCGGTTGTTGCTCCAGTGAATCCTCCACCGATTACAGAAACTTTTTTACGTGCCATTTATTCTTCCTCCATATCTGCAAAACATATAATAGAGAGAGCATTAAATCTCTTTTAAACTATTCCTTCGAGCTATGCAAGTGACTGTAACTCTTGGATATCTTTAAAATTCTAGATGTTTTAGCACCAGCAGCAAAAATCACTCAATGCTTTATACAATCATAGATTAAGCAACAATCGTTATGTTTATTTAAAGTTCTTGATTAACTCTTCGCCAAATTCAGAACATTTCACTTCAGTAGCTCCGTCCATTAGACGCGCGAAGTCATATGTTACAACTTTTGAAGCGATTGTTTTCTCAACTGATTCGATGATCAATTTAGCAGCTTCATTCCATCCAAGGTGTTCAAGTAACAATACGCCTGATAATAGAACTGAAGATGGATTTACTTTATCCAATCCGGCATATTTAGGTGCTGTACCGTGAGTTGCTTCGAAAATGGCATGTCCAGTTTCGTAGTTGATGTTAGCTCCAGGTGCGATACCGATACCGCCAACTTGTGCAGCCAATGCATCTGAAATATAATCGCCGTTTAAGTTCATTGTAGCTACTACATCAAACTCTTTAGGACGAGTTAGGATTTGTTGTAGGAAGATATCAGCAATAGAATCCTTAACGATGATTTTACCGGCTGCTTCCGCATCAGCTTGTGCTTTATTAGCCGCATCCGATCCTTGTTCTTCTTTAATGCGGTCATATTCAGCCCACGTAAATACTTTATCGCCGAATTCTTTCTCAGCTAATTCATAACCCCAGTTCTTGAAAGCACCTTCAGTGAATTTCATGATGTTCCCTTTATGAACTAGAGTAAGAGATTTACGGCCTTCTTTAATAGCATAGTTAAGAGCTGCACGCACAAGACGTTCAGTTCCTTCTTTAGAAATCGGCTTAATTCCTAAACCTGAAGTCTCTGGGAAACGGATTTTGTTTACGCCGAATTCTGTTTGTAAGAAGTTGATTAATTTCTTAGCTTCATCAGAACCTTGCGCATATTCAATACCTGCATAGATATCTTCAGTATTTTCACGGAAAATTACCATATCAGTATCTTCTGGACGTTTAACCGGTGAAGGCACGCCTTCGAAGTAACGAACCGGACGAAGACATACGAATAAATCCAATTGTTGGCGCAACGCTACGTTCAATGAACGAATTCCGCCGCCGATTGGAGTTGTTAGAGGTCCTTTAATAGCAATTAAGTACTCGTTGATAACATCAAGAGTTTCTTGCGGCAACCATTCACCTGTTTGGTTAAATGCTTTTTCCCCTGCAAGAACTTCTTTCCATACAAGTTTTCGTTCACCATTATATGCTTTTTCAACTGCCGCATTCAATACGCGTGATGCTGCCGCCCAAATATCCGGACCGATTCCGTCCCCTTCAATATATGGAATAACTGGATTGTTCGGTACTTGAAGTACACCGTTTTCTACTGTGATTTTTGCTCCCTGACTCATTGTATTCCCTCCAATTTGCTATATAAAAGTTAGAAGACGAATTCTATCGCTAGAATCACCTTCTAACATTTCTAAGAATTAAGAATTAATGAAATATAACTCGCGTTTAAATGACAATAATCGTTATTATCTTTCGTCAACTGGTACGTATGTTTGCATTCCCGGACCTGTATATTCAGCACGCGGACGAATTAGGCGGTTGTTGTCATATTGCTCTAGAATATGTGCTAACCATCCAGATGTACGGCTTACTGCAAAAATAGGCGTGAATAGATCATGATCGATGCCAAGACTATGGTAAACAGACGCTGAATAGAAATCTACATTTGGCGGCAGAGGCTTTTTAGAAGTAACAAGCTCTTGAACCTTTACAGACATTTCATAATACTCAGGTTGTCCGGTTAGCTCAGTAAGTTTCTTGGACATTTCTTTCAAGTGCTTAGCACGCGGGTCGCCATTTCTGTATACGCGGTGCCCAAAGCCCATGATTTTCTCTTTGTTTTCTAGTTTTTTCGTAATATATGGTTCTACATTATCTACAGAACCGATTTCTGTAAGCATTTTCATTACAGCTTCATTCGCACCACCGTGAAGAGGTCCTTTTAAAGCTCCGATTGCTGCTGTTACACCTGAATAAACGTCAGATAAAGTCGCTACACAAACGCGGGCAGTGAAAGTAGAAGCATTTAATTCGTGATCTGCATGCAGAACAAGCGCTTTATTGAAAGCTTCAACCTCTACAGGAGATGGCTCTTGACCACTTAACATGTAAAGGAAGTTAGCTGCGAAACTTAAATCTTTACGTGGCGAAACTGGTTCCAGACCTTTTCTGATTCTTGAAAAAGCTGTTACAATTGTTGGGATTTTTGCTTGCAGACGAATAGCTTTTTGATAGTTGGCACTCTCTTCCATCACTTCGGCATCTTGATCATATAAGCCTAATAATGAAACCGCTGTTCGTAAAGCAGCCATAGGATGTACGTTTTTGATATCGTACAGGTTGAAATGTTCTAGAATTTGTTGAGGAAGCGCCATATTGTTAGCTAATTGAAGTGTCAATTCCTGCAATTCTACTTTGTTTGGCAAACGGCGGTGCCACAATAAATAAATTACTTCCTCAAATGATGCGTTAACCGCTAAGTCATCAATATCATAACCAACATAAGTCAGTGTATCATCGATAATCGAACTAATTGATGATGTTGTGGCAACAATCCCCTCGAGACCTCTTGTTACTGTCATACAGAATCTCTCCTTTTCTCTTAATTCCCCTTTTATCCATTGGAAAAATATGTCTTTATGACATAGTGGATGGAAAATGGTTAATCCCTATCCAATATGTATGATCGCTTCGGAAGCCCGGCTCCCTTATTTGGAAACGAAATCTCTCCACTCATGGTACACTGTTATTTTCTATTGTACTTTCCTTTATTTTGCATAATAAAACATAAAAAACTGAACGATCGTTCAATCATCCACTTTAAAAATTAACATTATCGTCAACAAGAAATAATATTCTAATAATTAATAACAGTAAAAAAGATTCCGCTTTCATCTCCCATTATAAACAATAATTGTTCTTTTGAAAATCAAAAGCTCTCAAAATGTTCAAATTTAATATTCCATTCAAAAAATTATATTCTTTATAAACACTATAATAAAATAACACAAAGTTACTTTTTCGTCCTTTCTCAAAAACCAAAAATAGCGCCATTAACAATAATTTAGAACAAACAAGCTAAAACAAATCATAAAAAAGAAGAATACTGACTACAAAATAATAGAGACAGCATTCTTCTATGTATTTCTGATATAATATTAATCTTTTAATATTAATCTTTTGTTCTTAAATAATTATTCATTCGTATGCACTTATGATCCAGCATGCGCTTTATGCATCATTGAAACAAATCAAAAAAGCGCATAGCGATGTAGGCGATCCCCGCACCGATCAGCGGACCCACCGCTACGCCATTGAACAAAGCCACGGCTAATACTGTTCCGAATACCAATGCGGCCGTGATATGGGGATCTGTAGCCAATAGTGTAACGCCATTCTTAGCTATTAAAGCGACCGCAATGCCGGAAGCTAAAGCAATCCATGCATACGGCGATTTCAACGCTTCCCCTAACTCCTTAAAGCCGATTACTCCTGTCGCAATCGGTATAAGTACGGCAATTGTGATAATGGTAACACCGATATTGATCCCTTTGCTTTGCAAAAGGGGAAATATTTTATCTCCTAATCCCACAACCTTGACAATAAGCAGAAATCCCACCGCGACAATCAAAGAGTTGTTTTTAGCCATGATTCCCACAGCAAGTAATAACACTAGAAATAATAACGAAGATGTCAAAACTATCACCCTTCTCTCAAATTATACTTACTTTTTTTGCATTTTTGTGCCTTTTACAACGCGTAATCAATTATACTGGATTTATATATTTGCAATTTCCAATATTAACCGGATAACAAGGACAGAATGATGCCTTCAAACCGTACTATAGATGATCAACAAATCGTACACTATAAGGAAAAAATACCTTTCGCTCTCCCTCGGCCTTCTTAGACAAAACAGAAGTATGAAAATCATGATTACTAAAAAGATGTATCCAAGGAGGTTCCATTCCATTGAATCCCATTTATATTTACAGATTTATCCGCCTTTTTATCGTGGCGGCAATCACTGTAGCCAGCATCTTGCTTCTTATTTATACAGCAAAGTATACATATCCGTTTATAATCGGCCTTGCCATAGCCTTCTTAATTAACCCGATTGTGAATGTTCTACAAAAAAAAATCAAGCTGCCCCGGTCTTTAGCCGTAATCCTTACGCTTATTTCTATTGTATCGATATTCGCGGGACTGATTACACTGTTGATTGCTGAAATTGTTTCAGGCGCTAATTATTTAAGCGATAATATTCCTAAACAATTAAATCTGCTCGTTTTGTACATCGAACAATATTTTGAACAAACTATTCTTCCCCTATACGAGAAAATCGCTGTTCTGTTCAATGATTTAGGTTCAGGGCAACAACAGTCCATTATGCATAACATCCAAAATGCCGGTCAGACAATCGTCAGGACTGTCGGCAGCTTCATCCAAGATTTCTTTCAGAAAATACCCGTTTTCATCGGTTGGTTCCCGAACGCTGTCACAGTCTTTATCTTCTCCACACTCGCTACTTTTTTTATTAGCAATGATTGGTACCGATTGCAAAGCTATGTCCATCGCATTATCCCCAATAAAGTGAAGGAAAGCGGGGGGACGGTATTTACCGATCTCAAGAAAGCATTATTCGGCTTTATTAAAGCCCAATTCACTCTAATCTCATTTACCACTATCATTGTGCTGATCGGCTTATTGATATTGCGGGTAGATTACGCTATTACAATTGCTTTTGTAACAGGCCTTGTCGATATCTTGCCTTATCTCGGCACCGGCGTGGTCTTTGTGCCTTGGATCATTTATGAAGCTGTCGTCGGGGAGATAAGCCTTGCTATAGGGCTGGGCGTGCTATACATAATTGTAATTGTCCAAAGACAAATTATGGAGCCTAAAGTGCTTTCCTCAAGCATAGGGCTTGATCCACTCGCCACGTTGATCGCCCTATTTGCCGGTTTTAAACTTATCGGCTTTTTAGGCTTAATCGCCGGTCCTATCATACTTGTCATTATCAACACTTTACACCGAAGCAATGTATTTAAAGATATTTGGCTATTTATCAAAGGAAAAGAAGAAGTAGATTAGCGCGATGTTCTCTGATGCGTGAAAAGGCCGGCCAGTATCATGGCCAGCCTTCCCTTTATCCCGTTTAACATGTACTAAGACTCCCTGCTTCCGCACAGCAGTGAAAACACAGATATGCAAGTGGAAGACCAAGCACCTGTAACAACTAAGGTTGGTTCATCTAATGATAGCCGGGGAATGAAGGAAAACCCTGCCTATCAAAGATTTACTTTATCTTATAACGGTGATCGTACGGCGATTCATCCACTTCATAAACATTTTCTTCAGGCCCGGCTTTATCAGCCTGCGGGTAGGCGGAAGCAATAGTAGTAAGCCGAATGCATCGGACAAGAAACCTGGAGACAATAATAAACAACCGCCTAGAAGAATGCAAATGCCATCCATCATTTCTTCTCCCGGCATTATTCCTCTATTCATTTGCTCCTGCACTTTCCTCACTGTCATCAAGCCTTGGTATTTCGCTAAATAGGCTCCTCCGATCCCTGTTGCTATAATCAGCAGCACGGTCGGAAGCAGCCCTATTATGTTACCGGCCCAAATCAATACTCCTAATTCACAAGCCGGAATAATAATCAGTAATAATAGAAACAATCTCAACAGTACACACCTCCTGCATACTACTTATTATACACTGCCGGCGGTTCTTGCTGATATAAGAAAAAAGAAGGCATATTTGCCTTCTTTTTCTCTTATATCATGCACTTCTATTATAAAATGCTTGATTTTCCGTCATTCACAATACCGCGTTGAGCATCGATTGTTACTGTTTGGCCTTCTTCAAGAACTTCCATTGCATTATCAGCACCGACAATTACAGGAATTCCAAGGTTGACGCCCACTACTGCAGCATGGCTTGTCAGCCCGCCTTCCACTGTGATAAGCGCCGCACATTTCTCGATTGCAGGCATCATTTCTTTGTCGGAACCAAGTGTTACCAGCACACAGCCTTCTTCCACTTTCTCATTTGCTTCTGCAGCATTTTTCGCAATTACGACTTTACCGATTGCTTTCTTTCTGCCGATGCCTTGAGCTTTAAGAAGAGTTTTTCCGATCATATGGATTTTCATCATATTTGTTGTGCCTGTTTCAGCAACAGGTACGCCAGCAGTGATGACAACAAGGTCGCCGTATTCCACAAGACCTGAAGCTATACTTTGCGCAACTGCATTTTCTAACATTTCATCTGTAGAATTTGTCTTAGGTCCAACCATAGCTGTTACGCCCCAAACAAGCGATAAGCGACGAGCTACTTGTTCGTTTGAAGTAATACCGATGATTGGTGCTTGTGGTCTGTAGCGTGAAATCATACGAGCTGTATGACCGCTTTCAGTCGGAGTAATGATTGCATTTGCATGCAAGTTCAATGTTGTATAAGCAACCGATTGACCAATTGCATCCGTAATGTTATGCTCGCTGTCTTTGCTGCGTTTAGAAATCAATTCTTTATGGTTTAATGCTTGTTCAGCGCGAGAAGCGATATTGTGCATTGTTTGAACAGCTTCAACCGGGTAAGAACCAGCAGCTGTTTCACCAGAAAGCATAATCGCATCTGTGCCATCGAAGATTGCGTTCGCAACGTCAGACGCTTCCGCACGTGTCGGACGCGGGTTGCGCTGCATAGAATCAAGCATTTGAGTGGCAGTAATAACAGGCTTGCCTAATGCATTACATTTTTTAATTAATTGCTTTTGTACCAACGGCACTTCTTCAGCAGGGATTTCTACGCCAAGATCTCCACGTGCAACCATTAATCCTTCAGAAACTTCAAGAATCTCATCAATGTTGTCTACGCCTTCTTGGTTTTCGATTTTAGGGATGATATTAATGTGTTTACCGCCATTGTTGTCAAGGAGCTCACGGATTTCTAATACGTCAGAAGCGCGGCGTACGAAAGAAGCAGCTACAAAGTCAACATTTTGTTCAATACCGAAAAGGATGTCTTGAGTATCTTTTTCAGTGATGCCCGGCAAGTTAACAGATACGCCAGGAACGTTAACACCTTTTTTGTTTTTTAAAATTCCATCATTAAGGACGACAGTATGGATTTCACCGTTAGCTTTATCGATTTTTGTTACTTCAAGGCCGACTAAACCATCGTCAAGAAGAATTTTTGAACCGATCTTCACATCATCAATTAAACCTGCATATGTTACAGAGAATTTCTCTGCAGTACCCAATACTTCTGTTGTAGAGATGATGATATTAGAGCCTGTTTTCAGTTCAACTGCACCATTTTCCATATCATTCGTACGGATTTCAGGACCTTTTGTATCTAAAAGGATTGCTACTTGCTTTCCTGTTTTCTTAACAGCCTCACGAATTGTTTTAATTCTTCCAGCATGCTCTTCATGGCTTCCATGCGAGAAGTTCAAGCGGCATACATTCATTCCAGCTTCCATTAAACTGCAAAGCTTCTCAAAAGATTCACTTGCAGGTCCAATCGTACATACAATTTTTGTTTTGCGCATTTGGCTAAAAAGCCTCCTTTTCAGTAATAGAACATACCTTTATTTAATTAGATAGATAATTCTTGTGATAGTTTATACATACCCAAATCAATTGTGTGTTTTCGAGCTAAAGCTTCGATAATGTCATAATCCACCAACTGATTATTCTCGATTCCTACCGCGCGGCCGCCTTTGCCTTCAAGCAGCAATTCAACCGCTCTAGCGCCTAATCGGCTTGCTAAGACACGGTCTTTCACAGTAGGTGCGCCTCCGCGCTGTACGTGCCCTAGAACCGTTACACGCGTATCGAATGATGTCATTTCTTCGATTTGCTTACCGATTTCCACACCGCTTCCTACACCTTCAGCAACGATGATGATGCTATGTTTCTTGCCTCGTTCATGGCCTCTTTTCAGCTTATCGACGATTTCTTGAATGTTATAATCCTCTTCAGGAATCAAGATGCTTTCCGCACCGCCTGCAAGGCCCGCCCATAAAGCGATGTCCCCCGCATTTCTTCCCATTACTTCTACAACATACGTTCTTTCATGCGATGTTGCTGTATCACGGATTTTATCAATGGCATCAATTACAGTGTTCAACGCTGTATCGAAACCGATTGTAAACTCTGTTCCAGGGATATCGTTATCAATCGTCCCCGGCACTCCAATACAAGGATAGCCATGTTCCGTAAGAGCCTTAGCTCCCATGTAAGAACCGTCTCCACCAATTACAACCAAAGCATCAATGCCATGCTTCTTCAATTGCTCGATTCCTTTAAGTTGCCCTTCTTTCGTTTTGAATTCCGGACAACGCGCAGAGAATAGCATCGTACCTCCACGTTGGACGATATCGCCAACAGATCCTACCTCAAGCTTTTTAATCGATCCATTCATCAAACCTTGGTAACCTTGATAAATTCCAAAAACCTCTAAGTCATGATAAATCGCTTTACGTACAACGGCACGGACTGCAGCGTTCATGCCTGGTGCATCTCCACCACTAGTTAAAACTCCAATTCTTTTCAAAACTTTCACCTCTATTAAGCATATTCAACTTGTACAGGAAAACATGGAAAAATAAATCCTACGGTTGTTATTATGTATAACTTCGAGCTGCTCAGTTATCTTTCCACGTTCCGACAACCTATATTCCTTATCCAGATTATCTTTTGTCAATCTGCGGAAATTTATGAAAGCTCTTTTTAATAATTATGGGCCTTCAGCTTAAAAACATAATATTAAAATGCTTCTTGCCCTTACTAGCTATACATTCTAAATGACTTTTCCTGTTTCGTAAACCCTGTATGTGAAAGAAGTAACATTGTTTAAATTTTCTAACCGATTCTGTTCAAGATTTTTTAAATATATTTGCAGGATATTCCTTCTTTTCCTCTAAACGCAAGAAAAATAACTTCTTTTTGAAAATTATTCATAAAAAAAGGGCAGCCGTTTAGGCCGCTCCTTTCATTTCACTTCCGAATAAGATTTGGAAGAACGAAATTCTCCGATGCTTCTAAACTTATTATATCGATCCTCAATCAATTCTGATTTCTCTTTTTGCAGAAGCTCTGTCAATACGGCATAAAGGGTTTGGTCAATCAACTTGGCCTGCGCTTCTATATCCCGATGAGCTCCGCCTCTCACTTCTTCGATCACTTCATCAGCCACACCCAATTTTTTGATGTCAGGGGCGGTGATTTTCATACTTTCCGCAGCCTTCTTGGACAATCCGGCATCCTTCCAAAGGATTGTAGCCGCACCCTCCGGAGTAATCACCGAATAGATTGAGTTTTCAAGCATAATGATACGGTCGCCGACCCCTAAAGCAAGAGCGCCGCCGCTGCCTCCTTCCCCGATCACCAGCGTAATGATGGGAACGCTGATACCCGCCATTTCGAATAGGTTTCTTGCGATGGCTTCGCTTTGTCCGCGCTCCTCTGCAGCCTTGCCGGGGTAAGCCCCTTTTGTATCAATAAAGCAAAAAATCGGCCTGTTGAACTTCTCTGCTTGCTTCATCAGGCGCAGAGCTTTACGATAGCCTTCCGGATGAGGCATACCGAAATTCCGGCGAATATTCTCTTTTGTATCACGTCCTCTTTGGTGACCTATAACAGTGACCGGGATTCCTCGGTAGAACGCAATTCCTCCCACTATAGCAGCGTCATCGGCAAAACAGCGATCGCCGTGGCATTCGAAAAAATCAGTGAATAAATGAGAGATATATTCTAAGGTTGTTGGTCTGGCCGGATGTCTGGCAATCTGGACCCGATCCCATGGTTTTATATTCGCATATACTTCGTTTTCGAGTTTCTCAAGTCTTTTCTCCAATTTCTCTATTTCAAAAGACAAGTCCACATCCGCTTCTTTTGTCATTTTCTTCAATTCATTGATCTTTCTGCGCAGATCCATTACCGGACGCTCAAATTCTAATTCCGCAATCATTGCTTTTCACCACCCGGTTGATGTATTTTCAGCACAAAAGCCAATTTTTCTTTTAGTTCCAAACGGGATATAACTGCATCAAGCTGACCATGCTTCAAGACGAACTCAGCCGTCTGAAAATCTTCCGGAAGCTTCTCCCCGATTGTCTGCTCGATTACACTTCTTCCGGCAAATCCAATTAGACTCTTAGGCTCTGCAAAATTATAATCTCCAAGCGAGGCGAAACTCGCGGAAACTCCACCTGTCGTCGGATGTGTCATAACAGAGATAAATAAGCCGCCTTCATCACTGAACTGCTTAAGGGCTACACTTGTTTTAGCCATTTGCATCAAACTTAGAATACCTTCTTGCATCCTTGCTCCGCCTGATGCCGTGAAGATGATGAACGGCACTTTCTTCTCACGCGCCCGCTCAATCGCACGGGTGATCTTCTCACCGACAACAGAGCCCATACTGGCCATGCGGAAGTTGGCATCCATAACCGCAATCACAACATCCAATCCCTCGATCGTCCCCTCGCCTACCACAACCGCTTCATTCATTTTTGTCTTCTTACGGTCACTTTCCAGCTTGCTTTCATAATCAGGGAATTGAAGAGGATTGTCAGAAACCAAATCGGCATCATATTCTACAAATGAGCCATGATCTAAAGTGCAATCAATTCTTTCAGAGGCAGTAAGTCTGTGGTGATAATGGCAATGTGAACAAACCTTCTCATTTTTAATTAAGTCTTTGGTGTACATAATCTTTTTACATTCCGGGCATTTCGTCATAATCCCTTCTGGAACGTCTTGAATATCGCGGTCAGATGGAATAGTTGCATACTTCTTCTTCTTTGTTTTTGAAAATAACTCTTTAAGCAAGAGGATTCCCCCTTCAGTGGTATATCAACTTATATAGCTTTACGCTTGTCCTTTATTGTACACGGATGATTTCGAATATTATGTAAAAACATGTCAATGGATCATCGACATATTTCGTAAGTTCTTGGTATAGATCTGTATGACTCCCTGCACATCACGCTTTTTCATATGTTGCAGCAATAATAGATACGGTTCCTTTGAAGCCGCCTGGGAAGCTCTGCTGATTGTTTTGACATAGCTTCCGACCGCTATCCAGATTCTTTCCATAAGGCGATTGTCATGGATTGAAGCAATCTGTTCGAAAAAGGCATAATCATCGAATTCATGCTCTTTCGCCCACTGAATGACATATTCAATCTGACGATCTGAAGCGTCTTTCACCGCAAGCTTTAAACAATCCAGTTCAATGCAGTACTTCGTTTCTTTTAACTTATCTTTTGTTTTCTCATCCTTGAGAAAGAAGCCGCCCAATATTTCTACTAACCTATGGTCTTGAAAGTCCTTGACGAACGTCCCTTCGCCCCGCTTCGTTTCAATAAGGCCCAAAAGTTCCAAAGCGCGCAGCGCCTCTCTAACAGAAGAACGTCCTGCCTGCAGGCGCTCTGATAATTCCCGTTCCGACGGTATCTTGTCCCCCGGATGCAGTCCGTCTTCTTCTATCATATTTTTCAGTTTCTCAACAATGCTTAAATATACTTTAGAAGAATGTCCATAAGGTTTTTCCACTCCACTTTCACTACTTTCCAATAATTGCAAGTTCCACTGTTTTAGCTTTCACATCTTGTGGGTCCACCTTAATTCTAGCTACACCAGTTTCCATGGCGGCTTTCGCGACTGCGGCAGCCACTTCCGGTGCAACACGAGGATCAAAAGGCCCTGGAATTACATAATCCGCACTTAATTCACTTGGCTGCACCAAGCTTGCAATTGCCTCAACAGCAGCTATCTTCATCTTTTCATTAATATGCGTAGCCCTTACATCCAACGCCCCGCGAAAGATGCCCGGGAATGCCAATACATTATTGACTTGGTTAGGGAAATCAGATCTGCCGGTTCCCACCACAAGCGCACCCGCTTCTTTCGCATCATTCGGCATAATTTCAGGCGTCGGGTTTGCCATTGCAAAAATAATTGGATTCTCATTCATGCTGCGAACCATTTCTTGCGTTAAAGCGCCTGCTACTGAAACACCGATAAATACATCAGCGCCTTTAATGACCTCACTGAGACTGCCCGCTAATTTATCACGGTTTGTAATCTTGGCGATTTTTTCTTTAATATCATTCATGCCTTCTTTACGTCCTTCGTAAATCGCTCCCTTAGAATCGCACATGATGACATCGCGCACTCCATACGTAAACAGCAATTTAATGATTGCTATCCCTGCTGCTCCCGCGCCGTTTGCGACTATTCTCACTTCTGATAGTGATTTACCCGCCAGTTTAAGCGCATTTAATAATCCTGCAACAGTTACAATGGCCGTACCATGCTGGTCATCATGAAATACAGGAATATTCGCTTCTTTCTTTAAGCGTTCTTCAATAGCGAAACAGTTGGGCGCCGCAATATCTTCTAGGTTCACTCCACCGAAATTCGGTTCTAGCAATTTAACAGTCTCGACAATTTTATCGATATCTGTTGAATTTAAGCAGATGGGAAAAGCATCCACACCGGCAAAGCTTTTGAATAATACCGCTTTTCCTTCCATAACCGGCAACGCCGCCTCCGGACCGATATTGCCAAGCCCCAGAACCGCAGTTCCATCGGAAACTACAGCAACAGTATTCCCCTTCATTGTGTACTCATACACTGTTTCAGGCTTGTCATAAATCTCTTTACACGGCTCCGCCACCCCCGGCGAATAAGCAAGGCTTAACTCCTCGGCGTTCCGCACCGGAATTTTTGAAACTGTTTCTAATTTACCTTTGTTGATGCTGTGTATATGTAAAGCTTGCTCTCTTAAAGACACCCTAATATCACTCCTTATAATTTGCAAAGGAAATATGGATTCCCTGCCGCCATTCTTTTAGAAACTACCAAGTGGTCAGACCACGTTTCATTATATTTCACTATAACATAACTTATTGGGATGTAAAGATTAAATCTTTTTCAAAATGACATTTTCTTCCCCTACTAAAACGTTAAGGTTCGAAAGCAGCGCTGCGGCAGGGGTGATCCAATCCCGCATGGACAGCAGCAATGTTCTATTTTCTTTTTCGAAATACAGCATTACTCTCGTTGTTCCTTTATATTTCCTTAATTCGTCCTTGATCGCATATAAAGTTTCTTTCGTATGCCTATCAGCGGAAATTCTGATATACAGCGTATCTATTTTCGATCGTTTCTCTTGTAGTTGCTCCACCGAATAGGCCTCTTGTACAATGAATTGCTTTTTCCCATTTCTCATTTCAACATGCCCCTGTACCATAACAATTTTTCCTTTTTGTAGAATAGGCTCATATTTCTTATAAGCGGGAGGAAAAATGACAGCATCCATTTCATCTATTTCATCTGTAAGCGTCAAGAAAGCCATCATTTCTCCTTTTTTCGTACGGATGGACTTCACTTGAGAGATATAGGCCCCCGCCTCATATCTTGCTTCCTTTCCTTCATTTGCCCGGGTAAGTGATTGTGCCCCGAAGTAATGGAATAAATCATTATATGTCGCAACAGGATGATCGGACAGATAGAGACCCAGCACTTCTTTCTCAAGCGCTAACTTTTCCTCTACGGACAGCGGCTCTGTTTCCACATATTTCGGCTTTAAATCAAACTCGGAATCCCCGAATAAATCGAAGCCGCCATCATCGCCGGCAACCAGTTCCGCATGGTCGATTGCTACATCAAGACTCGCTAATAATGTCGCACGATTTTCTCCCCACTCATCGAAAGCGCCGGCATGAATGAACGCTTCTAATACTTTCCGGTTAACAGTTTTGGAAGGTACACGGATACAGAAGTCGAATAAATCACTGAATTTTTTGGCCTTCCTCGCTTGCAATATATCTTTTACAGCTGTTCCTCCGACTCCCTTGATTGCCACTAAACTATAACGGATTCCATCCTCTTCCGGCCTGAAAGCGTATTCACTCTTATTAATAGAAGGAACTAGGATAGGAATGTTCATTTTTTTCAATTCGCGGGCATATTGCGCAATCTTTGCATCATTTCCAATGGCGCTACTCATTAAAGCCGCCATGAAGAATCGGGGATAATGAGCTTTCAAGTAAGCAAGTTGATAAGCAATATAGCTATATGCAACCGCATGGCTTAAGTTAAATCCGTAATTGGCGAATTTAACGATATAATCATAAATGCGCTCCGCGGTGCTTTGTGGATATCCTTGCTGCAAACTTCCTGCAACGAAGTAATGCCTTTGCTCTTCTAATACATCCGCTTTCTTCTTAGAAACAGCGCGCCGCAGCAAATCCGCTTCCCCTAATGAGAAGCCTGCAAATTTAGAAGCAATCTGCATAATTTGCTCTTGGTATACGATAATGCCGTACGTATTGTGCAAGATATCCTGCAGATCCGGATGAAGATAGGTTGCTTTCTCTTCCCCGTGCCTTCTGCGGATATAGGCAGGTATATTCTCCATGGGACCCGGACGATATAAGGCATTGACTGCTACTAAATCAGAGAATTGTTCCGGTTTTAATTGCTTGAGCACTTTCTGCATACCTTCCGACTCAAATTGGAAAATACCTATCGTTTCACCTTTACCCAGCATTTGGAACGTCTTGGCATCGTCCATTGGAATCTCCTTCAGCTGAATCATGCGTCCTGTCGCCTTGCGAACAGAAGCAAGCACCCGCTCCATCAGCGTTAGATTGCGCAGACCTAGAAAATCCATTTTCAAAAGTCCCAGCTCTTCTAGCGTTTCCATAGGAAATTGCGTTAAATGCACATTATTATGCCCTTCTTGAATAGCGATTAAATCTGTTAATGGCAAATCTGATATAACCACGCCCGCCGCATGTGTAGATGTATGGCGCGGCAGTCCTTCTATCTTCATTGCGGTGTCTATAAGGCGTTTATTCTCATCGCTTGCCTCATAATATCTTTTCAACTCAGATGAATCCTGCAACGCCGTTTGAATGGTGGTGCCTAATCTTGATGGAACCATTTTGGAAAGCGCATCTAACTCTTTACTGTTCAAACCGAATACTCTTCCTGTATCACGCAGTGAAGCCTTCGTCGCAAACGTTCCGAATGTAATGATTTGCGCCACATGCAATTGTCCGTATTTCTTCGCTACATAGGCGATTACCTCATCTCTCCTAATATCCGAGAAATCGATATCAATATCAGGCATGCTTATGCGTTCCGGATTCAAGAAGCGTTCGAATAGAAGGTTATGTTCCATGGGATCAATATCGGTGATTTGCAATACATATGCCACAATAGAACCTGCGGCTGAACCTCGGCCCGGACCTGTCATGATCCGCTGCTGTCTGGCAAATTTCATAAAGTCCCAGACAATGAGAAAATAATCATTGAAGTTCATCTTGTTAATGACGGACAATTCATACTCCAGACGCTCATAATATGATTGCTTCGCCTGTGGGTATCTTATTTTAAAACCTTCTAAGCATAGTTCTTTAAGCAGTTCACCCGCAGGCCGCTCAGTTGGATACTTAGGCAGCAGGCTTCTATGGAATTCAATCTCCACCTCGCATTGCTCCGCTATGACCATGCTATTATGAAGGGCATCCGGCTGTTCCTTAAAGGCTTCAGCCATTTCAAGCTTGCTTTTGAAATAATATTCCCGCTGCAGGCCGACCTGACTCGTTAATTGGCTGCCCGTATCCAACGCTTTTAACACATCATGCGCCAATGCATCATCCATAGACATATACATCACAGGATTCGTTGCTACAAGGGCCGTTTTGTTTTCATGGGCTAATGCCAGCAATTGCTGATGAGCGCTTGTTTCATCAGCTTGCTTGACCTTCTGTATGGATAAATAAAAATATTCCGGGCTAAATATGCTTTTATATGTTTGGAGCGCCGAACGGGCTTGTTCTATATCACCTTTTCTAAGCGATGTTTCAACAATCCCTTCCTCTCCCGGAGAAATCGCGGTTATTCCTTCACTGTAGCCTTTCAGCCACTTCAAAGGAATTCCTTGCTTCGACATGGTTTGAATACTGCTGCTTATTTTTAAAAGGTTGGCGTAACCCTTCTGATCCCGTGCCAACAACAGAAGCGGAAAGGCCTCTTCTTCGTGCAGCACATCCGTCAACATGCCAAGAATGGGTTTAATGCCGGACTTCTTGCATGCTTTATAAAAAGGAATGGCCCCATACATCACATTTCGATCTGTAAGCGCAAGGCTATGCATCTGTTCACGCTTTGCTTGCTGCACTAACTCCTCAATCCGGACAGTGCTCGCAAGCAAACTATACGATGACTGTACATGAAGATGTACAAAGTCCATAATACGCCTCCTATTCTAGTCATTTTTTTATATGCTTTATTATAGATACTTTCTTTTGAAAAGGAAAACATGTTCCCTGTGATTTTTTAAGGAAAAGGTATATAGAGACAAATCGCCTCATATACATAGATGTAGAAATTCGTACAAGCTCTCCTTCCGCTTCATAAAGTGTAAAAGGGGGAACAATCAATGAGTGAAGCTTTTTTTCCTGTTTTTCTAAACAGTTTCTTTATCTCATTCGGTGTTTTAGTAGGTGGATCATTAATTGGCGGAATGGCTGCTTTCTTCACGAACCAGCCTCCTATCACCGCCGTAATCGGCTTATCTGAAAGCCTGCGGATCTGGGCGATTATTGCGGCAATCGGCGGAACGTTCGATACAGTATACAGTTTAGAGCGAGGCTTGCTGAATGGAGAAACAAAGGATCTTATCAAACAAATCCTCTGGATCATTTCCGCTTATACAGGCGCCCATACAGGCTCTGTCATCATCCACTGGATTACACAGGGACAGACACCATGAAGCCCCCTACCCAAACCGTAAGCCGCGGCTGGCGGCGTTTCATTGCAGGCATGGTCATTGGAGCGGCCGTCAGTTGGTGCCTCTATTTCTATATGCATGGAACTATGCAGGAAAAACAAATCCTTGAGTTAAAAACCCAACAAAAAATAATCGAAGAATTAGAAACGAAGAATGCCATTTGGGAAAAAGAATATGCCGCAAAAAATGATGAAGCCGAGCAAAAACTCACCATTCAAAAAATTGAAGTCGCCATAACAAACGGCCGTGACTATAAACTTGATTTATTGTCGATTGTGGAAGCTCAGCAGGCCATCCAGAAAGATTTAAATTCGTTGATCACCAAAGATATTGAAACCGTCTATAAAGGCAGACTATTACTCAAGAAAACCATCGAAAATAAATCAGTTAAAATCAACGATAAGAAATATGCCTTCGAAGTGAATGAGATTACAATCTTCTCTACATTGCACATCGAAGTGAAAATCAAACGGGCGTAAAACAAAGTCAGTGAAGCATGATCTCCACTGACTTATTTCTCATTTGATATAGTCTTGACACACTCTGTCCAATTCAAGCATTACTTGCTCCGCTTCTTCCCATGACGCAATGGAGGCTCCCGAAGCCAGCGGATGTCCGCCGCCGTTGAACTTCTTCGCCACTGTATTGATAACAGGGCCTTTCGAACGCAGGCGCACACGGATTGTGTCGCTTTCTTCGATAAAGAACACCCATGCCTTTACACCTTTAACTACTCCTAGATTGCTGACCAGAAGAGATGCATCAGAAGGCTTCACATTGAAATGCTCAAGCGTTTCTTGTGAAAGAACCAGTTTAGCCGCACCGGATGGCGATATTTCGAAATTCTGCATTACATAGCCATTTAAGCGAACTACATTCTCATCTAAATCATACATCCCATTGTATAAGTCTGTACGCGAGAAATTATAATGAATCAGCTCTCCAGCATATTTAAACGTTTTTTCCGTCGTGCTTGGATATAGGAATCTTCCTGTATCACCGACAATCCCCGCATATAAAAGACGGGCTGCCGCATCATTGATGATCAATCCTTGATCCTTTCCGAACAAATAGAATTCATAAATCATTTCACTTGTGGAGCTGGCCGATGTATCTACCCACAGCAAATCACCATATTGGTCATCATTTGGATGATGGTCGATCTTAATGATTTTCTCCGCGAGCTTATAGCGCTGGTCACAGATGCGTTCTTGATTCGCCGTATCACAAATGATAGCAAGCGCATTCTTATACACATCATCTTCAACCGTGTCCAATCTCTTTAAAAAATGCAAAGATTCCTCTTCTTGACCGACAGCATAGATGTTTTTCTCCGGAAATGACGCACGCAGAATCTCTGCTAAACCGCATTGCGAACCGTAAGCATCCGGGTCCGGACGCACATGGCGGTGGAGGATGATAGTATTGTATTGCTTAATTGTTTCTAAGATTGCTGATTTCATGTATAAACCCCTTCCCAATTACTGTGCATTGAATGTTTATTATAATTGTAGCATTTATTTCCATTTGCAGTTACAATAAGAATGGACCATTACTATAAATGGAGGATTCGTCAATGCCTGTTTTTGTCATACTTATCATTATAGCATTAGCTTTTTATCTTTTTTATAAAACTAAATACTTCCGGACCAAATTGCCTATGGAACGTAAATGGCTATCAGCCAAATCATCCATCGCCCTTGGAACGTTCGTGGCGATATTCGGCGTTAATCAACTATTTTTATTTCAAACGATTGTGACATACATCGTCGCGACGATCTTCATCCTTGTTGGGGGATTGAGCGTCTGGTCCGGCATTAGGGCCTACAGGTTCTTTTTACCGCTCGCTATCGATGAAGCCAATACTTCCAATAGATAGATTTCAAAAAAAATCGTCTCTTTATTGAGACGATTTTTTAATTGCGATCTAACAATTGGCACATCATCATGGTTTTTCCCACAAGCTTGCCTTCATTGAATACTTCTATATCCACTTTACCGAACTTCCTGCCCACTTCAAGCACTTTCGGCACAATTTCCAGTTGGCTATCGATCTGGACCGGTTTAATAAAATAAATCGTCATATTCTCAACGACCAAATCCCCTCTTTTAAAGGTGCGGAGGACGCGATTCGCCGCTTCGGTAACAATAGTCGTAAATACGCCGTACGAAATCGTCCCAAGATAATTCGTCATTTGAGGGGTGACTTCACATCGGTACACTTCTTCGCCTTTTCCTTTACCGCCGATGGAAACTAATTGCGTCGCGATTATATCATCGATCGTTTCCCCCACCTGCGGCTGCCTTTGAATCATCTGCAGTGCCTTCAATACATCTTGACGGCTGATGATGCCTTGCAGATTCTGGTGGTTATCGACAACAGGCAGCATCTCGATGCCTTCCCAAACCATCATATGTGCTGAAGACGCCACACTTGTTTTTCCACTTACCGTCATTGGCTGTTTTGTCATTACCTTATCAATTGGTAAGTTAGGGTCAGAGCCCATGATATCTTTTGAAGTCACCATTCCGATTACTTTATTATTGCCATCCACTACCGGAAAGCGACTATGCGTAGTTGCTTGATTAAGTTCAAACCACTTTGCGACCGGATCTCCTGAAACAAGGTGAGCCGTAGCATCCACAGGTGTCAAGATATCTTCCACGAGCAAAATTTCTTTCTTGATCAATTGGTCGTAAATCGCCCTGTTAATCATTGTTGCTACCGTAAAGGTATCGTAACTGCTTGAAATGATCGGCAGTTGCAACTCATCGGCGATTTTCTTTACATGCTCATCCGTGTCGAAACCGCCTGTTATAAGTACAGCGGCTCCCGCCCGCAATGCAAGTTCATGCGCTTGTATGCGATTGCCGATAATCAAGAGATTGCCTGCGCCTGTATAGCGCATCATTGCTTCTAGCTTCATCGCCCCGATGACAAACTTGTTCAGCGTCTTATGCAAACCTGCTCGACCGCCCAATACTTGTCCATCCACAATATTGACTACTTCTGCATAGGTTAATTTCTCAATATTTTCTTTCTTTTTACGCTCTATCCTAATTGTGCCCACTCGTTCAATTGTGCTTACATATCCTTTATTCTCCGCATCTTTGATTGCTCTATATGCTGTTCCCTCACTGACGCCTAATTCCTTTGCGATTTGGCGCACGGAAATCTTCTCGCCGACAGGTAACTCATCTATGTATTTTAATATTTGTTCATGCTTTGTAGCCAAAGCTCTTCACCCTTTACATATTGCCTTTTTTTATATTATAAGGGTAAAGAGCCCTTGTATACAATTATACTATTCGTAATCGTATACTCTTTTCGTTTCCAATTGCCTTTTTTTCTTTTGCCGGGCACGTTTTCTGCTCGGCGCATACAATATAGCCGCCACATTACCCCCGGCAGCCAGGAACGCAAACAACAACCAGGATGCGGCGAACACTTGCTCTTGAAGTGTTCCCAGGAAATTGAACCTGGGGATAGCATAATACAGCATAATCCCTATGACCAATACACAAAAAAGCAACCTTTCACGCATAGCACTTCTCTCCAATCCGACTTGTTATTAATACTATATGCACTACAGCCGGAAAGAAGAATAAACAAGTCTATCAAAGACAAAAAGCGCGAATCTGTTCATTAAAACGGATTCGCGCTTTTTTATCCCGTTTAACAGGTACTAAGACTCCCACTTCCGCGCAGCAGTGAAAGCGCAGATGTGTAAGTGGGAGACCCGAGTACCTGTAACAACTAAGGTTGGTTCATCTAATGATAGTGGGAGATGAAGGAAAACTCCCACCTATCAAAGATTCACTTTATAATTCAATTGCCTCGCCGGGCTGCAACACTTTCCCCTTACCTTCCGGAAGTAACTTCACGAAATCTTGCGGGTCTTTCCTGATAACCGGAAACGTATCATAATGAATCGGAACTGCCAGTTTCGGACTAAGGAACTCAACCGCCAGCGCCGCATCTTCAGGCCCCATTGTGAAGTTATCCCCGATTGGTATGAAAGCGAGATCGATAGGATGGCGTTCGCCGATTAATTTCATATCAGAATACAGCGCTGTATCCCCTGCATGATAAATGGTTTTTCCTTCAATCGTCAGAAGTACGCCGGCAGGCTGTCCCCCATACACCATTTGCCCGTCGATTGTCATACCCGAACCATGGAAAGCCGGAGTGAGCTTCACCCTGCCGAAATCAAAATCATAGGCCCCACCGATACTCATGCCATGGGTGTGTTCCACACCTTGCCCTCCAAGGACTGTCGCAATTTCAGCATTGGAAATCACAAGTGAACCATGTTCCTTTGCGAGCGCTATCGTGTCACCGACATGGTCATCATGGCCATGCGTCAAGATAATCACATCCGGCTTCACGCCGCCGACTTCTAAATCGGTTAAATCATTGCCTGTAATAAACGGATCAAAAAGGATTGTCTTCCCTTTTGTTTCTACTTTAACAACCGAATGCCCATGGAAAGATACTTTCATTTCACATGCTCCCTTCCTTCTATCCAGATATTGAATTAATACCCAATTCAACTTTATTATAACCATTTGCAATTGTGCTTTTATACTGTTAATCTCAGATATAGACTATTTTTTAGGAGGAACGACCATGAATAATAGATTGGAACTTTTTAAAAATTGGCTGAGACAAAAAGACATCTCCGCCGCTTTTATCACGTCGACGGAAAATGTCTTTCATTTAAGCGGCTTTTACAGTGATCCTCACGAAAGATTACTGGCCCTTGCGGTTTTTCCTGATGCTGAACCGATTCTAATCTGTCCGAAGATGGAAGTGCCTGACGCCAAGAATACCGGATGGCAACATGAAGTCATCGGTTACACGGATATCGAAAATCCATGGGAAATGATTAAAGCGGCTATCGAGAAACGAAATATCCAAGTTTCCACTGTAGCTGTCGAGAAAGAACATATGAATGTGGAACGCTACGAACAAATCCTGAAATACTTCTCATCCCCTACATTCGTATCAGCCGAAGAAAAGCTTCGCCAATTGCGCATGATTAAAGATGAGAAAGAATTAACCATTCTGCGCGAAGCATGCCGATTAGCGGACTATGCCATTGAAGTCGGCACGAATGAAATCCAAGAGGGCAAAACAGAAATGGATATCCTGGCAGCGATCGAATACGAACTGAAGAAAAAAGGCATCAACGAGATGGCTTTCTCCACAATGGTTCTAACAGGCAAAAACGCCGCCTCTCCTCATGGAGTGCCGGGCAACACGAAAATCCAAAAAGGCGACCTTGTCCTATTCGACCTTGGAGTTGTTTACGAAGGATATTGTTCCGATATTACAAGAACAGTCGCCTACTATGATATTACTGATAAACAGAAAGACATTTACGATACGGTTCTACAAGCCCAACTCGCTGCGATTGAATTAAGCAAGCCAGGCGTAACTTGTGCCCAAGTGGACCTCGCCGCCCGTACATATATTGCAGATAAAGGATATGGCGATTACTTCCCGCATCGCCTCGGCCATGGCCTTGGCATCA
The DNA here is from genome assembly GCA_051874035.1 of Bacillus sp. (in: firmicutes). GTDB lineage: Bacteria > Bacillota > Bacilli > Bacillales > DSM-1321 > Bacillus_AD. The sequence goes on from JBJEFM010000122.1 coordinate 75,363, forward strand.
GTGTGCATGAATATCCATCACTGACTGAAACCAATGCACTGCCTTTACAAGAAGGAATGGTATATACGATTGAGCCTGGCATTTATGTGCCTGAGGTTGCCGGCGTTCGTATCGAAGATGATATCTATGTTACATCTACCGGCTGCGAAATCTTGACAAAATTCCCTAAAGATCTGCAGATCATCAAATAAAAACAACGAAGAACATCCTCTTTCTATATGGGATGTTCTTCTTATTTTCTTCTATAATCCTTCACAATCCTCTTAACAAGCTACATAATCATTAAATAGATAAAAATTCATTTCACGCTTTATAATTCCTACTGATAAAGTCCTCATAAAACCAATCTCTGCATTACCCCTAAATAAACATCTAAAACATTTTCAATAGATATTTATTTTAATATTTTAATATTTTTCGATTTATTTACACACTATAATTGTGTAAATATTTGCTATAATATGATTATTAGGAGGGATTGATTATGAGTTTAACTTACAAAAATATTCTTGTAGCTGTTGACGGTTCCAAAGAAGCAGAATGGGCTTTCAAAAAAGGGATTGAAGTGGCTAAACGCAACAACGCCGACCTGACTATCGCCCATATAATCGATACTAGAAATTTTGCGACAATCGAAGCATATGACCGCACAATGGCAGAGCGTTCAGAATCTTATGCGAAAGAGCTGCTTGAAGAGTACAAACAACAAGCTGAAACAGCCGGTGTCAACAAAGTACATATTGTTGTAGAGTACGGCTCTCCAAAAGTCAAAATTCCAAAAGATATCGCAAAAAACAATAATATCGATTTAATCGTATGCGGTGCGACCGGTTTAAATGCTGTTGAGCGCTTCCTGATTGGCAGCGTATCAGAACACATTACACGCTATGCCCCATGCGATGTATTGGTTATACGTACAGATAAAGAAGTCTAATGATCACAAAAAAATCATCTCGTTATGAGATGATTTTTTTGGTCCTTCTATTTATCCAAAGCAAACATTGCTTTTCCAATCGCTTCCTCTACCTGCCGGAAGCCTGTCCCTCCGGCACTATTGCGGCGCTTAACAGCTTCATACGGCTGAAGAACAATATAAATATCCTCTTCAAATAAGTCGTTGGCTGATTTGAACTCTTCAAGTGATAAATCTGCTAAATAACACCCTTTATTAATACAATTCAACACCAATTGCCCTACTACTTCGTGCGCTTCCCGGAACGGCAGCCCTTTCCCCGCTAAATAGTCCGCTAGTTCAGTAGCATTGGAGAAATCCGATTTCACTGCTTTCTCCATCACATCCGTACGTACTTTCATTGTAGAAATCATACCTGCAAAAATCTTCAATGAACCTGTAATCGTTTTAACTGTATCAAACATGCCTTCTTTATCTTCTTGCATATCTTTGTTGTATGCCAAAGGCAAACCTTTTAAGACAGTAAGCAATCCGAAAAGGTTGCCATATGTTCTGCCTGTTTTTCCTCTGATCAGTTCTGCCATATCAGGATTCTTCTTCTGCGGCATAATGCTGCTTCCTGTAGAAAATGCATCATCCAGTTCAATGAATTGGAATTCCTGACTGCACCATAGAATCGTTTCTTCGGCAAACCGCGACAAGTGCATCATCATCATAGAGCTGTTAGATAGAAACTCAACAATGAAATCACGATCGCTCACCGCATCCAGGCTATTCTCATAGATGCTCGTAAAGCCCAAGTATTCTGCAGACAAATGGCGGTCAATCGGGAAAGTTGTCCCAGCTAAAGCACCTGCGCCGAGCGGTGATTTATTCACACGCTTGAAACTCTCAGTAAAACGCTCTTTATCTCTTTCCAACATCCAGAAATACGCAAGCAAATGATGGGCGAACGAAATAGGTTGCGCTCTTTGCAGGTGCGTATAGCCTGGAAGTATAGTTTCAACATGGTCTTTCGATTTATTTAAAAGTGCTGTTTGAACCTCTTCTATCAACTCAATGATTTCATGAATTCTATTGCGTAAATACAAATGCATATCTGTAGCGACTTGGTCGTTTCGGCTCCGGCCTGTATGAAGTTTCCCGCCAACAGGGCCGATCAAATCAATCAGCATGCTTTCAAGATTCAAATGGATATCTTCCATCTTAACAGAGAAGTGCAGCTCCCCGTTTTTTGCTTGTTTCTGAAGATGCAACAAACCATTAGTGATGGCATCTACATCTTCCTGCGGCAAAATTCCGCATGCCCCAAGCATCTTCACATGGGCTAAGCTGCCTTCTATATCTTCTAACACGAGTTCTTGATCGAAAGAGATTGAAGCACCGAATTCATCTACCCATTCTTCTGCTGATTTGGTAAATCGACCTCCCCACAGTTTTTTCACGCTTTCACCTTCTTTTTATTGTTAACCATGCTGTTTACTTTTGTTGGCAATCCCCACAATGAGATGAAGCCGACTGCTGCACCATGGTCGAATTCGTCTGCTGTTGTATACGTCGCAAGTTTCTCATTGTATAAAGAGTTATCTGATTTACGTCCTTCGACGATTGCATGGCCTTTAAATAGCTTAACGCGCACAACGCCATTTACATTCTTTTGTGTTTCTTTCAAAAATGCCACTAGAGCTTCCTTCAATGGAGAATACCAAAGACCTTCATAAATAAGTTCTGTTAGTTTCTTTTCGATAACCGGTTTAAAGTGGGCTGTTTCTTTTACTAGCGTGATATCTTCTAATTCTTTATGGGCTGTGATTAATGTCATGGCACCCGGGCATTCATATATTTCACGAGATTTAATGCCGACAAGGCGGTTTTCTACGTGGTCGATACGTCCGACCCCGTGTTTGCCGGCAAGCGAATTCAATTCCAGGATTAAATCTGCCAAGTTATAAGGAACAGCATCAAGTGCAACTGGTACACCTTGTTCAAATGTGATTTCAATGATATCCGCTACATCCGGTGTATTCTCCAAGCTTGCTGTTAAATCATAAGCGTCTTCCGGCGGAGCTGCCCATGGATCTTCCAGAACTCCGCATTCGTTGCTTCTTCCCCATAGGTTTTGATCAATAGAAAATGGGCTGTCCAGGTTGATTGGAATCGGAATATCATTGTCGATTGCATATTGAATTTCTTCTTCACGTGACCATTTCCATTCACGAACCGGAGCAAGCACTTGCAAGTCAGGATTCAATGCTGAAATGGATACCTCAAAACGAACTTGGTCATTACCTTTGCCTGTACAGCCGTGCGCTACCGCTACCGCGCCTTCCAGTTCCGCCACTTCCACTAATTTCTTCGCGATGATTGGGCGGGAAAGCGCCGATACAAGCGGATACTTGCCTTCATATAATGTATGAGCCTGCATAGCCACTAAAGCCAGCTCTTGTGCAAATTCTTCTTTCGCATCAATTACGTACGATTTAACCGCTCCAACAGAAAGAGCTTTATTCTTCACGAATTCCAAGTCTTTGCCTTCGCCCACATCCAAGCAGCATGCTACTACATCATAACCTTGATCTTGAATCCATTTAATTGCAACGGAAGTATCTAAACCTCCGGAATAAGCTAATACAACTTTTTGTTTTGCCATTTTATAATTGCCCCCCGTGTATGAATAAAAATTCACTCGAAATAATTTTTATTCAAAATCTTGATATTTACTTTATCAGCTTTTTCATTTTTTCGCAAGGGAATTTTCTTAAATTTTCTTAAATTTTGCATCACCATATTTTTTTGATTTCTCTGCCTATCGCAAACAACCAAATGATGAAAAACTTTTCCAATCGTTATACACTAAAACAAAAGGTAAAATGGAGGCGGAAGAAAATAATGAGGGATTCTTATTTCACGTATGATGAAAGATTAGGCATTCACGTTCCTGACTTGCTGCTAGAGTGGGATGAATATACAGAAGCTCAACAACAGATGATTTTGGCAGAATGGGAAAGTATCCGCGGCAATATACCGGATCGCATCCAAGGCTTAGAACAACTCATCAACAAGAAACAAAGCCAATTAGATGAAGAGGAGAGCTTCAACATTTCTTGTACTCTCAACTACGAAATAGCCGAGCTCGCTTCCCAAATCAACGACCTGTGGCTATGGTACAGGACACAAGAAAGCACTTCCGGCAAAATACATGCATAAAGTGAATCTTTGATAGGTGGGGGTTTTCCTTCATCCCCCGCCTATCATTAGATGAACCAACCTTAGTTGTTACAGGTACTTGATCTCCCACTTACACATCTGCGCTTTCACTGCTGTGTTGAAGTGGGAGTCTTAGTACCTGTTAAACGGGATAAAAAAAGCCGCACCCTTCCTGAACTGCCCCTTAAAAGTTAGATTTGTGTCTAACTTTTAAGGGGCAGTTCATCCCGGATGCTGCTTCTTCTCCACATATATTACTGCTCGTCTTTATCTCGCAAATATCGATACTGATAGAAGTTATGGGCGAATTCGCTTACACGCCTTGTCAACGAATAGTTGCTTCCCGCCCCTATCATCATACTCATTAATGGCAAGCCTTGGATTTTTTTCTTACGGAACATGGAAATCGCTAAATATTTCATAATCTGCTTTACCGGTTGTTCAAACCATGAAACATCTGTAATCTCGTCACTGCCATCAAAAAAATATGATTGCTCTGAATGCTGTATACAATCGATCAGCTCTTCAAATCCGTGTTTTTGCATTCTCTCAGGCAACGTACCTGTATGGAACACTTTCAAAGAAATCATCATTTCTTTCGGTGTATTCACTTCATATCCATATGACATGGCGATCAATTGAACAAGACGTAAATTAATAATCGTGATTGCAGGCAAGTCGCTTGTAATCAACACAGCCCCGCCCATTCCGCTAATTCCGCCTTGCGCGAAGGAATACAGCCGGTGCCTTGCAATTTGCTGTTGCGCTATGTATTTCAATTGATCGGCCGTCAGATATTTCATATCCGTAATTTCCTCTATATCATCATGAAAAATACGGGCTATGGACAAAATGCGATCTCTGGCATCCATTTGAAACTGTGCGCCTTGAATCATCGCATGGAGATGGAATAGCATATTATCTAGTGTAGTAAAAAACTCCGCCTGAATCTCTTCCGGAATAAGAGCAAAGCTGCTTTGAAGAGCTTTATCATACAATACTTCAAAGTCTGTCGTTTCATAACTGTAAAGCTTCTCTTCCCACATTTTTACTTCTTCATATATTTTCATTTCTCGATTTGTAAATGCCATAGAATCAACTCCTGCCCTTATATAATGAAGTATGTAGCCTAAGTATATCATAAGCAAATAACAGAATAAAAAACGCCCCAATTTAGCCCGAATCAAAAAAACCTTTTGTGATGCCATCACAAAAGGTTTTCCTTTGTTATTTATATCATTACATATCTGCTAAACGCACTACATCACGGGCAATCATAACTTCTTCATTAGTCGGGATAACGATTACCTTTACCGGTGAATGCGGATAGCTGATGAAACGTTCTTCACCACGGAAGTTATTTAACGACGGATCCCAGTATACGCCCATGAATTCTAACCCTTCAAGAACACGCGCGCGGATTAGGTTACTGTTCTCCCCGATGCCCGCTGTAAAGATGATTGCATCCACACCAGCCATACGGGCAGCATAAGAACCGATGTACTTATGAATACGATCTGAGAATACTTTTAATGCCAACTCTGCACGGTGGTTGCCTTCTGCAGCTGAAGATTCGATATCGCGTAAATCGCTTGAGAATCCGGATACACCAAGTAATCCACTTTCTTTATTTAACACGTCGATTACTTGCTCGGCTGTTTTACCTGTTTTCTCCATGATAAATGGAAGAAGGGCAGGATCGATATTGCCTGAACGAGTTCCCATTGTAACACCGGCAAGCGGTGTGAAGCCCATTGAAGTATCAATTGATTTACCGCCTTGGATAGCTGCAATACTTGCTCCATTACCTAAGTGGCAAGAAATCAGGCGCAATTGCTCTAGCGGACGACCAAGCAATTCAGCCGCTCTTTCAGAAACATACTTATGTGAAGTACCATGGAATCCATATTTACGGATGCCGTATTCTTTATAATAGTCATATGGCAAGCTGTATAGATAAGAATTCTCCGGCATTGTTTGATGGAAAGCTGTATCGAATACCGCTACCGCCGGTACATCTTTCAAAATGTGTTGGAATGCTTTGATTCCAGTAACGTTAGCCGGATTATGAAGAGGCGCTAAGTCAGATAATTCCTCAATTTGCTTCAATACTTCATCTGTAATGACAACTGAATCATTAAAAATTTCTCCGCCATGTACAACACGATGCCCTACTCCATCAATTTCATCAAATGATGAAATAATTCCGTGTTCGATTAAACTATCAAGTAACATTTTTACAGCTACTTCATGATTAAGGATATCTGTTACCACTTTTACTTTCTTGCCATTTACCGAAATAGTAAAGATTGATTCTGTTAAGCCAATTCTCTCTACTAATCCTTTAGTGATAACTGTCTCACTAGGCATTTCAAAAAGTTGAAACTTCAAAGATGAGCTGCCTGCATTAATAGCAATAATTTTTGACATGTGCTGTCGCTCCTTTACCATCCGAATTCTAAGATGTGTTATATTATATTTCGATTAACTGTAACATAAAATAATACAATTATCATTTAAGCATTGTACCTATATTTTTTCAATAGGATAGGGTAATTTTAAATTTTTCCACAAATAAACCTCTACATTTCATAACAAAACCAGAAAGTGTTACAATAATATTTATCGAAAAAATATAACAGATATCACTACTCTGCGGCACGAAATCTCCACCTTGAAATCTCCACCTTATTGTAATCGATTTCATCCCTAAATATCCTTTCTAGCTGAGGCTTGATATCCATATCCCTTAACACCTTTATCCCATTTAACATGTACTATGACTCCCGCTCCGGCTCGGCAGCGAGAACGCAGATATGCAAGGGGGAGATTATTAAATTATTAAGTACCTGTAATAACCCGATTGGTTGATCTAATGATAGATAGGAAAAGACAGAAAAATCCCACCTATCAAAGATTCACTTTATATGATTCCATTTATTGCCCATTATAAATTCAATAATAAGAATAATCAAAATTATATAACTATTAGGCGAAAAGAAAAAGCCTCACACTTTAGTCAATAAAAGCAAGAGGCCTTTTCTCTCATTTCTATAATTTAATCACGCTTTTCTGCTTTGAACCATTCATCCATTTTCTTCAATATATTACGCATCGCTGTACTATCCGACATATTCGGCAATTGTACAAGCAATGCATTCTTAGGAGCCGATAATCCGTCTTTCTTCTTTTGGACGATCAATATGCTCTTGGCAGCCGCTTCATTCTTGAACAATGAAGCAGGCAGCGCAACAAGCCCTTGAATATGTGTGTGGTTCTTAAGGAATTGCTGCAATAAAGTTGCTTGAGCGGATTCGAAGATGCTATTAGGAATAATATAGATGCCATATCCGCCTTCATTTAAATGGCGCACACTTTGCTCAATCAATAGATGGTGGGCATATGTATGTTCATCATCCGCCTTCACTTCGAACTCTTGCGCCCTTGCATCATCCGGATAGTAACCGACAGGCAGATCGCTTACGATAAGATCGACAGGGTCGATCAGAAGCGGTTTAATGCTGTCCCCGTTATATAGTTCAACAGCGCACTGCATTAAGTTAGCTCCGCTGTAAGCAAGTTTTACAAGTGTTTCATCTACATCGCAGCCGATGCTTGCTATTTCTTCCTTTTTGAATTGCTGTAGGATTGTAAATAATAAATTGCCTGTTCCAACCGCAGGGTCAAGCACTCTAAAGGATTCTTTCCCCTCCATACATTTACGTACAAGATAGCTGACGAATAACCCGATTGAATCAGGTGTCATTTGATGGTGAGATTGTGTATTCTGTTTCATTCCTTTTAGAATAGCTAGTTGGAATGCTTTACGGATCGTTTCAGCATCAAATTGTTCAAATGGTATAGAATCATATTGCTTGAGAAGTCGTTTTTTCGTCATTTCACTTACATCCTCTTGCAATATGGAACGTTGAAAAATATTTTCGGCTGTTTCAGCCAATGCTTCTAAATACGTACAATGACATTCTTCTTCAATGATTAGAGCTGTTTGATCTAATAATTGGAATGCTTTCTCGATACTTTCAAATTTCAAACAAAAAACCTCCGTTCTTTCCTTTCTTATTGTAACGAACAACCTGCTTATGCGTAAATAAAAAAGCTGAACCACTTGCCTTTAAAACAAGACAGAATGATTCAGCTCCTTTATACATTCGATAAATTCGATTATTTAGCTTCTTTAGCCGCCTTGATTGCAGCTTCATAATCCGGATGGTTCGTTCCTTCACTTACATATTCTACATAGACCACTTTGTCATTGCTATCCACAACAAAAACCGATCTAGCCAACAGGCGAAGCTCTTCCATCACTACCCCATAATTGTTGCCGAAGGACAAATCCTTGTGGTCTGATAATGTTTCTACATTCTCAATGCCTTCAGCCGCGCACCAACGGCTTTGTGCGAATGGAAGATCTGCACTGATTGTAAGGACCTTTACGTTATCAAGCTTACTGGCTTCTTCATTGAACTTTCTTGTTTGGGCTGAACAAACTCCTGTGTCAATCGAAGGAATCACACTGATAATCTTCACATAACCTTCATAGTCTGACAGTGTTGCCGATGAAAGGTCATTGCGTAATACTGAAAAGCTAGGAGCTGTATCTCCCACTTTAACTTCATTTCCAAGCAATGTAACCGGATTGTTCTTGAACGTAACTTTCGCCATTCATAATCTCCCCTTTTTCTACAACATATGTACTGTTTTTATCATATGCTTTTTTCAGACTTTTTTCAATTATTAGTTACCCCTTCAATCCTTTGCTTGAAACCTGTTTTAGCGGATTCACGCTAAATCATGCTTTTGCTGGTTTTGTTGCTGTTGACCCTTAGATTCCGATTGAGAATCTTTCTTAGAAAGCATGGATTGGATTTTCTCTATAGCCGTCGGTGCGACATCAAGAATCTTATCCAATAAATGTGTGTTCTCATCCAAGTGAAGGATTTTCACACCGTTGGAACTTACAATCAGAAAGGCAATCGGTGTAATGGAAACGCCGCCCCCGCTGCCTCCGCCGAACGGCAGCTTTGGCTGCTGTTGTGAATTACCGCCATTTCCCGAGTGCCCGCCGCTATTAGCCGAGAACTCGCTTCCGCCCGCTGCGAAACCAAAACCCACTTTAGAAACGGTTAAAATCACACTGCCATCGGGAGTTTCAACAGGATCTCCTATGATTGTGTTCACGTCGATCATTTCTTTTAAGTTTTCCATAGCCGCACTCATTAGCCCTTGAATCGGATGTTCAGACATAACTATATTTCCTCCTGCTATAAAGATTTATTTGATTGATCGCTATGTTTTGCAAAGGGCGAGGGCAAATGTACTCTGCCGCCTTTCCAATGCCGAATAAGCTTTATGGCTGTGACCATAGCATGTCCAATTCGAACGGTAAGTATACAATGTAAGTCGGTCATCGAAAGCTTGCTATTGAAGTGTGGTGTAACATGAATCGAAGGAACGCAATCAACAGATGTATATCGATCCATAACAGCTTGCGCAAGACCCTTTGCACCCCAAGCGGCACCCGTAATTTTACCCGTCAGCGCCGCATCCCCCGTCCCGATGTTGCTATGCCAGGTAAACTCGAGAATCCTCACCCGCTTCAAGAAGTGCCTCATAATCGGATATGCATCTATAACATGCTTCACAATTGCTTTTGTATCTTGAAAGCTATTAAGAAGACTCTCTATTGTAATACGCTTCGTACCTTTTTCTTCTGTACGGCTCTTGCTTTCCATTTGCTCTTTCATGACAATCTCCGCTGAATCCTCACCCATCTTAATAACAGGTATATCTATTTTTTTCTTATAAAGACCATAAGCAGCCTTCATAAGAATAATTAATCGATCATTATTACCGCTATGAGAATAATGAACAGTCACTTTCACTTTAGAAATGAGTAAACCTATTATAAGTGCAATCACAAATACGATAATCCAAATAATGATTTTCATAGATATCCCCTTTCAACTTCCCAGTTTGGACATCTTATCAAGAGATTAAACGTATCGCTATATCAATATTCCCTCTCTAATAATCTCAATTATTTGTCTATAGGAAGTGAGAGGGAGTATACTTTTATAAAAACCAATTTTCTTCCGAGGGAATAAAACATGCGATTAGAGGGATAAAAATGGCGACAGCAACACAAGATATCGAAGAATTGCAGCAAGAGATTTCCGTACTAACGAACGATTTACAAAACGTAACGAACGAGTTGACAAGAAATCTTATAAAGTCAGAAATTGAGCGGAAAAAGAAATGCATTCGCGTAGCTATTAAACAAACATATTTATATGTAGATGTGCTTTTACAAAATGGGGTCAAATACGATAAATGCCGATTGTTCGTAGATGATCAGACAGAATGCATTACAGATGGCACAGAAGCTAAATTGATCTTAAGAGATTTGGCCACCATCTATATTCAAGAAGAAACGCAAGCGAAGAAAAAAAGAACGAATCCTTTCGCAGGAACTATTCAAACTTCCGATATTAAACATTATGCACTTTATCATGGGCTTGCATAAAAAGAAGAATCCCGAAAACTTTTCGGGATTCTTCTTTTTATTTGTCCAGAATAAATTTACGGATGGCTTTTGCAACCCCGCAATTCAGGTTAGTATCCGTTACATAATCGGCTTGTTCTTTAATATACTGAGGAGCATTGCCCATCGCTATGCCTAAGCCGGCAAACTTGATCATGGATAAATCGTTTTCATTATCGCCGATGCAAATCAGCTCTTCCGGCCGGACCTTCAGCATTTCACATAAACTTTTTACTGCTAAGCCCTTCGACGTGCCTACAGGCATTGTTTCGAAATTATTCTCATGCGAGCTTACAACTTCCATCTTATCATACTGTTTAATGGCTTCTTTCCCTTTAGCAACTGCATCAAGGTCATCAGAGAATAAAATGCACTTGGAAATATTATTTTGATGATACTTCTGTACATCCTCCAATGAACAGTCATCATATAGAAGCATTTGATTCTCAGCAGGCAGTGTTTCATTCAAAAGCTTCTCCGGTTGGCTGTCTTCTAATTTCTTATTGGAAATTAATACATTATGCCCTTTGAAATGAGCGGTCAGATTATATTGGTCGGCGACCTTGTAAACCAATTCGATTTCTTCATCGCTCAAAGATTTCTTGTATTCATAATCGCCAAATTTAAAATACGTTCCATTCGTGCCGATAATATGAACAGCATCCCCGATTATCCCTCTAAAGTAGCTTGCAATATTATATGGCCTCCCTGTCACCAACGCAATTTGAACACCCTGCTTGATTGCTTCTTTCAAAGCTTTTACATTCTCATCCGGCACTGTAAATTTCGAATCAAGCAATGTGCCATCCATATCTATACACACTAATTTATAATCCATATGATGCTACCTCCACCTAATGATTGCTTTACATTTACTTTATGGAATCTTATTATACCTCTTGTTATCCTAACATATATCTTTTAGGAATCCATGCTAAAAATAAAGCTTCACAATACCGTTTTAAATATGGAATAACTTGTCACTTCACGAACACCCCAGAAACTTCTATGCTTATCACGTATACATTTAATTTACTTTTTAGGAGGATATATGGTGGATACGTTCAATCACTTAGAAACCAAGGCAATAAATGCCAGAAAAAACATCATCAAAATGATTACAAAAGCTGGCTCAGGACACCCAGGGGGTTCATTATCCGCTGTTGAAATAATGACTTCATTATACTTCCAGGAAATGGATGTGACAGAAGAGAACGTCACCAGCAACAACCGCGATAAATTCGTTCTTTCCAAAGGGCATGCCGCCCCGGTCCTTTATGCGGTATTATATGAAAAAGGCTTCATCACCTCTGAAGAACTTTCTACATTCAGACAAATCAATTCAAAAATCCAAGGGCATCCGAATATGAATTATGTTGATGCAATCGATATGTCAACAGGTTCTTTAGGCCAAGGAATCTCCGCTGCTGTCGGAATGGCATTGTCCAACAAAATCCACGAGCAGCCGCATCGTGTCTATACGTTATTGGGAGACGGTGAATTAGAAGAAGGACAAGTGTGGGAAGCCGCAATGTGCGCCGCTCATTATAAGTTGGATAATTTATTGGCGATTGTAGATTTCAACGGCTTGCAAATCGACGGTGATATCACAAAAGTTATGAACCCATGCCCGATTGACAAAAAATTCGAAGCGTTCGGATGGAATGTACTTACTGTGGATGGACATAACTATAAGGAATTATTTGCGGCTTATGAAACAGCGAGAGAAACAAAAGGACAACCTACTGTCATTATTGCCAAGACAATTAAAGGAAAAGGCGTATCCTTCATGGAGAACCAATCTGAATGGCATGGAATGGCTCCATCTGCCGAGCAATGCGAAACAGCGATGAAAGAATTAGGAGGCAACGAGTAATGAAGAAGATCGCAACAAGGGAAGCATACGGACAAGCTTTAGCGAACTTAGTGCAAGAGAATCCAAACGTGGTTGTATTAGATGCCGATTTATCCAAATCAACCAAAACGGGAGATGCACAGAAAGTGCGTCCTAATCAACACTTCAATATGGGTATCGCCGAAGGTAACATGATATCGACGGCAGCAGGGCTTGCAGCAGCCGGAAACACAGTATTCGCCAGCACATTTGCTATGTTTGCAGCCGGACGCGCCTTTGAACAAATCCGAAACTCCATTTGCTATCCAAAATTGAATGTAAAAGTATGTGCGACACACGCGGGTATAACAGTCGGTGAAGACGGAGCTTCCCACCAAGCCATCGAAGATCTCGCACTTATGCGAAGCATCCCTAACATGACTGTCATCTCCCCTTGCGATGCTGTCGAAACAGAAGCGGTAATTCAAGCTGTCGCAGCATACGATGGTCCATGCTACGTACGTTTAGGAAGACTTGCAGTAGAACCTGTCTATGAAAAAGATACATACAACTTCCAAATCGGGAAAGGCAATGTATTGGAAAAAGGGAAAGATATCACAATTATCGCAACCGGCTTCATGGTGCAGCAAGCATTAAAAGCAAGTAAAATGCTGAAAGAAGAAGGCATTTCCGTAACGGTTGTCAACATGCCGACAATCAAGCCAATCGACAAGGACTTGATTATTGAATTAGCAAAAGAAAGTACATGCATTGTGACTTGTGAAGAACATAACATTTTTGGCGGTCTTGGATCTGCAGTCAGCGAAATTACAAGCCAATATCATCCGACGAAGATTGCGATGGTCGGCATTAACGATACATTCGGTGAAAGCGGCAAACCTCTTGAATTAGTCGAAAAATACGGCTTGACACCGGAGCATATCGTAGAAGTTGTAAAAGCAAATTTATAAAATGAAAAGAAGCAAGTGAAATTCTTCACTTGCTTCTTTTCATTTTATTATCTATTCCTCGGTTGCCGCTCGCTTAGGTTTATTAAATAAAGAAGTCACTAATAATCCCGCTATAAATGCAATGAAGCTGATCGCTATTGTCATGGGATCCTCCGAAATACCCGGAAACACAACAAAGACCGAGCCCAGAATCAAACCGATAATGACCGCATACATAATCGGAGCATGATGCCTAAGCAAATAACTAATCGCTTTACTGCTCAAGATGAATCCAACAGCGACTCCCGCGCCGATTACAAGGATCACCGGAATATTCAAAGTTGATAATGCTGAGATGGCTGTTGAATACACGCCTAGGATAAGCAGAATAAATGACCCGCTAATGCCAGGCAACAGCATAGCCATGCTGCCTAACCATCCTGCGAAGAAAAGCCCCACCGAAGAGGCGAACGTCAACGAAGTGATCGGCGGTGTATCTTGTGTTTGAACGAAAGCCAGAGATGCGAGTAAGATAGCTACAATAAGCACGATACTCATATGTTTCCACGTAAAATGTTTCTTAACTTCCGCTTGCCTTGCAATGAATGGCAATACACCAATGATCAAACCTACGAAGAAACATTGTGTCGGCTCATAATGATAGGCGAGTAAATAATCAATCACCCGGCTGAAGAGCAACATCGTAATTCCGATTCCTATCACAAGCGGCAATAAAAAGCCAATATGCTTCTTCCATTCACGACTAAAGAAGCCGCTTATAGACTGTAGTAATTTATCGTAAATGCCTAAAATAAAGGCAATTGTACCACCGCTGACACCAGGAATCAAATCGCTGATCCCCATCAAAATGCCGCGGTATATATTTCTCCATTCCACTGTCTTCTTCATACCTCCATATTGTTGCTGATTTTCCGCACTTGCACACAATTATAAGTTATTATCCGTCAAAAGCAATACAAAAAAACACATTCTAAATAGTTCCTTTAGAATGTGTTTTGAAAATCCACGATCTATTTTCTTCACGGATTATGGTATTCTTATCTTCTTCCTTCCAGTACAACTGTCGTATCCGCGAACAGGTCGTGCAACCCTTGTTTCTTGGGAAGAATACCGACAACTATATAAGTAATCCAAATCGTTTTGCTGATAAAACGACCGATAAATTCACGGAATACAATGGTACTCCATGACAAAGATTCTTGCTTTAAGCTGACCACCTTCAAGCCGAACACCATCTTGCCCAGCGTCTGACCGAAAAACTTCGTCATGAGCACAAAGTATAAGAAAAATACAAGCGTATAACCGATCGTATACGGAGAAAAGATTTCAGGCCAGCCATAAGGAGAAATATCCAATGCCGTAAGCAACGGCTTCACGATCATTCGATTAACGCTTCCTATCACAATCAAGTCCAATAAGTACGCCCAAAAGCGCATCCAAAAACCGGCAAAATGAAAAATGGGCTTCTCTAAAGCAGGAGTAAATGCTTCTGCCTCGACCGTTCCGGCAGCCCCCTGTTTCTCTTCCGTTTCACTCTGCCCAGCCACCTGATGTTCCTTGGCCATCGTATCAACTGTTTGTTCTTCTGTATTGATTTCATCTTCACGATGAAGATCGGATTGCGGTTGTTCTTTTTGATTCGTCATATTATCCCCCTCCTATTCTGCATACAAATACATCAATCTAGGAGAATTAGGTTGTGATACTGCTTGCAGAATGCTGGAAAGATCCACTTTATCACCAAAGGCTTTCTGCACTGTCATGGAAAACATCGAACCGAATCCCAACTCATCTGTGTAACGAACGACAGAGGCGTCCTCTAAATCAAGGTCTTTCTTCATCGCGGCCGTCACATCTTCTAAATAACCGAACTCATCGACTAAACCTACTTCCTTCGCTTGACGTCCGTTATAGATTCTTCCGTCGGCTAATTTCTTCACTTGCGCTTCCGACATTCCGCGCCCTTCTGCAATAATACGGACAAATTCATCATATGAGCTATCAATCATATCTTGCAGGATCTTTCTTTCTTCCTCTGTCATTTCACGGCTGCCGGACATAATATCCTTATACGGACCGCTCTTGATTGTAACAGTTTCAACGCCGATTTTTTCAGCAAGCTTTTCATAATTGTAGCCCTGCATAATAACGCCAAGCGACCCTGTCAGTGTTTCAGGATTCGCATAGATTTTATCTGCCGGCGCTGAAATGTAATAACCGCCTGAAGCTGCCGTAGCCCCCATCGATACATATACCGGCTTCTTCGTTTCTTCTTTCACTTCTTGAATCTTGTCATAGATTTCCGCACTTTCCACAACGCCTCCGCCTGGAGAATTCACGCGGATAACAAGACCGGCGATACTGTCATCCTCCTTCACCATATCCAACTTCTCCAAGAAAGCACGGTGATTATAGCCGCCTGTTGCAAATAGCGAAGAAGTATCCGTGGATTCCGAAATAACACCATCCACATCCAACACAGCAATCTTGTTCATCGGATCCCCTTCTTCCACTATTTCTTCAGCAATTCCTCCACTAGCTAGAGAAAACATGTCTTCTAACGCATTGGAATCTTCATCGCTGCTAAAAAGCGCCCAAGAAGCGAAACTTGTAAATATTGAAAAAACAAATAACCCTGCCGCAATTCCCAATGCAGCCCATCTCTTACCATTCATGTATGTATTTCCTCCTTCATCTTACTCCTATTATATACGGACCGTATTTCAAAAAGCTTCATTAAAATGATAAAATATTATGACAACCATAGTAATAAATACCTTTCAAGGAGTGAGAGTATGACTAATCGCCGTAATATTTTCTTTTATCACACTAATAGCCCCAAATTAAAAGAGACGATGGAATCCATTTATTCATTTGCCGAGTCCAACAATTTCAATATTGTTGAAGATAGCAAGAATGCTTCCATCATCACAAGCGTAGGGGATGACGGTACGTTTCTCCAAGCTGTCAGAAAAACCGGTTTTAGGGAAGATTGCTTATACGCAGGCATTTCAACAACTGAGAAACTAAATATGTACTGTGATTTTTCCATACTACATCCAGAGAAGATCATTGCTGCCGTAGCCAATGAGCAAATTGAAGTACGTAAATATCCAACTATTGAAGTCTCTTTAGATAACCACGCTCCTTTCACTTGCTTGAATGAACTTAGCATCCGCTCTTCCATCATTAAAGCATTTGTTCTCGAAGTATACATTAATGACCTTCACTTCGAAACTTTTCACGGCGATGGCATGGTCGTTTCCACTCCCACAGGCAGCACGGCTTACAGTAAGTCACTTAATGGAGCTGTAGTGGACCCCCTTTTGCCTTGCTATCAAGTGAGTGAACTGGCTTCCATAAATGATAACACATATCGGACACTCGGCTCCCCCTTTATTCTCAGCAAGAAACATACACTCACACTCCGTATCGGCGACACAAGCAACAGCCATCCGATCATGGGAATGGACAACGAGGCGCTAAGCATTTCGAACATTAACAAAATACAAATCAAACTGAGCGATAAAGTGGTTAAAACTGTAAAATTAAAAGATAACTCATTCTGGGAAAAAGTCCAAAGAACATTCCTCTAGAAGACGTATACCCAACTTTTTATAAAGTGAACCTTTGATAGGCGGGGTCCCCTTCACCCCTTGCCTATCGGCAGATAAACCAATCGGGTTGTTGCAGGTACTGGATACCAATTCAATTGCACCTCTGCGCTTTCATTGCCGTGCCGAAGCGGGAGTCTAAGTACCTGTTAAACGGGGTAAGGCGAACCTTTGATGAATGGGGATCTTCTCATTCTTCCCTTTATTTCAGTTAACCTCTTCCACCTTCTTCAAATGACAAAAAAACGTCGATTATTCAAAACTTCACAATCTTTGTGTGGTGATATAATATTTTTTGTTTACCATGTTGGAGGAGATAAAATTGGAATATTCTATTTGGAGCATTGTTCCTCCGATCCTTATTATCACACTGGTTATTCTTACACGGAAAATCGTGCTTTCTTTAGGATTAGGAATATTGCTGGCTTCTTTTATAGCGGCAAACGGCAGCATTACATATGCCATACAAGCCATATTGCAAGCCGTCACAGGCCTATTCTATGACGATGGGGGATGGAATTCCGGCAACTTATATGTCCTTGGCTTTCTCTTATTATTAGGCGCATTGACCGGCTTAATTTCCGCACTCGGAGGCAACCGTGCTTTCGGCCAAGCAATCGGACGCCGGATTCATACGAAGCAAGGCGCACAGTTTATGACGGCAACATGCGGGATTTCCTTGTTTCCTGATGATGTGTTCAATATGTTTGTAACTAGTCAAATAACCGGACCTGTCATTGACCACGCGAAAGTTCCCCGCACTAAACTCGCATACTTGATTCATTCGACGTCCGACCCTACTTGCGTTATCTGCCCGCTTTCCAGTTGGGGCGCCTATATTATCGGAATCCTTACAAGTATTTTTGCGGCTCATTCCATAACAGATAATCCGCTTGTGGCCTTCATGCTTATCGCCACAACGAATTTCTACGCGCTGTCCACATTATTATTTGCTTTTTCATCCGCCGCTTTTGACATTAATATCGGCAGAATGAGACGGTCCGTAAAATCAAGGCAACTTCATGGCTCAAGCGAATCTTCACAAGGCTCCATTTGGGATTTAATCATTCCAATCAGCTTATTGATTATCGGAGCCATAGCAACTATGGTTATCACCGGTTATATAAATAGTGATGCACCTTCACTCATGAATATTTTTTCGAATAGCCAAGTCGGCTTATCCCTTATTATAGGGGCAGGGTTAGCAACGTTTGTCGGCTTTCTTCTGTACATACGCCAGGTGTTTGCTAATAGACAGACCATCTCACAACTCGGTTCCATTCTTGGCAAAGGGATGAAGACCACGCTGCCTGCTGTCGAGATTCTTTTGTACGCATGGGTTTTGTCGGATTTTATAGATCAATTGGAAACCGGCTCTTATTTAGCCGGATTAATCGAGAGCATTGCACTTCCGGCCGCTTTCTTGCCCCTCATTTTCTTCCTGCTGACGGGCGCTATGGCATTCGCTACAGGAACATCGTGGGGGACCTTCGCCATTATGCTGCCAATCGCGGCACAAATAGCGGAAGTTACCGACCCTTCCTTGCTGTTCTTCTTAATGAGTGCTGTTTTATCAGGATCGCTGTTCGGCGACCACTGCTCGCCTGTTTCTGATACCACAACCGTCGCAGCGGCCGCAGCCGGATGCACGCAAATCGAACATGTGGCTACCCAGCTGCCATATGCTTTGATCTGCGCCACAATTACCGCCATTTCCTTCTTGCTGCTAGGGATTTCCGGCATGAGATGGATTTCTTATCTATTTATCATTGGAGTGATCGGTCTCCTAATCCATTACTTCAAATACAGAACGAAAGGTCATGGAACTTAAGCTCCATGACCTTCTTGCTTATGCTTCATATGTATACTGCTGATACGTACTTGCGAGATAGAATACAGCAATAAAGCGCTCCAAATAAAGATAAATGCAACTAAATGAACTTTTGTAAACGCCTCATGATAGAGAAAGACACCGACAAATAACGAAATAGTCGGAGCGATATATTGGAGGAAACCGAGCATCGAAAGCGGAATTTTTTTCGCGCCCATCGCAAATAGCAAAAGGGGCACAGCGGTAGCAATTCCCCCGCCTACTAAGAGAGCGAATTCTTGCAAGGAAAGCATAATCGCTCCCTGCTGCGTAAACAAATATACAAAATAACAGATAGCAATCGGCGTGACCATCATCGTCTCCAATGTCAAACCGATGGAAGCATCCGCATTTATCAATACCTTAGCAAGCCCATATAAACCGAATGTCAATGCCAACAGCAATGAAACCCATGGAAAACTCCCTAGATAAATAGTCAATATGGCAACCCCCGCCCCCGCCAGGCACACGGATGCCACCTGCACACGACTAAGCTTTTCTTTTAACACGGTCACGCCCAATAAGATGCTGATCAAAGGATTAATATAATAACCAAGACTTGTATCCAAAATGCGACCTGCGTTCACTGCCCAAATAAAAATGCCCCAGTTGGCGCTCACCAAGATCGAGGCAGCAAACAAAGCCCAAAACTTCCTGCGGCTCTTCATGATCATCTTCATATACATAAGAAATGCGGACCACTTCCTCATACCCCCTAACAGAACGAGCATAAAAACGAATGCCCATAATACCCGGTGGGCAAGAATTTGCGCAGAATCGACACTCTGCAAAAACTTCCAATAAATAGGGACTAGCCCCCATATCACGTACGACAACGCACCATACAAGATGCCTTCATATTCCGCTTTCTTATTCATTTTAAGACCACCATTTTATAATATTCTTAATGAATAGCATATATAAATGCCCCCATACCAAGAAGAACGAAAGCTCTCAGCTTTCGCCCTCCCTGCAATTCAATTATTTCCCCCACTATTTTAAAAGGCTTATTGCTTAATTTTTTGCTGCCTCAATTCAATGCGTCGGATTTTCCCGGATGTTGTTTTGGGTAATTCTTCTATGAATTCTATAGCTCTTGGATATTTATATGGAGCTGTCAGTTCTTTAACATGATTCTGCAGTTCTGAAATCAGATCCGGTCTTGTAGAATCGATGCCGTCCTTCAATACGACATAAGCCTTTACGATACTGCCGCGTACTTCATCAGGCCATGCTACAACTGCACATTCCTTCACCGCTCCATGCTTTACCAGGGCATCTTCTACTTCGAAAGGTCCGATGGTATAGCCGGAACTGATGATAATATCATCACTGCGTCCTTCAAACCAGAAATAGCCTTCTTCGTCCTTCCTTGCACGATCTCCGGTAATATAATAGTCGCCACGGAATTGCTGGGCTGTCCGTTCCGGATCGTTTAAATACTCTTTGAATAGTGCTGGCGTCTCCATGTGAACAGCAATATCCCCCACTTCTCCTATCCCGCACGGCTTGCCTTCGTCATCCACAACTTCCACTATATTCCCCGGCGTCGGCTTGCCCATGGAGCCCGGCTTAAGTTTCATGCCTTTCATAACCCCCAGAAGCAATGTATTCTCTGTTTGGCCGTAGCCATCACGGACAGAAATAGAGAATTCTCTTTCAAATGTGTCAATGACTTCTTTATTCAATGGTTCCCCTGCAGATACAGCACTATGAAGATGCGTAAGCTTATAGTCGGACAGATTGTCAACCTTCGCCATAAGGCGATATTCAGTAGGTGTGCAGCACAATACATTGACTTCACGCTCGTCCATAAGCGATAAGTACTTATTAGGGTCGAACTTCCCATTATATATGTAGCCTGTGGCGCCCATCCCTAGAACGGATAAGAACGGGCTCCAAATCCATTTCTGCCAGCCCGGCGCCGCTGTCGCCCATACTACATCATCGTTGGCTATGGAGAGCCAATGCGTCGCTGCCGTTTTTAAATGAGCATATGCCCAGCCATGTGTATGCACGACTCCTTTCGGATTGCCTGTTGTGCCGGATGTATAAGCAAGAAACGCCATATCATCCCTTGTAGTATCTGCCGTTTCCAGCTCCTCGCTCATGCTCGCCATATTCTCGGACAAATCAAGCCAGCCTTCCACTTCTCCGCCTACACTCCATTTGGTAATCCCGCTGGCTTCTGCCACTGCATTGACTTCGTCGACAAAATCTTTATAGCAAACAACCGCCTTTACATTTCCATGATTAATACGGTATTGCAAATCTTTAGCTTTTAGCATTTCAGAGCTTGGAATAACAACCATACCAGCTTTCAATGCACCTAAATAAACTTGATAGGCCTCAATCAGCCTCGGAATAATAACAAGGATCGTATCACCCTTCAGCAAGCCTCTTTCCAGGAAAACGTTTCCAACTCTATTTGCATCTTGGATTAATTCAGGATAAGTAATACTTTTCTTCTCTCCCGCTTCATTTTCCCACAACAAAGCCATCTTCTCCGGATTACTTTGATGCTTCTCCACTTCGTTCATAACATTATACTTATGTGGTGCGATTAAATCTGCTCTCTCCATTTCAATACCTCCCCCAAAAACTTACAATACAACTATATTATACAAAATTTTTAGAAAACTTTAAATTAATTGTTAGAAAAATTCTTATTTGGCATATTTTAAGCAAGGATTTATGAGCCCTTTTCTCATTTACGAGTACCATTCACTGCAACACAAAAAGAAGCTGCCCAATTAATTGGGACAGCTTCTTGTAGCCATGTTATTCAATTATCGTTGTGTTCCACCAAGTTGTTGTTCAGCCATTTGGACTAAACGTTTTGTAATTTCTCCACCAACTGATCCGTTAGCGCGAGCTGTAGCATCCGGTCCAAGTGTTACACCGAACTCAGAAGCGATTTCATACTTCATAGAATCAAGAGCGTTTTGTACACCCGGTACTAAAAGTTGATTTGAGCTGTTGTTTGCCATGTGTTTTTCACCTCCTTGTGAGTATAGATTGTGTAAAAACACATGGGCATATACAGCAATGCTTCTGGTAATTATTCGCAAAAAATCAAATTCAAAACAAATCTTCTTCCATTTTTTTCGCTTCTTTTCTCTTCGGTGAGATATGGACTTCTTCTGTTTTTTCCACAGCCTCCGCAATTAACTCTTCAAAATCGGAGAAGCCTTCATAATGATTGACTTTTTCGCGGCGGGGCATCGTCTTGGGATTGGCCGGCGTGAACACTGTACAGCAGTCTTCATATGGACGATTTGAAATGTCTAATGTCCCTAATTCTTGGGCCATACTGATAATTTCATTCTTATCGGCTGTAATCAATGGACGCAGGACAGGCGTAGTCGTCACTTCATTAATCGCATACATGCTATGCAGTGTCTGGCTTGCCACCTGCCCTAGGCTTTCACCGGTAATGATCGCTAATCCGCCTCTCTTATGCGTGATGCGGTCAGCAATCTTCAGCATCATTCTTCTCGTCGTTGTCATCGAGTAATTCTCTGGGATTTGCTGCTGTATTTTCTTCTGGATTTCAGTGAACGGTACGATGTGTACAACCATATGCCCCGCTGTTTCAGCCAAGACTTCCGCTAAATCAAGTACTTTTTGCTTAGAGCGTTCACTTGTGAACGGCGGACTATAGAAATGGACACATTCTATTTCCACGCCCCTTTTCATAGCCATGAATCCTGCCACCGGGCTATCTATGCCGCCTGAAAGCATCAGCATGGCTTTCCCATTTGAATTCAGCGGCATGCCTCCCGCACCTTGGATGACTTCACCCGTTAGAAAGGCCGCTTCTTTTCTTATTTCCACAATCAAGTTTAAATCAGGATTCTTCACATCCACTTTCAGCCCTTGATTATGCCATAGAACATGCCCGCCGATTGCATGATTGATTTCATTCGTTTCCATAGGAAACGTTTTATCGGCTCTTTTCGTTGTCACCTTAAATGTGGAAATCTCTCGCGAAAGACCGTTCACATAA
The DNA here is from genome assembly GCA_051874035.1 of Bacillus sp. (in: firmicutes). Taxonomy (GTDB): domain Bacteria; phylum Bacillota; class Bacilli; order Bacillales; family DSM-1321; genus Bacillus_AD. Next base: position 98,343 of record JBJEFM010000122.1, read on the forward strand.
TGCAATGCCGCTTCTTTCATCGAATCGATATCTTTCTCTACATTCATGACTGGGCTGAATGATTGAATGCCGAACACTTTGACTAACTTTTCAGACACTGGTTGATAATCCACGCCATTCAAATTAATATACATGCGGTCTCTCGTCGATTGGATTTCCAGACCATCGAATTCCCTGGTCGCATTCTTTACGCTTCTTTTTAGCTTGACTACGAAATCTCTGCGGTTCTTGCCCTTAGTGGATAACTCGCCGAAACGTATCATAATTTGATCATATTTCATAATTATTACCTCATAACTTCTTCTAGTTTTTCAAGGACGCTTTTTAAAGAAACAATAACTTTTTTCGCCTCGTTTATATCATTTTCATATGAAAGACTCATGCGTATGCTGCTTGACGCCAATGTTTCATCATGCGTCATAGCAAGAATCACTTCACTGACCGCTCTCTTTTTAGAAGAACAAGCGCTTGTAGTCGATACATAAATATCATGTTCCTCCAAGGCATGGACCAATACCTCCGATTTAATTCCCGGCACCGAGAAATTCAAGATATGCGGTGCACAGTGACGAGAAGGTGTATTGACAACCACACCATCCATTTTCTCTAATTCACTTCGTAAGAATTCTTGAATCCGCTTCATTTGTTGCTTTTCTGTATACGTTCTTTCAAGAGTCAAACGTAATGCTTTGGCTAACGAAACCGCCCCTGCCACATTTTCTGTACCATTGCGGAGCCGCCCTTCTTGGCCGCCGCCGGAGAATAACGGCGCCAACTCTACCCCTTCTCGAACGTATAGAGCGCCTGTTCCTTTTAAGCCATGAAACTTATGTCCTGAAATAGTGCACAAGTCGATTCCACTATCTTTCAGATTCAATGGCACTTTGCCTATGCCTTGAACATAGTCGACATGAAACAGCACTTTTGAATATTCCTTCAGCCTTTTACCTATATCTTCAACAGGCTGGATTGCTCCAGTTTCATTATTGACATGCATGATGGAAACTAAAATCGTCTCCTTGCGAATGGCGCCCAGGACTGCGCCGACACTGACTCTCCCCTCTGCATCCACCGGTATATATGTTACTTCATATCCGTTTGAAATTAATTGTTCACATGCTTCTTTCACAGAAGGGTGCTCGATGGCCGATACGATCAAATGCTTGCCGCGTTTCCCGAAACGCAATGCTGCGCCCTTGATCGCCAGGTTGTTCCCTTCTGTTCCTCCGGATGTGAAATACACTTCTTGCTCTTTCACATCCAAAAGCTGAGCTACTTGTTTTCTCGCCTGACCAAGCAACTGTTCCGCCGTTGCGCCGATTCCATGTAAAGAAGAGGGATTGCCGAAGTATTTCATCGAAACTTTCGTGAATGAATCGACCACATCTTGATTAGGTAACGTTGTTGCACTATTGTCAAAATAAATCATAATTACACCGTCCAATGTATGCTATATGCAAAACTAAATTTTATCACATTTAACACAAAAAATTAACTCACTTTTATTTACCATATCAAATACATAAAAATACTTTTGCAAAATAATATTTTTTTATGTACAATGGATAAAAGTTATTATCCCAAAGAGAATGATTAGAAATAATTAATATATAAGTATATTAAATTTTTTGATTATTCTATCATCAGGAACAATTGGGCCTTCAACATTCTGCCGAATTAATTAATCTAAAAATTCAAATTATATATAGGAGGAGACAATATGAATAAAGATTACTCGAACAAACAAATACTTGCCATAGGATTAATGTTATTCGCCCTATTCCTTGGAGCGGGCAATATCATATTTCCGCCTTTTCTCGGCCAACAAGCCGGATCGAACATTTGGACAGCCGTAGCCGGCTTCTTAGTGACAGGAGTAGGCCTTCCCTTATTAGCTGTTATCGCGGTTGGTAAAGTCGGCAACTTGCAAACGCTAGCCGGACGTGTACATCCTATTTTCGGTATTGTATTCACGATTGTGATCTACTTAGCAATCGGTCCTTTCTTTGGTATTCCAAGAACAGCGACAGTTACTTTCGAAGTAGGTGTTCTACCATTCTTAAGCGAATCTGCCGCTAACTCATTTTGGCCATTGGCTATTCTTTCTATTATTTTCTTTATTATATCAGCTTGGCTTGCATTAAATCCTGGTAAACTTGTAGATCGAATCGGTAAAATTATCACTCCGGTCCTGCTTGGCGTTTTGGTTATCCTTGTCGGCAAAAGTTTATTCAATCCACTTGGACCTGTCATGAGTCCAGCAGAAGCATACCAATCAAATGCTTTCTTTAATGGATTTGTCGAAGGGTATTTAACAATGGATACAATCGGCGGACTAGTATTCGGTATCGTTATTATCTCGTCCATTAAAGGACTTGGCATCACAAGAAAAGAAGCAGTCACAAGCGCTGTGGCTAAAGCAGGTGTAATCGCAGCGGTCGGATTGGCTTTAGTTTATTTATCTTTAACATATATTGGCGCCACAAGTGTGAGTGAAGCAGGTATGTTGGAAAACGGAGGAGCTATTCTATCAGCTTCAACAAAAATCTTATTCGGTAACGTGGGCTCTATCATTCTAGCTCTAACAATCACTCTAGCGTGCTTGACAACATCTGTAGGACTGATTTCTTCTTGTGCGCACTATTTCTCTGAGCAGGTTCCTGCATTATCGTACAAAGCCATTGTATTTATTCTAGCAGCATTCAGTACTATTATTGCTAACTTCGGGCTTTCTAAACTTATTTCGGTTTCATTGCCTGTATTAACTTTTATTTATCCATTAGCGATCACGCTTATTATCGTATCATTCTTCCATAAATATTTTAATGGATATTCAGCTGTATATGCGTGCTCAATGCTGGCAACTGGTATCGTAAGCTTATTGGAAGGCTTAAATGCAGCAGGATTCCCATTAGGCGCCCTGTCGGATGCACTATCTGTATTGCCTTTAGCTCAACAAGGCATCGGCTGGGTTCTTCCATCCCTGATCGGCGCATTGGTCGGTTACGGTTATGCAAGGGTAACTGCTAAAGCTACACAAACTGAGAGTTCTTTGATGGATATGGATTAATGAATGAATCAATAAATAAAGAAGCAGTATCCGGATACAACCCGGATACTGCTTCTTTTTTCACAAAAAAACTGTTGCCTTCTTTTACTCAGGCAACAGTTCCACTTTATTTTTCTTCTTCATCCAAGAAATCTAATTCAACGTGCATTTCCCTCGCTCTGCCCGGTTCAATCTTTTCCAATACTGCCGCAGCTTGGTTTAGAGCCTCGCCATATTCATACTGCCTAAACTTGCTCTCGGCTTCTTGCAATGTACTTTCTACAGAAGCATACCGGCTGCGATAGCGGTTCGTATATTGAATAACCTTTTCCGCCAATAACATTTGCTCGATTAAATCACGGGTCATTTGTGTGAAATCATTCACTACTTCAATAGCCTTTTTAAGAAAAATCTGCACAGTGGCCATATCCAGCGGCTTCTCTTCCAGCTTCGCATGTACATCATTCAATGCCTTTTGCGCTTCACTTAAAGCAGCCGCATACTCCTTCGGTACACCAGGCGCATTGCTCCGAGCAAGATACTTGCCCGCCTGCAAAAGCTTATGGCGCAATTCTTTAATCTTTTCACGCGCATCCAACTCATCTTTACGCAGATCCTGCAACTTAATCGCAAAGCCTTCTTGCTCCTTCTTCACCTTGGCCAACTGCTGCTCGATTTCTTTCAATTGCTCTCCTAAGAAGCTATACGCCACGTCATGCTGCTCGATCTTCATCTGCAATTGTTGGCATTGCTTCGTAATTGTTTCGATTTGCTTCTCTAATTGACGGTGGACCTTCACTTCAGTGTCTGAAATATGATAACTGTTCCGGATAGCAGAAAGTTCCAGCATCAGTTTATCATTCTCATATTTCATGACAGCTGTTTCTTCCGTTACATCTTCCCTGTGCTTCATAATATATTGTCTTGACATTACTTCCTGCTCGAACAATTCGTAAAGTACGGCAATATTCTCTTTACATTCCTCTATGCCCTTCTCCACTTCCTCTATTTCCGCTTTCTCTAAACTTTCGACAAATGAAATGAGTTGCTTTTCCATCGCCTCAGCTTGTTTCGGGAAGTCGATATGGTTTAATATGTACTCTTTCTCCACCATTTCTTGATAACCATCTTTTAGTTCATTCAATTGATTCGGCAAAGAGGTCATACACTCCATCAGCAACTCGGGTATGGCCTCCATTTTATGAAGCAAATCTTTCATGGCAAGCCTGCTCTTTAGAACATGCTCGCGAGCTTGCAGATAGTTCCCTTTCTCTGTGATTTCTTCATAAATGGATATATTCTCTTCAATGCCGTCCAATTGTGCCTCCAATAAATCAGCAGCTTTTCCGTATGTATGTCGATGGGCCAGAAGCTTCTTCTTCACCATTTTATAATTTTCTTGCAGCTCTTCCATTTCCAAACGATTTTTCTCTTCACTGCCGACCAGACCATTCAGCTCGCTTATGATCCGTTCGATATCATTCTCGATTTCCGCTAATTCCTTTGAAATCTCCCTCTGCAATTCCTTCGACTTTCCAAAACGGTATTTATCGATGTATTCTTCAGCATCGAAGAGCATCTCTTCAATCCGCGGGAGCTGTGCAGTTACAATCTCATCCCACTCATTACGCCATTTCTCGAACATTTCTTCCGTCTCGCCATCCATATTCAATTGCTTTACTTTGGAAAGCTCCTCAAGAACAGGGCGATTCATCACATTTAATTTCAATTCTTCTAATTTATCAATATCCTTATATCGCTTTTTTTTGAAGAAATATCCCACAATAAAAAAAGCAAGCAACAATACGATAGCGCCTAGAATTAACTCCACTTAAACAAAGCCTCCTGTCTGAAACTATATGTATAGATTAATCAAAAGCCTTCACATCAGACTCTTCAAGTTAAAGAACACGTTTATTTTGATTATTTTCCGTTATCTCATTTACGATTATGTATATATACTTTTCTCTTAAATCAATAGTTTTCGCCATGACCAGTCGAAAATCCCCTTTTTTCTCAAAAAAAAGAATATAAATGCGTTTTTTGTTGCTTTTATGATACCATGTAAACAATCATTTTTGAGCAGTTATTTGCATTTTCCAAAAAAATATAAAGGAATGATCAATCTTTACCTGATGTGGATTTCATTTACCCTGCCGTGCACCCGGTATCTCTCCGCATCCATGTTCTTCTATCGAACAAATACAAGGTAAAGATCATTTCAGGAAAGGATGGTCGCAATGCTTGCAGATGGACATATTCATACACCATTTTGTCCGCATGGTTCGGCAGATGCTTTTGAAGAATACATCGAATGGTTTATTAAAAATAGAGTCGAAGAAATCTCGTTCACAGAGCATGCCCCGCTGCCCCAAGGCTTTGAAGATACGACACCGACTAAGGACAGCGCCATGACAACCGAACAATTGACGAAATATATAGAACAATTGCAGCGTCTTAAACTCAAGTATTGTAATCAATTAACCATTAATATCGGACTTGAAGTCGACTACATTGAAGGTTACGAAAGAGAGGTCACATCATTTCTCCAAGATGTCGGCCCATTTTTAGACGATAGCATTTTATCTGTTCATTTCATTAAGAACAAAGCAGACTATTATTGTATCGACTATGGTGATGATTATTTTAATAAAATGATTGCTATATTCGGGTCTGTTTCCGCTATATATGATAAATACTATCGAACTGTCGAACAATCCATCCAAGCGGATTTAGGGGCCTTTAAGCCAAAAAGGATCGGCCATATGACATTAGCACATAAGTTTCAACTTAAATACCCTCCTGAACGCTCTTTTAAACCAGAAGAAGAAGCCTTGCTACACTCAGTAAAGCAACAAGGCTTATCACTTGATTATAATGGGGCCGGTACCGCGAAGAAATATTGCAAGGAGCCATATCCTTCTCACTATTTAGTGGCAAAGGCCATGGAATTGGGCATCCCTCTCATATACGGAAGCGATGCTCATTGCGTGGAAGATTTAGGCCAAGGCTTCGGGAGCCTGAACCATAACGCCCTTCTTTATAAGCCGTCTAGCTTGTAACCTCTATCTTGCGGCTGAATAAAGAGTATTGCAAGAAATCTATGCATTGCGCTTTATACTGCTCAATGTAATATTGCTCGCGGGGCAGGATATGCAGCAGCTGCTTTGAATACCCGGCATGCGTGAATGGAGCTGTCAAAAGGCCTTTCAGCGCAAGAATGAACGGGGGGATGCTTACATCACGGAATACATCTGCCTTAATCCCTTGTTCAATCACATATTGCAGATAGTAACGTTCTTTAGCCATATAAGTCGATAAAACTTCACGATTTAACAGCGTATCGCGTGACATTTCACGAGTAACAAAGCGTGTTGCCAGGAAGTTATCGCCTTGAAATTGAACAACATTCGAAATAATCGCCATTAGGCAACGGTCTGCCCGAGAAGAGTCCATGCTCCGCACCTCATTCTCAATGACAGCTGTATATCTTTCAAAATAATCAACAAAACAATGTTCAAGCAATCCATTTTTATTCTTAAAATAATAAGCGATATTAGCCGAATTTATATCAGCTTTCTGTGCGATATCACGAATAGAGGTACCATCGTAACCTTTGGTTTGAAATAAAAGTAAGGCCGCTTCAACAATTGCTTGTTTCGTTTTCTTTTTACTTTTTTCTGTTCTCATCGCAATCACCCAACTTTTCGTTTTTTGAAAATATTCGTCGAATGTCGAAACTCTCCTTTAAAATAGTTTCGACACCTTAAGACATTTGCCCGATCAGTGGAAAATATCATGCTGAATCCTCTAAAAGAAAGGAAGATTTTGATGTATCAAGTCGAACAATTTAATGGAACTCTCGAAGAAAAATATTCGATTCTCAATAAGCAGCTTGCTTCTCTCATTGAAGGAGAATCTAATTTGATCGCTAATTTAAGTAATGCATCGGCATTATTGAACGTATTTCTGGACCGTGTTAATTGGGTGGGGTTCTATTTAGTGGAGGAAGGCGAATTAGTATTGGGGCCGTTTCAGGGTTTGCCCGCCTGCATCCGTATTCCGTTCGGTAAAGGAGTATGCGGCACAGCTGCGCAAAAGCAAGAAACAATGATTATTGAAGATGTCCATAAATTTCCGGGGCATATCGCATGCGATGCTGCGTCGCGCTCAGAGATTGTCATTCCCATTTTTAAAGACAAAGAAGTAATAGGAGTGCTTGATATCGACAGTCCTGAACCGGCACGTTTCTCAACGGAAGAAGGACAGCTGTTGCAGACGTTTGTTCATATACTGGAAAAGCAAATATAAAAAAAGAGGCTATGCTCGTCCAGTATTATAAGACGAGTATAGCCTCTTTAAGATTGGAAGCTGTATCTTCAGCTTTCCCCTTTATCCTCAACCGGCAGTAAACCAAGCAGGACTTTATTCTTTCCACTATTCTTCGCTTCATATAATACGGTGTCCGCTCTTTTGAATAATTCTTTCGATGTATCCGCTTGAGTAGTATTCCAATAAGAGATGCCGCATGAAATAGTGACTGCAGGGACTGTTTTCCCTTCCACCCTCGCTCTTATACGTTCAGCGATTGACTTCCCGATTTTGATCGGCACCCTCGGCAAATAAATGGCAAGCTCTTCTCCGCCCCATCTGGCTGCAATATCTGTCGACCGAATGTTTTTTTGAATGATGGCAGATACCTGCTGCAATATGTCATCACCTGTTTGGTGGCCGTACGTATCATTAATATCCTTGAAATTATCGATATCAATCAATATGAAGACACCTTCTTTCTCCTTATTCATTGATTCATTGAGCTTCTCATCCAAGTAGCTTCTCGAATACAGCCCGGTCAAGTGGTCTGTCACCACCATTGTTTCCAATTCTTCACGCAGCATGGAATTTGCGAACGCCAAAGTCGAATGATGAATCAATGATTGCAGCAACTTAAAGGTTTCAAAGGTGAAATGATAAGACTCGCTATGCAAAATAATTACAAACCCTGTTATATTTTTGCTTCGGGCCATGGGGACCGCCATCACAGAGCGATAACAGGAAGAATATCCACTGTCCAATTTAAAGTCACCAAGAAATATAGCCTCTTTTGCTCTAAACATCTTCTCTTTAATAATGTTGATATCGCCAGCTCCTTCATCGACCGTAAAGAACTCTGAACTTCCTGGAAGCACTTTAAATTGTCCGTTCTTCACCTTGTGGAAAAAGCCGATTTCTTGGGCATCAAATGATTTGACGATTTGGTTCTTCATATATGTGATGGTCTCCGTTAATCGCAAATCCAAATTTAAACGATGCGACGTTTCATTGATTAGCTGCAGATCAGCGATTAAACGTTTGGATTGTAAATATAATTGGGCGTTTTCAATGGCACCGCCTGCCGTATTCGCCAATAATGCAACAAATTCCATCTCATCCTTCGAGAATGCCATTGTAAAGGGAGAAATCACTTGCAGAACCCCATACACCCCTTGCTTCCCTTTCAAAGGAGCGTATAATGCCGACTCCCCTGACATCAAATCCTCATACTGGCTAGTGCCCGTGACATACGCTTGCATGGCAGCAATATTCTCGCTGTCATACTCCAGATCTTTAATGGGCAAATCACTATGCTGTTCATTATCATTGGACAATAGCAAATAATAAATAAAATCCGGAAAAACTGCCTTGAGTGTGCGGATCATCTCCCTAAGCACCTCCTCCGTATTCATGGAGGAATGAAACTTCTCTGTTACCCTGAATAGCTGTTTATGGCGCCTTTCATCTTCAACAATTCTTGAAATGCTAGTTGCGATTTGAATTAGATTGGAACATTCAGCAGAGAGGATTTGATAAAAAGAAGAATCTAAAGATACATCCAGAGTTTTTCCCTTTTCCTTCAAAGCAAGAATGCCAATAACCTTCTCATTGACTTTCAACGGAACAATCAATGCATATTCTTGTAAACCGTCCGCCAATAGTGAACAGACAAGATAATCTTGGACCTTAAGCTCTCGCTCCAAGGATTCAGTAATAGCCACTACATCGATTTCATGTCCGTTTCGTTTTAAATCGCTTGATATTTTATACTGTAGATGGCACTTTACTTCATTATATTGATAGAAAGTAATTTCATCAGCATGCATCATATCTTTCAATTGCGATAATAATTCTTGTATCATGCGTTCGGGTTGCAACTTGCCGTCTTTTAGTTTTAAACAACGAATAATGATGCTTTTCAATTCGCATAAATATTGGTTCAGTCGTTTCTTCATTCCCATCATCCCTATAATTTATACAATAGATCGCCTAAACGGATTGCCAATAAAGGATACAGCACTTTATGCCCGTTCCGCCGCAACCCAAGATAATATTTTACGTATTGGAAAAAATATCAAAATCATATTGTGTTCATTATACCCTTTTTCAGCAAAGAAATCCTGCCTGCTTCATGCCTTTTCTCCTATCAATTGGATATTTCTTGAAGAAGGATTTTCCCTTCTCAACTATCAAACTAATGAGGAATGACTGTTTTAGGTCGGATTTGTCCGGAACTATTTTCTAATATTCCTATACTCTTGACTTTGTGTCCGTTGCATTATATAATGGCACTTGTGTAAAATATGCGGCTTGTGCAAACAGATTGTGAATGCATTTTGTTCCTCTTTAGGAGGTGTATCTTGTAACTCTTGCTGCGAGGGCGAGGATACATGAAAACAAAATGGTCATGATTACCGTTTTCACTACTGTTTTTATTTTACAAAATAAAAACAAAAGAGGAGGAGTCATTCATGGCTCGTTATACAGGTCCAAGCTGGAAATTATCCCGTCGTCTTGGCATTTCATTATCTGGAACAGGTAAGGAATTAGAAAAACGCCCTTACGCTCCTGGACAACATGGTCCAAACCAACGTAAAAAATTAACTGAATATGGTCTTCAGTTACAAGAAAAACAAAAACTTCGTCATATGTATGGAGTTAACGAACGTCAATTCCGTACTATTTTCGATAGAGCGGCTAAAATGAAACAAGGGATCCTTGGTGAAAACTTCATGGCGCTTCTTGAGTCTCGTCTTGATAACGTTGTTTACCGTTTAGGTTTAGCACGTACTCGTCGTCAAGCTCGCCAATTAGTTAACCATGGCCACATCCTTGTTGATGGAAAACGCGTTGATATCCCATCATTCCGCGTATTACCTGGTCAAGTAATCGGTGTTCGTGAAAAATCACGCAACCTTGACATCATCAAAGAAGCAATCGAAGTGAACAACTTCACTCCTGATTATGTAACATTTGATGCTGACAAATTAGAAGGTACTTTCACTCGTTTACCAGAACGTTCTGAAATGCCGGCTGAAATTAACGAAGCGCTTATCGTTGAGTGGTACTCTCGTTAGTCTCCTGAAAAAAGCCATCCGTTTATACGGATGGCTTTTTTATTGGATTTCGTTATTGAAGAATAATCTTTCTTCCCTTCCCAACTTATCCTCTTCCAATAAAGTGAATCTTTGATAGGTGGGGTTTTTCCTTCATCCTCCCACCTATCATTAGATGAACCAATCGGGTTGTTACAGGTACTTGATCTCCCA
>JBJEFM010000123.1:0-2275 GCA_051874035.1 Bacillus sp. (in: firmicutes)
ATATGTTGTAAAACGGCAGCATTTCCATACCCTCGCCGGTAGTGCTGTTTACATTTTCGTGGAGTGAGATAAAGGTAACACCCAAAGAGGGATATACAATCTGAGTCAGTCTGCCTGCTTCAACCATCTCTCGACCAAAACGGGAGAGGTCTTTAACGATAACTCTGCATATCTTGCCATCCTCCACCATTTTCTGCATCTGCTGAAAGCCGCCTCGCTCAAAACTTGTGCCGGAAATACCGTCATCTACAAAAAACATCGTGTTTGTAAAGCCCTGCTTTTGGCAGTAATCTAACAGTATTTGCTTTTGATTGGTTATGGAATTTGACTCGGCGTCTTTCTTGTCATCATCAACCGATAATCTACAGTACAACGCTGTAATTTTTTCTTCTGTCTGCCCTTTAATATTGTTTGCTGTTGTCATAAATCATTTCTCCTTTCCGACAACAGGGCATAGCAAAGGCACAATTATTGTAGTATGCCCTGTTGTCTTTTTCTATGGTGCGATTATCAAATTAAATGTTCGGACAGTATCAATTCCTTGAATTGTTCCAATAAACACTGTCTGCCTTTTGGATTAAAATGTGTGGATACTTCGTATGTTGTCCCACCGATTTTCATTGTGAAATTATCTTCACCGAAACGGCGTACCTTGGTATAGTCAAATATGCACTCATTACTTCTCGGTATCAGATAATCTACAACGCAGATTTCTTCGGTTTCATCTATCTGTTCCGGCGGAGTCACATAAACTACTTCATTGTTCGGAAACATATCTATTTTCTTCATATCGTCACCTTACCTTTCGTCACGGCTGTTACGCTTTCGTTCGTTTTTTCTGTGATAGTCATACAGCAATTTTAAGATGGTTTCGGTCATCTGCTTTTGAGTGTAGTTTTTGGGGAAGAAACTACGCAAATCCTGTACTTTAAAACTGATATGCTCGGTCTGATTGGCTTTTTCCTCTGACATAATTTTATAAATGCACTCCGAAGAAAGAGTGCCTTGCTGTGCCGATTTCTTCATACGGATACTTTGGGCGTGGGAGGGAGTGCAGTCGTTCAGGCTCATAGCGTCAAGCAATACTTTTTGCTGTTCTTCGGATAAGTAGGACAGCTCAACAGCAGGACTTAAAGCGATAGCACCCTCGTCAACTTTTTGAAGAATTTCGGGAATAAGGTTAGTGAGGCGAATATATCGGAATACTTGGTCACGGCTTTCGCCCTGTGCTTTGCCGATTCGAGCGGCGGTATCCGACTTTGTCGCAACTTGCGATAAAGTTAAATCCGTTCTTTTACCTTGTTCTTTCATCGCTTCCATTTTCATTTTGTAAGCAAAGGCTTTTTCACTGGGCAGTATCCGTTCTCTGTGGATATTACTGTCTACCACCGCAATAATTGCCGTATTTCTGTCAAGGGGATAGATTAAAGCAGGAACTTCCGTAAGCCCTGCTTTCACAGAAGCGTACAGCCTGCGGTGTCCCGATATGACCTCATATTCATCGGGTTTGTTTTCCAATGGTCTTACGATAAGCGGCGAGAGTATTCCTTGCTGACGGATACTTTCCGTTAAAATCTCCATTTCCTCGTTATCAAGGACTTTGAACGGATGTCCGTTAAAGGTATGGAGCTTTTCAATGGGTATGTTCGCCGCCCTTTTCTTCGGTGGCGATAAGATTTCATTTACTAATTGTTCTGTATTTTTCATCGTATATAACCTCTTTCTTTCGTTTTGTAGATGACAGCGTTTTCTGTCTGCCTTTCGATTTCAAGCAGTTTTTTTAATTTCGGTATTTTTTCAAGAATTGCTTTTGCTACGGTAAGTTTTTCTCGCAAAGGTTTGATTTTTGCGGTAATTTCCCTTGCCTGTGCGTTTAGCTCCTTGCTTTTCTTGTGACGGTTGCGGTTATAGACAGACTGCCTTTCTTTTTCTAAAACATCTATTTGTTCACGCTTTTCGTTGATAAAAGAAACAAGCTCCTGTGGGGAATCTATATGATTCTCACATAGGAACTTGTATTCTTTCAGCGTTTTATCGAGTTTTACAACCTCTTGTCTCATTTCGGGAGACAGCGGTCTCGGGGTTTGCGGCGTAATGTTATTACCTGTAATCAATTTGCAGAGTTCAATCACAAGCTGGAACATTACCTGTATGCCGTCCATCTTCTTTACCTTTCGGTATTCGATTTCAAGCATAATCAGCGGCGCATACTTAGGCTTTTGAAACGGAACATAACCGATATGGCGCTGATTATCAAGCAGCCTTTCACGAATAG
>JBJEFM010000124.1:0-2272 GCA_051874035.1 Bacillus sp. (in: firmicutes)
AAAAAGATTGTTGAGAAGATCACGAAACAAAAAGCCGACTACGCTATAGCCTTAAGCTGATCGTTTTCAAATGAAAAGGCAACTTTTGGGTCTGTAATGGTATTACCAAATATCATAATCGAATTTCTCATTAAATAGCTAATAATATTCTGATTGGTAAGGTATGAAGAGGCTGTCGCGGGATCATAGTGTATGGATGTGCGCTTGTAGGCATGTGATAAAGGAAGGTATGTAAATACTGCACTCATTCATGAGCGGTAAGAAAAGCGAACAGTGGCTTTTGTACTGGCTCCTCTGATAATGGTTTGTCTGGATACAGTTTATTAATCTCTGACATAAAATCAGCTTGTGCATCTGGGTGATTTTTAAGGAACCACTTTTTGTGATTTTCAATATACTCAGAACGAATTGTGGGATCATTCAGATCTGATGGTATTCGTTTCATTCTGGTATCTATGCTATCGAAACCGCAGAAGGGCTCACTGAGGCGATTTTTTATTGTCTCAATATAATCAGGATTGATTTCAATACCAATACAATTCCGTTTGGTCTGTTGGCATACTCTTAGTGCTGTTCCACTCCCAGCAAATGGATCGAGAATGAGATCATTCTCATTGGATGAAGCTAGAATCATCCGTTCATATAACCCTTCGGGTTTTTGTGTTGGATGCTGCTTCCTATTTTTATTACAATAATGAACATGTGAAAACTCCCAGACATTTCCTGGATTAGCTCCTCGCATATTATTTATTGAACGATAGAATTTCTGCGGCACACGAACGCTATCAAGATTAAAGGTAAATGATTTTGGATTCTTTACAAACATAAGTATATCATCATACCGTGGCGAGAACCCTTTTGTTTTGCCTATTCCTTGTGTATAGAACCAAGTAATCCATGAATTAAAAGACAAATCTAACTCTTATTCAAGAATCATATAAATATACGAAATAAATCTCATCCCCATAAAAACATATATTGTACCATTGTCAGAAAGTACGCGTTTGGCTTCTTTGAGCCACTGTTTTGAAAAATTCAGATAATCTTCAAACTGTAATTTATCCTGATTATTCCCATAATCCTTATTCAAATTATATGGCGGATCCGCAATAATCAGATCAATACTACTATCTTTAATTGTTTTCATTATCTCCACGGCTTCGCCACAGATGATTTCTAGTCTTTGATCCATTTGTGCTTCTTCGCCTCCCTGTAAAAGTCATCTATGGTACGCCTTGTGCTATGCAGATATTTCTGATCAAGTAATTGGCACATTTCCCATGTTGTTCTGTATTGATACGTAATATAATGAATATCTTTGATTTGAATCTGCCCTGTTCCAAGTGCAGGATTGTAATTCAAATCCTCATCTGAAATAAATTTTAGATCATATGCATTATAATCAACAATTTCCATTATTCCGTCCATCAACCCAGTTCGTTTGTTTCTTTCAGAGTAAACCTTATGCTTTATTGATAAGACGATGAACATATAATCTGGGTCTTTTACATATGCAGTACGAATACGAACAAAATACGTGATATTCGGCCCTTTACCACTATTAGGAATGTCATTTGCAGTAGCTTTGACATCAATATTTCCTGTAATTATTGAGCCATTTTTCTTGAACTGTAAAACGATATCAGACATTCCAAGTCGCTGCTGTGCCTCAACGTTTATCAACTTATACTCATTGTCAAGATTATCTCGAATTCCTGTAAAGACCTCGCACGCCCACGCCTCAATCATGGGACCAGCAATTTTGTTGATATTTTCTAATGGTAATCCCAACTTTAAATTCGTATTCAGAACTATTTTACAATCGCCAACAGCTCTCCGTTGATCAAGAATGGCCTTAATCTGTTGCGTCACAAATTGCGAATCTTTCTGATACGTTTTTGATTCCTTTGGGATTTTGAATACCAGGTCATCGTATTTCATATTAACAGCCTTGTTACTGATAATTAGTCTCGCCTCGCGTATGTGCCATAGGCACATAGCGCGGCATCTGGCGGCCGTATCGCCGCTGGCGATAGGCCGACACGCAGGGCGTATCGGCGCAGCCGATAGCCCGCGCATAAAAAAGCCCCTGCTTCTTATACCAGAAACAGGGGCTAAACCTAAAGGCCTAATTCAGGCTTTCAAGCGCTAAGGCCAATTTACTTCACCGACTTTCTCGGATTCTGGACCTGGCACTGAGCGGCCTTGATGATCGAGCGATAGACCTTGCCGGGGCTCATGGAGACGCCGGTGAGGCCGATTTCGTGCAGGC
>JBJEFM010000125.1:0-2253 GCA_051874035.1 Bacillus sp. (in: firmicutes)
AAATCATTGTTTCGACATTTAAGGAAAACAATGCTCCTTTTTCTTTTCAGCCAACAGTCAAGAGGCCGACGGCAATTGTAAAAGGATGGCTTACATATAAAAGTGGTCACCGCAATATTGTTTTTTTGCTTGGGTTTGGATTAAAGATGCCTCCAGCAGATGTCAGTAAATTTTTGACCTCTGTATTAAAAGAACAGGATTTTGATTTCTCTGATCCGAAAGAAACTGTTTTTTGGTATTGTTTCCGAAATAAGCTTCCTTATTCGAAAGCTTTAGAATTATATCAAAAATCTATAAGTATGAATTCGGAATATGATGCCGAAGCCTGTTTTGATTCTGTCAGATATATCAAAAATGAACAGGATCTGTTCGCTTATATTTCACACCTTCGAGCAGGAAACCAAAAAAACGATGATGATTTTGCATATTGTGAATTTGAACGATTATTGAATCATACAAAACGCATTGTTGCACAAATATATACGGATTCTTCCCGTTATGTTGAAGATGGAATGAACAGGAAAGGGAATGCTGAAGAGATTACCATTGCTGATATCGAAAAAATACTATGTGATGGCATTCCGTTTGATAAAAATGGAAATATTAAAAACACGCATTATTCTGTACTTGCCGAACATTTCCATTATCGCAATTTCAGCAGGCAGCACATCAGTAATGTATTGAAACGAAAAACGAAGGTTAACCGCTTTGATTTGATTACACTGCTGTTTTTTATTTATTCTCAGGATGCAAATCAGGAACAGCCTGAAAACCGATGCTGTGCTTTCGTTGACGAAATGAATGTGATTTTAAAAAATTGTGGCATGGCTGCCTTATATCCGGTGAACCCATATGAATCCTTTATTCTTATGGCATTGCTGTCCCCAGATCCGTTTGTAGTTTACTCTGAGGTTTTGGAACTGTCATATCGACAGACAAATCCACTTTCTTAAATAATAAAGGGATATAAAAGCGACATACGCTTTCCTTTCATTGTATTTCTCCAGCAGAGAGGAAAATGTTAATGTTTAATCAGGATACAGAACAAATTCAGCTCCCGGCACAGTGGAGTGACTGGGAAATTACAGAACGAATTGGAACTGGCTCTTATGGCGCGGTTTATCATGCACAGCGAAAGGATGATATTTCCATCAAAAGTGCCATCAAGATGATTCGTTTGCCATTTGATCAGACAGAACTGGATAGTATTTTAAAAGAATATCATAACGATGCTGAATCTGTGAAGAAATATTTTACGGAATTGGCTCATGAATATAAAAGAAAAACAGATATGTTGAATGAGCTGCGGGAATGTCCTAATATTGTTCAGTATCAGGACTTTTGCATGGAATCGCTGGAAGATGGGATTCCGGGTTGGAATATCTTTATTCGCATGGAGCTTTTGACACCATTTCCTGAGTATTGTATTGATCATACGATCACAGAAAAGGATGTTATTTCTTTAGGAATAGATATTTGCACTGCACTATCTGAATGCCATAAGTGTGGAATCATTCACCGTGATATTAAGCCGGACAATATCTTGGCAACAGCGGATCGCCATTACAAGCTTGGCGATTTTGGATTAGCAAAAAATATATCCAAAACGTTGCATTCCATGTCCATAAAAGGCACATACACTTATATGGCTCCGGAAATATACACCGGATGTCAATATGACACGCGTGCTGATATTTATTCTCTGGGCCTTGTTCTTTACCGCCTGATGAACCGCAACCGCGATCCATTTGCAAATATGGACAAACAGATTTTGAACTGTGAGGATCGAGAAGAGGCTTTAAATCGGAGGATGTCTGGGGTTCCCTTGCCTGCTCCCATTGATGCCTCACCTGAATTGAGCCAGATTATTCTGCATGCGTGTGAATTTGACAGTAAAAACAGATATAGGTCAATTGATCAAATGCTGCATGATCTTACATTGCTCTCAAAAAATAAGTATAAGCTGAAACGACACAGACAGCAGAAGGCAAAATTCACAGAGCATTGGCGCAAACTTGCTGTTGCCGGAGGCATCGCCGCGGTTATTGCATTCGCCATTGGCGGAAAAGCATTATATGCAAATTATAATGTTATGGATAAAGGCAGCTGTGGAGACAATGCATCGTGGATCGTTGATAGAGATGGAAACCTCACCATTAAAGGAACCGGTGCAGCTGAGGCATCAGAGGAGATGAGTACATATGGCTCTTCCGTAAAGACAATCGAAGTAGAAGATGGCATTACGGAAATAGG
>JBJEFM010000126.1:0-2248 GCA_051874035.1 Bacillus sp. (in: firmicutes)
GGAATGAACCGGGAACCAAGCGTATAGATAAATGCTAAGTCAATCTGTCCTTGTTCAGGGTTCATTAACTTCTTGATTTTCTTTTCACCTTTTTCCAATTCACAAAGGGCGGAATCGACATAGGTTAAGAATATTTTCCCGTACTTAGTCAGACGGATGTTTCTACCTTGCTTTTCAAACAAAAAAACGCCTAATTCCTTTTCCAGCTCTGTAATCGCGTGGCTTAGACTGGGCTGAGTGATGGATAATTGGGCCGCTGCCTGTGTATAGTGTTCAATCTTGGCCAAGGTTCGGAAATAATGCAGTTGGCGTAAATTCATAAATATTCTTTGTCCTTTCTTATAGAAAACATCTATTAATTCTCTTTAAAAAATCAATTAGATTATTAAAATAACCGGGGATATAATCGGTAATGACGAATATATCATAGGTGTATAGAGGTGTCGAGATTTTTTGTGAAACAAAACACATTCTGTATTAACACCTGCTTTGTCTCTGTATAGGAAGTTTCACTAACAGGGAATTGAATTAATTTTGAATTCACCTTTATACTACTATGCTCGATTAGAGCAAGTTGAATTCAACTGAGAAAGGATAAAATCATGACGAACTATCAGCACATTTTTGAACCGCTTCAAGTGAAAATGATGACATTGAAGAACCGTATCGTTATGCCGCCAATGGGTACAAACTTCGGCGGGCAGCACGGGGAATTTAATGAAGATCACATCAGCTACTACGAGCAAAGAGCAAAAGGCGGAACAGGCCTTATTATCGTAGAAAATGCAAATGTCGACTTCCCGCTCGGATCCAACGGAACAACACAAATCCGTATCGATCACGACAAATATATTCCTGGACTTTATAATCTAACTGAAACTCTTCATAAATATGGTACGAATGTAGCCATTCAAATTAACCATGCCGGGGCTTCTGCCGTTCCAGCACGTATTGAGGGACTTCAACCGGTTTCTGCATCCAATATTCCTTCTAAGACTGGCGGTGCCATTCCTAGACCACTTACAAAGGAAGAAATTCTTGAAATCGTAGAGAAATACGGACAAGCGGCTAAACGTGCACAAGCAGCTGGCTTTGATGCTGTTGAAATTCATGCGGGTCACTCTTACTTATTATGCCAATTCTTATCTCCTTTATATAATAACCGTACAGATGAGTTTGGCGGAAGCTATGAAAATAGAGCTCGTTTCGCTCGTATGGTTATCGACCGCGTTCGTGCTGAGGTTGGTCCGTTCTTCCCAATCATGCTTCGTTTCAGCGCCGATGACCTATTAGCTGGCGGTAACACATTGGAAGACACGCTTAATATCCTTGAATACTTAAACGACGAAGTGGATATCTTCGACGTATCCGCTGCTGTCAATGACTCTGTACATTACCAAATCGACCAAATGAACCTACCTGACGGATGGCGTTCATACATGGCGAAAGCCGTTAAAGAAAAATTCGGCAAAGTAACGATGACAACTGGTAACATCCGTAACCCGCAAATCGCTGATGATATCCTTGCAAATGGACATGCTGACTTAATTGGGATGGGCCGTGGATTGATTGCCGACCCTAGCTGGGTGAATAAAGTAGAACAGCAGAACGAAGAATTAATTCGTAAATGTATCTCATGTAACATTGGATGTGCTGGTCACCGCATCGGTTTAAACCGGCCAATTAGATGTACGATTAACCCGAACCTTTATGTGGAAGATTCTCATAAAGAAAACCGCATTAAAGATACGACAAATGTTGTTGTCATCGGCGGCGGTACTGCTGGTCTTGAAGCTGCTTGTACAGCTGCAGAAGTTGGCTGCACAGTTTACTTGTTCGAGCAAAAGCCATATCTTGGCGGCTTGGCTAGAGAAATTGCTACACTACCAGCGAAAAACCGTATCTCTGACTTCCCTAATTATTTAGTGAAACGTGCGGAGAAATTGAAAAACTTGATTACATTCACAAATACAAAAGCTGACATCGAGCTGATTGAACAATTCAAGCCGGATGTAGTTGTGAATGCAACAGGTTCGCAGCCATTACTTCCGCCAATCCCTGGTCTTCTAGACCGCATTGATAAAGATGGCGAAAAAATTTACTCCATCATGGGCTTATTGAATAAATTAGATGAGTTCAATGAATTAGATGTTGAAGGCAAGAAAATCGGCGTTATCGGCGGAGGTGCCGTTGGTCTTGATGTTGTCGAATACTTCTCTGAAAGAGGAGCAGACGTGACAATCGTTGA
>JBJEFM010000127.1:0-2238 GCA_051874035.1 Bacillus sp. (in: firmicutes)
TATCTTTTAAGCAGCTCTTTGCATGAGCAATAATTATTCATATAATACTCGGAAATCCAGTGCAACAATTAAGTTGCACTGGATTTTTTTATGCCACTACATCGCGTTTACTGAAGAATAGGAATGCGATAAGATTAAATATTACGAAATATATTGCCAGCATTATAATAGAAAAAGTCAGAGTCATTCCCTCAACCATAGGCTTGCCGTTAAAGTAACTTAACAAATCGATATTGGCGAATAAGATATATTTCGCCCATTCAAATTTCATAGCCAACAGCCCAGTGATATTCGATCCCATTAATAATAGGAATATTGCGATTCCAATCGCTAGTGAGCTATTACGGAATGCCGCTGAAATCATAAATGCCATTGTCGTTAACATGAATAATCCTACGGAAGAGAGCATATAGGTAAAGAATGCATAGCCGACTTGCGTATGCTCAACTACTTGCCCCTCTGTAAATGTTAGATAAGGGCCCGCATCACCAAATCCAAATAGTACTGCTCCTACTAGAAAGGCTAATGAAAATGCGAATAGGATCAGTGAAAAGGAAAATATCATGACACTCGCATACTTACTGAATAGAATCTTCGTTCGACTCATTGGACGGATCAATAATAATTTAATTGTACCTGTCGAGAACTCGCTAGCCACGATTCCGGCGGCTACTGTAATGGTAATAATCGAAATGAATTGCACGATGACTACTATATCATTCATAAATGTCCATACATTGCTCTCAGCGCTTGGGGCAATATCATGTTTGATACGGTATTCATTTATGGCGATATTTTCTTTAAGCATATCTTGATAAAAAGGGTCTTGTTGTTCTTTTAACTGCGCTTCCATTTCTTTATTCGTTTGAATCAATGTTTGCTGCCAATTGTTATCTGCGGCTACCGGCGGCACTACACTCTCCGCATATTTCATCAAGCCCCCTGCACCGATGATAATCAGCGCTAACAAAATGAGCATAATATAGGTTGACGTCTTCTTGAACAATTTCATCATTTCATTTGCTATTAGGTTCATTGAATTTGCCCCCCTGTTCCGGTCATTTGCAAGAATTTCTCTTCCAATGAAACAGTGACATCCACTATGCGGTAGACTGCGCACTCTTGCAGCACCAATGTCTTCACTAGATGAGGGACAAGCTCTCCGAAAATGGTTAAGTCGATCCTATTGTCGACCAGCTGCGGCTGTGATTCCGGATATTGCTTCTGGATGATCTTCAATGCTTTTGATGCCGGTTCAACAGCCAGACTGATTTTCTGCTCTGAATTATTACTTGCTTCATGTACATTTTGAATATCTATTAATTTACCATTTTGAATGATGCAGAAACGGTCGCACATCATTTCCATTTCTGATAGCAAGTGGCTGGAAACAATGACTGTCATGCCTTCTTCTCTTGATAACCGTTTCAAATAGTCTCTTACTTCCCTTATTCCTTGCGGGTCCAGACCGTTTGTCGGTTCATCGAGGATCAACACTTTTGGTTTATGTAACAATGCCTGGGCCAAGCCTAAACGCTGGCGCATGCCCAATGAATATGTTTTTACTTTATCTTTAATTCTTTGGCGCAATCCTACAAGCTCAATTACTTCTTCAATGCGCTCTTTGCTGACGCCAGTCGACATTCTAGCGTAATGCTTTAAATTATCGTAACCTGACAAATACTTATACATTTCCGGATTCTCAACAATAGCGCCTACATGGCTGATTGCTTTCTCGAAATCTGTCTTAATGCTATCTCCGCAGATGACAATATCGCCCCCGGATAATTTCATTAAACCTACAATCATACGGATCGTTGTCGTTTTGCCTGCCCCATTCGGACCGAGAAATCCAAAAATTTCACCGCCATATACATCAAAGCTTAAATCATGAATAATGGGCTTATTCATAATGCGCTTCGAAACATTTTGCAGTTTTACCGTCACTTCCATACTTTATTACATCCTCTCCCTTTTAATTTTTCAATCCCGCCATCCATCATACACTATTTGGAAAATATTGACTTCTCAAACAATAAAAATACTATATTATCCTCATATATTGATAACTGGATTACCTTACTTTCTTCATTTCTATCTTAACTTAAATCAATATGCCCTTTAATATGCCGAAGATTTAATTATTTTTAAGACTTTAGGCGTATCATCACAACAAAAAACCCCTATAAACGCAAGGAGTGTCATCAATCGTTTATAGGGGTTTCCATTATTTATTTA
>JBJEFM010000128.1:0-2230 GCA_051874035.1 Bacillus sp. (in: firmicutes)
CTTGGATTACCTCCATGATAAATTCGTCCGTTACGATGGCTGTATGGTTGTTCAGCAGGCGTTCTCTTGCCTCCATGTATATCCGTTCTGATTGGGTCATCGGCTTAACCTCCTGATTAAGGCGTTAATGTAGCGTTCGGGTATGACAAGGGAAACGATAAATCCAGTGACTAGGATTGACAGGAATATGGCGGTGAATAGGAGGGCACCCATTAGGCACCCTTTTTAACAGCATCTTGAAGTATTGTAATAGCTTTACTGGCATCTTGAGGAGTGTACCATTCCATATCCTTTTTCATCTTTGCTTTCAAAGTTTCATAGGCACGATCTCGAGTGATATTAGTTGCGGATGCTACATCGCCCAATAGTTTTTTGATTAGATTTAATTGCGCATCGCTTGCAACCTGTTTGTTAGATTGGTCGGAATTAGATTGATTGTTCCCACTCGCTCCGTTCGCATCGTCATCCTCTTCCGCAGCGATTCCAAGTGAAGCGCACAAGCTGTAACGCCTAGCGTATGTTATGGAGCTTCCTGCCCCTTGTGCCGTTGTTTTACCCATTGGCAAACGTAAAGGGTCGCTCTCGATAAACTCACCGCTAATGTGCATTAGAATGGTTTTTACGATTACATCTGTTCCTTCTGAACTTGTAGATTGATAATGTGATAATCCGTGCTTAGCCATTGTCGGTGTGACAGCTTTAATGATTTCTTCCAGTGGAGCATAATTATTTTTGAAATGCGGATTCACCGCAGTTTTTTTAGGTGATTCACATTCTTGTTGAAACTTACACAAGGCGGTTGCAATCTCTTTAATGCTTTCGCTTGTTTTCATCGGATTCTCAATCCTTTCTCACGTTTGATGGTACATCCATCTATTTCCGTTCCATTTTTCAACGCTTCAAGAATCGCTTTCTTGTCAATTTTCGGTTCTTGCTCTATCATGAAGAAAGAAGGAATTTTTTCTGGGTCTATCACTTGAACGGATGGCGGATTGTTAGCAATGGAAATGGTTAAAGTTGGACGCTTCACTTTTTCCATGCCAGCAAGCTCCATCTGTTCGAAGAGATAGGCTTTTGTATTGTCTACACGCTTCTCCAGTGACTTCCTACGCTCCGCTAGTCGCTTCTCTTCCTCTTTGATAGCCTTAGCCTCTGCTTCCCATGAACGGATTAATTTAGCGGTATTCTCGGCTTTATCCTCAATGGATTCCTTGATGGATTCGAGTGTGTCTTTCAGTACTTGAGGGTCGAGATCGCCAGCCATTTCGAGTAGTTGGTTGTATTGTTGATTTAATTCGTACAATCGAATCGTCATTTGGTTTCCTCCTTGTTTCCTAGGACTGTGCGGTTATCATACGCTTTCAATTTCTCCAACTATAAACATGGGTTTTATATCCTTGATTGTTAATCCAAATGGTACCCCCTCATATCTACCTTTGAATGGCCCTTCTTTCGCAAATTTATTTTCACTGAATCTTCCTAGCATAGAATCAATCCAATAATCGCCTACTATTTGAACGTAATCGCAGCTAGGCGTTTCACAATACACCCAAATAGGGAAAGTTGAAGTTTGTTTTAATGATGCTCCACATTTACAGGAAGCAACTTGTTTGTTTTCGTTCACACTTATACCTCCTTAATTACCGCATTGTTTTGGTCTACTCAAACACTACATCCTCTTCCATATACTCTGATTCTTCCTTTTGCTCGTGAAACATCGTGACATCCAATTCCCTGCCGTAGGCTACGTACCAATTAGTTTCGTTACGTGAATGATCGTATACTTTCGTATTCATCATTTCGGCATATTCATTTATCAGTGATGTTGCCTGTTTCGTTTCCATTTCATAGAAGTTGATGTTAATTTTTGCTCCTTCGTCAATGGCTTTTGATAGGATAGCAAGCTTTTGTTCTTTGGTTAACATGGTGATTCCCCCTTATTAAATTAAACTTACACAGCGGATGTATCGACTAGATAAAATCTGATAATGTTCAGAAGACTTCATTATGCTCAGTGAACCGGATGATACTTCCTCTTCGTGAAATTCACCTTTCCTTAAATCAACCCATCTAACTAAGTAATAATTAATGTGTGTTGGCATTTTCGTTTCCTCCTAATAAGTTAATTCCGTGACCATCGACTTCCCTCTGATTACGACTGTCGCAATCTTCCCTGCCCCTTCCAATATGTCCTCGTTGTATTTCTCAGCGAGTGAGCGTGTAGGGAAGC
>JBJEFM010000129.1:0-2220 GCA_051874035.1 Bacillus sp. (in: firmicutes)
TTTTTTTGCACGATATTCGGAACCTTTTTCAAATCTTTACACGTCGATTTGGGTTTTTAAACAAGAATTGCTGTCAAGCGGAAGGGCATGATATCTCGCTCGTTCAGAGTCATATTTTATATGAAATTGAACATCAGTCATTGCCTTCGATGCAACAAGTGGCTGACACTCTCGGAACGGATATTACAACGTTTAGCCGCCAGGTTCAATCCTTAGTAAAAAGGGGATTAGTGAAGAAAACACCTGATGCAGAGGACCGGCGGATCTATCTCCTTTCTTTGACAGAGGAAGGGCAGCGTGTGGCAGCCAATATCAACGAGCAAATGAATGACTATCTTGATCAAGTCTTTGCCGGGATGAGTGAAACGGAAAAAGAAATGGTGATTCAATCCATTCAGCTTTTGAATGAAAATATGAAGAAAACAACAAGATGCTGTTCTGCTCCATTGGGGTAAGATAGCATTCGTTAAATACTTGCAAAATACAAATAATAGAGTTGGTTTTGCGGGACAGATTTACTTGTAAATGCACCTGAGGGTCATAATAGGAGGAATGCATTTGCTTCATCAATGCTTCTAACACACATTTAGTAGGGGAAAAGAAATGAAAAAAATTGACTTAACTTCTGGGAATGAACTTTCTGTTATCTCTCTTTTGTCTCTTCCGCTAATAGGAAGTTCCTTGCTCCAGTTTCTATATAACTTTATTGACATGATCTTCGTTGGAGGTCTTGGTCCTGATGCGATTGCTGCCGTTGGATCAGCAAGCTTTTTTATAAATATGGGATATGCGGTTCAAGCAATGATTGTCGTTGGCGGAGGAATAAAAATCGCTCATTCAGTAGGGAGGAAGAATGACGCAGAGAGTGCTTCCTATATTGGAAGCTCTTTGTTATTGAATCTTTTTATTGGCATTATAACCGTATTTGGATTGCTGTTATTTGGAAATCGTCTGTTGGATTTATTGAATTTAAATAATGATGCCGTACAAATAGATGCTTATAAATACCTGGCGGTGTCTGCCTTTATGCTCTTTTTCTCCTATTTCAACACGTTCTTCATTCGAATGTTCAGCAGCTTTGGAAACAATAAACAAAGCTTCTATATCAGTGCCTTTGGTCTTATCTTAAATATCATTCTTGATCCGATTTTTATCTATACATTTAAATGGGGCGTCATTGGTGCTGCCATTGCGACATTGATTTCTCACATTCTTATGTTCATTTTATTTATCTATCTAGCGAGAAGTATTCTGTTCAAGAAGAACATTTTCCAAATACGTTTTCAACAGTTCAAGGAAATCATAGGACTTGGTATTCCGATGTCGATACAACGAATTCTGTTTACCGTCATCAATATCATACTAGCTATCATGATTGCTTCTTATGGAACAGATGCGGTTGCCGCACAAAAAATCGGTCTTCAAATTGAATCGATTACATTCATTGTCATGGGCAGTTTAAATGGAGCGGTTGGCAGCTTCATTGGTCAGAATTTTGGAGCAAAAAAATATAAACGAATCTTAAAAGGGTACCGAGTTAGTCTATTGCTCGGCATATCCTATGCCCTTATAACGAGCATCATCTTTATCTTCTTCTCGGAAGAATTAGCTGGGATATTTACGCGCGATCCTGAAACAATCGCGATTACTTCAGCCTATCTGACAATAATCGGTCTCTCTCAAATATTTATGGCAATTGAAATCATTTGCATGGGTGCTTACACAGGGATTGGTATGCCGAAAATCCCTTCAACGATTTCTGTTATCTTTACGCTAATGCGAATACCTCTAGCCATCTTGCTTATTCCTTCATTAGGGTTGGCTGGGATTTGGTGGAGTATTGCGATTTCGTCATTTGTAAAAGGAATAGTATCCGTGCTCATTTTCAACACAATTTATAGGAGGAAATATCAGCATGCCATTTAATCTCTTCTCTACTCTTTCAAATAAACAGATCTTGGATGTGAATATTGGACTTGAACGGGAGGGGTTACGTGTTACAAGTGAAGGAGCTCTTTCTTTAACAGCGCATCCTGCTGTTTTTGGTGATAAAAAAGAGCATCCTTATATCACGACAGATTTTTCAGAATCTCAAATAGAATTGATTACACCCGTCTTTCATACAACAAACGATGCGGTTGATTTTTTAGACTCCTTATACAATATAGCGGCATTGGAGCTGGACAATGAATTTATATGGCCCCAATCCATGCCTGCCAT
>JBJEFM010000130.1:0-10686 GCA_051874035.1 Bacillus sp. (in: firmicutes)
CTTAGTACCTGTTAAACGGGATAAAGAACAAGCCTGCGGAAGTTCGCAGGCTTGTTTTCAATCGATTATTTCGCTTTTGGCTTGGGCTGCGGTATTTCTTTAATGACAAGATATAGCATAGTAAGAGTAACCGCCCAGTTAATAAACATTCCACCGACTACATTTGTTTGGAAGAAAGCCATGATTGTGAAGAAGACAGTGGAAAGTGTAATCGCATAAGCTGTAATTCTCCACATATGGCGATACTGCAGATTAGGGTTATACGTATTGGCCAGCATCTTGCCTATAAGCGCCAAGATGGATATTTCAATGAATTTCAATCCTACTGCCAGTATATAAGTGAATAAGCTCACGAGCAGTACAAGAACCATCAGGAATCCATCTATTTGCTGCATAAAGCCAGTGATGTCGCCCTTGGTTAATGTAAAGCCTTGGAATAGGGAATAAGGCTGCGATTGGACGGCTCCGCCGGCAATAATGACAAATTCTTTTTGCAGGAGGGCGATACCGTTATCTGTCCTACTTGCCAATTCTTTGGCATTCAGTGTCCCTGTGCCATCAAAAAAGATCGTGAAATTATAATCATTATGTATGATAGGTTCCTTGGCCTCTGTATGCAGTTTGCCATCTTTTATTTCAAAGTCGGGAATCTTTTCGTCAATAGCCCCTTTAAATGCCGCTATTCCATCATTTACACTGGTCGTTGTATAAATGAATGACGGTAGAGTGGAAATGAAAACCAATAGGAATACATAAAGGATGGTTTTGCCGATCCCTTGAAAACGGAATGAAGCAATATCCTTAGGGGAATATAAGCTACGCCAAAACTGCTTGAAAATGTTCATAGTGTCAACACCTTGTTTACATATTTCATTTCTTTCATATTCTATCTTGCTTGTGTACATAATACCACGATTTAAATGCAATCTAATAAGAAAGGGATTGCTTTGTAATGATATTGTAACATAAAAAAGGTGTTTATTTGGATTTGTTAAGGGTTTGTAAAGATTATTTATTAATACTTTACATAAAATAAGAATGCTCACATAATAACAAAGACCTAATTAAAGTGTGAGGGGTTGAAAAATTAGTGGAGTTAAATGTACAAGAAATGCTGTTCCAATTTTTGGGAGGGCTTGGTATCTTCCTATTCGGTATTAAATATATGGGAGATGGCCTGCAGAAGTCAGCAGGAGATAAATTACGCGATATATTAGATCGCTT
The DNA here is from genome assembly GCA_051874035.1 of Bacillus sp. (in: firmicutes). Classification (GTDB taxonomy): domain Bacteria; phylum Bacillota; class Bacilli; order Bacillales; family DSM-1321; genus Bacillus_AD. The sequence continues at coordinate 1,225 of JBJEFM010000130.1, forward strand.
TACTACCAACCCTTTTATGGGCGTATTGACAGGGATCATTGTTACTTGTTTGATTCAAAGTAGTTCAGGTACAACCGTCATAACAGTCGGTTTGGTAAGCGCCGGGTTCTTGAATTTGCGCCAGGCGATCGGCATTATCATGGGTGCCAACATCGGAACGACAGTCACTGCATTCATTATCGGCATTAAAATATCGGATTATGCCCTGCCGATTATCGCAGTAGGGGCGGTGCTGCTGTTCTTCTTTAAGAACAGAAAAATTCATAATCTGGGTCAAATCGTTTTTGGCTTTGGTGCTCTTTTCTTTGGTTTAGAGTTAATGGGAGACGGTATGAAGCCGCTTCGTACATTAGAGGCATTTCATGATTTGACTGTTAGCATGAGTGATAATCCATTCCTTGGTGTAGTTATCGGAACAATCTTCACATTGGTTGTTCAAAGTTCAAGCGCAACAATCGGTATTCTGCAGGAATTATTCGGTCAAGGATTATTGGACCTTAATGCGGCGCTTCCGGTGCTCTTCGGAGATAATATAGGGACGACTATTACAGCCGTACTGGCATCTATCGGCGCTTCTGTAGCGGCAAGAAGAGCAGCGGCTACACATGTAATATTCAACTTGATCGGCGCAGCCATTTTCTTGCTGATTTTGCCGTTATTTACTTCATTGATTCAAGTGATACAAAATAGTCTAAATCTGAATCCTGAAATGACAGTCGCATTCGCACACGGTATTTTCAACGTATCGAATACAGTAATTCAATTCCCATTCATTGCTGTCTTGGCGTTGATTGTGACGAAGCTGATTCCGGGCGAGGATTCGATTGTTGAATATAAAACACAGCACTTGGACCCGATTTTCCTTGAACAATCGCCTGCGATTGCAATCGGTTCCGCACAAGAAGAAGTGCTTCGTATGGGGAAATTCGCAATCAAAGGTCTAGAAGAAAGCCAACAATACTTACTGACAAAGCAGTCCAAGCATTCTGAATCGGCACTGCAAATTGAAGATGCAATCAATAACTTGGACCGCAAAATTACTGCATACCTAGTGTCTGTTTCAGCTGCCTCATTATCTCCGCTTGAATCAGAACGCCACGCTATCCTTGTAGATACAGTAAGGGATATCGAAAGAATTGGCGACCACTTCGAGAACATCGTAGAATATGTGGATTTCCAAATGGCGAATAAAGTAGTATTAACAGAGGAAGCGATGAATGACTTGAATAATATGTTCAATTTAACGCTTTCTACTGTGAAAGAAGCAATCGATGCGCTGGATCAAAATAATAAAGAATTGGCAATCGATGTATTGAAGAAAGAACGCAGTATCGATGAGCTGGAGAAATCTTTACGTAAGAAACATATCGCTCGACTTAGCGAAGGAAATTGCAGCGTGAAGGCCGGAATCGTTTTTGTTGATATCATCAGCAATTTAGAACGTATCGGCGATCATGCTGTGAATATCGCTGAAACAGTTCTTGGCGATAGTAAGTATAAATATAAGTGATATAATAATCCCTTGCTGATATCGCCAAGGGATTATTTATGCCATGCGTGAAACTTTTTTTCCGTGGCTTCGTATGTACATGCACAATAATAGAAAAAAAGGGTATGTTTAAAATTATAGAAAGGAGGGGGAGAGTTGGAAATAGTTTATTGGATTATTATTGGCTTATTGTTCATCATAGGTTTTGTCGGGCTGATTTATCCAATCATTCCCAGTGTGATCTTCATCATCGGTCCCATTATCCTGTATGGTTTTCTTTTCACTTTTGACCATTTTAATTGGCTGTTTTGGTCGGTTCAGATTTTGTTAGTTGTTTTATTATTTGTGGCTGATTATGCGGCCAATTTAATCGGCGTCAAGAAATACGGCGGAACGAAAGCCGGGGTATGGGGAAGTACAATCGGTCTTTTGGTAGGCCCGTTTGTTATTCCGGTTATAGGGATTATCATCGGCCCTTTTATCGGAGCGGTGCTGGCGGAACTGCTTGTGCATCGGAAAGGGTTTAAAGAAGCGCTTACGATCGGATTCGGTTCTGTGGTTGGATTTATCTCAAGTGTGATCACTAAATTTATTGTTCAGGCATTTATGGTTTGTTATTTTCTTTTCGTGGTATTATAACAGTAATGCGAAAAGCTTAGAAAACCGCGTAATTTCAAACTTTTTATTTGAATGGGGCAATGAACTTTGTTACTCTAGATGTACTAACTGTAAGTACGGTTAAAAACGTATTTATAGTCAAATATAAGCTACATATTTTAGGAGGAGATGTAATAATGGCATTCGAATTACCACAATTACCGTATGCATATGATGCTTTAGAGCCTCATATCGACAAAGAAACAATGAATATCCACCACACTAAACATCATAATACTTACGTAACAAACTTAAACGCTGCATTAGAAGGGAAAGCGGATCTTCAAGCTAAATCTGTAGAAGAATTAATCGCTGACCTTGATGCGCTTCCGGAAGACATCCGTACAGCTGTTCGCAACAATGGCGGCGGACATGCCAACCATTCATTCTTCTGGCAAATTCTTTGCCCGAATGGCGGCGGAGAACCTACAGGTGAATTAGCTGAAGCAATTAATGCCAAATTCGGCAGCTTCGATAACTTCAAAGCTGAATTCTCTAAAGCGGCAACTACTCGCTTCGGCTCTGGCTGGGCTTGGTTATCAGTAAATAATGGAGAACTTGAAATCTCAAGCACTCCTAACCAAGACTCTCCAATCATGGAAGGTAAAACACCAATTCTTGGATTGGACGTTTGGGAGCATGCCTACTATTTAAACTATCAAAACCGTCGTCCGGATTACATTGCAAACTTCTGGAATGTTGTGAAATGGGACGAAGTAGCGAAACGTTACGCAGCTGCTAAATAATCATATATGTTATTGGACAAGGACCGATTCAGTCGGTTCTTGTTTTTTTTATGTGCATATTCGCTCTTCCTTTATCAAAAGCTAATGTTATATAAAGCGGAGCCTTTCATTGGTAAAGGAGAGGAAATGATGATTATAAGGAAAGTTTTCGGTGATATTCCGATAACAAAAGATTTGAAGCTGCTGCTTGTAGTCGGCGGCTTATACAGTCTAAGCACAGCCCTATCCAATACATTTGTTAACATATTTTTGTGGAAGCAATCGGGTAGCTTTAAGGAAATCGGCATATATAATCTTTCAATCGTTGTTTTTCAATTGGTTGCCTTTATAGTGGCCGGAAGAATGGCAAAACGGATTGACCGGGTAATTGTGCTGAGGCTGGGTGTGATTTGTTTAGCTGCTTTCTATTTGGCTGTATTGACGGTAGAAAGTACGGCTTTACATTATATTATCTTATTGGGCGCCATACTAGGGATTGGATATGGCTTCTATTGGTTGGCGTTCAATGTATTGACTTTTGAAATAACAGAGCCGGAAAATCGTGATTTCTTTAATGGATTTTTAGGAATTCTATCCTCTTTGGGAGGAATGGCCGGTCCTTTTGCGGCTGGTTACATTATTACACATGCATTCGGCAACATCGGATATAGCATTATATTTGGCGCCTCCTTGCTGCTATTTGCGATTGCGGTAGTGCTTAGTTTTTTTCTGGAAAGAAGGCATGCGCACGGGAAGTTTTATATGAGGCGCATTCTGCAAGAAAGACGTCGGAATCGTAATTGGAACAGAATTTTAATCGCCAATTTATATCAAGGGTTCCGGGAAGGCACTTTCGCTTTCATCGTCTCTGTCTTCATATTTATATCAACGGGCAGCGAGTTGGCGCTCGGAACCTTCGGATTGTTGAATTCAGGCATCGGGCTGGTTACATACTATAGCGCTTCACGGTTTATCAGCCAAGGAAGCCGTAAGAAAGCAGTTCTGATTGGAGGCATTGGTTTGTTTCTTTCCATTTTCTTATTGATCTTCAAAGTGACATATTTTACTTTACTGCTGTATGGTGCTTTAATTGCGGTTTTTTATCCGCTTTTACTGGTTCCTTATACATCGCTTACCTATGATGTAATCGGGCGGAGCTGGAAAGCCGGAGACATGCGAGTGGAGTATATTGTTATAAGAGATCTTTATTTGAATATAGGAAGGGCATTCTCGATTATTGTCTTTTTAGTGGGGATAGCATTTTTTGAAATGAAGGCCATTCTGCCTTATTTATTGCTGTTTATCGGGGCCGGCCCCTTGTTTATTTACTACTATGTAAAAGACATCGATTTATCTGTGGAAAATTAGAAATGTTTTCTTGGTATAATTTTTGTTTTATGCTAGAAAAAGAATCGTTGTTTATATACAATAAGAGAAGTATATAAAATGTTTACGAATTAGAAGGATGTGTGCAGCGTATTGAAAAAAGTCAAAAGCAAGAAAAAAAAATCACACGTTCCTTTTCGCTTAAATATGCTTTTCTTTACTATATTTATATTATTTACGATTCTAGTCTTGCGCCTTGGGGTTGTACAAATTGTACATGGAGATGATTATCGCCGTGAAATAGAGCGCACGGAAGACGTTACTGTCAATAATTCTGTGCCGCGGGGCAAGATGTATGACCGGACAGGTAAACCGGTTGTCGATAATACACCTGTGGATGCCATTACTTATACACGTAAACAAGGCACCACAACAGAAGAAATGCTGGAAACGGCGCAAAAATTGGCAAAAATCATCGATAAACCGACTAAAAAAGTCACAGAACGTGATAAAAAAGATTTCTGGATTCTTATGAATCCTGAAGAAGCTCAGAAGAAAATTACGAAAAAAGATGAAAAGCAATATGCCGATGAGGAAATAGATGATGCGGAATTATATAAGCGCCAGCTCGAGCGGATAACAGAGGAAGAAATTAATTCATTCTCTGAAGATGAATTGGAAGTGCTGGCGATTTATCGTGAATTGGCAAGCGCTCAAGCGCTGACACCGCAGATTATCAAAAATGAGGGAGTAACGCCTGAAGAAGTGGCGATTGTAAGTGAAAACTTGGAATCGCTGCCGGGAGTCGATGTCACTACCGATTGGGACCGCAATTATCTATATGGTGAAACATTGCGTTCTGTAATAGGAAAGGTTTCATCATCAGAAGAAGGCTTGCCTCTTGAACAATTGGATTATTACTTGGCGCGGGATTATAGCCGTAATGACCGCGTCGGCAAAAGTTATATAGAAGCCGCTTATGAAGATGTGCTGCAAGGCCAAAAAGCGAAAGTAAAGAATGTAACCGATAAATCGGGCAATGTGCTGGAATCTGAAATTCTTTCAGAAGGAAAAAGGGGCAAAGATTTAATTCTGACGGTCGATATGGATCTGCAGCTGGCTGTAGAGAAAATCATTGAAGATGAATTAAAAGCCAAAAAATCATATGGAGGCTCCTACTTCTTAGATCGTGCGTTTGTGGTTATGATGAATCCGAATACAGGAGAAATCCTGACAATGGCAGGTAAGCAATACGCACGAAATGAAGAGACGGGCAAGATGGAATTCAACGATTTCGCACTTGGCAATATTACAACTTCCTATACGATGGGCTCCGTGGTAAAAGGTGCGACGATTTTGACCGGATATGAAACAGGTGTCCTTAAACCAGGGGAAAGCAAACTTGATGCCCCTATTAAAATTAAAGGCACCAATCCGAAGAAATCATGGAAAAACATGGGCTATATCAATGATTTGACTGCTTTGAAACAGTCTTCAAACGTATATATGTTCAAAACGGCGATCGATATAGGCAAGGGAAACTATCAATACAATCAATCGCTGAAGCTTGATCCGGAGGCCTTCGATACGATGCGCTATTACTACAGCCAATTCGGTTTGGGAGTGCGTACAGGAATCGATTTGCCGAATGAAATGGTTGGTTTCAAAGGGCAAGAGAAAATCTCCGGTAAGCTGCTTGACTTATCGATCGGCCAATATGACACATATACACCGATGCAATTGGTTCAATATGTGTCGACAATTGCCAACGGAGGCAAGCGATTGCAGCCTCATATTGTGAAAGAAATTCGGGAACCGTCCAATAATGAGAAGGAACTTGGCCCGATTGTACAGGAAATCACTCCAGTTGTCATGAATACATTGGATATGAAGACAGAATGGATTGAACGTGTACAAACAGGATTTAAAAAAGTTATGCAAGAAACGGGCGGTACAGGTGTTAGGGCATTCGGCAGCGCCACTTATGATCCGGCAGGAAAAACAGGTACAGCCGAAGCTTTCTATGACGGTCCACTTAGAAAGAATTATAAAGAACCCGTGGCTACTATGAATCTATCTTTGGTCGGCTATGCACCTGCCAGCAACCCGGAAGTGGCGATGGCAGTAGTTGTGCCATGGGCCTACCAAGGGAAAACAGGGCATAGTATGAACCTTGATATCGGCCGTAAGGTTATGGATAAATATTTCGAATTGAAAGAGAAACGCTCTACAACTACAACAGAGGAAACAAATAATGATTAACAAAAAAGCTTGCTGCGGCAAGCTTTTTTGTTGTCCTGAAAAGGATGCCGGATAAAGTGAATCTTTGATAGGTGGGGGTTTTCCTTCATCCCCCACCTATCATTAGATGAACCAATCGGGTTCCCACTTACACATCTGCGCTTTCACTGCTGTGTTGAAGTGGGAGTCTTAGTACCTGTTAAACGGGATAAATAATCGAATAAAAAGAACAAGACTCGTGGAAAAATAATCTATTATTATATACAATAGTTAATATAGTTAAAATTTTCTATAAAAGGGTTGGGATTGGAGAAATGAAGAAAGAAAAAAAGAAAAAGAGCCATATTCCTTTTCGATTAAATATCCTTTTCTTTATAGTTTTCTTATTGTTTTCCGGGCTGATTCTACGTCTTGGCATCGTACAAATTGTCCATGGGGAGGATGCCCGACGTCAATTGGAGAGAACAGAAGAGATTACCGTCAATAATCCAGTTCCACGAGGCAAGATTTATGATACGGCCGGTCGGCTGATTGTAGATAATGAACCTGCCGATGCCATTATATATACGAGGCAACAAGGGACAAAGACGAAAGAAATGCTTGATGTAGCCGAGAAGCTGGCTGGGATTATTGAGAAAGATGCAAAGAAAGTGACGGAGAGGGATAAGAAAGACTTTTGGATTTTAATGAATCCCAAAAAAGCGGAGAAGAAAATCACCAAGGAAGAGCTTGCATTATTGAGTAAGGAAAAAATTGATGATAAAGAATTATACAAGCGGCAGTTGGATCGTATTACAGAGAAAGAATATAATTCTTTTAATAAGAGCCAGATGGAGGTTTTGGCGATTTATCGTGAATTGGCGAGCGCAAAAGCATTGACGCCGCATATTGTCAAAAATAAAGATGTGACCAGAGATGAAGTGGCGGTTATCAGCGAAAATCTGGAATCGTTGCCGGGGATTGATGTGACAACAGATTGGAATCGGAAATATCTATTCGATAAGACCTTGAGGACTGTCATCGGCAAAGTATCGACTTCCGAGAAAGGTCTGCCGCTTGAAAAACTGGATTATTATCTATCGCACGGCTATAGCCGCAACGACCGGATAGGTGAAAGTTATATCGAGGCGGCGTATGAAAACGTGCTTCGTGGCGAGAAATCCAAAGTGAAGAATATCACCGATAAAACGGGGAATGTAATGGAAGCGATTCCTATTACAGAAGGGAAGCGCGGTAAAGATTTAATCCTGACGATTAATATGGATCTGCAGCGTACGGTGGAAAAGATAATTGAAGAAGAGCTATGGGCTAAAAAGGCAAGAGGCGGCACCTACTTTTTGGACCGGGCTTTTGTCGTACTGATGAACCCGAAGACAGGTGAAGTCCTGACAATGGCCGGTAAGCAATATATCCGTGACCCGGAGACCGGGAAAATGGAAATGAATGATTTCGCGCTCGGCAATATTACGACATCCTATGGTATGGGTTCCGCCGTCAAAGGAGCCACCATATTGGCGGGCTTGCATTCTAAAGCTATATCGCCTGGAACTTATTTCGATGATGGCAAGTTACATATCAAAGATACGCCACCAAAAGGTTCTTGGACATACTTGGGGAATATAGGGATTGAAGAAGCGCTTCAACGCTCTTCCAATGTCTTCATGTTCAAGACGGCCATTAATATGGGCAATGGCTATTATCAACCCGGCCAGCCATTAAAAACGGACAAGGATGCGCTTGACAAGGTGCGTTTCTATTTCAACCAGTTCGGGTTGGGTACACGGACAGGAATCGATCTGCCGAATGAAATGGTCGGATTTAAAGGCAGCGAAACTAATTCAGGGAAACTTCTCGATTTATCAATCGGCCAGTACGATACGTACACGCCGATGCAGCTGGCACAGTATGTTTCAACAATCGCCAACGGCGGCAAGCGCATGCGACCGCATATTGTGAAGGAAATTAGGGAACCGGCGGAGGATCCAAGAGAATTAGGACCGGTCATTCAAGAAATCGCACCAGAAGTGCTGAATACAATCAGCATGGATCCATCCCATCTTGCACAAGTTCAAAGAGGTTTCCGCCTTGTTATGCAGTCAAGTAAAGGTACCGCTCCGGATTTCATGGGCACCTCTTATAATCCGGCAGGCAAGACCGGAACGGCGGAAGCTTTCTATGATGGACCGTTAAGAGAAAACTATGGAAAACCTGTTCCTACTACGAATGCCACATTAGTGGGCTACGCGCCATATGACAACCCGGAGGTGGCGATGGCAGTGGTGGTACCATGGGCTTATCAAGGAAACAGCGCTCATCAAATGAACAGAGATGTAGGAAAGAAAGTGCTTGATGCCTATTTTAACTTGAAGCAAAAAGGCAATACTGTTAAGGAAGCTAATGAAGAATAAGAAAGGAAGGAGAGATCGGCCATTCGAGTAAGGTGGTCGATCTCTTTTTTTTAATATATATTTACCCTGTTTAACAGGTGCTAAGACTCCCACTCCGGCACGGCAGTGAAAATGCAAATGTGCAAGCGGAAAATCAAGTAACTCCCCACCTATCAAAGATTCACTTCTATCTGCCAATCTATGACTGATTCTCCTTTACAAAAAGATAATTCTCTAGCTGGAATGGATGACAGAGTTGACCATTTATCCCGTTTAACAGGTACTAAGACTCCCACTTCCACGCAACAGTGAAAGCGCAGATGTGTAAGTGGGAGATCAAGTACCTGTAACAACTAAGGTTGGTTCATCTAATGATAGGTGGGGGATGAAGGAAAAACTCCACCTATCAAAGCTTCACTTTATATGGTCAATGCATGAAAGCTCTCTTGAGAGAATCAAGTGATAACTTTTAACAGGTTTCACAGCTCGCGTTTCTAGCCCGCCATATTGAACGCTCGGCCGACCATGCAATAAATGTTGTTAAAAGCATTTACTATTTGGTGCGCGGCAGGCATTTAGATTTAAATAAATAATGGAAACCCCTATAAACGATTGATGACACTCCTTGCGTTTATAG
>JBJEFM010000131.1:0-2208 GCA_051874035.1 Bacillus sp. (in: firmicutes)
ATGGGGGTATAGCTCAGCTGGGAGAGCGCTTGAATGGCATTCAAGAGGTCAGCGGTTCGATCCCGCTTATCTCCACCAAAAGTTCGGCAAGAGCGAGAAAAACCTTGAAATCGAAAGATTTCAAGGTTTTTTCTTATCCAAAAGTAGGAAAATCGCAGTATTCGCTTTTTGCGCCTGTGCGCTTGATTTTTGATGGAAATTTTGAAAATCAAGAGGTCAGGTATTATGAAGAAAATTAAGTTGAATTGCGCCGCCACCATGGAAGAAACCTTTGCCGATTTCCTCACTTCCCGCAAAGCAAAGGGGCTTGCGGACAAGACTTTGCAAAGCTATGAACAGCAGTTTCGAGCCGTGGCGCGGCACTTGGATGTAAAGACGGACATTGCCATGCTCCAAAAGGCGGACTTGGATGCCATGATTGTTTCCATGCGGGAGGCGGGGCTTTCCTCCAACAGCATCAACAGCTACACGCGCACCCTCAAATCCTTTTTCTCTTGGTGCAACGAGCAAGGAATTACCCGCCTCAATATCCCGCTCTACAAGGCCGAGGAAACCGTGAAAGAAACCTATTCGGATGCCGAACTTTCGGTGCTGCTAAAAAAGCCCGACATTCGGAAAGCAACCTTTGCCGAATATCGGGATTGGGTGATTATCAACTTTCTGCTCAACTGCGGCTGTCGTGCCGCCACGGTTCGGGCAATTCAGATTCGGGATGTGGATTTGGACGGCGGCGTGGTGTTCTACCGCCACACAAAGAACAGGAAAACCCAAGTCATTCCCCTTTGCAGCCCCATGATAGCCATTCTGCGGGAGTATCAGCGGTATAGAAGCGGGGAAAGCACCGATTACCTCTTTTGCACGGAAACAGGCTCACAGCTAACGGAGAACGGCCTACGGCAATCTATCGCAAGGTATAACGCGCGGCGCGGCGTTCAAAAAACCTCTATCCACCTGTTCCGCCACACATTCGCCCGAAAGTATCTGATTGACTGTGGCGGGGATGCGTTCACCCTCCAAAAGCTGTTGGGACATTCCACCCTTGCCATGACGAAACACTATTGCGCGATTTACGATGCGGACTTGACAAAAAACTATGATAACTTTTCCCCGCTGGCGCAAATGAAAGCGGGCAGCGCAAAAATCAAAATGAGCGACAAACGGCGCTGACGGCTTTACACGGGGCGCGCGGGTGGCGGCGGTATTTATACGGCAAAGGAAAAGAGCGGGAGGCACAAAGGCTTCCCGCTCCCCTTATATCAAAAATCAAATTCCCCGCTCTGTGGTATTCCATAAGCAGGAAAACCGCACCCCAATTCGTTTTGCAGATAGTAGGCAATTTCCGACACCATCACAAGAATATCGTCGTATTCCTCTTTCTTTTGGTCTGCCCTGATCTGTGCAAAGACAGCCCACAAGCTGTCCAGCATTTCCTCTGTTGTCATACACTATCCCCTTAAAATTCAAATTTCTTTTTTAACGGCGCGGGAGAAACTTGTTTCTCCCCGCCGCATTTATTTATACTATTTATGTTATTTATATTTATTTCTCTATCCTCTGGCGTGTCATTGTTTACGGTTTGCGGCGCTGCTAAAGCGTCTGCCGTAAAGTCATAGCCGCCGTCCGTTTCGTCTTTCTCTGTATGCGTGGCGCGCTGTGGTGTTTCATAGAAATCATAAGTATTGCTGTCCCCGCGCTGGACAAGATAGCCCTTATCCACCAGCCGCACAAATTGGTCGCGGTATGTAGAGGACGGCATACCCACCGCTTGCCGAATGGCAGCGGGCGAGAGCGCAAGCATAAAGCCGTTGGCGTTGGATGCAAAGTATAGATAAAGCATCAGCGCGTGCGCGCCGAGGTCGCGCGCCGCAGCTTGCCAATGACTGTTCTTTATCCCGAGGAAGTCAGACGAGGCGCGTTCTCTGTGAATTGCTACAAGCCGTTGGTTTGGAACTGTGTTCGGCATTCTCCATTTTCTCCTTTTCTATTGGAACGGCAGGGAGGGAAAGCCCCTCCCGCCGATTATGTATTATTTACCGAGGCTTTCTATCTTTTCATTCAGCCCGTCGATAGCGTCAAAGATTTCTGTGACATCCACCGTGGCGGAAATGCGGGAAAGAACTTCCTGCACAATTTCCTCTTTCATCTGTTCCATTTCCCGGCGGTGGTTTTCTTCATCAATCATGCAGCTATTCAGATACATCATGTTCA
>JBJEFM010000132.1:0-1177 GCA_051874035.1 Bacillus sp. (in: firmicutes)
TTGGCGAAGTTGATGGAACAATGGACAAGATGACTAATAATGTTGAAGAAAAGCTAGGCACAAGATTAAAAGGCGTTTTAAGGGAGGCACAAGCCGCCTTCATGCCTTTTGGTGAGATGTTAGTCGGAATGGCCGAGAAAGCCATGCCTACAGTGTCAGCAGGATTGGAAAAAGTGACAAATGTTATTAACGGCCTTTCCCCTGCCGCAAAGACAATGACAATTGTTTTTGCAGGAATAGCGGCAGCAATTGGGCCGGTTCTTACTATCGCGGGAATGTTGATTGGGGCTTTTGGTAACATTGTTACAGCGTTAGGCCCATTACTTGCGAACATTGCAAGGGCGGGCGGCTTGTTGAAGTTTTTACGGCTTGGATTAATTGCAATGACTGGCCCAATAGGTATAACCATAGGAGCATTAACTCTATTAGGCAGCGGCTTTATAGCCTTATATAGAAATTCGGAGACATTCCGGCAAGGCGTTAGCAATCTAATAGGTAAGTTGAAAGAGTTCGGCGTTAATGCGCTAGCAGCCTTAAAACCGGCTATTGATGCGGTAGTTGCATTTTTCAAAGCTCAACTAGCTACAATAAATAAGTTTTGGCAAGAAAACGGCGCTACTATTATGCAAGCTTTATCGAATATAGGTAGTTTTGTTAAAAACACCTTCTATAATGTCATTCTGCCTGTCATTAACTTTGTCATGCCTTTCATACTTGCTCTTATTCGTTCAGTATGGGGCAATATAAAGGGTGTAATCACCGGGGCGCTTAATGTTATTATGGGCGCGGTGAAATTATTCTCCGGGCTATTAACGGGCGATTTTTCTAAAATGTGGGCCGGGGTGAAACAAATATTCTTTGGAGCCATACAATTTATATGGAACTTCATTCAATTGCAATTCATTGGCCGAATCGTTAAAGGGATAGCCGGATTTGTTGGAACTATCGGAACATCATTAAGAAACGGCTGGACATCCGCGATCAGTGGGATAAAGACGTTTGTTGGAAGTGCTAAGTCTTGGTTTGATGACATGCTAACATCCGGTAGAAATAAGTTTGATGGCCTTGTCAAAGCCGCCAAAGAGCTTCCGGGGAAAATTGGTACTGGCATAAAAAACATGGCAGGAAAGGCCACGGATGGCATTAAGTCGATGGCTAACAAGATGGCCCAAAAATT
>JBJEFM010000132.1:1277-3146 GCA_051874035.1 Bacillus sp. (in: firmicutes)
AGTTTGCCAAAAATGGATGTAGGCGGCTTTTTCGGGAAGTTAGGAAAGGGCGCTATTAATCTATTTAAAAAAGGCGTTGGATCATTCTTCGATAAGAAATTGAAGGACTTTGGTTCTTTTGATGCGGGCAGCTTTGGCGGTGGCGGTGCTGCAATGGCGCGCGCTGCTATATCGCGAGCATTAGCACTGACCGGACAATCTCAAAGCTGGATTGGTGCAATGATGACTATTGCCCAAAAAGAATCGGGATTCAATCCGCGAGCTATTAACCTATGGGATATAAACGCTAAGAGGGGCATCCCTTCAAAGGGTATGTTTCAAACTATTGACCCTACTTTCAACTCTTATAAAATGCCAGGCATGAATGATATTTACAATCCCGTGCATAATGCGGCTGCTGCTATTCGTTACATGATAGCCCGTTATGGCGGCATCGGAAACCATCCAGGCATTAGGAGCATGAGAAGCGGCGGCGGTTATCAACCATATGCCACGGGCGGATTAATCAATACAGAAGGATTGTATCACCTGGCAGAAGGCGGCTATCCTGAATATGTTATCCCTACTGATCCGGCGAGAAGAAGCGATGCTATGAAGTTGCTGGCATTAGCAGGAAAGCAGATTCAAGGGAATAAAAGACCACATCAATTACCAGGTGTGGAAGGCGTGAGCGGTAGCGGTACACTAGAAAGGCTATTGGCTGCCACACTTGAACAAACACAAGTATTAATGCAGCTTTTAAGCAAAGATCAAACAATTGCAATAGATGGCCGACAAGTGGCGGAAGTAACTTCCGGTTATATGAAAGAAATCAATAATAGAAATGAAAAAAGATCAATGAGGTTTGGAGGTGGTACGGTTGGATAAGAATTTTAGATTCAATGGTATAAAGAAAGAATACATCAAGGTTTTAAAAGGCCGTGTGCTGCCTATCTTAGCGCCACGCGCTCCACAGCTCATAACCATATCTAACCGTCCGGGAGCCATCCAACAAGGATATACAACGGATGTAAGAAAAATAGAGGTGCCCATTTGGATTAATAAACCGGATGGGCTTTCTTTTGGGGAATTGCGGGAAGATTTGGCAGAATGGTTAGCTACTGAAAAGCCGGTTCCTTTGCAATTCGAGGACGAGCCGGGGCGCGTTTATTATGCCATGTTAGAAGAAATCGGGAATTTGGAGCTTGTAAACCATCAAAAGGCAACTACTACTATTCGTTTTGTCTGTCCTGATCCTTACAAGTATTCCGATGTAGAGAAGGTTTTCTCCTTCAATCCTACCGATGATACGGCTTTATATGTGGAAAACAAAGGGGATGCCGAAACATACCCTAATATTTCAATGGATTTTACCGAGAATCTAACAAGTTTTTCTGTCATTGCAAATGATGAATTTTTGATGTTTGGCAATGATGATATAGACAATTCACCGGTTGATCCGCGCCCACTTGTTTTACATGAAGACTTTAGCACCTTGAACGGTTGGACTGCTGCTTCAAGTGTAGACGATGGCATTATATCCGGGGCGTTTTCAAGTAATGGTTCGGCTATACGCCCGGAAACTTGGGGAACTGGCAGCGGTTGGCATGGGCCTTCACTTGTAAAAGGTTTACCTAAGCAATTACAAGATTTTCATGTTCGCTGTCGTTTTGGTAATAGAGCTTCAAAGGTCGGACAGCTTGGAAGGGTTGAGGTATATCTACTGGATGCAAACGGGAATAAAATTGGAAAAATCGCGTTAAGAAATGGGAATCCGAATGCTGTTACACCATTGGCCCAGGCAAGGATTAAAAACAATTATGTTGTTAATACGTATGGTTCTTTTCCTGGCGTATGGCGTAATTGGGGCGATGGCTATATGGATGTAAC
>JBJEFM010000132.1:3246-5401 GCA_051874035.1 Bacillus sp. (in: firmicutes)
AATGGACAGCCTTACTATGAATCTTTAAACCCTGCAAGCCGGTTCATTAAATTAAAAAAAGGATTAAACGGAATTTCTGTTTTTCCTGCTGCTATTGCAGATGGGAGAATCACATTTCAAGAGAGGTGGTTATAAGTTTGTTATTTATATTAGACAGCAAAGAGAAAATGGCGGGCGTACTTGATAATAGTGCGCCTTTAGCTTGTCATTATTGGAATGATGTTTACAAAGTTTCATTAGAAAACAATGTGGAAACACTTGAATTCGATTTGGATGCTTCTCACGAAACAGCAAATTTGCTAGAAGAAGAAGGATATATCATTTATACCGACAGAGACAAGAAGCAGCGTTTATTTATCATTAAGGAGATTAGAGACAAGCACGATGCCCAGCAAGTGAAATCTATTTATTGTGAAGTGTCGGCAGTTGGTGATCTATATGGAAGCGTGGTCCGTCCTGTCACCATGAATAGCCACACATTGGAAAGAGCTGCAGCTATTGTTTTGAATAACACGGGATGGAAATTAGGGAACATCGACTTTGTAGGCGTTCAAGACATTAAAATCGAAGAATATACAAGCAGCCTAGAGGCTTTAAAGATTGTTGTTGAAGCGTTCGGCGGTGAATTGGAATTTGAAGTGAAGTTCAATGGTTCTCTTATTACTGATAAGTTAGTTCATATTGTTGAAAAACGCGGACAAAATACCGGGAAGATATTTGAATACAGTAAGAATTTATCTTCCATTGAACGTGTGGAAGATACAAAAGAACTGATAACGGCCATAATCCCGGTTGGAAAGGCAGACGATGCCGGGAACGTCCTAACCATTACCGGATATACACCGAATCAAGAAAAAGGATTCTATATTGAACAAGATTATATAGTCAGTGAAGAAGCTTTCCAAAAATACAATAAAAGCGGGCGCAATATTTTTTGGGTTTACAAGGATGATAAGGCAACCAACAAAGCGGAATTGTATCAGAATGGATTATCCGAACTGAAAGACAAGTCCAAACCACGCGTAACATATTCATGCGATGCAAAGCTATTCGAGACAATGGCAGGCTATGAGCATGAGAGCGTAAGGATAGGGGATGAAGTCCTGGTAAAGGATTGGACATATAACCCGCCTATCGTTTTAAGTGCCAGGGTGAAAGAGCTAGAGAGAAGTAAAACCGATCCGGGAGCCGATAAAGTTATTTTTGGCGACTATAAGCCTATCACATTAAACATTTATTCTTTCATCAATAAAATTCAAAAGACAATCATGGCTAAAGAAGCTGCCTGGGATTCAGCAAAAGAAGTAGCGGAAAATTCACAGGTGAAAGCCGGTGAAGCTATTACCATAGCTAAGGAGGCTAAAGAAACAGCTTTAGAGTTTGACGAACAAATTCAAGCACAAGGCGAGATTATCACTAATTTTGGCACTCGAATAGATCAGACCGAGAAGGAAATTTCTTTAAGAGCTGCAAAAACAGAAGTTGATTCATTAAAGGGCCGAATGAGCAGCGCGGAAACTTCCCTTGTTCTTACACACGATGAAGTTAATCTAAAAGTTAATAAAAATGGCGTTATCGGTGCGATCAATTTAAGTCCGGAAGCTGCTAACATTGCAGCGAGTAAAATCAATCTAAGAGGGGCAGTAACAGCCGATAGCATTAAATCGTTAAACGGTCTGAATGTAAACGATCAATTCATTGTTGATAACAGCGGAAATGTAACATTCGGCGGGCATCTTATGGGAGCCACCGGAACATTTACCGGGGATGTTAAATCCATTGAAAATGATTATGGTGTAATAAAAGAAGCCACTTTGTCGAATGGCGAAGTAAGAATAAACACCGGCCGCGGGAATTATTACATGTCAGCAGTCGGGGACGAGGCAGCGCTATATTTTGATACAGGAGACACCTACACCGGCATATCGTTTTATCGCGGGACATTGCTTGTTTCCGGAACAATACGACATGATCACGAGCCAATTACAAGCAGCGTGGAGCGTGGCTTTTGTGGCGTAGGCGGTCAAGTGATAGTACTCGATGAAAAGAAAAAAAATGTAGTGAATTATGGTGTAGGCGTTAATTTTAGGATCAAAAAGAATTATGTGCCGGAAAAAATCAAGGTAAGCGGCGTTGGAACTACATTGAGGGTTTC
>JBJEFM010000132.1:5501-8138 GCA_051874035.1 Bacillus sp. (in: firmicutes)
TTACAGGAAGTTGATCGGGAAGAGTATAACAAGCAATTTGAATAAAACATCAGATTAACAACTACACTATGCGCTTATTGAGGCGTATTTTTTATGGGAAAGGGGGGCCAGGGATTGGAGGAAATCACGATGGCCGAGAAGTTGAATGAACATGACAAAAAGCTTGAGGTAGTGGATCGGGAGCTGGCCGTTATCAAGCAGGAGCAGGAAACGTTTAGAAATGAAATGTCTTCCTTGCAAAAAGGCCTAAATAACGTACAGACAGGACAGACCGAGATTGCAAAAACACAAAAAGAAATGGAAGTCACCATGTTAAAGGAAGGCCAGGCGAATAGAGAGCTTGTGCAAGATACTAAGAACATAACAAAAACTTTACTAGATCATGTATTGCATAAAGATAAAAGTGAAGCAGAAACAAACGATCATATCCGGACAATGAAATGGGATATAGTCGGCAAATTGACATTAGCCATATTTGGAACCGGCGGCGTTTTCGTTGTCATTTTTCAATTACTTACGAGATAAGGAAGGGGATTAATTATGAATAAGGATATAGTTACTTTACTAGGGGGCTTTCTTACAAGTCTCCTTTTATTTTTGGGTACAGTCGGTATTTCTTATGAATGGTTTACACAGGAGAGTATAGACGCCTTTGTTATAGCGGCAGGGGCCTTAGTTGCACTTGGTATTAACTTCTATGCGGTATGGAAAAACACTTATGTCTCCAAAAGAGCCAAAGCGCAAGAAAGAATGTTAAAAAGAACAAATTTAAAATAATAAGGGGTGTAATTTATGGACATTACAAAAGCTTCAAGAGATATAAACGAATTGAACCCGGTGGCACAGCAAGCGTGCCGCCTTTTTCTTGATGAATGTAAAAAAGCTGGGTTAGATATTTTCATTACAGAAGCCTACCGATCACAGGCACGGCAAAATTATTTATATGAGCAAGGCCGCACAAGACCAGGACAAAAGGTTACATGGACAAGAAGTTCTAATCATACCGGGCGCATGGCTTGGGATATTGCGGTAAATCCGCCTAAGAATTTATATGATACTGCCACGCTTAAAAAGGCCGGAGCTATTGCAAACCGTTTGGGCATCACTTGGGGCGGTGATTGGAAAGGCACGCCGGATATGCCTCACTTTGAAGTGAAGGCTAGTTGGAAAGCGCCTAAACAATCCAGTCCGGTTGCAAACGAAAAAACAATTGAAAAAGCAAAAACAGAACAAAAGGAGGAAGTTCGTATGTATAAACCAACTAATAGCACTATGGTAAACGCCACAGCAGTCGTTTTAAAGAGGTTAGAAGAAAAAGAGAATGGAATTAGTCCAGTGCATAGAGAAAACCTTTTAAAAGGCCAATTAAAGCTAGACGACGCCATCGCGTTATTATATGTCGCCAAAGAAAGAGGTCTACTTTAATAAAAAGCCAAATAAAAAAGCCTGTCCTTTTTGGATGGGCTTCTTTTTTTATGTGAAAAATGGCATTATAACCTTATTACAGGAGAACATTTTAAGGGTGTAATATTATATTCAATTATGACATTCTTTTCAAATTTAAGATAAGACTGGCAAGAATGGCATTCTGTTTCTCCTTCTTCGCTAAATTCCCAAGCATCATCATTCACACTACCACAATAAGGGCATTTAAATTCTTCACTATCTTGAATTTCTTCAGCTTCTTCATTTAATTCGACAGGTTCTACACAAAGCATATTCTCTTCTTCGCTATACATGCAATGACTATAACTTTTTCCATCAATGATTATAAAACCGCCAAAGCTTAAATCCTTATTCATTTCTTTGTCGGTTGTTTTAAGCAATTTCATTTCTTTGTATTTATTCGCACTGGATAAGCTTGCATCCCATAACCTAACGTCCATTTTGCACCCTCCTTAATTTAGGAAACCTTTTAATCCTGTTTTCTTATATATCCATCTTAGTTAATAGAAAGCCATCCAATTGGAGGGGCTTTGTTTTATTGGAGGTCAAAGAATATCGGATCGCCTACACCTTTATTGTATTTTAATTGTGCTTCTTCACCTATTTTTACTAATTCTTCTATATAGCCTTCTTTTTCATTCCCTTTGTACATTTCAAAAGAAAAATCCGGTTCAGTGTATGCATAAGCATCGCCGTTATATACATCTCCACTTTCGCTTACTACCTGGTGCATGTCTGCATCCGTGTAGAATGGATAATCTTCTGTTTCCGAATCAACTAATTTTGCTTTCATCTTAATCAACATCCACTCATAACCTTCCGGGGCCTCGTCATTAAATTCATTCATTTGTTTTATCATTTGATAAGCCTTATCGCCGCGGATCACTTCCGATACAGATAAATCAACTTTAACGCCAAATTCTTCAAGATCATCATTGATAATAACCGTTTCAACATTTGCAACTTCATTAAATTTAACAGGGTTCGACCTAGTTCCGATTTTAGGCGCTTTCTTTTCTTCTTTCACTTCTTTTGGTTCTTCCGTTTGTTTTGTCTCTGCAGCCGGCTTTTCGCTCTTTGTCACTGTTGCCTCTTCTGCACATCCAGCCATTAGCATAGCAGTAAGCGCGCATCCGGATAATACCTTAATCATTTTGCTGTTTTTCATTTTCCCATTTCCCCTTTGTTTTG
>JBJEFM010000132.1:8238-10507 GCA_051874035.1 Bacillus sp. (in: firmicutes)
ACAAGCTCTTTCTTTTGGATACCTTCTTCAATGGCTTTAATGCTTACCCTTTTCCATAGCTCCTTATCTAAGTCCATATTTACACGTTGTTTTTCCATATTGCACAGCTCCTTTTTGTTTTATTTCTATCTATTGTACCATAGCCAACATAGATAAAATGCAAGGAAAAAATAATTATTTTCATCGGACACGCAACAAATGGGCGTTTATCCATACATTGTAATTATCAATGAAAAGGAGAGTGGAAAAGATGGAAGGGATTTTACTCGTGGGAAGCTTTGGCGCTGCTATGGTGGGCCTGGGATTGTTAGAAAATGCGGGCTTTCATATTAACAACGGTTTTCTATCTTTAGTAATGGAAACGGTGAAATTCGGGGGCTTGTTGTATGTTATCAAGCTTGCAAGTACACTTTTTCTTTAAAAATTGACTACACAATTCAATTATTTGAATATTCCGCCTGCCGCGATGAAGGGAGAGAAAGGGGGAGAGAGAGTTATCTGTCGGAGACAAAAGGAAAGTAACAGTACAAGGTCCAGCATGCTATAGATCAATGACTGTAAACTACATTGAAAATTACAGCCGATGAAAATTACAGTGTTATATACATTGAACATTACATCCTAGAATACAAGGAGGGTTACAATGATAGAATATTTTGTTTTGCCTGTCCTGGCGATCAGTGCGGCACTTGTCCCAAAAAGACGGGCTAAGGATATAGACAAGATCAAAAAGATATTTGAAAATACAAGCCTTTGCATCCGTAAGGGGGAAGAAGCTCACTATCCTATATTGCTTAATCAATCCCATGAAGAAACACATTCCACTTACATTTTCAGCTTGCCATTAGGTTTATATTCCGATCAGTTTGAAGCGATCATCCCCGCAATTGAAGAAGGGATAAATAAAGACTGCAGCAGCACATTTGAAAATGGTGTATTCAAGCTTAAAGCGTTCAATTTGAAACTGCCCACCAAGTGGGATTATACAGAAACCCTTATTTGCCCCGGAAAGTGGGAAATCCCGGTCGGGAAGAGTTATGAAGGGGTTTTATATCATGACTTTGAAAAATACCCTCATATGCTTGTTGGTGGCGTTACACGCTTTGGAAAGACCGTTTTTATTAAAGAGGCTTTTTATAGTCTTCTCATGAATCAAATGGATCATGTGGAATTTTACTTCCTGGATTTGAAAGGCGGCTTGGAATTTGGGAAGTATGCAGCACTGCCCCAGGTAAAAGGCGTTGCATCCGATCTGTACGAATCCGTGCAATTGCTTTCCGAAATACATGAAGAATTGAAGCAGCAAGAAAAGCTATTCCGGCTGCAAGGCTACACAAATATAACTGAATCTCCAATAAAAAAGCGCACGTTCATCATTGTAGACGAGGGCGCGGAGCTATCCCCTAACTTATTGGACGGGGAACTTAAAAAATATGCCCGGTTCTGTCAGGCTACATTGTCAGAGATCGCCCGCGTTGGCGGTGGCATCGGTTATAGGATGTTTTACTGTACACAATACCCGACAAAAGAGGCCGTGCCCATGCAAATTAAAATGAACATTGTGGCAAGGGTTTCTTTTATCGCTGCCGCACAAGTAGCAAGTAAAGTCATTCTTGATGAAAACGGGGCCGAGGATTTACCGAGCATACCAGGGCGAGCCATCTATAAAATTGAAAAACAACGGATTGTGCAAGTGCCTTACATTACCGATCAATACATGTTTGAAAGGATGGGAGAGAAAGAGCATGAGATCTTCACAAGCCAGGATAGAACAATTATTGACGACAATAGACCGCCTGGGAATGGCAACCATAAAACATCTTCGTGGAATACACGATCTTAAAAGCTATAGAAACGCCTGCTTTGTTTTAAAGAAATTGGAGCCTTACACGTCCACTACATTTTTCAATAAAGAAAAGGTGTATTATCTCAATAAAGATGGGCGCTCTTTAATTGGATCAGACAAAGAAATGAAACGTTCTTCCAACATGGAACATACACTTTTAAGAAATGATGTTTACTTATCCCTTAATTGTCCGATTGACTGGCAAACGGAAACCGTCCTGGAATAT
The DNA here is from genome assembly GCA_051874035.1 of Bacillus sp. (in: firmicutes). Classification (GTDB taxonomy): domain Bacteria; phylum Bacillota; class Bacilli; order Bacillales; family DSM-1321; genus Bacillus_AD. The sequence goes on from JBJEFM010000132.1 coordinate 10,311, forward strand.
GAGGTCCAGCAGCCTAACAGCTTCGGGATTATCATAAAAGGGATGGCGGTTGCAACTAAAGCGAAAATGGTTGCCGACGCTTATTACACACGGAATGGCTACAGCCATATCGTTGAAATTGACAACATCCGGGATATGAAAGACAACCGGCAGAAGCTGCAGTCTTATGTTGAGTGCTTCAAATACCTTGATACACC
>JBJEFM010000133.1:0-10364 GCA_051874035.1 Bacillus sp. (in: firmicutes)
GGGGGGGTTCCTTCATCCCCCACCTATCATTAGATGAACCAATCGGGTTGTTACAGGTACTTGAAATCTCCCACTTACACATCTGCGCTTTCACTGTTGTGTTGAAGTGGGAGTCTTAGTACCTGTTAAACGGGATAAATATTCCGTTGATTGGGTAAATTATAGATAAGTGTTTATGAAAAAGGAGAATAGAACACGAACTTTAGAAATTTCTAAACAATTAATGTTCGTGTTTTTGGTTGACTTTTTGTTTTCGCGTTGATACTATAGGTACAGAAATTATATTACATTTCAATATTTAGTCGTATATTCTTGGGGATATGGCCCAAAAGTTTCTACCAAGCTGCCATGAACGGCTTGACTACGATGAAAAGTCTGCCTATTGCTATAGTACTGTTCTCTCTATATGAACGCGCTATATGTAGGTATGTTTACTATTTTTCATTGATTGTCATGCTCCGTTCTAGTTATAGACGGAGCTTTTTATATGGGGAGAAAAAGGGATCTCATAAGGTATCGCATAACTACAACTTTTCGGAGGGGAACGAAAAATGAAGAAGTATTTTCAGTTTGATGAACTTGGCACTACTTACGGCCGGGAAACTATCGGAGGTATAACAACATTCTTGGCGATGGCTTATATCCTTGTTGTTAACCCAAGTGTGTTGACATTGCAAAGCATTCCGGATTTGCCGGACGCACTGCGTATGGACCAAGGCGCGGTATTCGTTGCAACTGCGTTAGCGGCTGCTGTCGGAAGTATCTTGATGGGTATTATTGCTAGATTCCCAATCGCCCTTGCTCCTGGTATGGGTCTGAACGCGCTATTTGCTTATACAGCAGTGTTGACTTACGGCATCCCATGGCAAACAGCTTTAACAGGCGTATTGATTTCTGGGGTTATCTTCGTATGTTTATCTCTTTCAGGTATTCGTGAGAAAATTATCAATGCTATTCCATTGGAATTGAAGAATGCGGTTGGAGCGGGTATCGGCCTTTTCATCGCATTCATCGGTCTGCAAAATGCAGGAATTGTCGTAGCGAATGAATCTACGTTAGTAGGGCTCGGCGATTTTACGAATGGCCAAACATTATTGGCGGTCTTCGGGATTGTTGTTGCCGTTATCCTTTTGACAAAAGGTTTTAAAGCGGCAATCTTCATCGGTATGATTATTTCAACAATCGTTGGTATGCTTTTCGGATTAGTCCAAACACCTGATGCGGTTGTTGGCGCTGTACCAAGCATCGAGCCGACATTCGGCGCGGCTTTCGAAGCATTCAAAGATCCAATGCAATTATTGGACGGACAAATTCTGATTGTTATTCTTACATTCTTATTCGTTGCTTTCTTTGATACAGCTGGTACACTTGTGGCTGTAACAAAGCAAGCGGGCATTATGAAGGGCAATACGTTGCCGCGTGCAGGCAAAGGTTTGCTGGCTGATTCACTTGCAATCGTTGCCGGTGCGATCTTCGGTACTTCTACGACAACTTCATTCGTAGAATCCTCTGCTGGGGTTGCGGCTGGTGCGCGTACTGGTTTCGCGGCTATTGTAACAGGATTATTATTCTTATTATCACTATTCTTCTTCCCATTATTATCAGTGATTACGCCTGCGATTACAGCACCTGCGTTGATCATTGTCGGTGTGCTGATGGCTTCTTCACTGAAAGACATCGAGTGGGATAAATTCGAAGTGGCAGTGCCTGCTTTCTTCACAGTGTCGATGATGGCATTGACATACAGCATCGCTACAGGGATTGCGATTGGTTTCTTATTCTACCCAATCACAATGATTGTTGCGGGTAAAGCGAAGAAAGTGCATCCATTGATGTATGTATTGGCGATTATATTCTTAGCATACTTTATCTTCTTGAAATAAAGATAAAGCAAGGGATTCGTTCAAGCCGGCCGGGCAGTACAGATGTACGCCCGGCCGGCTTTTTTAGTGCGTTGCTTATCCGGTTTGTACTGGGAGGATCGGCTGTAGTGGCGTGTACAGTTGCGGGAAAGAGATTAGGATAGAGGGCGGGCGGAAGTTTTGCGGTTAGCATTATTATTGGTCTTATTCTGTGGCTGGGAAGCTCGGTCGGTATTGTTTAAATCGTAAACGCTTAGGCGCTTCTTATATGAAGGAGTAAGATGACGCGTGCCGGCTCGGCGCACGTCATTTTTTTCATGGAAGGAAAAAGCCGCGGGTTTGAAAGGGGAGTGTGATAAGATGGAAAAAAGATAATATTTAGAAATATATCAAAGGAGTGAATGGGAGGGAGAGCAGAATGGTAGCATTCCGGAATGTCATTTCGCGTTTTGAATATGATGTTAGCCAAGAAACTATTTTCAAAGAAGCGGTCGGGCTGATGGTCGGGCAGAAGTTGTCCTTGCTGCCTGTCACAGACGAAGCAGGCAAGCTGCAAGGTGTTTTTACGAGAAGGAATATGTATCAAATGATTATGAAGGAAGAAACGCTCAATGCTCCTATCCGGGACTATCTGACAAAAGAGGTTGTCACAGTCAATATTAATACCCCTTTTGAAGAAATCATTGAAATAGCGAAAACAAGTACAGTGGGAACGGCGGTAGTGGTGAATGAGGAGAATCAAGTTATGGGGCTATTCTCTAAAACAGATATGGTCCTTAGCTTGCTGGAATCAACCAACTTTTTGAAAGAGCAGCTTGAAATGATTGTGCAGCATGCACATATCGGGGTCGCTATGACAGATGCCGGCCAAGCCATCACTTATGTGAATGAGCGGCTGCAGGAAATGAGCGGGATGAATGCGAGCCAGATGCATGGCAAGCATCTTTGCGATCTCTTTCCGGGTTTGAAGGCTTATTTCAAAGGGGAAATAAAGCCTCATCAGAAGTATATTTCTATACCATTGCCTAATGGAAAAGCTGTTGCTTTTGTTTCTTCCTATCATAGAGATGATATGAAAGGATCTATCGCTTTATTTCAAGATGTCTCTGAATTAGAACGAATAGCGGAAGAATTGGAAACAGTAAAGGGCTTGAAAAGTACGCTACAGACAACGCTGGACTATGCTTATGATGGCATTATTACTATAGATGAAAAACATATCGTACAGATGGTCAGTCCATCCTTATTAGAGCTGTTTTCGCTCCGGCAAGAAAATGTCTTAGGCTATCATGTTTCTAAAACCTTGCCTGATTTACAGTTGGAGCATGTGTTTGAAACCGGTGAAGCAGAGTTGGGCGACTTTGAAGAAGAACAAGGAATTAAATATATCGTCCATCGCATTCCAATCTTGCAAGAAGGAAGGGTCATTGGGGCGATTGGCAAAGTCATGTTCCGTCAATTGAATGAAGTCAGTCAATTGTTTAAGAAGTGGCAGCAGGCGGAGAGCAAAGCGGATTATTACCAGAAACAATACAAGCAATCGGAAGCGGCCAAGTATACATGGGATCATATCCTTTCGAAAGATGCCTATATGGAGAAACTCAAAAAGAGCGGCAGGAAGGCGGCGAAAGGGCGTTCGACCGTATTGATCCGCGGCGAGAGCGGAACAGGCAAAGAACTGTTTGCCCACGCGATTCATGCGAGCAGTGCAAGGCGGGATGACCGCTTCGTTATCGTCAATTGTGCGGCTATACCGGAAGAGTTGCTGGAATCGGAGTTCTTTGGCTATGAAGAAGGAGCTTTTACGGGGGCCAAGCTTAAGGGGAAGATCGGCAAGTTTGACTTGGCGAACGGCGGAACGCTTTTTCTGGACGAGGTTGGAGATATGTCTCTTACGTTGCAGGCGAAGTTGCTTCGCGTTTTGCAAGATAGGGAATTCTACCGTGTGGGCGGAACGAGCCGGATTGCGGTGGATGTCCGGATCATTGCCGCGACGAATCGGGATTTAGAGCAGATGGTAAGCGAAGGTTCGTTCCGGGAGGATTTGTATTATCGATTGAATGTCATTTCCCTGCATGTGCCGCCGCTTCGTGAAAGGCCATCTGATATCGACTATTTAATCGGTTATGCAATGGAAGAGCTGAACCGGATGCTCGGGACGGCCGTCACGAAAGTCAGCCAAGAGGCCAAGGAAGCGTTGCTTGCTTATCATTGGCCGGGGAATGTACGGGAACTGCGCAATGTGCTGGAGAGAGCCATGACATTCGCGGAGCATGGAACGATTGAAGCCGAGGATTTGCCTGATTATATGCTGCGGCAAATGGAGCGCAGGCAAATGGACCGGCAAGATACAACGATGTTTGAAGAAGCGGAAATCGAAGCGATCCGGAAAGCGTTGCAGCAAACAAAAGGAAATAAAGCAGAATCAGCTAGACTGTTGGGAATCAGCCGCTCTAGCTTATATGAGAAGTTGAAGAAATACCAGCTGAAAGGTGTCCGGTAAATGGACACCTTTTTCTATGCATGTATAAGGATGAAACAGCGTGCTTTCGGCAACATGGTGCTATGCTTGCTGATGAAGTTGGCATAGTACTTGCAGAATTAGGATGTACAGAATGATAGATAAGACAAAAAGCGGAGGAGCAGATCATATATGAAACATCCTTATTTGAATGAAGAACATGAAATATTTCGGGCATCATTCCGGAAATTCCTGGAGAAAGAAGCGTATCCGTTCTACGAGCAATGGGAAGAAGAACGCATGATTCCGCGTTCGTTCTGGGAGAAGATGGGCGCGAATGGCTTCTTGTGTCCGGATTTGCCTGAAGAATATGGCGGAAGCGAGGTGGATTTCGGATTTTCGGTTGTCATCAATGAAGAATTGGAACGTGTAGGGTCAGGGACGATAGGGATCGGGCTTCATAATGATATTGTAGTGCCTTATATCACGGCCTATGGAACGAAGGAACAGAAAGACCGCTGGTTGCCTAAGTGCACCACAGGCGAATGCATTACAGCCATCGCCATGACGGAGCCGGGGGCAGGTTCTGATTTAGCCGGCATTTTAACCACCGCCGTCCTGGAAGGGGACCATTATATTGTTAATGGCCAAAAAACCTTTATCACAAACGGTATTCATTCTGATCTAATCGTGGTAGCGGTCAAGACGGATACGAAAGCGGTGCCTAAGCATAAAGGTGTAAGCTTATTGGTCATCGAAAGAGATGCGCCTGGCTTTACGCGCGGCCGCAAGCTGGATAAAGTGGGCTTGCATTGCCAAGATACCGCCGAGCTGATCTTCGAGGATTGCAAAGTGCCGAAAGAGAACCTGCTGGGCGAAGAAGGGAAAGGTTTCATCTACTTAATGGAGAAGTTGCAGCAGGAACGCCTTGTAGTTGCCATTGACGCCCAAATGGCTTCCGAGGTAATGCTGGCTGAAACAATCGAATATGTAAAATCGCGCAGCGCGTTCGGCAAGCATATAAGCAACTTCCAGAACACGCAATTCAAAATCGCGGAAATGGCTACGGATATAGAGATGGGGCGTGCGTTCCTTGATTCTTTAATCGCCGAGCATATGGCGGGGGAGAATGTAGTGACGAAAGTTTCGATGGCCAAATGGAAGCTGACTGAAATGGCGAGGGAAGTTGCAACCCAGTGCATGAAGTTATATGGAGGATATGGCTATATGGAAGAATACAGCATCGCCAGAAGGTATCGCGATATCCCGGTGGCAAGCATCTATGCAGGAACAAATGAAATTATGAAAAGCATTATCGCGAAAAACCTAGGTTTATAGAGAAGGAGATGAGATTGATGCGGGAAGCGGTCATTGTAGAAGGAGTACGAACGCCTGTCGGCAAGAGAAATGGTTATTTGAAAGATATTCGCCCGGATGATTTGGCGGGGATGGTCATTAAAGAATTAGTGAAGAAAGCGGGCATCGATCCTCATATCGTCGACGATGTTATTTTTGGATGCGTCACCCAGATTGGAGAGCAAGCAGGAGATATTGCAAGAGTGGCGGCTCTTATTGCGGGCTTGCCGATTGAAGTGCCGGGTACGACGATTGACAGGCAATGCGGCTCTAGCCAACAAGCTGTCCATTTTGCGGCTCAAGCTATATTAGCTGGAGATATGGATGTAGTGATAGCCGGCGGTGTCGAAAGCATGTCGCGCATTCCAATCGGTTCCAACTATCAAGGTGTGAAGCCAAGCGAGCGGCTGAAGGAGCAGCATGAAATCATCCATCAAGGTTTATCGGCTGAAAGAATCGCGGAGAAGTACGGCTTTACAAGAGAGGATCTAGATCGATTTTCACTGGAAAGCCACCACAAAGCTTTGAAAGCGCAAAAATCCGGTTTTTTTGAAAAAAAGATTATTCCTGTGGATGTGATGTTGGGCGCCGGAGACATAGAGGTTGTGAGACATGACGCGGGTCCGCGTAAAGAAACAACGTTAGAAGCGCTTGGCGGATTGAAGCCGGCTTTCCGGGAAGATGGAGTGATCCATGCGGGGAATGCCAGCCAGATCAGCGACGGCGCCGGAGCGTTATTGATTATGAGTAGGGAGAAAGCAGAAGAGTTGGGATTAAAGCCGCGCTTTCTGATCCATACACGCGTTGTGGTAGGCTCCGATCCTACATTAATGCTTACCGGTCCGATTCCGGCTACTTACAAGGCATTGGAGAAATCAGGATTGTCCATTGATGATATCGATGTGTTTGAAGTGAATGAAGCATTCGCTTCTGTTCCGCTTGCATGGCTGAAAGAGACCGGAGCAGATCCGAAGAAGCTGAATCCTTGCGGGGGAGCGATTGCGCTTGGGCATCCGCTGGGGGCAAGCGGCGCTAGGCTGATGTTGACAATGATGGGCGAATTGGAAAGGACCGGCGGACGTTATGGGCTGCAAACTATGTGTGAGGGACATGGCATGGCGAACGCGACCATTATTGAAAGGCTGGACTAATAGAAGGAAAGTGAAGGAGGTTATGGAATGAGTGCGACGATAGGAAGTGTTTTCGATTTAACGGTAAGGAATTACCCGAAGAAAGAAGCTTTATATGACCTCAGAAGCGGGAAGCGCTATACGTACAAGGAGTGGGGAGAGGAAGTCAATCGCCTTTCGAACGCTTTGAAAGAGGAAGGAGTGAAGAAAGGCGATTGTGTCTCTACATTTTTGTTCAACCGCGAAGAGCTGGCGGTCGCTTTCTTTGCTTGTGCCAAGCTTGGCGCCGTCTTCAACCCTATTAACTTCCGTTTAACGCCTGAAGAACTTGCGTATATTCTTGGAGACGCCAAACCGAAAGTACTGCTTTTCGAACAAGAACTGGAATCTGTAGTAGCCAAAATAGAGCGCCGTTTCCCGGAAATGGCTTTTTGGTACACAGACGATGCTGCACCTGGCTATGCCGTTCCTTATCAAGTGAAAATGCAGCAAGCGTCTGATGTTTCTGTTGATGGAGACGTCGGGGAAAATGACGTTTGCTCCATTATCTATACAAGCGGTACAACAAGCAGACCGAAAGGCGTCATCCACTGCCATCGTGATGTGGTGGAGCAGAGTATGCTTGCTATTCAATTCACCAAGCTGGATTTTACCGATCGAGGCTTAATTATGGCGCCGATGTATCATTGTGCTGAGTTGCATGTTGCGTTTCTGCCGCGTGTGCATATTGGCGCTTCAAGTGTCATTATGCATCAATTCAATCCAACCCTTGTGTTGGAAACAGTGGAGAAAGAGAAAATCACGAAGTTTTTCGCCGCGCCGACGATGTGGAATATGTTATTGCAGCAAAGCTATGACAAGTATGATTTGTCGAGCTTGCGTTCGGGAATATACGGAGCGGCACCGATGGCACCTGTTCTGGTGAAGGCCTGCCAGGAAAAGCTGGGCGTCCGGCTTATCCAAGCATACGGCATGACCGAGATGGGACCGGCCATTACCGCTCTGGGAGAAGAAGATCAAATAAGAAAAGCAGGTTCGGCAGGAAAAGCGTGCTTGAATCACGAAATACGAATTGTAAGACCTAATGAAGATGGACCTTCAGACCCGGAAGATGAAATGCCGATCGGACAAACAGGTGAAATTATCGTACAAGGTCCATGTGTAATGCACGGCTATTTTCAAAGGGAGGAGGAAACGAAGAAAGCGCTTTATAAAGGCTGGTACCATACAGGGGATATTGGCTATTTGGATGATGAGGGTTTTCTATGGGTGAAAGATCGCGTTGATGATATGATCATCAGCGGCGGTGAGAATATATACCCAAGAGAAGTGGAAGATCTATTATACGAATATCCGGGCGTTCTCGATGTAGCTGTAATCGGGCAACCCGATGAGCAATGGGGAGAAATCGTGACGGCTGTCGTTGTAGCCAACGATGCAAGCATTACTGAACAAGATTTAGAAACATATTGCAAAAACAGTGATAAGCTCGCGAACTATAAGAGACCGAGAAAATATATCTTCAGCGAGGCGATGCCCCGCAATGCGAGCGGGAAAATCCAGAAGTTCCTGCTGAGAAATAAATTGGAGGACCGTTCCCAGAGCGGCACGATGTTATAGCGGGCTGAAATAGTAATTGAGGGGGTAAGGCTATATGATGAATGTACCATTGACAGTCGGTTCACTTCTTGAAAGAGCAGAAACATACTTTGCAAAGAAAGAAATTGTTTCGCGGACGCACTCAGGCATCCATCGCTTTACGTATGAGGAAGTCGGCAGGAGAACACGCAAGCTGGCCCATGCATTAACGGAATTAGGCGTGAAGCGAGGAGAACGGGTCGGAACACTTGCATGGAACCACCATCGCCATTTGGAAGCGTACTTTGCCGCTCCAGGCATCGGCGCAGTTTTGCATACAATCAATATTCGTCTATCGCCGGAAGACATTATTTATATCATCAATCACGCTGAAGACCAAGTGCTTCTGATTGATGAAGATATTTTGCCTTTAATAGAAAAAATACATCCACATATTCAAACGGTTAAAGCGTACATTGTTATGACGGACCAACCCGAACTTCCGGAAACACCCCTCAACCCGGTTTACTCCTATGAAGAATTAATAGCGGATAAAGACCCGCACTATGCATTTGCGACAGACATTAATGAGAATGAAGCGGCAGGAATGTGCTATACCTCTGCAACCACCGGCAAGCCAAAAGGGGTCATTTATACACATCGTGGCATCGTACTGCACAGCTATGCCTTAGGCTTAGCGGATACAGCAGCTTTATCCGAAAGCGATATAGCGATGCCGGTTGTTCCGATGTTCCATGTGAATGCATGGGGAATCCCATTTGCCTGTACATGGTTCGGCAGTACACAAGTTTATCCGGGCCCTCAATTCAATCCGAAAATATTAGCCGAATTAATTGAAGAAGAACGGGTAACAATCACAGCGGGAGTGCCGACAATCTGGATCGGGCTATTGCAAGTGCTGGAGCAAGGCGATTATGACACATCTTCTTTACGCGCGGTCATGTGCGGCGGATCGGCAGCTCCTAAAGGCCTGATCCGCACTTTCGAAACGAAATATAAGATTCCATTCCTCCATGCATACGGTATGACGGAGACTACTCCATTGGCATTGTTGTCCAGGCAGAAGAGCTACCAGCAGGATATCAGCGAGGAGGAGTATTTGGATTTGCGCGCGAAACAAGGAACGCTGGTGCCGGGACTTGAGATGAAGGTAGTCGGTGATCGGGGTGCGGTCGAGTGGAACGGTAAGGAAATGGGAGAACTTCTGATCCGGGGTCCTTGGATAGCGGATGAATACTATAAAGATAGTGATCGGACAAAAGAAGCTTTTAAAGATGGCTGGCTTCATACAGGCGATGTGGCTACTGTGGATGAAGAAGGCGTTGTTAAATTAGTCGACCGCACAAAGGATTTGATTAAGAGCGGCGGCGAGTGGATTTCATCTGTCGAGCTGGAAAATGCGTTAATGGCCCACGAAGCCGTACTGGAAGCCAGTGTAATAGGCATTCCCCATCCGGAATGGCAAGAACGCCCCATAGCATGTGTTGTTTTGAAGGAACGTTATAAAAATCACATCGAGAAAGAGGAATTACAGGAGTTCCTCAAGCCGCAATTTGCGAAATGGTGGCTGCCGGATGATATCCTCTTCTTAAAAGAGATTCCAAAAACATCCGTGGGGAAATTCTTAAAGGCCGCTTTAAGAGAGCAAGTGAAGGAGTATATGAAGCAAATCTAGCAAATGGTGCACAAAAGCCGGCCGGTAATGGCAGGGCTTTTGTTTTTTTAGAGGAAATGTTTTTTTGAAAAAGTACTTGTAATATCGAAAAGAAGATGATATATTTATATTCGTCGCTGAGATACAAAGTTTTCATCATCTGAGTGGTGAAAAAAGATATTGACACAGCGAAAATGAAATGTTATATTTAAAAAGTTGTTCCGATAACAACGAAAAATAACAGCAGAAAAAGTTCTTGACACCAAGAATTGAAAATGTTATTATAATAAAGTTGTTTCGAC
>JBJEFM010000134.1:0-2124 GCA_051874035.1 Bacillus sp. (in: firmicutes)
GATATGAAAATGGCAGACGGTCTGCGGAAAGATTTATTGCACTGGTGGACAAATATCAGAATTTTGATGAACTGACCACTTATATGCTAAATGAGTTCGTGGAAAAGATTCTGGTGCATGAGAGAGACAGAAAAGGAAGCCAGCAGACCACACAGGAGATCGAGATTTATTTTAATTTCATGGGAAGGTATCTTCCTCCGCATTTTGGAGAAGTCCAGATGACACCGGAAGAGGAAGAAGAACTACGAAAGCGGGAAGCCAGAAAGGACAGACTGCATCAGAATTATCTGAGGCGGAAGGCAAATGGAAAGCAAAAAGAATACGAAAACAAGGTAAAAGAAAAAAGGAAAGCCGAGATCGAGGCAAAGAAGGAAGCAATCCGGCAGGAAGATATTGCGAAAGGCGTGTTTGTTCCAGTGTCGATGCTTCCGGCTGCAGAACCAAAGAAAGGGGTGGCAAATGCATGAAAGAATTGAAACCGATGATACATGATGAAAAGAACGGACTGGATTATATCCTTGTGGGAGATTATTATATCCCGCTGATCCGTGTGGCGGAAGAAACCCGGGATATTGGTTTCTATGGAAGCCTCCGCAGGAATTATCTGAAAGACTACCGGCAGGCTTTGTATTCTCAGCTGATGCTGACCGGGAAGCTCTGGTCGTATCTGGCTGACCTGAATGAAATCTGCGTGGAACGCAGGGACACCATGATGGATCAGATGATGGAAGCAGAAGGTGTCACAGAGGAATTAAAGGGAAAAGATCAGATGGAATGGCTCCGCAGGGTAAATAACATCCGCAACAGGGTGGATGAAGTCATTCTGAATGAACTGGTCTATGTGTAGGGGGATGCTTATGAGATACCGGATTGAATACGCAGATGGTCGGTGCTGTAATTTCGCCAACAGCCGGAAAGACCTTCTGGAATGGCTGAAACTTTTAAAGGATGAAGAGATCACAGATATTCGGAAAATCTACAAAAACGGTGTGACGGATTCCGTACTTGAGAAGTACCAGAATTATCTGGTTAAGAATGCCGGATAGGGTAGAAAGGAATGTATGAGGATGAAAGAGGAAGCATTAAAGGAATTTGTGGATTTTATCATTCAGGAACGGATGCAGAAAGCATTCAGCCAGATGAAAGCAGAAAAAGAGCCGGGCAGAGAAGACGGGATTGAGCGGAAGTATCAGGAGGCAGTTGCGTTGCTTCCACCGGATAAGGAACAGGCAGTCCGGGAATACTGTGATGCTATTTTTGATAGTGGGGCAGATGCCGAGCAGTTCTTTTATCGTCTGGGCCTTAAGGATGGAATCCGGTTGCATAAGATTATAAAGAGCATCGTCAAGGAAATATCTTAAAAGCCGAAAAGTGTGTTACTTATTAAGTTGATTGAACCGCTGTGTACCGAATAGTACGCGCGGCGTTACGAGAGGTCGGAATTTCTTAATCAAGAGAAATTCCTCCTCGGTTGCTAATATAAAGAGAAAATTTTTATCAGATGAAGCAGCAGGAACCTATTGATTTTCCATAGAAATAAGGTATACTTAATTCAGAACGACTGGTCTGGAATAAGGGGGGATTAGATGGCGAATTACACAGAAGCACACTGGAATGAGAAAAAGGTGAACCTGATGGAAACGTGTTTTAACGGCTTTACCGAGTTAGGCTTGCACGGCACAGGTATTCGTGGGCTGGCAAGGCATTGTGGGTATAACACTTCTATGATTTATACATATTTCAAGGACTTTGATGACCTGATTATCCAGTCCACTGAATACTGTATGAGTAAGGTTGAGGATGAATTTATGGCGAAAGCCCCCACGGATGTAGAGGACTTATGGCGGTTTATTGACGAGATACCCTACTGGACCGCAGAAAAGCACGGGAAAAAATACAGGTTTATGTATCAGGTTTATACCCACCCGAAATACAGGGAATACGGTAAGAAATTCTTTGCGGGAGTGGACCGGCGTTATACGGAATACGCAAAGAGCTTAGAACCAAAACTGGGGCTTCCCCACGAAAAAATCACACCGCTTATTTTCATATTGATCAGGGCTTGTGTACATTACGCACTGTTTGAGGATGAGTTCTATATGAAATCTCAGATAGAAACAATCA
>JBJEFM010000135.1:0-44462 GCA_051874035.1 Bacillus sp. (in: firmicutes)
TGCCTGCCTGTCACGCAGGAGATCGCGGGTTCGATTCCCGTCGGGACCGCCATTTATTTATCTTTCTACATAAAAATAATGCACAATATGTGCTTTACTATATATATTGGCTCAGTAGCTCAGTCGGTAGAGCAAAGGACTGAAAATCCTTGTGTCGGCGGTTCGATTCCGTCCTGAGCCATCTTACGGAAAGCGTCTACTTATATGGACGCTTTTTGTGTGCATAATTTTTAAATATATGCCTTATTGTCTGAAATAAGCGGGTGCATGAATGGCGATTTGCTTTTGGGAAACCGATACTTTATGTTCTTTCTTTAATTGTTTAAGTACCTGGCTCACTGTTTCACGCGATGTTCCGGAGAGCCGTGAAATTTCTGTGATAGTGATGGGGCACTTGATAATCATATCGCCGTTTTCTTGTTCTCCCAGGTCATTCATTAAGTAACTGATTGTCTGGATGACGCGTTGTTGGGCACTAGGCATTTTTTGAATCCGGTTTTCATGCATTTCTAAAAGATTGGATAACTTATTAACAACTTTAATGAGTTGATTGCGGTTATTCATAAGTTGTTCTTCGAATATGGAAGTAGGGATATAAAGCAATTCTACGTCTGTGACTGCTTCTGCCGAATAATGATATCTCGTGTCCATCAGCATGCCTCCATAAGGGAACATGGTATGTGATTTGATATAGTCGAAGTAAATCATTTCACCTTCTTTGTTTACACGCATAAGCTTGACAAATCCACTTAACAGGAAATAGATTCTTTCTCTCGGGTCATCTTCTACGAATAGAAGTTGGCCTTTTTTGTATGTACGCCAATAAACATTTGATTCTAGCTCTTTCAGCTCTTGCTTCGAAAAGTCGGAAAATATATCAAACTTCTTGAGTTCTTCAATAATGTTGCTATGCATGGGATACATCCTTCCTTTGTAAATCTAGCTGTACATAAGAGGCTCTTCAAGTTGCTTGGGAAACATAGGTACTATTATCTATAGGGGAATAATAACAATAGTTTTTGAATTTCATGTGAAGAGAATCCGAATAATCAACTGCGCAGCGCTCAGCAAAAAAAGAAGCTGTTTCACATGGCGTGCGAAACAGCTTCTTCTATACTTCATATTGATTGATTAAACGAATGCCGGGCTCCCTTTTTTAGAAATAATGGTTCCCGTTTTGCCTTCAAGCGCTTCATAAGCTTGGTCAAGCGATGTAATGATTGTTTGGCGATTTTCTCCTGATTGGACGAAGTCAATTGCCGCTTGGATTTTTGGAAGCATACTGCCCGCTGCAAATTGTCCTTCTTCTATCCAATGTTCCAACTCTGCAACAGTTGTATGTTCCAATTTTCTCTGTGTCGGTTTATTGAAGTTAACGTAAGCATGATCGACAGCCGTCAAAATAATCAGTGTATCGGCATCTACCAATTCAGCCAATTTTTGTGCGGCGAAGTCCTTATCGATAACAGCTTCCACACCTTGCAATCCTTCTGTCGTTTCAATAACAGGGATGCCGCCTCCGCCTACGGCTATAACAATATCGCCATTTTCCACTAAAGAATTGATGATATGGTGCTCATGAATACTTACAGGCTTAGGAGAAGGTACAACCCGTCTCCATCCGCGTCCCGCGTCCTCTTTGAATGTCACACCGCTTTCTTCCATTATATGCTGCGCTTCTTCCTGTGAATAGAAAGGACCGATCGGTTTTGTAGGATTATCGAACGCCGGATCTTCGGCATCAACAACCACTCGTGTTACAACAGTAGCAACATCGCGCTTGAATCCATGCTTCTTCAGCATCTTATCAATGGCGTTTTGCATCCAATAGCCAATCATTCCTTGGCTCATTGCTCCGCATGTATCCAACGGCATAGCTGGGTTTTTTTCGGTATCGCCCGCCTTTTGCTGCAGTAGGATATTGCCTACTTGCGGACCGTTGCCATGGGCGATGACGATGTCGATGTCATTTTCAATGAATGTAGCCAATTGTTCGGCTGTTCTTTCTAACGCCGCTTGCTGTGCTTCAGCACTTGCATCTCCTGATTGAATGGCATTGCCGCCTAGTGCGATGACTACTTTTTTACGTTTCATGAACACTTCCACCTTTCGTTACGAATACTGTAATTAAATTGTGATATGTCCTGTCGCTAATTGGTAGATGGCGAAAATTGCTAGTACAACAAAGACTATAGCTATAGCAAGCTCGGCTTTTGTAAAGATTTTTTTCATTTTGTTTTCTTTTTGGACTAGGTAGAAGATGATAATACCTGGTGCAAAAAGAACCATTGTTAGCAATAAGTAATCCAAACCAGCTGCGATTACCAACCAAATACCATAAATACTTGCGATTCCACCAATGAATAGATTCTTCATTCTGTCATTATCAGTAGAGTGCAAACTATACTTGAATTGGTAGAATGCTGAGAATGCATATGGAATCAGAATCGCTGATGAAGCCATTGAATACATGAAAGTGTATGCTTCGTCAGAAACAAGGAATGTTAACAAGAATAACTGGATTAAACCATTTGTGATCCATAAAGCATTGATCGGTGCTTTATGCGGGTTTTCTTTAGCGAACCATTTAGGGAAAATTTTATCCTTGGCAGCTAAGAACGGAATCTCACTCGCTAGTAGCGTCCAACCTAACCATGCTCCCAATACAGAGATGATCAGTCCGATATTGATCAGGATCGCTCCCCATTTGCCGACAACAGATTCTAATAAGTAAGCCATTGATGGGTTTTCAAGGCCTGCAACTTCCGCTTGTTGCATGACGCCTAGAGATAATAGCGTAATAAGTATATAGATAATCAGTGTTCCGATTAATCCGAGAACAGTCGCTTTGCCGACGTCTTTACGATTCTCCGCACGGCTTGAGAATACAACCGCACCTTCAATTCCGATAAACACCCATAAAGTTACAAGCATTGTGCTCTTTACTTGACTGCCGATTGCACTCCAAGAGAATGAGCCGGCATCGCCCCAGAATCCGTCAACAAATATATCAACATTGAATGCAAAGATCGCAGCTACAATAAACACGAATACAGGAATCAGCTTAGCGATTGTTGTGATTAAGTTCATAATCGCAGCGGAATGCACGCCGCGAAGGATTAAGAAATGGACAATCCAAAGCATACAGCTTGCCCCAATGATGGAAGCGACGTTCTGCCCTCCTTCAAATGCAGGGATAAAGTAACCGATAGAAGAGAATAGCAATGTCGCATAAGCAATGTTGCCTAGCCATGCGGATACCCAGTATCCCCACGCACTATTGAATCCCATGAAGTCCCCAAATCCCGCTCTGGCGTAACTATAAACGCCGCCGTCTAAATCGGGACGTTTCATATTAAGGTTTTGGAAACACATTCCAAGCGAAATCATACCGATACCGGTAATAATCCAACCAATAATAATTGCGAAAGCTCCTGCACCGGCTGCCATGTCGCTTGCCAAGTTGAAAATCCCGCCACCGATCATGGAACCGACAACAAGTGCCATTAGAGAAAATAATCCTAATTTCTTATCTTCAGCCATGTTGTTCACCTCATTAATTGGTTTAGTAAAAAAAGGAGGAAGAAGCAGTCCTCCTCCTTTTTATTGTTTATGTGTATTCATTAATCGAGTTTACCTAAAGTAGCTGCCATTACAGCTTTGATTGTATGCATTCTGTTCTCAGCTTGATCGAACACATGAGAATGCTTGCTTCGGAATACTTCATCCGTTACTTCCATTTCTTTCAGTCCATGTTTTTCAAAAACTTCGCGGCCATATTGTGTTTCAGTATCATGGAACGCAGGCAAGCAATGTAAGAAGATTACGTTTTCATTGCCTGTTTTACGAACCATCTCCATGTTTACTTGATATGGAGATAGAAGAGCGATTCTTTCCGCAAATTTGTCTTCTTCGCCCATGGATACCCATACATCTGTATAAAGCACGTCTGCTCCTGCAATGGCAGAATCGATATCGCTTGTTACAGTGATGCGGCCATTTGTTTCTTTTGCGATCTCTTTTGCCAGGTTGATGATCTCTTGATCCGGGAATAGGGATTCCGGTGAGCAAATGCGCATATCCATACCCACTTTAGCGCCTGCGATCAGGAAGCTATTCGCCATGTTGTTGCGGCCATCTCCTACGTATACGAATTTCACGCCTTTTAAGTGGCCAATCTGTTCTTTCACTGTCAGGAAATCAGCAAGCATCTGTGTTGGATGCCATTCATCTGTCAAACCGTTCCATACAGGTACACCTGAATGTTCAGCCAGACCTTCTACTGTGCGTTGAGAGAATCCACGGAATTCAATCCCATCGAACATGCGTCCCAATACTTTAGCTGTATCTTCAACAGATTCTTTCTTGCCAAGCTGGATGTCGCCTTTTCCTAAGTATTCAGGATGAGCACCTAAGTCGATAGCGGCTACTGTGAATGCGCAGCGAGTACGTGTAGAAGGTTTCTCGAATAATAAGGCAATATTTTTACCTTCTAGATAACGGTGAGGAATACCGCGTTTCTTCTTTTCTTTTAGCTCTTGAGCCAATTCGATGAAATATAAGAATTCTTCTTCAGTGAAATCTTTCTCTGCCAAAAAACTTCTTCCATGTAGATTTGGTCTAGTTACTAACATATTTGTTTCCCACCTTATCTTTCTTTTTATATTAGAGATCTTCACGTACTAATGGCATGCTCATGCAGCGTGGGCCCCCACGGCCTCGGGATAATTCCGAACTCAGCACTTCAATTACTTTGACGCCATGTTCGCGCAGCAGGTCATTCGATACATAGTTGCGGTCATATGTTACGACAACACCTGGAGAAATCGCTAACGTATTTGAACCATCATTCCATTGCTCGCGGGCTGATACGATTTCGTCGCCGCCTCCGCAAGGAATTAGAACCAATTCGCTTAAACCAAGCACTTCTTTCAATGTTTCTTTCAAATCTGTTTTATGAGTGATATTCAATTGGCCTTCATTTGTTCCTTTTTCCAGGACATAGATGTTCATTTTGCCTTCCGGTCCTTGGATTGCAGGGTGAATGGTGAATTTCTCATGATCAATCATAGTGAATACAGTATCCAAATGCATGAATGCACGGCAGTTAGGAATTTCGATAGCCAGTACTTTCTTCACTTTCGATTGTTTTTTGAATAGACTATGTGCCAAGCGTTCAATAGCTTTTGCTGATGAGCGTTCAGAAACACCAACTGCAATTACTTCTTCACTTAGAACAAGTTCATCTCCACCCTCGATCGGGAAGTTGAAGTTGCGGTCAATCCAAACGGGAACATCATGACCGGCGAACCGTGGATGATGCTTAATAATATATTCCATGAATAAGGATTCACGGCGGCGAGCAGGCTGGCGCATACGGTTGATGGTTAGGCCATTGCCGATGGAAGCAGCCGGATCACGCGTGAAATATAGGTTAGGCATTGGATCTAAGTAAAATGGATAGTGGTCTTCCATCAGTTCATATAAGTGTACTTTCTTATTCGCTTTGATTTCATTCTTGCGAACACCGCTCATGATTTTATCAATCATTTCTTCAGTAGAGAATGATAAAAGATATTCTTTTAATGTATGGAAAGAACCGTTTACATTCGCTTTAGATTCAGTAAGGATTCTTTCAACGAATTCAGAGCGCAATTCTTCTGTATGTAAGGCTTCGCTGGCCAATTTCTCAAGATACAATACTTCGGCTCCTTGATCTCTTAGCGTCTGAGCGAAGAAATCATGTTCTTCCTGGATTTTTTTTAAGTAAGGGATATCATCAAATAGTAAGTTTGGTAAATATTCTGGTGTAAGGTTTTCCAGCTCTTTACCCGGACGCTTTACTAAGACGGTTTTTAAATTACCTATCTCAGAATGAATGTGAATAGGGTGATTCATGGTTTATTTCCTCCCTGCTTCATTATGTTGTCTCTTACAAGATTTATAATAAATTATATTTATATAGAAAAATGTGATGTTCTTCATAGTGAGGGTGATAAATATCTGACACTTTATGTTATATACAATACAAGTTGATGAAAGTTTATAAATAATATTCTGAAATATAAAACTGCTCATTGGTGTCTAATTGTGCTTTATTCCAGTTTTATAGAGGAGAAGTGTATGCATAATTTATGCATGAAATCGGTTGAAAAACCAATAAATTTTTTTATTTATTCAGCGAACCTGTTTTTTTATTAGTTTTTTGCTTCTATGCGTTAGGATGAAAAGGGGAGAGCCGGTATGGTAATCAGCTCTCCCTCGTTAGCCTGTTATAGATTATCTTTTTTTCCTCTTCGGAATGGGTAATAATGAGACAGGTATCATTGCCGCACAAACATCCCAGCATTTCCTTCCAATCTAATGTATCGAGGATTACGCCTATGACATGTGCATTGCCAGGTAATGTTTTCAATATAATCATATTCTCCACAGAATCAATTTTCACAACTACTTCCTCTATTTTTTGGAGAAGCTTTTTATATTGACTATAGTTATTATTTTCCACAATAAAGCTATATTTAAACTTACCTGAAGAAAGTGGGACCTTAACTAAGTTCAATTCGCGTATATCCCTTGAAATAGTAGCTTGAGTAACATCTAAACCATGTTGGTTCAATAAAAAAACAAGTTGTTCTTGTGTATTTACTTCTTGTTCGGTGATTAGCTTCTTTAAAAGCTGCTGCCGCTTTTCTTTACTCATGTATAGACTCATAGAAGCCTCCTGGATCAATTGTAGGTAATAAAATAATTATATTACTATACTTATCTAAAAGTGTTATTAGAGTATTAGTTCACAAAATATTAATAATTATAAAGTGTTATATTTGTTATAATTTTTACACAATATAGGATAAAATCGATGAAGAAGAGAGTAGTTATAGTAATGGGAATAGCGAGCCGGGGATGGTGGAAGCCTGGTCTGCATTCTATAATGAAGCGCACTTCCTAGATGCTTGCTTGAATTCATAGTAGGGCAGGCCGGGCGGCAGTGGCCCGTTATAAAGAAAGAGGTTCATCAGAACAAGTAGAGTGGTACCGCGGGAATTCAGGCTCGTCTCTTATTAATAGTAAGAGGCGGGCTTTTTTATTATATGACAATATGGAGGGTTAGCATGGACAATAAGCAAGCGGTGGTTAAAGAGATCAGTTCGGCATTGGATGGCATTATGGCAATGCAAGAAATAGAGCTTTTAATAGAGAAGCCTAAGCATCCGGCATATGGAGATGCGGCGTTTCCTTGTTTCACTTTGGCAAAAACGATGAGAAAGTCCCCGCAGCTCATTGCGTCGGAACTTGCCGCTAAGTTGGATCAAACCGTTTTTGAAAAAGTTGAAGCGGTGGGACCGTATATCAACTTCTTTCTGGATAAACGAAAGATAAGCAATCAGGTTCTGCAAACCATTCTTAAGGAAGGCAGTGATTACGGCAATCTTTCCATAGGTAATGGAGAAAACGTTACGATTGATATGTCATCTCCCAATATTGCCAAGCCGTTCTCGATGGGGCATTTGCGTTCAACCGTTATCGGCAACGCGCTCGCCAATATTGTGGATAAGTGCAATTACACGCCGGTGAAGATCAACCATTTAGGAGACTGGGGAACACAATTCGGCAAACTGATTGTTGCGTATAAGAATTGGGGAAATGAAGAAGAAGTCCGTCAAGAGCCGATTAAACAATTATTAAAATTGTATATTCAGTTCCATGAAGAAGCGGAGCAAGACCCGGCGCTTGAAGAAGAAGGGCGCAAATGGTTCAAGAAACTGGAGGAACATGACGAGGAAGCAACGTATTTATGGAAGTGGTTCCGTGATGAATCGCTGAAAGAATTCAATAAAATCTATGAATTGCTTAATATATCGTTCGATTCATATAATGGCGAGGCTTTCTATAATGATAAGATGGAAGCGGCCATCCAACTGATCAAGGACAGCGGCTTATTGGTGGAAGATAAAGGGGCCCAAGTGGTGAAACTTGAAGAGGAGGGTCTTCCCCCTTGCCTTATTTTAAAATCAGATGGAGCGAGCCTGTATATCACGCGCGATTTAGCGACAGCCATCTATCGCAAGAACACCTATGATTTCGCAAAATCCCTTTACGTGGTGGGGAATGAACAAAGCTTGCATTTCAAACAATTAAAAGCGGTCTTGAAGAAGCTAGGGTACGATTGGTCTGATGATATGTCACACGTGCCGTTTGGCATGATCCTGAAAGATGGAAAGAAAATGTCGACCCGAAAAGGGAAAATCATTTTATTGGAAGATGTATTGGCAGAAACCATCCAAGTAGCCGAAAAGAATATCAGTGAGAAAAACCCCAGCTTGCCGAATAAGGAAGAAGTGGCTAAACAAGTGGGTGTGGGAGCGGTTATTTTCCATGATTTGAAGAGTGACCGCATGAACTCTGTCGAATATTCATTAACAGACATGTTGAAGTTCGAAGGAGAAACAGGCCCATATGTACAATATTCCCATACGAGAGCTTGTTCCATTCTGCGTAAAGCGGACAACGTCGCTTTAGATGAAGGAAGTTTCGCCTTGCAGGATGAATTAAGCTGGGAAGTCGTGAAATTGCTGCAAGCTTTCCCTGCCACTGTAGAGAAAGCGTTCCGTCAACTAGAGCCGTCTGTGATAGCCAAGTATGTTATTGATCTGGCTCAAGCTTTCAATAAATATTATGGACACACGCATATTTTAGTAGAGGATAACGAATTACAAGCAAGATTGGCGTTAGTGAAAGCCGTGCAAATCGTGTTAAAAGAAGGATTGCGCTTATTGGGTATTGCTGCGCCAAATGAAATGTAATCCAGTGAAAGCGAAAGAAACCCGTCTGGAGATAGACGGGTTTTTCTGTTATGTTCGCCCATGTTTATTTCGTTTATGTTACCCAGTATAACAAAATCGTGTTTTAAGACCTATTTTCTCTGTCATCTTTTCTGAAAAATAGTGACTAAAAGAGGGGGGCAAACGATTCAATAGTAAAAAAATGTTAGCATTTATACAGTTGTATTACATTATAAAGACGTTTCCTCTTTTCTCAAAAAAATGTGATAAAGTATAAGCGTTTAAAAGAGCGGTTTAGTTATTGAGCATCAAAGGGGTTCTAGAGAAAGGGGAAATTACGTGTTTTCTTTTAGCAATATAGACTTGGAGGATTATGCAACTAAAATAAAAAAAGCGATGGCCGTCACTGCAATCGCCATATCTTCTTTGTCTTTTCAACAAACGGCAGCTGCGCAAGAGAATAAAGAAATTCAAAATATCTATCATGTATATAAAGATGAAAAATTCATCGGTAATCTTTCTATAGCAGAGAAGGAAGAGTTGGACACATATCTTGCGAACAAGCTAAAACAGATGCAAGCGGAACAACCGAATCAAGAATTAGAGATTGACCGGGATGTTACTTTTATAGAAGAGAATGTATTTTCGACGGAAGAAGACAGCGGCATGTTTGAAGCATTGAAGAATGATATTCAAATAGAGGCGAAAGCTACAGCGCTTGTTATAGATGGTCAAGAAGTTGCTTATATAGCTACGAAAGAAGCAGCGGAACAACTACTTCGCACCTTTACACTTCAATTTATAACTCCGGACGAGCTAACGCAGTTTGAAAATAATCCTGATAATGAAGAAGCCCCATTATCTACTTCAGGTTCACGCATCAAGAGTTTAGCATTATCGAAGGATGTTAAATTGACAGAATCGGCGGCCGTGCCTTCCGATATTATGACAGAATCGGATGCGTTGGACTTTTTAAACACAGGTGGGCGTGAAACGAAGGAATATACAATCCAACAAGGCGATGCCATCGAGGAAATTGCCGCCGCCTATGGAATTACAACGACAGAATTACTTGAACTGAATCCGAATCTGCAAACGACAGCAGTTTTGAAACCCGGACAGGTGATTCAAGTGGCTAAAGCGAAACCGATACTTGAATTGACCGTGCAACGGGAAATCCTTAAAAAACAATCGATCCCTTTTGAACGTAAAGTCGTTGAAACGGATGATTTGAACAAAGGGGAAACAAAGGTAAAGCAAACAGGCCAAGCAGGCGAGAAATCGACCCACTATTTCACGACACAAACAAACGGCAAGCAAGTGTCGCAAAACATTGTGTCTGATGAAATAACGAAGGAAGCCGTGGCGGAGGTTCGCTTGAAAGGCACGAAAGAAACGCCATCCACAGGCAATGGCCAATTATCATGGCCGACAGTCGGCGGATATGTATCAAGCGAGCTCGGATATCGTTGGGGCAAGATGCATAAAGGCATCGATATCGCACGCCCTAGTGATTTAAGCATTAAAGCGGCTGATCATGGCGTGGTAGTTTCGGCCGGATTCAATGCAGGCGGTTATGGGAACCGCGTCGAAATTGACCACGGCAACGGTATGGTCACTACGTATTCGCATATGTCGTCAATCAATGTCCAAGCCGGCCAAAAAGTGGCGGCGGGAACAAAAATTGGCGTCATGGGCGCAACGGGCGATTCAACGGGTGTCCACCTGCACTTTGAGTTGTTCATCAACGGTCAATTAAAAGATCCGCTTGATTATTTGTAAGATGGATATAAGAAGCAGCTCCCAGGTTTAAATACGGGAGCTGCTTTTTTAAACGATCTTGGGAATGCATTAAAAAGATGAATTACATGAACTATCATGATAAAGTAATATGTAGGGCAATTATGCAGTTATTAAACGTTTGATGCGTTTATTATACATGTACGTAGGTTGTTAATAATATGTTAAAGGAGATTTTACGATGGAAAAAAAGATCCTTGTTGTAGATGATGAAAAACCAATTGCAGATATTATCGAGTTCAATTTAAAGAAAGAGGGCTTTGACGTCCATTGCGTCTATGATGGAAATGAGGCGCTAACGATGGTCGAAGAGCTGCAACCAGACTTAATCTTGCTGGATATCATGCTGCCGGGCCGCGATGGCATGGAAGTATGCCGGGAAGTGCGAAAAAAATATGAAACGCCGATTATTATGCTAACGGCTAAAGATTCGGAAATCGATAAAGTACTAGGACTGGAGCTTGGTGCAGACGATTATGTAACCAAGCCATTTAGTACGCGAGAATTGCTTGCGCGTGTAAAAGCGAATTTAAGAAGACAGCAAACATTGGTGAACCAAAGCCAGGAAGAAGAGGAAGAAACGAAAGAAATCTCGATCGGCTCATTGACGATTCACCCGGATGCTTATGTAGTATCGAAGCGGGGGGAAACAATCGAGCTGACGCACCGCGAATTTGAATTATTGCACTATTTGGCTAAGCATATCGGACAAGTTATGACGCGGGAACATTTGCTTCAAACAGTATGGGGCTACGATTATTACGGCGATGTACGTACAGTCGATGTAACCGTTCGCCGTCTGCGTGAGAAAATCGAAGATAATCCAAGCCATCCGGGTTGGATTGTAACGAGAAGAGGAGTAGGCTACTATTTGCGCAATCCTGAACAGGAGTAAAAAAACAATGAGAAAAGTAGGTTTTTTTCGTTCTATTCATTTAAAGTTTGTTTTGGTTTATATGTTGCTTATCCTGGTGGCTATGCAGATTATCGGCGTCTACTTTATCGATCGTTTGGAGAATCGCCTGATAGCGAACTTTCAGGAGTCGCTCGACGAGAAGGTAAATTTGTTGGCTTATAATGTAGAAGAAGCGATGGTGGCGAAGGAAAGAGATGAGAATTCGCAAAAGCTAGAAGAAGATATACAATCGATTCTGCATGACTTCTATTCAAGCGATGTATCAGAAGTCCAAGTGATTGATGATCGAAGCCGCATCATCGGCACCTCTGATCCTGATAACCAAGGAATTGTGGGCAAGCGGACAACAGAGAAACTCGTCAAGCAAACTTTGGGGCTAGGTACCGAGAATAGCCGTGTATTTTTACAGAAGGATACGAACAATCGAGTATGGGTTTTATCCAAACCCATTAAATCAAATAATGAAACAATTGGAGCGATCTTCTTAGTTGCAAAAATCGAGAAGGTATTTGTGCAATTACGAGAGATTAATAATATTTTCGCGACAGGGACAGGCATTGCGCTCGGAGTGACTGCTCTGTTAGGTATACTGCTTGCCCAAACCATCACCCGTCCGATGTCGGATATGCGTAAACAAGCACTGGCAATGGCGAAAGGGAATTTTTCCCGGAAGGTTAAGGTGTATGGAGATGATGAAATTGGTCAATTGGCCATCACCTTCAATAATCTGACAAAAAAACTGCAGGACGCCCATTCCACAACAGAAGGTGAGAGGAAGAAATTGGCCTCTGTGCTAGCCTATATGACAGATGGCGTTATTGCGACCGACCGTAAAGGGCGCGTCATCTTAATCAATGAGCCTGCCGGGAAATTATTGAATGTTTCACGTGAAACGGTGCTTTCGATGCCGATTGTTTCGCTGTTAGGCTTAGAAAATGACTATTCTTTTGAAGATTTATTGAGCCAGCAAGATTCTTTAATTCTGGATTTCAGTACTGCCGAGGAACATTATGTTCTGCGGGCGAATTTCTCTGTCATCCAAAAGGAAACTGGTTTCGTTAACGGCTTGATTACCGTTCTGCATGATATCACTGAACAGGAGAAGATTGATTATGAACGGCGTGAATTCGTAGCGAATGTTTCACATGAACTGCGTACGCCATTAACAACGATGCGCAGCTATTTAGAGGCATTGGCTGAAGGAGCGTGGAAGGATGAATCATTGGCTCCGAGCTTTCTGACAGTTACACAAAATGAAACGGAAAGAATGATTCGCCTTGTGAATGATTTATTGCAATTATCGAAGATGGATAGTAAAGATTATCATTTGAAGAAAGATTGGGTTAATTTCAGCAATTTCTTCAACCATATTATCGACCGTTTCGAGATGGGCAAGGAGGGACATATCACCTTTAAGCGTGATATCCCTAAGAAGGCCATATTTGTCGATATTGATGAAGATAAAATCACCCAAGTACTCTATAATACTATTTCCAATGCGATGAAGTATTCTCCGGAAGGGGGCCAGCTTACATTCCGCCTCAAAGAGCTCGAAGGATTCATTGAAGTAAGCATTCAGGATGAAGGAGTGGGCATACCGAAAGATAAGCTGGAGAAAATCTTCGAACGCTTCTATCGCGTGGATAAGGCGCGTACGAGAAACTTGGGCGGCACAGGGCTCGGACTAGCCATCGCGAAGGAAATGGTTGTTGCGCATGAAGGGAATATTTGGGCGGAAAGCACGGAAGGAAAAGGTACGACGATTTTCTTTACACTTCCTTATGAACGAGATCAAGAGGATGAATGGCTATGAACAAAGAAACAATTAAAACAATCATTCTTACATTCCTAGTAGGCAGCAGTCTGTTCTTGACGTGGAATATTTGGACCTATTCACCGAATGTCGACCCGATTGATCAAAGTTCCTATATTTCTGAAGTGGCGATTTCGAATAAGAAACAAATATCGGAAATTATCAAGCCATCACAGGTCATGTTACATGATGAACCAGAACATTATGGGGGTACATCCGATCAAGCCACCGACTTGGTATTGAATGAAATGTACAAATGGACATTCTATAATTTCAAGGACATATCGAATAGTATATCCTCCCAGAATTTCGAATCATTTATTCATAAATCAGGTACGGTTGAATTGGTTTTTTCTGATACAGTGCCATTTTCGCTCTATAAACAAGTAATCAATGTCGAAGATCGCGAAATTCGGAGAGATATGGAGTTCGACCGCATTCTGCTCGCCCCATCCGATAAAGATATGGAAGAGAATAATGTATATTTCATTTCTACGGAAGGAAAGCAAATTTATAAATTCAGCGTGAATGCTGTACCTGTAAAGAATGTAGCGTCCCGCATGTACGGGGAGAAGAAGAACCTTCAGCCATATAAGCTGCTGACAATCACTGATTATAGATATCTCTATGTTCCATCTGAGAAGCTGGAGCTAGATAAGTATAAATACTACGCGGAATTATTGGATGTCAATAAATTCAAGAAAGCCTTGTTCCCAGATCCAAGCTTGGTTAAATTGGACAAGATAACAAGGGGCCAAGAGTTTACGGATGGGGCTACAATCATGAATGTATATGACGATACGATGATTCTAAAGTATGTCAATCCAAGCTTGAAGAAGAGTTATCCGACCGATTCTTCCGATTTATTGAAAAGAAGCATCGACTTCATCAATGAGCATTCAGGGTGGGAGGATAATTACCGTTTCGCGGAGTTGAGTGTAGAGGAACAAAAAACGACTTTCAGGCTCTATCTGAATGGCTTGCCAATCTATAATGAGCAAGGAATGTCGGAATTGGTCCAGTATTGGGCAGGGGATGAGCTAAACCGTTATAACCGCCCTTTCTTTACCCTTGATTTCGCCCTTGATTCCGAAAATCAAACCGTCTCGCTGCCGACGGGGGAGGAAGCGTTTGATCTTATTAAGAAGAATAAGGACTTTCAAGTTGAACTGCTGGATAATATGACAATCGGCTACAAAATGAACAAAGATCTGACAGAATCGCAGTCCATTTTCATTTCTTTAGAGCCGTCATGGTTCTATAAGTATGATGGGGAATGGAAGCAGTTGATCACTGAGCAGACTGGAGGAATGCAATATGGATTGGAGTAAAACAAAAACGATTTTTATTCTTGTTTTCTTTATCCTGAATATGTTCCTCCTCTATCAATATGTAGAAAAAAAAAGCGTGGACGATTATGAGTTTATTGAAGAGGCTTCGTTTGAAGAGCGCTTGAAAGAGAATGACATTACGTTTACGACTTTGCCTAAGCAAACAAGCAAGGAACAATACATCAGCGCCAAGAGCAAACATTTCACTGAAGATGATTTGAAAAAGCTTAAGAATCAAGATCCGAAGAGGTTCAATGAGCAGCGGCTGTTCTCTAAACTGGACAAACCGTTTCTATTGGGAGAGGAGATTCATTCAGAGGCGTTGGATACCTTCGTGAAAGAGAATGTTTTATATGGAGAAGAGTATAAATTTTGGAAAGTCAATGAATTTGAGGATACAGTCGTTTATTATCAGACGTATAAAGATAAGATGATTTATAACAACAGCAATGCCATGCTGGAACTGACCTTGAACGGCAACCGTGAAATCATTTCTTACCAACAAACATATTTAGAGAATATTGAGGAATTCGATGAAGAAAACCAGGAAGAAGTAATAAAGGCAATCGATGCACTTAAAACCCTATTCGAAAAAGGGTATATCCAGCCTAAAAGCGAGATAACGGAAGTGGAATTGGGCTATATCAATTTGCTACAATATACAGCATCGCATGTTTTGACACCGACTTGGCACGTGGTAGTGAATAAGAAAGAAGATTTATATGTGAATGCGCTGGATGGAAAGATTATTGACATCGATACAGAACCTGATGTTTCCGAGGGAATAAACGAGCCGGAGAAACAGACAGAGAATGATATGATATTGGAGTGAAGTTTCATGACGATGCGTTTTAGTGTTCTCGCAAGCGGGAGTACAGGAAATGCGTTTTACGTTGAAACGGAAGATCAGCGGATTCTGGTGGATGCCGGCTTAAGCGGTAAAGGGATGGAAGGTCTGTTCCAGCAAATAGACCGAAATCTTGCCGATGTCACGGGCGTCCTTGTAACCCATGAGCATAGCGACCATATTAAAGGCCTTGGCGTAATTGCCCGAAAGCATAAGCTGCCGATTTATGCCAACGCAAAAACATGGCAGGCGATGGAAGGCCACATCGGAGAAATACCGACTGAGCAGAAATTCACGTTTGATATGGAAACCGTTAAAACATTCGGGAGTCTGGATATCGAATCTTTCGGCGTATCTCATGATGCGGCAGAGCCGATGTTCTATGTATTCCACCAGAATGGCAAGAAGCTTGCATTGATGACGGATACTGGATATGTGAGTGACCGGATGAAAGGGACCATCGCTAATGCCGATTGCTTCGTATTTGAAAGCAATCACGATGTCGGCATGCTGCGAATGGGACGATATCCGTGGAGCGTAAAACGCAGAATATTGAGCGATGTAGGGCATGTATCGAATGAAGATGCGGCCCTTGCAATGAGTGAAGTAATCGGTGATCAGACGAAGCGTATTTATCTGGCGCATTTAAGCCTCGATAATAATATGAAAGATCTGGCGCGGATGTCTGTCGCCCAAACACTTGAAAGCCAAGGTCTTCGGGCAGGGGAAGGGTTCTCCTTATTTGATACTGACCCGAAAACAGCGACGGAGCTAGTGACGGTATAGTATAATGCAAAACGAAAACGGGCATCCGCGTGGATGCCCGTTTTTTTGCCATGGCTTGCCGGAAGTTAAAAAAGGCGAAAAACGGCTATAATAAGTAGTGATTATTAAATATTCGATATGAGAATAGAGAGGAATGAGAGCATTGGGCTACTATGATCAGGATTACAATCAATCTTCAAGGAGAAGAGCGGCAAGCAAGCGGGGATATTTCTTTTCAGGATTAATCGGTGTCATCATCGGAGCATTATTAGTCGGCCTTGTCTTTCCGGCATTCGGGCCTGATGGTGAGGATAATACTTCTACCCCCAATAATGCAGCTAAAACAAACGGCATTAAGCAAAATGTCGCGTTGAATGTTACAAGCTCTGTAACCGAGGCGTATGATAAAGCAGCGGATGCTGTTGTCGGCATCACCAATATTCAAGAAGCGAACTTCTTTACACAGGGAGGGGAAGCGGGGACAGGCTCCGGCGTGGTGTATAAGAAAGCAGGCAATAATGCGCTGATTGTGACAAATCATCATGTGGTCGAGGGTGCCTCGGAATTGGAGGTATCGCTTTCCGATGGAACGAAAATTCCCGCTAAACTGCTGGGAAGCGATGTGTGGACAGACTTGGCGGTTGTTCAAGTAGCAGCCGACCAGATTAAAGCGGTTGCCGAATTCGGAGATTCCTCCAGTTTAAAACCGGGTGAACCTGTGATTGCAATCGGTAATCCGCTAGGGCTGCAATTCTCGGGGTCTGTCACACAAGGAATTATTTCCGGATTAGAACGAACAATTGAGATTGATGTCGATCAAGACGGCGTTGTTGACTGGAATTCGGAAGTCATCCAAACAGACACTGCCATCAATCCGGGGAATAGCGGAGGAGCATTGGTAAATATAAAAGGGGAAGTAATCGGGATCAACTCTATGAAAATTGCCCAGAATGCAGTAGAAGGCATAGGTTTGGCGATTCCAATTGATTCGGCCATCCCGGTCATTGAAGATATTGAGCAATATGGGGAAGTGAAACGGCCGTATTTAGGTGTGAGATTAGCTCCGATTGAACAAATCACACAATATCATCGAGAAAATACACTGAAATTGCCGGCAAGCGTGAAAGAAGGAGTAGCCATCATTGATGTAGAGCGGTTATCACCGGCGGAAAAAGCAGGATTGAAGACATATGATGTGATTGTTGAAATGGATGGAGAAAAAATCAAGGATATGGTTACCTTCCGAAAACACTTATATGAAGGCAAGAAAATAGGTGATCAAACTAAAGTGAAATTTTATAGAAACGGTAAGCTGCAAACCGCAACCATCACATTGCAAAGTGAAACACTGTAAACAGGAGAAGCCGCGAATAGCGGCTTTTTTTGTTTTGTGGATATAGTAAATAAAGAGGCGAGACAACGATATGGATTGGAGTGGTTGATAACTTTTGCGTTTATGCTATGATGACTAATGGAACAAGTTATGTGAATAACTTCTGTTAGAAAAAAGAAGTTGTGGATAAATATTTGATTTTTTAAAAAAACTACCCCTATACGTAAAAAATATAGGAATTATTGAATAAATGGAGGCGGATCAGATGATTTATTGCTGTAAAGAACATGTGGAATTAGCGTTGGAC
Source organism: Bacillus sp. (in: firmicutes) (assembly GCA_051874035.1). Taxonomy (GTDB): domain Bacteria; phylum Bacillota; class Bacilli; order Bacillales; family DSM-1321; genus Bacillus_AD. The sequence goes on from JBJEFM010000135.1 coordinate 17,899, forward strand.
GTAGTAGTGGACGAGCATGAAGTAGCCCCGGTCCTAAGAGAGCTGACAGAAGAAGAAAAGTTATCAACAGGCTGTGAATATTGTAATGAGCAAGCCGTATATGTAGTGGCGAACTAATATTCCCATACAAAATGTGGATAGTTCGTGTGGATATGTGGATAACTCCTGTGTATAAGTTGTTTGTAATATGTTTGTAAAGTGAGGATAACTGTGAACATCTCAATTATCACCGTAGGAAAATTAAAAGAAAAATATCTAAAACAAGGCATTGCCGAATATATAAAACGTCTATCTTCCTATGCCAAGATAGAGATTATCGAACTGCCCGACGAAAAAGCGCCTGAAAATTTAAGCGAAACAGACATGCTGATTGTCAAGCAAAAAGAAGGCGAACGCATCCTGGCGAAAATCTCGCCGGATACGCACGTCATCGCACTCGCTATAGAGGGTACCATGAAAACATCCGAACAGCTAGCGGAAAATCTTGATAAACTGGCGACATACGGCAAAAGCAAAGTTTCTTTCGTCATCGGCGGATCATTGGGACTGAGCGACGAAGTCATGAAACGCAGCAACGAAACGCTCAGCTTCTCGAAAATGACATTCCCCCACCAATTGATGAGATTAATCTTGGTTGAGCAGATTTACCGTGCGTTCCGGATTAATCGGGGTGAACCGTATCATAAGTAAATGGGGTTTATTATAATTAGTGTATTTATTATCATTGCAAAAGCAAAAAACCACCGAATATTTGGTGGTTTTTTGTAGTATTTTTTAGTGAAATATCAAACATGTTTTAAAAATATAAAAATAACAAAACGAATCAGGAAAAACTTACCTAACAAAAATGATTGCGCTTTCATAGGGCGGGTTATATAATTTAATTAATCAAATAATTAAACAGACATGTGACTGGTAATGCAGGCAGGATCTAAAATTGACGAATGTTTTCATTTGTCGTTTTAGGTCCTTTTTTGTTTTCTTTTAGCCTCGTTACCTTTTGCAAATCATTAAGAAAGGGAGAGAGCAAGATGAACTACAAACAAACCGCATCAGAAATTTTGAAAAACATCGGCGGAAAAGAAAATGTATCCCATTTTGAGCATTGTTCTACAAGATTGAGATTTTCCTTAGTTGATAGTAGCAAAATAAATATTGAAAAACTAGAGCAGGTGCCTGGAGTCATTGCCGTTAAGATGACCGGACAATGCCAAGTGGTCATCGGTAATGAAGTAGTTGAGGTATACGATGAAGTGATTAAGCTAATTGGACCGCTTGAAGGAAATGAAGGGGACGCTGCTAAACCAAAAGAAAAGAGAAAAATTGGAAGTGTTATTCTCGATTTTATAGTTGGTATCTTTCAGCCTCTTGTGCCAGCTATCGCTGGCGGCGGTATTTTAAAATCAGTGTTACTGCTATTATCCGTTATGGGTGTGATGGATAATAGTAGTCAAACATATCAAATTTTAAATATGATTGGTGATGCGCCGCTTTATTTCTTGCCACTTTTAGTAGCGGTCACAACTGCAAATAAATTAAAAGTAAATTCACTAGTTGCACTAGCATCAGTTGGCGTTCTTATCTTGCCGAATATGTCGACAATGCTAGGTGAAGGCGCTCAATTATTTGGATTGCAAATTGAGAATATCTCTTATGCATATCAAGTATTTCCTGCCATTTTAACGGTTCTTTTATATGCACAAGTTGAAAAATTATTTACAAAGATTTCACCGAAAGCAATTCGTATTTTCTTTGTACCAATGATGTCTTTATTAATTACAGTTCCGCTTGCTTTATTATTCTTAGGGCCTCTTGGTTACAATATGGGTCAAGGTTTTGCGTCAGTTATTATCGCTGTTTTTGAATCTGTAGGTTGGATTGCTGTTGGACTTTTGGCGGCCGTATTGCCATTAATGGTTGCAACAGGTATGCATAAAGCGATGCTTCCGTATGCGATTACTGCAATGGGAAGCGGTAAAGAATTGCTTTACTTGCCGGCATCACTGGCACACAATATTTCAGAAAGTGGTGCTTGCTTCGCGTTTGCTTTAAGAACGAAAGATAAACGATTAAAATCAACAGCTATTTCTGCTGGCATTTCGGCTCTATTCGGAATTACTGAACCTGCTTTATATGGTGTTACACTTCAAAATAAAAAAGTATTATCAAGTGTTATGGTCGGCTCTCTTGTCGGCGGTACATTCGTCGGTTTTGTCGGTCTGCAAGCCTTTGTATTAGTGGGACCTGGTTTAGCAAGCTTAACAATGTTCATCTCAGAAGAACTGCCAAGAAATATCATGTATGCGATTATGGGTCTTGTCATTTCATTTACGGTTTCATTCATTACATCTTTCTTCTTATCAAAAGAGAAAGAAGCGGCGAAAGATCAAGAAGAATTTATCCATGCAGTGCATGCTGAAAAAGAATTCAAAAGTCCTGTCATCGGACAAATGGTAGCGCTTTCAGATGTGAATGACGATGTTTTCTCTTCTAAAGTTATGGGGGACGGCATTGCAGTTATTCCGTCAAAAGGTGAATTGTATGCTCCAGTTGACGGCCGAATCGAAATGATTTTTGATACAAATCATGCAATGGGCATGAAAACATCAAATGGTGCAGAATTATTGTTCCACGTTGGTATCGATACAGTCCGATTAGGAGGCAAATATTTTGAACCCCAAGTGAAAGTGGGAGATGAAGTGAAGGCCGGAGATTTACTGCTTCGCTTCGATTTGGAAAAGATTATGGCGGAAGGCTATGACCCTGTAACAATTGCGGTCGTTACTAACCAAGAAAAGTATTCATTAAAAGTCGAAAACTTACAACAAGTTCAACACGAAGATACATTAATGTTAATATCAGCAGCAGCTGAATAAAAGGAGAATGAAGAAAATGACTACAGTATTTCCAAACAATTTTTTATGGGGCGGCGCAATTGCCGCAAACCAAGCAGAAGGTGCTTGGAACGTAGATGGAAAAGGATTATCGGTTGCCGATATGGCAGTTTATAAATCCAATTTGAGTTTAGATGATTATGCAGGCCATGTAGCCATCTCATCTTCCTTTATAGAAAAAGCGATGAAGGATGAGACAGATAAAGATTATCCAAAACGCAGAGGGATTGATTTTTATCACCGCTATAAAGAAGACTTAGCATTATTCGCGGAAATGGGCTTCAAAGCATTGCGTGTCTCTATTGCTTGGAGCCGCATCTTCCCTACCGGCGAAGAATTGGAGCCAAATGAGCTTGGACTGAAATTTTATGACAACTTATTTGCGGAAATGAAAAAACTAGGCATTGAACCGATTGTCACACTCTCTCACTATGAAATGCCATTAGCGCTGAGTATAAAGTATAACGGTTGGGTAGAGCGAAAAGTAATTGATGATTTTGTTCGTTTCTGCAATGTTTGTTTCAACCGGTATAAAGATTATGTGAAATACTGGCTGACATTTAATGAAATTGACAGCATTAACCGTCATCCGTTTACGACAGCCGGCATCATTCCAGATCGCTGTCCAGAAGGCAAAGAAGAAGAAATCGTCTATCAAGCGCTTCATCATCAATTCGTGGCTTCTGCCTTAGTAACAGCGGACTGCCATAGAATTATTCCTGGAAGCCAAGTCGGCTGCATGCTGACTAAGCTGACTACTTATCCGAATACATGCCATCCGGCTGATGTCGAGATTACGCTGAAGAAAAATTTGCTTAACTATTTTTATAGTGATGTACAAGTTTTCGGGGAATATCCGGTAATGATCGAAAAAATGTTTGAACGAAAAGGGATTCATATTAAGATGGAATCGAATGACCGTGAAATCCTGCGGAAGCATACTGTAGACTTTGTTTCTTTCAGTTATTATATGTCACTGACTGAATCAGCAAAAGAAGGAATGGAAAGAGCAGCCGGAAATACAGTTACAGGAGTAAAAAATCCGTATTTGCCTGCTACAGACTGGGGCTGGCAAATAGACCCGCAAGGCTTGAAAATTTCATTGATTGAGCTTTATGACCGCTATAAAAAACCGTTAATCATTGTTGAGAATGGTATGGGCGCGATCGACAAAGTGGAAAGTGACGGCTCAATTCATGATGATTACCGGATTAACTATTTCCGCGAACATTTCAAGCAAATGAGGGAAGCTGTCGAGGAGGGTGTCGATTTATTCGGATATACAAGCTGGGGACCGATTGACATTGTCAGTGCGGGAACATCTCAAATGTCTAAACGTTACGGTTTCATCTACGTAGATCAAGATGATGAAGGCAATGGAACATTAGAACGCCGCCGCAAAGATTCCTTCTATTGGTACAAGAAAGTAATCGCAAGCAACGGAGAAGATTTGGCCTAAAGAAAGGTGGAGGTGACGTTGGTGATCAAAATAAAAAAAGTACTGAATTCTAGCGTCGTGTTAGTGGAGAATGAGCAGAATAAGGAATATATTTTATTCGGAAAAGGGATTGGATATGGTCAAAAGGCGGGAAATGCTGTGGAAGAGCATAACGCAGATCAAATTTTCATTCCGGTTGATAACGTCAGAGTTAAAGAGTTTCTCGGATTGCTGAGCGAGATACCTCCCGTATTTGTCGAATTGACACAGGAAATTGTCAACTATGCGGAAGAAAAGCTCAACACAAAACTAAATCAAAGCATCTATTTCATGCTAATGGATCATTTGCACTTCGCTGTTGAACGACACAAGAAAGATATCGTGATTACTAATCGTGTATACTGGGAAATTAAAAACTACTACTCTGAAGAATTTCAAATTGGTTCTTATGGATTAAAGCTTTTGAATGAGAAGTTATCTTTGGATTTGCCAAAGGAAGAGGCTGCAAATATAGCTTTCCATCTTATTAATGCTCAATCTGATAAGCAACAATCACAAGACGGCATGAAGTCCGCTAGAATGATTGGCAGCATCGTCAACCTGGTCCGGTACACAATGAACGTCAATCTCGATACGGAGAATGTTCACTATACCCGCTTTATCACCCATATCAGATTTTTTGTGGAACGGTACTACTCGGATAAAATGATTGATGATGAGAACGATGTGCTGTTTAAACAAATGGTCAACCTGTATCCGCAAGCTATGGATGGGGCCTTCAAAATCAAAGAATATATTAAACAAGTGAATGGAAAAAACATTCCGAATGAAGAATTGGCTTATCTTGCTGTACATATCCATCGATTAATTTCTTATAATCAGCTGAGCTAGATTGTGATTAACTTCACTAAAAAAAGCATTCTGCTGAGTTTAAAAGCCGCTTGTTCTGAAGGTACGCGGCTTCAGACTGAAGACAAAGTTGAAGAAATTCTTGTTTGTTTTCAGTCTTTTTTCGTTTATACATCGCTATGATTTACTGGATAGGTTAGACACGAATGAAAAGGTTGGAGCAAGTGTTATTACATTCGCGCGTATGGCAGGACCGGTTGTTGTCTTTACGGTTATCAGCTTACAGGAAGATGCGCAGAATAAGAATTGTACTTTCAAGAAAGGAAGGCAATGTGTAGAAGATTGTAGAGCAATGATTCCTGCTATTGAAGAAAACGTGTCGAATCATGCGGATTTGCTTTTCATCGATCCGTGCCCCCTTAGTTACCGTAGAGATAGCATTAAGCAAGAGTCTATCAGAATGAAGAAATAAGATATATTATTGGTATGGGCTATAGGAGCTGCGAGCTGTATCATAGGCCGCAGTAATGATGGCATCACCTTATGCTACAGAGAGTTTCTTTCCGATTGCAGTGCTTCTGTTGTAAATAATGGGGAAAAGGCATAAAAAAGTATATAGATAGAGAATGGATAAATATAAATAGTATTTTAAAATAATATTTTTTCGTTTATTTCCCGTATTCAAAAGATTCTTTTCCGAAAGTTTGCACATTGGGAAGCTCTATGTGACATATTGAAGAGAAGGATTAGATAAAAGATGATAAAATAAGAGATAGAAATAAATTTAGTATAAAAGGGAGATTGAATGTGAATATAAATGTACATCATCCACCTGATTATTCATCCATTCCACAGGATAATTTAATTTTAGAACATTATGGGATAAATGAACTAAATTTTGAATCTGTTAAAAAGTATCGGGAAAAATTCTCTGCTATAAAACCAGACCACCCTTGGAACGGATTAGAAATGAAAGAGTTTTTATATAAAATTGGCGCGTGGGGAAAAGTACGGAATACGAATAAGGAAGGTTTGACTCTTGCCGGCCTGTTGATGTTCAGCGAGGAAAGGATTATTACAGAGATTCTGCCGCAGTATTTTCTTGAATACCGGGAAAGTTCGGAAGGCACGGTAAGTGAGGAATGGTCCAAACGCTTTACGTCACAGGACGGAACATGGTCAGGGAATGTCTTTGATTTTTATTTTAAAGCAAGGGCGGATTTGGCGGCCGATTTCAATCAAAATGACGGAGCGGCTTCCATATCTTGTTTGCATGAATCGCTGATTAATGCTTTGGTTCACTCCGATTACTATGGGGACGGCGGAATCGTCATTGAAAAGGAAAAAAATCTGTTTCGGTTTTCAAATCCCGGGCTTTTCCGTATATCAGTAGAGCAGGCATTAGAGGGCAGTATAAGCAATCTCCGCAACCCCAATCTTTTTAGGATGTTTATTTTAATTGGACATTGTAAAAGGACCGGTTCTGGGGTGAAAGGGATTGAAGCTACATGGAGAAAGTATGGAAAGGATGCGTTTGATCTTATTCAAGATTCGGAATCGGAACGTACCATCCTTACGTTGCATAGAGATGTGGAGCTATTGGGGGAAGATCAATCAGAAGAAATAATAGAAAATGATCTTTTTTTATTTCCCGAAGAAGAAGGTCTATTAATGGCGAATTTTGTTGATTTAAGGAGCCCCTCTAATAAAGAAGATAAGTCCTATAATAAAGAAAATAGCTCCGTTAATAATCGTTCAAACTCCATGAATAGCGATGAAAAATCCATAAATAACGAGGTTAACTCCTATAATAAAGAAAATAGCTCCTGTAATAGCGGGATGGACTCCTTGAATAACGAGGTTAACTCCTATAATAATATTGAGGAGCTTTCTTCAAGTATCATAAGCGATTCGAACTCCTATAATAAAGAAGCGTCTGCGAAAAATGAGGAAAAAGCAGATATAGCAGTAAGTCATGCAAATGATGAATTGCAGGAAGAAGGGGAGGGCGCATCTTCTTCAAAAGATATAGAGGAAAAATTGCAGCGAATATCGGAGCTGGCCAGAAGAAAAAAACGTTTATCACCGAGCGTGATGGAGGAGATCATCGTCGAGCTTTGTATCCAAAAGCCGTTAATGTTGAAAGAACTGGCGGATTTGTTAGGAAGAACTCCCGATGGATTGCGGAATAATTATTTGGCGAAGCTGCTGGCTAAAGGGAAAGTAAGGCTGAAGTATCCCGATCAAATCAATCATCCTAAGCAAGCCTATATAGCCATTGAAAAGCCAGGAAAGTAAAAGTCGCCGTTTATGAAAAAAGAGCGTTAAACATAAGGGGGCCTATTTCAGATAGGACCCCTTAACTTATATCTGGACGTGTTGCCTTTTATGCACCGGAATCGATGGACGCAACGATTCGTTCACAGATTTCATGAGTAGTCAGCGAATCATCGATAGAGGGGGACGGAATTTTATTGTTTGCGGCGCAATCAATGAAATGGTCCACTATCTGGTAGAATCCGCGTTTATACAGCGTCGGTTCCCAATCGCCGAATTTGGATATGCTTATTTCTTGATCATGAAAGTGAATCGTTTCTACAAGGTTGTTTACTATATATTTATTTTGGCTGGTCATATATTCGATGATTTCTTCTGTAGCCCCGCTATCCCTGTTCATTATGCCGATAGCGGTACATCCTTCTCCGATAAGCTGGATGACCAGATGATGGAGCATGCTGCCTTTTCTGAGATATTCCACTTTTACGTCATTGATTTCGGTATCCATTAGAAATCTGAGCGTATCTACAACATGGATGAAATCTTCTACAACGAATCTTCTGATATGATCCGGAACCGCGAATCTATTTTTTTGCATGATGATCAAGTTGGCCCTGCCGTATTCCTTAAGTTCTTTCACTCTGGGTATGAATCTTCTGTTGAAGCCGACCATTGCTATTTTGCCGCGTTCTTTTGCAAGTTTCACGACTTCTTCAGTTTCATGGAAATTCATAGATATCGGTTTATCTATGTATACATGGATATCGTTCTTAAGCAAAGCCATAGCTGTTTCAAAATGTGCCTCTGTAGCGGTGCTCACAAATGCCGCATCTATGTTCCTTGCAATCAGTTCCTCCACGGTTCGGACTTTTTCTTGAATCCTATATTTCTCTGATAGACTATTTAGTGTGTCCGTATTTCTTGTACAAAGCACTAATTCTATACCTTCCTTCTCGGAAAGCACGGGCAAGTACGCCTTTTTAGAAATGTCGCCTAATCCGATAATTCCAATTCTCACTTTCATCCCCCTTATCGTTCATTTATAATTGCATATATTAAAAAAATTATTCTAATATATAGAATAACATGCTTGCTGCTCATTGGGGAAATCATGGCTGCGTAAATAGAAGGGCAATAATCTAACTCTGCATTGCATGAGAGATGTGACATTGCCAGGCCTGGTATCTTATATCATAAATAATCCAGTGAGGTCAGATATATTAATAAAATAGCGGGCAGTGAAGCATACTATAAAAATATTTATATTTACGAGGTGAGAGTAATGCAGAAATTTCTAGAAAGTGCTCAGTCGATTAAAGAAGAACTTATCCAATTCAGAAGAACCCTTCATCAGAATCCGGAGGTAGGTGACAAGCTTCCGAAAACAAAAGCGTTCGTCATGGATCAATTGAGAGGGTTCGGATATGAACCTGAGGAAATATGTGAAAGCGGCATCGTTGCCTTAGCGGGAGGAAAGAAGCCGGGCAAGACATTCCTCTTAAGGGCGGATATGGATGCGCTGCCTATACAAGAAGAAACCGATTATGATTTTAAAGCGGTTAATGGGAATATGCATGCGTGCGGCCACGATTTCCACACATCCATGCTTTTGGGCGCGGCTAAATTACTGAAGCAATATGAAGATGAAATAGAAGGAACTGTTAAATTAGTCTTCCAACCGAATGAAGAAGGATTTAAAGGAGCTAAGGCCATGTTGAAGGCCGGTGTGCTGGAGAATCCGAAAGTGGATGCCGCGATGGCTATGCATGTGCATTCGGGCACACCTTCTAATGTTGTTCTATATGGACTGGGTACAAGCATAGCGGGGTGTACAATCTTTAGAATTACAGTTAAAGGAACAGGATGCCATGGTGCAATGCCTGAAACAGGCGTGGATCCTATCAACATCGCCTCCCATATCTATTTGGCCATGCAGGAAATAACAGCCAGGGAGATCGCGGCAACCGAATCGGCGGTAATCACGGTAGGCAAGTTTAAGGGTGGAGATACGCATAATGTCATACCTGACCAAGTGGTTATGGAAGGGACAATCCGTTATTTATCAAGAGATACCGGCGATTTTATTTTTAAAAGAATAGGCGAGATTGCAGAAGCAACCGGAAAAATGTTCAGAGGGGAAGCGCAGCTTGAAGAGTTGGCATCTGTTCCGCCATTGACGAATGATACGGATTTGGCAAATGAAGTCGCTTCCTATGTGAAGGAGATTGTCGGTGATAGATCGGTTGTTTCGTTTGAAGGCGGAGGAATGGGGTCGGAAGATTTCGCTTCATATACATATGAAGTGCCTAGCGTCTATTTCATGTTGGGAGCAGGAACGAAAGAAGAAAATCCTCTATATGGACTTCCGATGCATCATCCGCAAGTTGTGTTCAATGAAGATATCATGGTTACCGGAGCGGCTATGCATGCATATAGTTCAATTATGTGGTTGAAAAACCATAAATAAGAACCGAGCGGATAGAGATATTGATAATAAGCGAAAAAGCCTGGAGCAGGCTTTTTCGCTTATCTATTTGTATTGGAAAATAAGGGGCGTTAAGTTATTAATACACTTTATCGCCGTTGAAGATGGAGTTTTTAACGACCACATAATCGACTGTGCGGATGGCATCCAGTGTGTTTCCGCCCGCGTAGGAAATGGATGATTGAAGATCTTGCTCCATCTCTTTTAATGTGTCTTCCAGGGCGCCTTTGTGTTCGACGAACATTTTTTTGCCTTCTACATTTTTCTTTTCGCCTTTTTGGAATTCGGAAGCCGAACCGAAATATTCTTTATAAAGCTTTCCATCTTTCTCGATTGTTTCTCCCGGTGATTCCTCATGCCCGGCGAACAATGAACCAATCATAACCATTGTAGCGCCGAATCTTACTGATTTGGCAATATCGCCGTGTGTACGGATCCCGCCATCGGCAATAATAGGCTTAGTTGCCGCTTTTGCGCATAAACGCAATGCAGCTAACTGCCAGCCGCCAGTGCCGAATCCTGTTTTGATTTTAGTGATGCACACTTTTCCGGGCCCGATGCCTACTTTCGTAGCGTCAGCGCCGGCATGCTCCAATTCTCTCACCGCTTCCGGTGTGCCTACGTTGCCCGCGATCACAAAACTGTTCGGCAGGTTTTGTTTAATATGTTGAATCATCTTGATCACAGCATTGGAATGGCCGTGTGCAATATCTATTGTAATATATTCAGGAGTAAGCTGTTCATTTGCTAATTGTTTGATGAAGTCGTACTCTTCTTCTTTGACTCCAACACTGATGGACGCGATTAATCCGCGTGAGTGCATATCTTTGATAAAAGCTGTTCGTTTCTCAGGTTGAAAACGGTGCATCACATAGAAGTAGCCATTTTCAGCCAGATAAATGGCAATCTTCTCGTCGATGATCGTTTGCATGTTTGCAGGTACTACGGGTAACTTAAAAGTATGTTTGCCGAGGGCCACAGTTGTATCACACTCAGAACGACTATTTACTATACATTTCGCAGGAATTAACTGAATATCTTCGTAATCAAATACTTTTCTCATCATCTACACCTCTAAACGCGAACATTTTCATATTTATTTGTTTTTAACGTTCGTCCAATTGATAATTTACATCATTTTCTGCAGGAAGTCAAAGCTTTTTGTAAATAAGATTCCAAAGGCGGATAACAGGTACTTTAAGGAAAGATGAAAGGAAGGTTATCAATGGAAGAAGTATGTGATAGTATATTCCTAAATGGCTTTTTATAAAACGATACTAATTTTTATATATTAGAATAGATAGTAACAAATGGAGGAAATGAACTTATGACTAATTTACCAAATTGCCCGAAGTGCAACTCGGAATACACATATGAAGACGGAGCTCTTCTTGTTTGCCCAGAATGCGGCCATGAATGGACATTGGAAGAAAATGAAACGGAAGAAGATGTAAAAGTTGTCAAAGATGCAAACGGGAATGTCTTGAGTGATGGCGATTCTGTAACAGTCATCAAAGACCTTAAAGTAAAAGGAAGTTCATCCGTCCTGAAACAAGGCACAAAAGTAAAAAGCATCCGTCTAGTTGACGGCGACCATGATATTGACTGCAAAATTGACGGTTTCGGCGCTATGAAACTAAAATCGGAATTCGTTAAAAAAATCTAAACTCATCATTTATTTATTGCGGGAAAGGGAGACATCTTTTGGTATGTCTCTCTTTTTTTGCAGCAGGAGCGGGAATATTTAGCCGCACTCTCTTCTAAAAGCCAGTCTCCATACATAAAAATACTATACAATCCCTTATTTACAAGCTTCTTTGCTTAGGGGTTTTTTAAATTATTAGCGGGTTCGGGCTTTGTTCGTCAGCAGTATGGATGTATTTCGGAATCTAGTAAAGAGGGAGGAATACAATGAAGTGGGATGCCAGTTATGATGTGGTAGTTGTCGGGTCAGGGGCGGCAGGATTAACAGCGGGGCTGACTGCCAGGCTAAGGGGAATGACATCATTGGTGCTTGAGAAGACAGAGTACTACGGCGGATCTAGTGCGCTGTCGGGGGGAGCGATTTGGGTGCCGCTGAACCATTACTTGGAAGAAGCGGGTGTGGAAGATACGGTGGAGAATGCAAGGGCTTATTTAGATGCGACAGTCGGCGACAGGGTTCCGGAAGAATTAAGAGAGGCTTATTTGCAGCGCGGGGTGGAAATGGTTCGTTATCTGCATGATCATACGAAGCATCTCCGCTTTCAATATACGCCGGGTTATCCCGATTACTATCCTGAGAAGCCGGGCGGGCTCCCGCATGGAAGATCGGTTGAACCGCTGCTTTTTGATCTCAGGCTATTGGGCGATGAACGTAAGAATATGCGCAGAGCCAATTTGCCGACACACGGGATGGTCATGAATTCGTATGAATTCCATAAGGTGAATATGATTAAACGGATTCGGCAAGGGAAGAAGACGGCTGTAAAGATTGGCATGCGCTTGATGAGAACCATCTTTACGGGATATCGCCCGGCGGCATTGGGAGAGGCTTTGGTGGGAAGATTAAGGCTCTCGCTTATGGAGGCAGGCGGGGAGCTGTGGTTGTCCACTTCTTTTTATGATTATGTCGTGGAAGATGGGAAAGTAGTCGGTTTGATTGTGGAACGTGGTGGAAGGAAGATGTATATCCAAGCCCGCCGCGGGGTGGTCTTGGGGTCCGGCGGCTTCTCGCATAATCAGCACTACAGAGAAAAATACCTGCCGTTGCCTACTTCAATAGCATGGACTTCCTCAGCGGAAGGCCAGACGGGCGATATTATTGAAGCCAGCGGCCGTTTAGGGGCAACGTTTGATTTGATGGATAAAGTCTGGGGAGCGCCCTCTGCCGTACCGCCCGGGGAAAAGCCGTTCTTCCTGGTCGCGGACCGCGGGATACCAAACATGATTGTCGTAAACAGCGAAGGCTGGCGCTATGTGAATGAAGCCGCTCCGTACCATGAATTCGTGGACAAGATGTATGAGAAGAATCCGCCTAATTCCAGCACCATTCCTTCATGGATCATATTGGATAAAACAGCTAGAAGCCGTTATATTTTCATGGGGTTATTTCCCGGGCAAGCTTTCCCCGAAAAGTGGGTTGAAAGCGGATATATCAAAAAGGCGAATTCCATTGCCGAGCTTGCAGGCATGATGGAGGTGCCGAGCGACCAATTGAAGGCGACGGTAGAGCGGTTTAACGGATTTGCCCGTGCAGGGCGGGATGAAGACTTCCATCGCGGCGATAGCGCTTACGATCAATATTATGGAGACCCTACATTGCCGAACCCTAATCTTGCGCCGCTTGAGAAAGCGCCTTTTTACGCGATACCTATCTATCCGGGTGATATCGGCACCAAGGGTGGATTGGTGATAGACAAACATGCAAGGGTATTGCATATAGACGGCTCTCCTATTAAAGGTCTCTATGCGGCCGGCAATTGTTCGGCAGCTGTCATGGGGGAAACATACCCGGGGCCGGGAGCGACGCTTGGGCCTGCAATGACGTTCAGCTATATCGCAACTGAACATATGGTCAATATAGCAGAGAGCTAGGGAGTCCATTATGCTTTTCACTAGCCTTCATTTCGACGAGGCAGCTGCCGGTTAGATCGGCGCTGTCTTTTTTATTTTCATCTACTGATGACAGGGGATGAAGACCCCTTCACCCTATCAAAGATTCACTTTGTGAAAGTATAAGGTGAGTTATGATATGATTATAAGTAAATTAAATACATTTAAAGTATATTTTTCTAATTTGGATATGTTGATTGTATTCGTGGATAGGGGGGAAGAGTCAGTGATGGATTTTAAAAATAAGATATTGAACGGGGATTGCATTGAAGTAATGAAGAAATTGCCGGCGGATTCCATCGCCAGTTGTGTTACGGACCCTCCTTATAATTACGAATTCATCGGGCGAAATTGGGATGTAGAGGAAATTAAGAGGAGGAAAGATCGAATACAGCAGTCCAATACTTTGGTTAAGAATATTCCGTACGGAAGCGGCTTGGCCGGCGGGGTGCGAAATAACAGATGGTATGAAAGAAATCGAAATAATATAGTAGAATATCAAAAATGGGTGGAAGAATGGGGTAGGGAGCTGTACCGGATTCTTAAGCCGGGTGCATTCGTTTTCACATTCAACAGTACGAGAACAATTGCCCATGTACAGGTAGGGCTTGAAAATGCCGGATTCTATGCAAGGGATATGATGGTATGGAAACGGCGCAGCGGTATACCAAAAGGATTGAATGCCGCTAAGAAATTACAGAAGATGGGCGAGGATAGCTACAGGCTATGGGAGGGGTGGCACAGTGCCCTGAGAAACGAGTGGGAGGCAATCTCTGTTGTCCAAAAGCCTTTAGTGAACAATTATATCGAAACCTTGAGGAAATATGACGTAGGCTTATTGAAAGCGGAAAGCAAAGAGGGCTTTCAATCCAATATTATTGAAGATATAAAAAGGGACAAAGTGGAAGATTATAATATTCATGTTACCGTCAAGCCGGTTGAATTAATCAAAAAGCTAATTGAGCTATCAACGCCCCCTATAGAAGGGAATATTGTCATTGACCCTTTCATGGGTTCGGGAACGACAGCATTGGCGGCGGTGGAAATGGGAATAGACTTTGTCGGGATTGAAATGGCTGAAGAGTATTGCGAGATCGCTGTAGAGCGGTTGGAAAGAAAGAACGGAAGAAATAAATGACGATGCTCTTTCCAAGGAGATGACAATGGCGCAGCTAGCATACCGTGCAGCAAAAGGCGGTTTGACCGGTATTATTTCAAAAAAGATATTTGTGGCCTTTGGAATTTACATAAATATAGCTGTTGCCTTAATCTAAATAAGCATACAGAATCATTCTGTATGCTTATTTAGATTAATCCGCTATGCAAATGATATATTCTCCACGCTTTTCCCCCGGTTTAAGTATGCCTAAATCCTTCGATTTATTGATGTTTTTAGCAATGCTTGAAGGAGAAGCGTCCAGCATCATATCAAAGTAATGCCTGTGGGCGATTGCGCCATCCTCCATCCTGACTATAAGTTCAAACATCGTTTTGGCATGCCCTTTTCCGAGTATTTCCCTTACTTGATTGATTTTATTCTGCTTTTGTAGCACGAGCAGTATTTTGGTTAAAGAAGCGTTTACGCATTCGAGATAAAAAAGTAAGAAGGGCTTTAAATCGCCGCTGTTACCCTGCATCAATACTTCATGATATTCATCTATTCTTTCATTGATCGCTTCTTCAGGGCTGAAGACTTCCTTCATTTTTGCCAAGTCCGGATGAATAAAGCTGACTAACGCGGAGTATGTGCGCGCGGCTATCCCATTGCCGGATGGAAAGGGCTGCAAGTAATGGATGGTGTGTTGGGCGATACCTGACAATAAAAGCGGATGAATGATGTTTTCGGCTTCCGCTTTTGGATAGTCGGGATTCGTTACTCCTGTTACGCTTGTAAACAGCCAATCAAAAAAAGCATTCATCAGTTCGGATATTGTCTCTGCATCAGTCGGTTCATGATGCATAAGCCTATTTTGCTCCGAGGCGGCAATAGGGCCATCCCGATAGCCATCAGAGCAATCCGCTGTATCTTGCACAAGCAACTGTTGAATAGTAAGCAGAACAGATTCATTCATATCGGCGGAATCATGATAAGGATTGAGCTGATGAATATATTCATAGGTTTTAAAGGCATTGGCCACTGCTAATTGGTCAGGGTTTTTGCTTTTTCTGGGGCGCTAAAACAATTGTGTGACTTCCTTAAGTGTCAATTGATTCTTTTCCATTTTGGTTGTGAAATGGACTGCCCTGATTGTTGCATCTTTCAAAATGTTTGCTTTCAAAGGGTTATTTTTCAAACCAAGCCTCACTAATGCCCCTATGTTTCGCTCTGCTTCTAGCACGAGCTGCTGTATTTCATAATCATTCGCATCGAAAATAGGTTCAAAGACGAGGCTTCCATCGATATAGCGGAAGTGTTTTTCTAAGAAAGTATATGTCATACTACATCCCCTTTTGTACGTATAAAATTGAACCAATAGGGTCCTTACCTTCAGATTGAACAGGGTCAATACTGTTCGCATTATATTCATTTATTATTCTATTGGTTCTATGCATGTAAGGATGAATTTATCGGCAAAAAAGGTGTGCCCCATTACAAATTTGCCGCTGTGTTGGGCAAGTTTTCCTATTTCGAATGTATTTCTTCAACGTTATGAATGAGATGTATGGATTCCATGTTGTAATTTATTCCATTTTATATGTTATAATATGGATGATAAAAGGGGGAATGAAGGTGGAAGAAACAATAGTAAAAGCTATTCAGGATGAATATCCGGATGATTTTGCCTGGTGCTATGGATGCGGCCGATTAAACAAGGACGGCCATCATTTGCGGACAAGCTGGCAAGGGGAGCAAACCGTTACGGTATATATGCCGAAACCAGAACATATGGCATTGCCCGGTTTCGTGTACGGCGGATTGCTTGCTTCATTGATTGATTGCCATGGAACGGGTTCTGCATCATTGGCCTTGCACCGGAAGAATGGACATGAAGTTGGAGATGGAGCGGAACCTCCAAGATTCGTCACAGCTTCTTTGAAAGTGGAATTCTTGAAACCGACACCACAGGAAGTGCCCCTTAAAGCGATTGGAACAATCACAGAAATCCACCCCAAGAAGTGGAAAGTAGATACTGAAGTGTATGCGGACGAACAGCTCTGCGCTCGCGGAGAAGTAATAGCAGTTGTCATGCCTGCAACTTTCGCTAAGCAGGACTGATTCCCAACAAAAAGAAAACGCATACAAACAAAAGGTAATCCATTTGCTTATGGATTGCCTTTTTTATTGGAAAGAGCTTATATAATCCATAGCCTAGACCCATGTCGTAAACCAAATAATAAAGTGAATCTTTGATAGGTGGGAGTTTTCCTTCATCCCTCACCTATCATTAGATGAACCAACCTTAGTTGTTACAGGTACTTGATCTCCCACTTACACATCTGCGCTTTCACTGCTGTGTTGAAGTGGGAGTCTTAGTACCTGTTAAACGGGATAAAGTGAACCTTTAGAGGATTGATTCTAATTCGTGTTATATTTTTGAGCTATGTCTTTATAGGGTTCCAGACTATTAGGGTAAGCATAAATGGCGGCTAGTTTAGTTTCTAAAGAATACTTTGTTATAAAAACTGCACCGATTCTCTTTTTTCTTCATTATACAAAAAGGACCCCGTAGGGTAGCCTTTTTTCAAAGTGTCTACTCTACAGGGTACAGTTTACAATGGGCAGCTCTTTCAAGCATTACTGTATCAATGTTTCCTTAAGTGTCTCGATGACTTTATCGCTGGCAATCTTTCCGTTTACTGTCCAGCTGCCGTCATACCCGACTTCGTATACTTGTCCTTTTGATGCTGCCGGTGTTTTCTTCCAGACAGCGCTCTTGTTCAATGTTTCGATTCCGGCTTCCCCTTCGGAAGCAAGCAGGAATACGTGGTCGGCATCAAGGTCAGCCAACGCTTCAAGTGTGACGGGATTCCATGTGCCGTCGGCTGCTGCCGGCTCCATATTTTGGATCATGTTAGGTACCGCAAGGTCAAGGTCTTTGTATAGGACATTAGCGGCAAAACGTTCTTTTTCCAACAGGAAGTATTGTCCGCCGGTCACCCAGATGGCTGCGACAGAGTCATCGCCGATGCTGGCTTTGATTTCATCGGAAGCAGCCGATGCTTTCTTTTTGTAATCTTCGAGCACTTTTTGGCTGGCTTTCTCTTGGCCGGTGACTTGGCCGACTACAGATAGCTGTTTGCGCCAGTCATTCGCTGTGTCATCTTCCATGACATATACAGGTGCAACTTTTTTGTATTCTTCATACATGCCGTCCTGGATGGCAGAAGCGGAGCTGAAGATGATCAAGTCCGGATTCGCTTCAATGACTTGTTCCAATGGCAGGTTCCATTCAATCAACGGCACATCGCCGATACGGTCTTGCAGGTAAGCGTTAGGGGCACCACTGATGGACCATTGGGCTGCAGGCGTCATATCAAGTGATACTAGTGCGTCTTCCAGGTATGTAGCGATGATTCTTTCCGGATTCGCAGGGATGGTGACTTCGCCCATTGCGTCAGTCAATGTAATGGTGGATGATTCTTTATTGACATTGCCGTCTTCCTTGGATTCTTCCGTGTTGCCGCAAGCAGTGATCATAAGGAGAGCCAACAAGCTGATCAATGTTTTTGTGAGTTTGTTTTTCATTCTGTTCCTCCGTTTTCAGTATGTCTGTATTAATGATAATCATTATCAATTAGGGTGTCAATCCTCTTTTTACATGCATGCTTATTCTGATGCTTGCGTCAGTATTCCTTTGGCCATCTCTTCTCGTTTAGCATCCGACAATGCCGGACAATTATAACACTTCGCACCATTTTTCCTTTTGAAAAACATACAGCAGGATGACCGGATCATCGTTTTCGTCCCAGGATTGTATGGATTGTCTATATAGACGGGTGAGTGGACAAACGGATTCTTCCGGAGGTGGAAGGTGCCAGGAGGCAGCTGTTGAAGATTGCTGATTAGGGAATCAAGTGTGCTGCCGATTTTCAGTCTTCGTTCTTTTGCAGCGTCCATTATCGTCAAAATCCTTGCGCCGAATTGGTTCCAGATTAATTTAGGTGAAACACCGGCACAGGAGGCGACGTTTTCAATCGGTTCCGTCAGGTTTTCAACGAGAAATTCAGCCGAAAACCCACCTTTATGGATAAAGGCCGGGCAAGTTGCGGTCTTCAGTTGAAGATACGGATGGGTTCCGTTCTGCATACCGAGCTGGATTTTCAATGAAGGCAAGGACAGATTGCGTGAGAACCCTCGTTCAGCGGTCTCAATCATCATGGCGGCAATCGGGCCGAATAGAGCAAGTCCAATCAGCGATGCGGGGAGCTCCATGCCCGTTGCATCATATAGTGCTTTTGTTTCTTCCAGCAGTTGAACTGTTGCTTTTCTATCGAGCAAGGAGGAGGCCGGGGCCTCGAAGATTAGCCCTTCCGCTTCACAGGAAGTTACCTGGCAGTATAGGCGAAGGAATGATTCCATGTATACAGCCCCTTTCGTTAATATATGGAAATTCTTCGGTTTTTTAAAGAATGGTATTGATAAGCGCGAACATTTTCTTCTATACTAAGTCTATTGAAAATGATTCTCATTATACTAGATTATATAAAGGAAACGATTATGAGTCCAATAAGGAATAGTACAAAAGTTCGGATTATGGTTAAGAATAATGGCATACTCATTGTCGGGGCCGTCTTTTTATGCACGGTGTTCATCCTGTCGCTGATGCTGGGGACGAAGTATGTGCCCGTCGATACCGTGTATGAATCGTTGTTCGCATTCGACAGAACAGAAGCTGTCCAGCAGATTGTCCGTGACATCCGCTTGCCGCGTTCGATTGCGGCTGCATTGATCGGCTCCTTCCTCGCACTTTCTGGCTGCATTATGCAGGTGTTGACACGCAACCCGATTGCGGAGCCGGCTCTCCTTGGGGTGTCGCACGGGGCGGCATTCGCGCTTGTGTTGACGCTGGCCTTTTTCCCGACAATCTCCAATGCAGGAACGATGGCTGCCTCGATTGTGGGGGCAGGAATTTCGGTCTTCCTGGTGTTCGGCCTCGCATTGTATGCGAAGGGAGGGCGTAATCCTGTGAAGCTGGCGCTGGCCGGTATGGCGCTCGGCATGTTCCTCAGTTCGCTGACGTCCGCGGTCGGGATGTCCTTCAATGTCGCGAAGGATATGTCGTTCTGGTATGCGGGAGGTCTGTCGACGATTGAATGGTCGTCCGTCAAGCTGCTCGTGATGGGGGGCGCGGCTGGCCTGGCGCTCACCGTTCTGATTGCGCGTTCCCTGAATGTTATCCACCTCGGGGAGGATGTAGCGGAAGGCCTCGGCGTCTCCGTCCATAGGGTGCGGGCGCTTGGCGTCATCTCGGTGCTTCTCATGACGGGGAGTTCGGTCGCCGTCTCAGGCACAATCGGATTTATCGGGCTCGTTGTCCCCCATATATGCCGGATGATGGTCGGTCATGACCACCGGTATCTTCTTCCGGCTTCGGCTCTCTTCGGGGGCGGCCTGCTCGTCTTCGCCGATATGGCGGCGAAGCTTGTGAATCCGCCTTATGAAACGCCGGTCGGTGTTGTGACGGCGCTTGTGGGTGTACCGTTTTTCCTTTATCTCGTACGTAAAGGAAGGGGAGCATCTCTGTGAAAAAAAACTATGTGACCTATATTGTATTATTGATTCTGATTGCTGTTGCGGCGCTGTTCAGCTTGAATTTCGGCGTCGTCAGCATTTCGCCGGGTGAGGTGTGGCAGACCATCATCGGTTCCGGCACACCGAAACAGGAGCTCGTCCTGTTCGACATCCGGATGCCGTCCATCGTCTTGGCGATCCTTGTCGGGGCGGCGATGGCGGTGTCGGGTGTGATTTTGCAGGCCATCACGAACAATGAACTGGCGGATCCCGGTATCCTTGGCATCAACTCGGGTGCGGGGCTTGCTGTGGTGCTGTATATCGCTTTTTTCCAGACGTCGGTGAGCGGTTTCAGCCAATCCCAGACGTTTGTCCTGCCGTTATGTGCGTTCGGCGGGGCGCTGCTGACGGCGGCCATCATTGTGCTCATTTCCTGGAAAGGCGGCTTTGATACCATTCGTGTCATCCTGGTAGGAATCGGGATTAATGCCGGTTTCTCTGCACTCCTGATTGCCTTGCAGCTGAAGATGGATCCGATTGATTTCATGAAGGCAGTCGTCTGGCTGTCGGGAGATCTGTGGGCGACCCAGTGGAAATATGTATGGGCGATCCTCCCGTGGCTTGTAGTTCTTATCCCGTTCGTTGTCTATAAATCGCGCTCCCTCAATGTGCTGCAGCTCGGGACAGTTATTGCGACCGGTCTCGGAATATCGGTGCTCCGTGAAAGGCTTGTGCTTCTCGTACTGGCAGTCGCCTTGGCGGGGCTCGGTGTATCGGCTGGAGGGGGAATCGCGTTCCTCGGCTTGATTGCGCCGCATATCGCGCGCCGTATTGTCGGGCCGAAACATCAGGTGCTGCTGCCGGTTGCCGCATTGATTGGGGCGTTGATTTTGCTTACGGCTGACACGATCGGACGCAACATCGTGCAGCCGATGGAACTTCCTGCCGGAATTATCGTAGCGCTTGTGAGCGCGCCATATTTTATCTATCTGTTAATGAAGTCAAAGTAAAGAGGTGCCATTATGACAAGTTTGAAAGCTGAGAAACTGAACGTCGGCTATGAGGAAAACATCATCATCCGGGACATGGATGTCGCCTTCCCGGCACAGAAGATTACAGCTATCATCGGGCCGAACGGCTGCGGGAAGTCGACCTTGCTGAAAGCGATGGCGCGGCTTCAGAAGACAGCCGGTGGGGCGGTGTATCTGGACGGGAAGTCAATCGATAAGATGCCGACGCGTGAAATAGCGAGGAAGATGGCGATTCTGCCGCAGGGACCGGAAGCTCCAGGGGGTCTGACAGTCTATGATCTGATTGCCTACGGTCGGACTCCGTATCAGTCCGGCTTCTCGCGCCTGAACAAGCATGACCGCGAGATGATTGAATGGGCGCTTGAAGTGACCGCACTGTCGGACCTCCGCGACCGCGATGTGGACACACTGTCCGGCGGGCAGCGGCAGCGCGCCTGGATTGCGATGAGCATCGCCCAGGAGACGGATTTGTTGCTGCTCGATGAGCCAACGACCTATCTGGATTTGGCGCATCAACTTGAGGTGCTTCAGCTTTTAGATAGACTGAACAAGGAACAGCAGCGGACCATTGTGATGGTCATCCATGACCTGAACCATGCGTCCCGCTATGCAGGTCATCTGGTTGCAATGAAACAGGGTGCGATCATTAAGGAAGGCGGTCCGGACGAAGTGATTGCGCCTTCCGTACTGCGGGATGTGTTCCATATTGATGCCGAGGTCGTGACGGATTCACGCACTGGGAAACCGGCACTGTTGTCATATGATCTATTGGATTGAACAGCAGTCTATGGGTGAAAGAAGAATACCGAAGGGCAGGCCGATCGGTTTAAACTGTACCCTATGTAAAGGACATTTTTTCAATTCTACTGGATAACTGCTTCTTGTTCCCGCAGAAAAAACACCTCCACATTGATTAACTGGGATTCAATGTGGAGGTGTTTTTATTTGTCGCGCTTTCTCAGGTCAGTCCCCGTAATGGAAGTAGACTTTCTCGTTTATTTTACATTTCTTTTCAGAAAAGCTTTCGTGCGGTCGAATTGAGGATGGTCGAATATCTCGCTTGGATGGCCGGATTCGATAATCTCTCCATTATCCATGAACATGACGTGATTGGCTACTTCTCTGGCAAATCCCATTTCGTGCGTGACGACAATCATGGTCATGTGCTCTTCGGCAAGGTCTTTCATCACTTGCAGCACTTCTCCCGTTAATTCAGGGTCGAGGGCGGAAGTGGGCTCGTCGAATAGCATGATATCAGGATTCAGCATAAGGGCACGGGCAATGGCGACCCTTTGTTTCTGTCCGCCGGAAAGCATCGATGGATATGTCGTAGTCCGGTCGGACAGCCCGATTTTTTGCAATAGTGCTGCGCTGCGCTGTTCGATGGCTGAAGCTGATTCTTTCTTAAGCATGCGCGGGGCGATTTCCAGATTCTCCTTGACTGTCAGGTGGGGAAAAAGGTTGAAATGTTGGAATACCATGCCCATTTTCGCCGTTATTCGTTTGATTTCCTGCGGTTTAGAATAGATGCCGTCTTTGACTAAATATTCATCGGATACAACTATGCTGCCGCCGTCCACTTCTTCCAAGTGCACAAGGCTTCGGAGCATCGTGCTTTTTCCGGAACCAGAAGGACCGATTACGGCCACTACATCCTTTTTCTTCACATCAAATGTAATTCGTTTTAGCACATCCAACTGTCCATATGATTTTTTAAGATCCTTCACTTCGATGATTGCCATATTCATCACTCCCTCTTATTCAAATGTAAAGCGACGTTCGAGCCACTTGAAGAATAGCGTCAGTACAAGGGTAATCAGCAGATAAATGACACCCGCTATTAAGAAAGGCACGATTGTAAAGTCGCGGTTTACGGCTGTTTGCGCAAAGTGCAGTAATTCCGGTACGGCAACCGCGTACAACAGGGCCGTATCTTTAACCAGCGTTACGGATTCATTCGAAACAGCCGGAAGGGCGATGCGGAACATTTGCGGAAGGATAATCCGCGTTGTTGTTTGCCATTTGTTCAGTCCGAGCACTTGTGAAGCCTCATATTGCCCCTTGTCAATGGCAAGCAGGCCTCCGCGGAAAATCTCGGCGAAATAAGCAGCATAGTTTAAGATGAAGCCCAGGCAGGCTGCAACAAAACGATCCAGGATTAAATATTCGCCGATGACAGGGATTAACGGTAATCCAAAGCAGATGAATAGCAGTTGCAGCAAAAGCGGTGTACCGCGCATTAAATAGATATAGGTTTGCGCAAGCCAGGAAATTGGCTTGAATCGGCTTTTGACCGCCAATGTCAGCAAGAACCCGAGCGGAATCGATGTTATGATGGCGATGATGAACAGGAGGACTGTCATCTTCGCGCCCTCAAGCATCGGCATAATCATTGTGTTGAAATAATCTATCATGAAAGGATCCCTCCCAAAAACAAAACAGAATTCCCCTTGGAAATCCTGTTCGCCTCAATATTTGTAGTGGTTTTATCCCGTTTAACAGGCGCCAAGACTCTCCCTCTAGCACAGCAATGAAAGCGTAGATGTATAAGCAGAAGACCTAAATGCCTGTAACAACCCGGTTGGTTCATCCAATGATAGTCGGGATAAAAGAACCCCGCCTGTCAAGGATTCACTTTATTGCAATACTTTGTTTTCACCGAACCATTTTTCTGAGATTTCGGCAGCTGTGCCATCTTCGTTCATCTTATCAAGTGCATCTTGAAGCTTATTCAACAATTCTTCGTTGCCTTTCTTCACGCCCACCCCGTATTCTTCAGGTGCAAGTGATTCATCCAACAGTTTGAATGTTCCTTCTTCTTTAGCCATATAATAATTGGCTACCACTTCATCAATAACGACAGCTTCTACACGGCCTGATTTAAGATCGCTTAAAGCCAGTACATTATCGGCGAATTCGGTAATGTTTTTGATTTTATCTTTAATCGGGTTGGCATCTAAGGCATCCGATGCTGAAGAAAGGGATTGCAGCCCCACTTCTTTGCCGGCTAAATCAGCTAGTTTTGTTATTTTTGAATCAGCTTTGGTTACAACAACCTGTGCATTTTTCAAGTAAGGCTTAGTGAATAATACCTTTTCTTTACGTTCATCAGTAATCGTGTAACCGTTCCAAATCAAATCGATTCGTCCGCTGCTTAATTCGGATTCTTTTGTTTTCCAATCGATTGGCTGGAATTCGACCTCCATATCCATATGTTCGGCGGCAGCTTTCGCATAATCAATGTCGAAGCCGACAATTTTATTGTTTTCGTCACGGAAGCCCATTGGCGCGAATTTATCATCAATACCGATAATCAACTTTTCTTTTTGATCTGCGCCCGATGTTTTCTTGTCGGAGTTGGTGCCGCAGCCCGCCAGGACCGCAAATAGCGCTGTTATCATTAAAACAATCGTTGTTATACGTTTCATTTTATTGAAGTCCCCTTTTTTGAAATTATCCATTTCCTTTAGTGCGTTAACATACTATTAATTTAACATATTATTAAGATAACATATTTTAATCTAAATAGTAAGAAAGTTACACTGCTTTTTTCTATACAAAATAATACAAAAAAGAGGCAATCCAACAAGGATTGCCTCTTTTATCCATCTGTCTTTAGTTTGCCTTTTCTCTTACAGCGGCCACTTCATATGTAAGCAGCTGGCTGCTGATGATCGGTGATTCTTTCTTCGCGGCCTCTGAGCCTGGCTCAGGCTGCTTGTGCGCGGCTTTGAAGGCATCGCTGTTTCTCCAAGCTGAGAAGCTTTCATGGTCTTCCCAGTACATATTGACACTTAATTCATCATAATCCGTCAGATTTTGCGTTAATAGAACTTCTACTTTCACAAAGCCGTCAAACGTATCCAGCGGGCTTGGAGCAGTGAATCTTGGAGCCATTACGGCACCCATGCCTTTTTTGACTTTAATTTGATTCGTAACAATAATCATCTTTGTCACTCCTTATTAGATAAGTCGTCTCTTGTCTAATTCAGTATAAACGATATGAAACGAATTTGGTTGAATGAAGGACTGAATATTTAGAAAAAATCGAGCGGATTGGAAAACATTGAACACTTGAAGCCTGAATGCAAAGGAGCGGTTCCGGGTAGAAAGAAATGGGCATCATACGTTATATTGCAAAAAGAATGGAGTTGAATAGTGTGAAGAAGGTTGTATTAATTCGACACGGAGAAAGTCTTTGGAATTTAGAGAACAGATTTACAGGTTGGACGGATGTGGACTTATCGAACAATGGATTGGTGGAAGCGAGGAGAGCAGGTCAAATATTAAGCACGAACGGCCTGACATTCGATGTGGCTTATACATCATTTTTGAAGCGGGCGATTCGGACATTGTGGATCATCTTGCATGAGATGGACCTGGCGTGGATACCTGTACATAAATCGTGGAAGTTGAATGAGCGGCATTACGGAGCATTGCAAGGATTGAATAAGCAGGAGACGATCAATAAGTATGGTGCGGAGCAAGTGCACAAATGGAGAAGATCGGTGGATACAAGGCCGCCGGCACTTACGAAAGAGGATGAAAGATATCCAGGGCGCGAACAGAAATATCGTAATTTACAGGAAAGCCAGTTGCCTCTGACAGAGAATCTGCAAGATACAGAAAAACGGGTGTTGGAAGAATGGAACGAACATATTGTTCCTTTGATAAAGGAAAACCGGCATGTCATCATTTCGGCGCATGGCAACACATTGCGGGCATTGGTCCAATATTTAGACCACGTTTCGAGTGATGGCATCGCCACCCTCAATATCCCCACAGGCACGCCATTAGTGTATGAACTGGATGATGATTTGCATCCCATCCGCCACTATTATCTGTCGGAAGAGGGAGAAGTGCCGGAGGGGGAAATAGCCAGACATATTGAGCATATGAAGTGAGTTCGGGGATAAGCAAGGATGCCGGTGGTAGAAACACTGGACATACCTTGCTTTTTTCTGGTGCTGATTGGATAGTGGAACTTAAATAAAAGTAATTTTATGGTGAAATAGTAAGAAAGGGGGCGGTTGCAATGGTTTTAAATAGGGGGTTCCTGCATCATAGTTGGCTTATGCTTTTATTACTTGTGTTGGGGGGCAATTTTGTTCTCTACCGTACAACGCTAGGAGTAAGCTTGCTGCCTGATGACCCAGGTGGTGTTGTGATTGGTTCGATGCTTGACTTAGCGGTGGTTTCACCGATTTTATTTATCCCGTTTAACAGGTACTAAGACTCCCACTTCAACATAGCAGTGAAAGCGCAGATATGTAAGTGGGAGATCAAGTACCTGTAACAACTAAGGTTGGTTCATCTAATGATA
>JBJEFM010000136.1:0-10094 GCA_051874035.1 Bacillus sp. (in: firmicutes)
CCCTCCTGCTATTTTCTGTACTTGATCTCCATATAAACCCAAGAAATGACGACAATCGGAACCATGATGGAAAGAAAGATCATGAAATCATCCTTTCATCAAATTCTTTTCGCCTGAAACTACAATGCATAATCAGACAAGAGCAACAAAAACAGGACCAATAGAATGACAACCAGAAACCAACGCATGCAATCACCCTTTCATTAAATCCTCTTCACCTTGCAAAATCCTTTTATACCAGCATCTGCATTGAATGACATTGCCCGCTGATGCTCCTAATGAAGTGTCACCAGGGAATAATAACTCTTCCACTTCTCCCTTGCTGTTTCTGACCTGGAACGGCTCATCGAAAGCAACGATCTGTCCATCAGCTCCCCGATGCCCCGGTCTTGTCCTTTCCTGCTTAGCAGACTTCCACTGTTTGCCTATCACCATACCTGACTGATTATCAGCGAAATACTGCCCCGATCTTCCCGCAGAAATAATTTCTGTTCGGGCTATTACCCTGGCCCGCTGTTCACTGAATCCAAATTCACTCCGTAATGAATCTGCAGCTGTATCGATTGAATAATTCCCGGCCGATACAACCCGCCATAAATTCTTGATTACCTTTTCATCTGATACATTTTGAATCAATTCCGGAACCCTTGTAGCCCTTTGCTCCAACCATTCCAAAATATAAGGATCTCGTAGATTAAATGGTTCATCCACTTCCAATTCTTCCAATGTGGCTGTTCCTGCTATTTCCACGCCATCTTCCAATGCCGCCGCTATAATTACCTTTAAATCGATTTGAAAACCCTTGGAATCATATAAGATATAATTCCGCACCCATTCTTCAAACTCTTCGCTCGGTATTTCTAAACGGTTATGGCAAAGCTCCAGGCTTCGGATTCCAACCAGAATACGAGTAGGCACTTCATCAGGCAAACGATCAATGTATATATCCCTTTGATTTTTTAGGAATCGAAAAACCTCTGTGGACGTTTGAGAAGCTAATGCCGCTATATCCTCGGCCCAAGGATCATCTATCACACTTACATATTCGTCTATTTCCTGATCTTTACGGTTCCCCGATTCCCTACCGGCTTTTTTACAAGATGCAACGCCCTTTCTTGATTTGAATCTCTACTTTCATCCTCTTGATCTTCTTCATCCTCTTCTGGTTCAAGTTGCTTCGGCCTTGGCCGCTGTGGTTGATTCACACTTTCAAGAACCGATTGAACAGGCTCTCCCACAGCTTTATGTCCCACTAGCTCCATTGCAGCTTCGTCATTATCAATCCATCCCTGGTTAATTTGTAAAATCTTATTCTGGGTTTCTAACGATTCCGCTTGGGCTTCCTTGAACCGATCATTCACACGTAAAGGATTAAAAGTGAGCTTTGCCTTGCGAGGTCGGCCATAAACTTGTAACGCGACATTATAGGCACGTTCTAAAACGCGCTTAATAGCTCGCTGAATGGATTCTATACCAGATACATATATTTGCCATTGGACGGTTCCGTGCGTCTCTGTGGTGGATTCATTACGGCCTAATAAGATGGGTAGCTGTTTAAGGGAAGTTACAATCTGTTGATTGATTACCTCAATTACCCCGGTTGCGTTAATACTTTTTGTGGCATTGCCGCCAACCATATCAATTTCGATGGAATCGGTATGAAAAAAATCATCGTCCGGCTCCAATTGCCGCATTTGTTGTTGTATGCTCTCCACATAAGAATTCACATAGCGCATCACTTCGTCAGGACCGCCCATTTTTATATCGTCAGGCATGTTATTCATTACCGCTTCTTCTACCACTTTAATGTCAAACCGTTCCCAGCCTTGATGGTGTACGGCCCTTTTCAAGTCGCGCAGGACCTCCATCTGGAAAAAGATAATTTGCAGAACCGGAAGCATAGGGGACCTTCCATAAGGATCGTCAATGTCAGGGTCAATCGGGAAATAAAATACCGTTTCTTGATTCAGAACTTTATAATCGCCATTGGCTTGCCTTTGAACCAATTCCAACTCGCCGGTATCCTGATTTCTTCTAAAATCCAACCTGGACGGATCGACCGCATGAAAATCCACAATGTCTGTGAGCTCTTCATTCAATTCAACTTCTAATGCGATTGCACCCTGGGTAATAGCAGATAGCAACAAAACATTAATAAGCTGATCTGCGCCGCCACCATAGACCTTTCCAACCCGCTTTGCCAGGTCATTCAATAAATCGGTGCTGATTTTTTCGGGCCGATCATTGGCACCAACCGCCTGAAGCTCATGGCCATTATTAGCTAAACGTAAGAAATTCCAGATAGCCATAGAAGCATCCGGATGCATATCCCTGATTAATTTAAGATTTTCCATAACCGTCTTGCTTCTAAACTCTCCTTTAGCCAATATGCCCTCGTACCAAAATAAATTTGGCTGTGAAGAATCCATTGTTTGCCGTCGGCTATTTTGAACCCGATTAAAAGCAGCATTAACTTGCTGATGGACGATGCTTTGCAGATTTTCATTTGTTTTCGTCTTTTTGAAAAAACGATCTATCCACTTCACATATTTCACCTCCTTTTACTCGCATTCAAAATCTGTCCACACCTCCAAAACCTCCCCTGTTTCTGTATTGATATGGAGGGAAAGCTCTATTCCTATCTCTGTTTCATACGTATAACAACCGACCACTGGAACATCCGGGAATCCTACTTCATAGCCGTTCCAATCACTCGACCAATTCAATTTATTTAAATCAACAAATAACTCCATACGATCACCCGCAAAAATTAGATTGAATGTAATGAATTAACGTTTTTATATTCTGGTTAAGATCCAATTTCACAAGGCCATTTCCCACGCTACTCTTTAAGTACGGAAGCTCCTCTGTTCGCTTAATAAGCTGTGCGTATAATTCCGCTTCGGTCAATGTACGCCTGAATTCCTTATCCGCATTACTAGCCAACAAAGCCAGGACGCCTGAAACGTGCGGCGCAGCCATTGACGTTCCATCCAGGACAGCATATTCCCCATTTTTATAAGTCGATAAAATGCCAATGCCAGGAGCTACGCAATCCACTTCTGTATTGTTATTGGTAAAATAGGCGAGCTCCTTTTCCTTCCCTACCGCTCCAACCTCAATAACCTCGTTGTAGGCCGCAGGATAAGCCATTTCATATGTGCGCTCGTCGTTATCCCCTTCATTCCCTGC
This sequence comes from Bacillus sp. (in: firmicutes), assembly GCA_051874035.1. Classification (GTDB taxonomy): domain Bacteria; phylum Bacillota; class Bacilli; order Bacillales; family DSM-1321; genus Bacillus_AD. The sequence goes on from JBJEFM010000136.1 coordinate 3,193, forward strand.
CGCGACCACTACGGAAATACCTAACATAGTTGCATTTAAGATAGCCATCTTTAATTCCTTTATATCTTCCGCACCGCCTAATGATAAATTGACGATACGAACTTTTTCACCATTCGGCCCTCTCCACCTAATCACATAAAACAAAGCATCCAATATATGCTGGTAACTACCGGCTCCATTCTTATCGAGAATCTTCCCGATCAATAATTGAGCTTTGGGAGCAACGCCGACCAATCCACTGCCATTTTCATCTGCGGCTATGATGCCGGCCACATGTGTGCCATGTCCGTTCGTGTCATTAAAATTAGCAGGATCTCCACCATTTTCATTCGTGAAGTTTTTCCCTCCAATGATCCGGCCTTTCAAATCAGGATGATTCATATCGCATCCAGTATCGAGGACAGCCACGACAACGCCTTGCCCTTTATATTCCCTCTGCCAGAAATGCGGAGCACCGACCAATCGAACGCCCCAGGGAACCTCGTCTGCTGTTTCTTTTACATTCTTCACTTTAAACGGTACTAGCTTAACACCTTGATTCATTTTCCCAACTCCCCCTCATTTTTAGACACAAAAAAAGAGCCGAAGCTCTTATTTCATCAATCCCCATGACATACCATTCAATGTTAGAAAGAAATCATCAGTCAATTTAATTTTGTAATCTTCTCTATGTTTTCTAGCCTTAAATGTATTTCTATTTAACATTTCAATATCATCGAACCCTTTTGATCTTAACATTCTAACTTTTTCATCAACCAATTTTTGTACTTTTTCATTCATCATTTTTCATTTCCCCTTTTTTGTTGTTCTTTACTTTACATACTTATATTAACATTAATATTAATGTTATACAAGTTATTAGAGAGGAAATGTTATTTTTTTGTAATAAAAAAAGCCCCCATTTCGGGCCTTTGGTTTAAGAAAACATTTTAATAAGATCATAAACTTTATCTCTTAAGTAAGTATCAACAAATTTCAATGTGCTCTCTGCACCGGCAATGTTTCCAGATTCAATATTGTCGAAAATATCATTTAAAGTGTAAAGGTCCTGATCTGATAACCAGTTAACTTCATGCTGGTCTTTGATTTCGTCTTTCGCTTGCTCAATTGTTTCAACCGATACAGTTTCCAAGAATTTGATTTGCTCTTCCCAAGTGTTAAACATTTTTCATTTCCCCTTTTTTGTTGTTCTTTACTTTACATACTTATATTAACATTAATATTAATGTTATACAAGTTGTTAATAAAGAAAAGGAGATTATTTTCGTTTAAAGCCGGATATTGCAGGCGATACAGCATATTTCATTTCCCGCGGTTTTTGGAAGTGAATCATGGCTTGCGACCACGCGTCAACCATATCATCATTAGAACCCTGCGGAAATGTTGCGGTTTCTTCGATAAAGTCATGAATCCAAGGCGCAATGGATGGGTCGGGCAAATACACGTTTCCTGCTTCGACTTCCGGTGAAGCTGCATAGGCTCTCGTGATTTTGCCGCCTTCTGGATTTACAGGAATCAATCCGGCTATTTCATGTTTGAGCATTTGAATGACTGCCGGACCGTTCGCTTTATCCTCGATCAGCTTTCTTCTGGCTTCCGGCCATTTTGCAGACATGGTTCTTAAAGCCCTTATCGTGCCCGGAAGATCCATACGATCCCGGACTTGATCTAAAAGGTATTTATCCGCGCCAAGTCTGCCCCACACCTGACCGACAACAAAGTCACTATCATCATTATCTTTGAAAGTACAATCCCATGACTGAATCACTTCATCCAAGCGCTCAGGAAGCAATTTATAAAATCTCCACCATTTACGGTTGAGAATCGAACCTTCTGACGGTGAAGGCCGTTGCTGATACAGAGCCGACCATTCATAGGTTCCAATTGTCTTTTTAATCTTCGATAACGCTTCTTCATCGTATTTATTCGGCCATAGCGCTTCCCCGATGGACCTTGGGTCGCTTTCATGAATTGGATCTTCTGCAATAGCCGGATAATTAATCACCGTCCATTGGTCTGCCCCAGGATCTTCCTCGGCTTGTTTAAGAAGCCTGCCGGCTAAATCGTCACTATGCCACCGAGTAAGGATGATCAAAATTCTGGCGTCCTTTTCCAACCGAGTATAAAAAGTGGAAGTGTACCAATCCCATACGGTATCACGCAGCCTTTTTGATTCGGCTTCTTTCCGGTTTTTGAAAGGGTCGTCGATAATTCCAAATGTTGAACCCATCCCGGTAATTCCTCCACCGACACCAGAAGATTTATAGACGCCTTTGTGATCGACTACTTCGAAAATGTCATTATTGCGGAGATAGTTCCCTCTACGTCCAGTTTTTACAATTGAATTGCTTAATAAGGTATCAGGGAAAAGCTCGTGATACTTAGGCGAATCAATAATTCTTTGAACATCCCGGTTCATTCGGCTTGCTAAGTCTGCAGAATAAGAAGCAGAAATAATTTGCGCGTTTGGATCTCTGCCTAAGACATAAGCCGGAAACCGCCTGGAACCTAACTCCGACTTACCTTGTCGTGGCGGCATAAAAACCATCAATCTCTTAATTTCCCCGCTGACTAATTGATCTAATGCATTACATAAACGTTCATGGTGCCAATTCACTTCATATTCGGGCATGGTGTAGGTTGTGAAATCAATCAATCTGCGGCGAGCTTTTTCTTTCTTTATTTCATCCAGATTCGGAAGATTTCTCAACGATACTCTCAAGGAAAGCAAGCTCCTCGTCATTTAGATTTGCTAAATTGATTGATTGTTCAGTTTGAATAGGACCGCCATCTTTACCCGAATGTTCTAATTGAGCATTAATCCTCTCTTTTCTACCAAATTTATCTGGAAAACGGCGCTCTAATTTCCAAGCCGCAGCCTTCCAATCGTTTTTTGCAGCATTGGAGATGATAATCAAATCCCGAACCTCAGCTTCAGCAAGAGCTTTTTTTATAGCCTTGCAAAAGTCTACGTAAGGAGCCTCCGACTTCTTGATACGCAGGGTCCGGTCTGATTTTTCCACTCTTTCCATTTCCCTAGCTCCACGTTTCATCCATCGATGTAAGGTTGATTGATCTATTCCAGCATATGCTGCGGCTGTTTCAAGATAATTTCCTGCCCGAAGCATATCGGTAATTTTACCTGTTAATTCAGGCGATAGCTTACTTGGCCTGCCGGTTACAGCCATAATGTTCACCACCTTCAAATAATTAAAAAGGACTCCCTCATTTTCGAGAAAGTCCTATAAAATAAATATTAACATTAACAATAATATAGTTTTAAGATAATTTAATAGCTTTTTCACCTGTGAACTTTTCAAAGCGCTCGATTATTACCGATGCATATATCGGGTCAAATTCCACAGTGTAGCAGCTTCGCCCTGTTTGCTGTGCCGCAATCAGCGTGGAGCCACTGCCACCGAATGGGTCCAGCACAATTTCGCCAGGCTTAGAAGAATTTTGTATCCCCCTAGCGCATAAAGGAATTGGTTTCATGGTTGGATGGTCGCCATTACTTCTAGGTTTTTCAAACCGCCAAGTGGTGGAATCTTCATCGTTACCGGTATAAATAATTTCATAATCTGGAACCCGGACCGAAATGGACTTAGTGCCATTAGTGAAAGTGAGGACCGCGCCTTCTTTTTCTTTTGCAATAGCCAAGTCCACATGCTCTTCAATAACCGTTGTTTGTTTTCGATCTTTTACTCTTTTATGGGGACCGCCTTCTCGCCAACCATAAAGAATCGGTTCATGTTTCCATTGATAATCGGAATAACCAGGAACCAGCGAACTCTTAACCCATACCAGGCATTGACTCATATAAAATCCAGCATCAACAAATGATTTCCGGAAATTCAAACCTTCCGTGTCAGCATGACAAACATAAATAACCCCTCCAGGCTTCGTTACTTGTGCCATGCCGGAAAAAGCATCATATAAAAACTGATAAAATTTATCATTTTCCATTTTGTCATTTTGAATCTTTTTACCATTCCCACCTTCATAATCCACGTTATAAGGTGGATCTGTGAATATCATATCAGCCTCTTTTTCATTCATGAGCCGCAGGAGATCATCTACTTTAGTCGAATCACCGACCAATAACCGGTGTCTACCGAGCTGCCACAGATCTCCATAACTAGCGATAGGCTGGTCCATTTCTTCAACTGCTTTGTCTGCATCAAAATCATCGTCATGCGGTTCTTCATCTTCCACATGAAACTGCAACATCAAATCTTCAATTTCATCAGATGTATAACCAGAGAGCTCCAGGTCCAACAAACCAGTGTCCAGACGCTCAAATAAATCCTTTAGTTGTGGAAAATCCCAATCGGTTTCTTCCTGGAGCTTATTATCAGCAATAAGATATAAATCTGCCATATCGCCTTCCAGGTCCAGAAAAAGAGCCGGTGCTTCTTTAAGCCCAGCTTGCATCGCGGCCTTTTTTCGAGCATGGCCGGCTAAAATATATCCATCTTTTGAAACAATGATCGGTTGCGTAAAACCAAAGGACTCAATAGAGCGTTGCAGTTTATCAATTGCAGATTGAGGATGTACCCTTGGGTTTTCCGGGTGTTCTTTTAAATCATCGAGCCGGACCAGCCGGTAATCATGTAAATTAGCCATTTAACTCCTCCTACAAAATGTAATACCTATAGATTAAAGCTATTATCCAGATATTTTGATAGCTTTCTGCCCGGTGAATTTCTCCCATCTTTCCACGATTACAGTCGCAAATTTTTCATCGTACTCCATCATATAGCAAATACGGTTTAGCTGCTCCGCACAAATCAAAGTGGAACCAGAACCGCCAAACGGATCTAAGACAATATCTCCTGGTTTACTTGAATTTTCAAGAGCTTGTGCTATTAAAGGAATTGGCTTCATGGTTGGATGGTCGCTGTTCCTTTTCGGTTTGTCCACTTCCCACACAGTGGTTTCTTTCCGACCACCGTACCATTTATGGGCCGCCCCTGATTTCCAACCATACAAGATAGGCTCATGTTTCCATTGGTAATCTTGCCGCCCCAGGACTAATGCATTTTTCACCCACACCAGGATTTGTTTTAAAAGAAGCCCCGAATCTTTAAAAGCAGATATAAAATTTTTCCCTTCCAAAGCTGCATGACATACGTAAATTGGGCCGCCTGGTTTAGTCACCTTTTCCATAGCTGAAAATGCGTCTAGAAGAAATTGATAAAACATTGAATCTTCCATAGAATCATTTTGAATTTTCTTCCCATCGGAGCCTTCATAATCAACGTTATACGGCGGGTCAGTAAATATCATATCGGCTTCTTTTTCATTCATAAGTTTAAAGATATTATCTTCATTAGTTGAATCTCCGACCATGAGCCGATGATTTCCAAGCTGCCAAACCTCACCAAGACTGCAACGCAGCTCTTCCATTCCCTCAATTGTTTCATCAACATTAAAATCATCCTCATGAGGTTCCTCACCCACGTGAAACTGCAACATCAAATCTTCAATTTCATCAGATGTATAACCAGAGAGCTCCAGGTCCAACAAACCAGTGTCCAGACGCTCAAATAAATCCTTTAGTTGTGGAAAATCCCAATCGGTTTCTTCCTGGAGCTTATTATCAGCAATAAGATATAAATCTGCCATATCGCCTTCCAGGTCCAGAAAAAGAGCCGGTGCTTCTTTAAGCCCAGCTTGCATCGCGGCCTTTTTTCGAGCATGGCCGGCTAAAATATATCCATCTTTTGAAACAATGATCGGTTGCGTAAAACCAAAGGACTCAATAGAGCGTTGCAGTTTATCAATTGCAGATTGAGGATGTACCCTTGGGTTTTCCGGGTGTTCTTTTAAATCATCGAGCCGGACCAGCCGGTAATCATGTAAATTAGCCATTTAACTCCTCCTGCAAAAAACGTAATACCTAACGCATCGAATCATTCATATTTACATATATGGAACTGCATAGCCTTCTTTCAAAAGATGATCATTGATATTTAAACCTTGGTAGTAAACTATAGCGAGCTGACGACCATATTTGTCCTTTTTATCCGCAGTCACCACAACCTCTTTGCCTTCGATCAATCCCTTTAAATAATCCCTGGCCGCAATGCCTTTTTCTTTTTCAGCACCACGCAGCTCCGGAGTATTGATGCCTAACAATCGAAAATGTATATCCGTTAAAACAAGTTTTATGTCCATGATATGGGTTTTTAAATGACCAACAATCGTATCGCCATCGATCACCCTCGTCACCGTCACTTCATATTGATGCATGCAATCCCCCCATCCCTTTGCTAATATAAACAATAATATTAATATTAAAAATCGAAAATAAAAAACCGTCCCTCGCCAAGAAGAAACGGTTTGTATCTAAACGGCCCAATGGACCGACAATAATATAATTATATGAACCTATTCAAAAGACCGTTCCCGGCAGGTGAACGGCCCTATATGTAGCAATACTGGGGTATGACTACATTTACCATAATACCACGCTATCAGGGAGAAAAACTGCCCTTTTTCTGCTTAGAAAATGAAGAAAAACTGCTATATAATTCGCAACTTCACGATATTTTTTAATGAGATTAACAGCTTTCCCATTACATTCTTACGGATGGAAAAGATCTGCCTTTCCGAATATCCTAGATTCGCCGCCGTCGCTGTGATTGTCTGATTCTTGAAATAGCGCAGCTCTATAAACGCTTTTTCTTCATGCTCCAATTGAGCGATTCCGTCATTAATGGAATTCACGATCAACTCATATAAAACAATGTCCTCATGTAACTGTAATGCCCTCTTTGATTCTATCCGATCTATCGCATATTTTTCTGTTGAAGAAGAAAAGACGAAAGCACCGATGGATTCTTCGCGCACTTCATAACTGGCGGTCATACTCGGCATGAGATAATCCATCTGTTTAT
>JBJEFM010000137.1:0-2101 GCA_051874035.1 Bacillus sp. (in: firmicutes)
AGATTAATAACAATAATGTTAATAGGTACGGTAATATCATGAATAAATCGGTAAAGCTGCTTGGCAATGCCATTGACTGAGCAATAAAAGCGCCGCCGGATTTTGCAAAACCAAACAAAAGGCAAGCGGCTAAAGTAGGGAGAATCCTCCAATTGCCGAAGATTAATGCAGCAATAGCCAAGAATCCATATCCCATATAAATATTAGAAGAAAAGTTAGCCGAAATAGAATAAGCAAAACACATGCCGCCGAGGCCCGATAATAGTCCTGAAATCAACACGGCAGAAAATCTAATTTTCGCTACATCTACACCTGCGGCATCAACCGAATGAGGATTTTCCCCACACGCTCTTAAGCGCATGCCAAATCTTGTTTTATATAAAAGATACCAAGCAAAAATAGCAATCACAATGATAATCACTTCGAACGGATAGACATTCGTAAAGACCGCTCCGATTACTGGTATATCAGCTAAACCACTAACCGTAAACCGCTCCATTACACCTAATTGGAACTTGTCCGAGGCCGTTCCAAATACAAGTGCATTTATTTGTGTCGTCAAGAAAGTCGTCAGTGCCAACGCCAAAATGTTAATCACAACACCGCTGATTACTTGATCTGCCTTAAACTTAATACTTAGTACAGCATGAATAATGGAAAAAGCCATCCCGCCAATCATCGCGAATAATAACGCTACATAAAATAAGTCTTGAATATTTGTGCCAAAAGCATTTGCGATTAGAACAGCTGACAACGCTCCGATGAATGCCCCAAAACCTTGAAATCCTTCAAGCGCTAAATTGGTGATGCCGCTCTTTTCACTATATATGCCGCCTATTGCGATAATAAAAAGAGGCAGAGCAAAGGATAAACCATCAATAATTACTGTATCCATTATGATTCACTCTCCTTTCGATCCACTTCTTTTTCCTTCAAACGGCTGATTTTATATTTCATATACACACCGCATGCACTGAACAATAGGATTAACCCAACGATCACAGAAGAAATTTCTTGTCTGATTCCTGCCTGCGAACTCATATACGTGCTTCCCTGATCAATAATAGATACTAAAAAGGAAGAAAAAATCACGCCAATCGGATGAGAGTTCCCTAATAGCGATACAGCAATGGAATCAAAGCCGATGCTTGATAATACCTTTGGCTGTATGGAAGCAAAATAGCCTAAATAATAAGTGACACCTGCAAGGCCAGCCAAGCCTCCCGAAATAATCATGGCCAAGACTGTATTTCTTCCTACATTAATCCCTGCATATTTGGCTGCATTGCGGTTGGAACCAACGGCTTTGATTTCAAAACCAACCACTGTTTTGTCCATGACAAACTTGATTAAAACAGCGCAAAGGATAGCCAAAATGAAGCCCAGCGGAATATCCATTTTCAAATTGGCTATTTCGACATTCACTAAAGTTAATCTTGCTGCATCTGATATATATTGTGACTGTCTTGAAACAGGGTCAATATAATACATTTGAATAAAAAAGCTGATGACATATTGAGCAATATAATTCAACATAATCGTAGAGACTACCTCATTAATGTTAAATTTATATTTCAGCCATCCTACTAATCCACCCATTAGCCCCCCGGCGACAATTCCGATTACCAGTACAAGCGGCTTTGCGATTACGGCATCCAAACCGCTGTAACCAACAATAATCGTCGCTAAAAAACCGGAGACAAGCATTTGGCCGGCAACACCGATATTAAATAGGCCCGCTCTAAATGCTACAGCGACTGCCAAGCTGGCAAACACAAGCGGCGTCATGGCGTTCAGCAAGCTCAGAAAATCAGTCAGCATGCTCTTATAGCCAGCATAAGCGGGCTTAGGTAAAATCCCCGCCCCTTGGAATAAGTTATAAAACGCCTGTAAAGGGTTTTTGCCGATTAAAAGTATAACAACTGCGGCAGCAATAAAACTTATAATTATAGAAATTAAAGGTATGGAGATCGGTTGCCATTTCTCATTCGTTAATGGCTGAATAAGACTTGTACGGAAGATTCTTTTCTTTTTATCTTTACTCATGCTTTGCCCCCATCATATATTCACCGACTTCATTCGTCGTTAAGGATTCACTGCT
>JBJEFM010000138.1:0-2100 GCA_051874035.1 Bacillus sp. (in: firmicutes)
CTTAGGTTATCACCTTATTTAAAAACATAGCTTGTATGTTTTACATTAATGACTCTTCACTTCTACTTGTTTCTTTAAAGAATATGGGTTCTGTAACAATTCGCTGAATGTTGACTCAGAACATACTAAGCTAGAGAAGATTTCATTACGGGATTTTGTTTTTTCAATCTTTACGCCCTGTATCTTAAATTTAGATACGATATCCATTCTCACATTCTCCACCTTCTGATTTTTTGCTAACCAGTATTTCATTTACCCGAAAATAATGCAGCGAAACATCGTTTGAGCAAAATACTTGACTGTTTCAAACGATGATGTTCTATTCGAGATTTCTAATAGCCAATTAGTCAAAGAGAGCTTTTATTGCTTGTCATCATGCGTTCAGGCACGAATTCACTTCAATGCCAATCATCCAAGGCGGTGGGGGAAACGCCTCATAAGTACATATGTATGTCAATCAATACGCACAAAACTCACAACATTTAAATTGTACTAAACTATAAAAAAAAATAAAGGGACTTTTTTCTTTTTTTCTCAAAAATTGATTTGTTTTTAAAAATGTACCTAAAACAAATGATATTCGGTTAGAAATTTAATATAATAAGAAGTAATAACCATTTTTACTACTTCTCTTTATTTTAAAGGGGGGATTTACATGGGAAGTTGATCGCCAGCTATCCAGTCGGACTATGCTTGCATTTGACGTTAAACCATACAGCTGTTAACAGCTTATTATCACAGGAGGTGACTCCTTTACCGTCTAATCACGGTTAAAGGAAATTTATTGGACATATGGAATTTGGTTTTTATAGCCATTTTGATTGCACTGACCGCATTCTTTGTTGCGTCAGAGTTCGCGATTGTCAAGATTCGCTCCTCGCGAATTGATCAGTTAATGGAGGAAGGAAACCGGCGGGCAATAAGCGCCAAAAACATCGTTACGAATCTGGATGAGTATTTATCCGCCTGCCAGCTTGGGATCACCATTACAGCCCTCGCTTTAGGATGGATTGGGGAAGAAACCTTTGAATCCCTTCTCGCTCCCTTATTCGCACTGTTTTCCCTGCCTGAGACTGTTACAACGCCACTCGTCGTCGTTATTGCTTTTCTGCTGATTACCTTCATCCACGTCGTAATCGGCGAATTAGCTCCAAAGACGATTGCTATTCAAAAAGCGGAAGCAATTGCTCTTTTATTCTCAAGACCTCTCATGGCATTCTACAAAATTATGTATCCATTTATCTGGCTGCTTAATGGTTCTGCCCGGTTGATCATCCGCATGCTCGGTCTTCATCCCGCTTCAGAACATGAAATTGCCCATACGGAAGAGGAATTGCAGATTATTCTTTCAGACAGTTATAAGAGCGGCGAAATTAACCAATCTGAATTTAAATATGTGAATAATATTTTTGAATTTGATAACCGAGTCGCTAAAGAAATCATGGTTCCTCGAACCGAAATGGTCTCCTTATCCAAGGTGGATTCCATCAAGGACTTTATTCAGATGTACCATGAAGAGAAATTCACTCGTTATCCGGTCATTGACGGTGACAAGGACCATATCGTCGGACTTGTCAACGTAAAAGAGGTATTGACCGATGTTGTCGTAGATGAGAGCATTTCAAATTCAACCATTCAAGAATATATAAGGCCAATCATCCATGTCATTGACACCATTCCAATCCATGATTTACTGGCGAGAATGCAATCTGAACGGATTCATATGGCAGTCCTGATGGATGAATACGGAGGCACTTCCGGATTAGTCACCATCGAAGACATCGTCGAAGAGATTGTTGGTGAGATACGAGATGAATTCGATAGTGATGAGATTCCGGAGATTCGGAAGAATACAGATGGATCTTACATCGTTGATTCTAAGGTACTTCTCAGTGAAATTAATGACCTGCTTGGCACGGCCCTCGATGATACCGATATTGACACAATCGGCGGATGGGTCCTGACCGAGAAGTATGAAGCAAAGCTTGGTGATATGCTTGAGATTGGCGATTATGAAATTACGATTATCGATATGGAGGAACATCATATCCGCTATCTCGAAATCCGCAAAAAACCGCGGGAAGCTCAGCCCCTCACCTC
>JBJEFM010000139.1:0-6339 GCA_051874035.1 Bacillus sp. (in: firmicutes)
CGCTTTCACTGCTGCGCGGAAGTGGGAGTCTTAGTACCTGTTAAACGGGATAAAATAAAAAGCTGCGATGAAAATCAAACCACCCCAAAGCGCTGTATTATAGAATAGCTTTCGATATCGTTTTTTTGGCATCTTTTGTTTCTTCGGATAACGTTGTCACAGCGTCAAAACCTAGGAATGAAAAACAAACTAATGAGGCGCCGGTAACCAGTGTGGAGAAATGAATTCCTTCATTGAGAAATGGCTGTATCGAGAAAATCTCACCTGTTCCTTCGCCATTCAATAACTCCTTGATAACGAGTACAATAAATACTGCCATAATCGCCACTTGAATCAATACGAAGAAGGCATTAAAATTCGCAAGGGTATTGACATGGGTCAAATTCAGCAAAGTAACCGTTCCTACAAATAGAATGACCCAAATCCATGAAGGCAGATTAGGGAAAAGAACGGAAAAATAGATTTTACATAATAAAGCATTCACCATTGGAAGAAATAAATAATCAAGCAGGGATGTCCATCCGACAAGAAAGCCAAGATGGCCATTTATTGCTTTTCTAGTATATGTATAGGCTGATCCTGCTTCGGGGAAAACCCTCACAACCTTTCCATAGCTGGCTGCTGTAAAAATGATGCCAACCAACGCAATCAGATATGCCGTAGGAACGTGTCCCCCAGTCTTTTCTGAAATAATGCCGAAAGTGTCGAAAACAACCATCGGGGTCATATAAGCCAATCCCATCATGACGATTTGCCATAATTTCAGGGTTTTGTTATCCTAATTTCCCAAATTCCCTCTCGCAACCCTAGAAAATACAGTTCATCCCCTTTAAGTTCCCTTAACATTCATAATAAATTTGCAATTTTTGTGCCAATAGATATTTTTAATGAAAAATAATTTCAAACGCTTACTAACAGTCATTATGGGGAAAAGACTAAGCGAATCTAAAAAAGGGAATGGAATAAACTATTCAAAAATGAATAGTTTATTCCATTCCCATACTTTTTTCTTTAATTTCAGATTACATAAGAAAATATTTTAGAATAAATCAATACAAAGCTATCTACCGGAGCATTTGTTTGTCTATAATAGTTAATAGAATACTTGAACTTATTCCATTAATATGTTCGTGTGCTGATTTGCTTCTTCACTGTAAGTCTTTATGACACTGCCGATAATCAATAAGCTAAGTGCAGGAATTTTCACTTGAAAGGTGAATCTTTCCCTACTATTAGCCGTATATATATATTATTCCAATAGAGGTGAGCATGAATTGTCTAAAAGTAAATTTAAGAATTGGTCTTTACAAATCCTTATTATCCTAACCATTATTTTGATATCTACTAAGCTAACGTTTTTGCTAAAGCCAATTGGCGTATTCTTCTCCACTTTGTTCTTCCCGCTTCTGATATCAGGGTTTTTATTCTTTATATTCAATCCGGTCATCAAGCTTTTGCAAAGAACATTAAAATTAAAGCGAACATTGTCAATCATCTTGCTTTATGTGATTATTTTCGCAGCAATCGGATTCAGCATAGCGAATATTGTTCCGATTGTTAACAAACAAATATCTTCATTCGCCAATGCGGTTCCTACATACGCTATGCAGATTGAAGATTTCATCGATGAAGTATCGCATTCGAAGGAATTTAAAAATTTAATTACCAATGACTATGTTCCATTGGATTCCTTGCAAACAAAGTTGACGGATTTCATGAACAGCCTGCCAACAAAAATCACGGATAATGTGATGGGCTTCTTTGGTTTTATAACAAATGCGGCGATAACGATTGTCACAGTTCCCATTCTTTTATTCTATATGTTTAAAGATGGGCATAAGCTGCCTGCCGCCATCTCTAAGTTCATCCCTGCCGCTTACCGCAGTCAAGGGTTGGAAATTATCGAGGATGTCGGAGATACACTATCTGCCTATATTAATGGACAAGTAACGGTTGCTTGCTTCGTCGGTTTATTGTCTTTAATCGGATATTTAATCATCGACCTGCCATATGCCCTGGTACTGGCTTTAATTGTAGCGGTCACAAACATCATTCCGTATGTCGGTCCGATTCTCGGAGGTGCGCCGGCTGTGATTGTTGCATTATTCGACTCGCCTTTTCAGGCATTGCTTGTAATAGTCGTGCTGGTCATCGCCCAACAAACAGAAGGAAACCTATTATCGCCGCTTATTCTCGGCAAAAGCCTGGATATACATCCGGCAACGGTTATCATTCTGCTTCTTGCAGCCGGCAATATTGCGGGGGTGCTCGGCATGGTGCTCGCTGTTCCTACATACGCTACCACCAAAACGATTGTCCTGAGCATCGTCAAATTCTTAAATGCCCGGAAGCGAGCCACGCTGGAAACATGATGAATTAGAGAAGGTTGACCAAAACGGTCAGCCTTTTCTTATATAATAAAGTCATATGGATTACTTTCCAATCCGATATCCGCTAACCTTGATTTTATTTATTCAATATAATTGACTACTGATTAGAAAGGTATGTGAACATAATGACTGCCATTGCTGTAAAAAATGCGGAAATAAAAGATTTACCGGTTATCGTGGATATTTACAACTCGACAATCGCTTCAAGAATGGTGACGGCCGATACTGAACCTGTTTCAGTAGAAAGCAAAGAAAAATGGTTTTATGAACATAATGCTTCCACCCGGCCTTTGTGGATTGTAGAATTCGGGGGCGAAATTTGCGGATGGATCAGCTTTCAATCCTTTTACGGCAGGCCGGCGTATAACAGTACAGCTGAAGTAAGTATTTACCTGCACGAGAATTTCCGTGGAAAAGGTTTAGGGAAAGCTATGCTGCAAAAAGCCATCGAGGCATGCCCCGCCTTACGTATAAAAACGATTTTAGGTTTCATTTTTGCCCATAATGAACCAAGTTTGCGCTTATTTAGCCGATTTGGTTTCGAGCGTTGGGCCCATTTGCCGAATGTAGCCGAATTAGATGGCATCGAAAGAGATTTGCTTATTCTCGGCAAGCGGATTACAGAGTAAATTTCATTTATAGCCGCGTAAATAAGCGCCTTCCCTTATTTCCCGGACGGCGCTCCTCTTCTTTCAATACCGATCCTAATAGCTTGGAAAAGCCAATCGTTTGTTCGGAAGTGACAATACAACCTTCCAGCTTATCAAACGATGCAGTCAATCTTTCGAAAGCACAGCTGTTGAAATTCATTCCTTTCAAAATCGCCCTCGGAAGCTTAGGTTTCTGAATTGTTACTTTCTCAGCCAGCTTCATCAACTCCTTAGAAATACTGAAGTCTCCAGTATTCTTCTAATATATACGAGGCTCTTCCTTCTTAATTAAAAGCATTGCCCCCCTCGTTTAAGCAAACTATTATTTTACAAAAAAACCTAAAATTATTATAAAATAGTTTAATTTAAGCATTTTTCAACAAAACTACTATATTGAACTACCAAAAATCCCATATGTATTATTCTGGTAAATTATTTTTTGAGATTTTTAGTGAATTTCCTTTGCCATCTTTAATCTAGAAACTTATAATGATTATTGATTTACATGCTTTTATGCAAGTTTTAACAATATTTTATAGTAATTGGATACTCACTTTGCTTGTTATTAATCATTGTTTGTAGAAGTGCATGTTGGAAAAATGAAGTACTATTACAGACAATTCGGTGCATTTATACATCTGAAGCAATAAGATATTTCTATTGCCCTTTATATAATCGCAACAATTGAGTATTTGCTTTCAAAAAGATTAGAAATAGATTGGGAAGGATCAACTATGAGAAAGAGCAATGCATGCTTACTAAAGCAAAATAGAAGAGATATGTTACTGCCTATGCATCATCGGGGCGTTCGATATGTCTAGTCCACACAAACGCTACATACCTAGCTTGGACGGATTGCGGGCTTTTGCCGTCCTGGCCGTAATCGCCTATCATTTGCGCTTCGAATGGTCTGCCGGAGGCCTTCTCGGGGTCACCATATTCTTTGTACTATCGGGCTATTTAATTACGAATCTCCTGCTTATTGAATGGGAGCAGACCAAACGAATTAATCTCAAACAATTTTGGATCCGGCGCGCCAGACGATTATTGCCGGCCATGCTTGTCATGTTGCTTGTCATCACAGCATGGGTTACATTGTTTGATCAAGCGTTCCTTGCTAAATTACGCGATGACTTTCTGCCGGCTGTGCTATACATCAGTAACTGGTGGTATATATTCCAGGACTTATCTTACTTTGAAAGCATGGGAGTACCGTCTTTACTGACGCACTTCTGGTCGCTTGCCGTTGAAGAACAGTTCTATATTGTCTGGCCGTTATTCATTTTCATAGCACTTTCTATTAAATTAAAGAAAAAGCCATTGATGATGATTATACTGATCTTGGCTATCGCCTCAGCCGTCGCGATGGCTTGGATGTATGAGCCGGGCGTGGACCCAAGCCGCATCTATTACGGTACGGATACGAGAGCCTTCTCGCTGCTGATTGGCGCAGTGCTGGCATTTGTCTGGCCGAGCCACAAACTGTCCAGAAGCATTCCAGCTAAATTGCGTGTCTCCTTGGACTTAGTCGGTCTGCTCTCGATTGGCGGCTTAGCCATTATGATTCATAAATCAAGCGAGTACACAGGCTTCTTATACCTAGGAGGGATGGTGCTTGCCTCGTTATTGACAGCCATCTTAATTGCCGTTCTCGTTCATCCAAGCAGCATGCTGAGCAGTTGCCTTGGCATGAAGCCATTGCGTTGGATCGGCGTTCGCTCATACGGCATTTATCTGTGGCATTATCCGATTATTTTGCTGACCAATCCGTTAGTCAATACGGAAGAACCAAGCGTTTGGCACATTATGTTCCAGGTATCATTGACTTTCGTTATTGCAGGATTATCGTATACATATATCGAAAATCCAATTAGAAAAGGCTGGATTAGACAGTTTATCGGCAAAATTAGATCGGGTCAATGGAAAATTAAACGCCTCTCAACCTCTCGTTGGATGACTATCGGATGCGGTGCATTGCTGCTGTTCATATCCACAATCGGATTAGCAGCTGCACCGATCGAACAAGCATCTGGAACTGAAAGCAAGAAACCTTTAGAAATAATTGTGGAAAATAATAAGCAAGAGCAGACAGAGGCATCCATTAAATATAACAAAGAAGGGCAAGAGAAGCAGGAAGAACCAGGCGGGGCACAAGATAATCAGACAAACGCCACTCAAACAAACGAGCGTAAAGTTACGGTGATCGGCGATTCCGTGTTCATTGATGTCGCACCATTCCTTAAAGAGAAATTTCCAAATGTGCTGATCGATGCTAAAGTAGGACGTCAAATGTCCACAGCACGAGAAATCTATCAGCAATTCCAACAATCAGGAAAAGTCGGTGAAATCATCGTCATAGCTCTTGGGTCGAACGGCGCTTTCTCAAAGGCGCAGCTAGAAGAACTGATTGCAACAATCGGCGAAGATAAAAAGATCTATTTAGTCAACACACGCGTCCCTAAGCCTTGGGAATCCGTGGTTAACCAAACATTGCAAGAGGCAGCCGCGAAATATAGCAACACCACTCTTGTCGATTGGCATAAAAGCAGTGCAGGCCATAATGAATATTTAGGCTCCGATGGCGTCCATCTTACTCAAACAGGTGCACGCGCATATGCAGCTTTACTTGAACAAGTTATAAAGTGAATCTTTGATAGGTAGAAGCCTTCATTCCCGCCTATCAGTAGATGAACTAATCGGGTTGTTACAGGTACTTCATCTCCCGCTTGCACATCTGTGCTTTCACTGCCGTGCCGGAGCGGGAGAATTAGTACCTGTTAAACGGGATAAAGTGAATCTTTGATAGGTGAGGGGCCTTCATCCCCGCCTATCAGTAGATGAACCAATCGAATCAACGCCATGGTCCGCTTTAAGAAAAAAGATACTACCAATACCGGCAATGAAAGAGCCGAACAACACTGCCAATATTTATCCAATAACCTTCAAACAAGCCACATCCTCATACACCACTTAAAAGTATAAGTATCTCCCATGCAACTTAACTACTGATAAGTATATTTTTTCCTGCTTGTGGTTGCACTATGTGTATATAACATAAACCATATCAAACAAAAAGACTAAATACCGCCGAGTCAAAAACATTTAGTTTGAAAAAGATAATAAGAAGAAAATAATTCTTTAGAATACACCGGATTTTCCGGCATGGAAGAAAAATCAGCCTTATATGCTTGAATTCCCACTATTTAGTACATACTACATAAAGTGAATCTTTGATAGGCAGGGGCCTTCTCCCCGCCTATCATTAGATGAACCAATCGGGTTGTTACAGGTACTTGATT
>JBJEFM010000139.1:6439-10030 GCA_051874035.1 Bacillus sp. (in: firmicutes)
GCGCTTTCACTGCTGTGCTGGAGCGGGAGGCTTAGTACCTGTTAAACGGGATAAAGTGAATCTTTGATAGGCAGGGACCTTCTCCCCGCCTATCATTAGATGAACCAATCGGGTTGTTACAGGTACTTGATTCCCCGCTTGCACATCTGCGCTTTCACTGCTGTGCTGGAGCGGGAGGCTTAGTACCTGTTAAACGGGATAAATGTATATTATAAAACAGATTCATTCGGAGTGGGGAGTACAGTGAAGAATTTAGCAAGCTATATCTCGAAAATGCCAAGACTACTCAAATTGATTGTAATCATCTTCGTTCTTCTGAACATCTTCGGAATCGTGATGACCATTATCGAACCAAGCGTATTCCCTACATTCTTAGAAGGCATCTGGTGGGCGATTGTAACAACATCAACAGTCGGTTATGGCGACTATGTACCCGAAACCTCCCTTGGTAAATTAGTCGGGATTTTGCTTATTTTTATCGGAGCCGGCTTTGTCACCACATACTTCGCAACGGTATCAGCTGCCGCCATTTCATCGGAGGAGAAATTAATGAAAGGAACACAGACATTCACAGGGAAGAACCACTATATCATCGTCGGATGGAATGAGCGCTCCAAGAATATCATCGCAAGCCTGCAAGCTGCGAATATTAAGACACCCATCGTCTTAATCGATCAAACATTAAGGAATCACCCAGATCCGCATTTCAGCTTTCATTTTATTCACGGCAAGGCGACGGAAGATACCGTGCTCATGAAAGCGAATGTTCAAAAAGCAAACAAAATTCTCATCACGGCCGATTTCGCACAGCACGAATTCCAAACAGATATGTTCTCGATTTTGACTTTGATTGCAAGCAAAGGACTGAATCCCCACATCTATAGCTGCGTGGAGATTCTAACAGGCTCTCAAACAGAAAACGCTAAGCGGGCAGGAGCCGACCATATTATTCAAACGAATGTTTTCGCAGGCGAAAGAATGGCAGATGTTTTAATTCAGGAATTCTATTAAAGCAAATAGAATTCCAATTCTTCAACAAGCGCCTTGCCCAATACTCCATATTGGAGCAGAATTTCCGCATCTCTATCGACTGGCTCTGCAAACTGATTAAAAACCGTAGCCAACACTCCTGAGGAAGCCCCCTCATCTACTTCATCCTCGTATTGATGAGCCAATATGAAAGGTGTACCGACCCTTACCACAACACCTTCGTGGTTGAGCGCTCCTTGCACCGCCTGAAAAGGCACACGCAAATAAACGTAACCCGGCTCATCAGCCATCTTATAGTCAAAATATCCGTGATCATATCCCCAATTGCCCCCAATACTATAACCAATCGGCTTCATCAATCGTTCCATCTCATAGAGGGGCAACGTTTTACCCGTGATTTTCGAATTGATTCGCTGCATATCCATCGCTCCTTTTCCTTTAGGATATCCAGACGCCCCCTTCCTTACTCTTTATTCATTATGAGAAAGAGCCCCGGCGATTTGCCGCTTGTTAAATAAAAAGGCGAGAATGCCGCTAATAGCGGAAACTCGCCTCTTTAAAATTCCATTTACTATAATCAAAAATGAATTAAGGAAAAACTAAAAGGCATGAATCCGGTACAATACCAGACCCATGCCTAACAAGCTACCTAATGAAATAATCCTTCTAACTTTATGGAGCCACTTCAATTTTGAAAAGACTCCCTTTGATCATTCTATAGTTTAGTTATTTCAAACGTTGCTCCAGCTCTGCTTTTTTATCTTCATATCCCGGCTTGCCAAGTAAAGCAAACATATTTACTTTATACATTTCAACGCCCGGTTGGTCGAATGGGTTAACACCAAGAAGATAACCGCTCATTGCGCACGCTTTCTCAAAGAAATATACCAAGTATCCGAAAGTATAAGCATCCATTGCCGGTATTTCTACAACAAGGTTAGGAACCCCTCCGTCAGTATGAGCAAGCAATGTTCCTTGGAACGCTTTCAAGTTGACAAAATCAACTGTCTTGCCCGCCAAGTAGTTTAAGCCATCGCCGTCGTTCTCTTCCGCTTCAATCACCAGCTCATGACGAGGATTCTGTACTTTAATAACCGTTTCAAATAAATCGCGGCGGCCTTCCTGAACATATTGGCCCATTGAATGAAGATCTGTGGAAAAGTTTGCAGATGCCGGGAAAATTCCTTTTTGATCTTTACCTTCACTTTCGCCGAATAATTGCTTCCACCACTCGGAGAAATATTGCAATCCTGGCTCATAATTGATAAGCATTTCGATAGTCTTGCCTTTATTGTATAAAACATTGCGGACAGCCGCATATTGGTAAGCAGCATTCTCCGAAAGTTCAGGAGTAGCGAAATCCTTCTGAGCAGCCAATGCCCCCTGCATCATTTCTTCGATATTCGCCCCGCTGACAGCGATTGGAAGCAGACCTACTGCAGTCAACACAGAATAGCGTCCACCGATATCATCCGCAATCACGAATGTTTCGTATCCTTCTTCATCAGCCACTGCTTTCAACGCGCCGCGCGCTTTGTCGGTCGTCGCATAAATACGCTTGCGCGCTTCTTCACGGCCGTACTTCTCTTCCAACAGCTTGCGGAATAAGCGGAATGCGATAGCCGGCTCTGTTGTCGTACCCGATTTAGAGATTACATTAATAGAAAAATCTTTCTCTTCAAGAAGGTCCATTACATCCTTCATATATGTGCTGCTAATATTATTCCCCACAAAGATGATTTGCGGAGTTTTTCTTTTTTGCTCCGTAATCGCATTATAGAAGCTATGGCGAAGCATTTCAATCGCTGCACGCGCCCCTAAATAAGAACCGCCTATACCAACGACAAGCAGGACATCTGAATCATTTTGGATTTTAGCCGCCGCTTTTTGGATACGTGTGAATTCATCTTTATCATAAGAACTCGGAAGATCCATCCACCCTAAGAAATCATTACCTGCGCCTGTACCTTCATGGAGAGATTGATGTGCCGCTCTCACTGCGCCTTGTAAATATGTAAGTTCGTGCTCCCCTAGATAGGGAAGCGCTGTTTGATAATCAAATTTTATATGTGCCACAACTTTTCCTCCTATTCAATAGTTCAATTATCACTTTAGCGAATGAATCGCTCATTAGCAAGAAGCCACGAGCATGAAAATATTCCCATTCGCTAAAAAGGCTATCTAAACTTCTTCGACGGAAGAAAATAACCTCTGTTTTTTGCATAATTCAACGCCGTAAGAATCATGCTAGTAAAGAACCTTCATCCCAGTATCGTTACACTGTAGGTTCGAGCATGCTTTTTTTGTCATCATGTACGATTTAACTTAGGAGGTAGTAACATGAGTGGAATTCAGCGTATAGCACTTCTTCTTACTATTATTGGAGCTATCAATTGGGGGCTTATCGGATTCTTTCAATTCGATCTTGTGGCAACAATATTCGGTGGTCAAGGAAGCTTCCTTTCACGCATCATCTATGGACTGGTAGGGATAGCCGGGCTTGTGAATCTGGGACTGTTGTTCAGACCTAATGAAAGAACCGTCCGCGATCCGGAAACAAGACCTGCCCGTTAATAAAGTGAATCTTTGATAGGTGGGGGG
>JBJEFM010000140.1:0-9964 GCA_051874035.1 Bacillus sp. (in: firmicutes)
GATTACATCATGCCGCCCATTCCACCCATGCCGCCCATGTCAGGCATCATTGGTGCTGCGTTTTCTTGTGGTTTGTCAGCAACTACTGCTTCAGTAGTTAAGAACATAGCCGCAACGGATGCTGCATTTTGAAGTGCAGAACGAGTTACTTTTGTTGGGTCTACGATACCAGCTTCAACCATGTTCACCCACTGGCCGTTTGCTGCGTTGAAGCCTGTTCCTACTTCTTCGCGTTTTAGGCGTTCCACGATTACAGAACCTTCTAATCCTGCATTGTGGGCGATTTGGCGTACAGGCTCTTCGATTGCACGCAGTACAATGTTCACGCCAGTAGCTTCGTCGCCTTCAGCCACGATTTCAGCCACTTTATTGTATACGTTAAGAAGTGCAGTACCACCGCCTGATACGATACCTTCTTCAACTGCTGCGCGAGTTGAGTTCAGAGCATCTTCAATGCGCAGTTTACGTTCTTTAAGCTCTGTTTCAGTAGCAGCACCGACTTTGATTACTGCAACGCCGCCGGCTAATTTAGCAAGGCGCTCTTGAAGTTTTTCACGGTCGAATTCAGAAGTAGTTTCTTCAAGTTGAACGCGGATTTGATTGATGCGGGCATCGATGTTTGCTTTATCTCCAGAACCTTCAACGATTGTTGTGTTTTCTTTTGTAACAACAACTTTCGCAGCGCGTCCCAGTGATTCTAATCCTGCAGATTTAAGGTCGCGGCCTAATTCTTCAGTGATTACTTCACCGCCAGTAAGTGCAGCGATGTCTTCTAGCATTGCTTTACGGCGATCTCCGAATCCAGGAGCTTTAACAGCTACTGCATTGAATGTTCCGCGAATTTTGTTCACAACTAGAGTTGCAAGAGCTTCCCCTTCAACATCTTCAGCAATCATTAATAATGGTTTGCCTTGTTGAACCACTTGTTCAAGAACTGGCAGGATTTCTTGGATGCTGCCGATTTTCTTGTCAGTGATCAGGATATACGGGTTATCAAGAACCGCTTCCATTTTATCTGAATCAGTTACCATGTATGGAGATGCATATCCACGATCGAATTGCATACCTTCTACAACGTCTAATTCAGTTGTGAAGCCTTTAGATTCTTCAATTGTAATAACGCCGTCGTTGCCAACGCGCTCCATAGCTTCAGCAATCAATTGGCCCACTTCATTGTCAGCCGCTGAGATTGCCGCTACTTGTGCGATTGATTCTTTATTCTCGATTGGTTTAGAAATAGCTTGCAGCTCTTCTACAGCAGTTCTCACTGCTTTTTCGATACCTTTGCGGATACCCATTGGGTTAGCGCCCGCTGTAACGTTCTTTAAGCCTTCGCGAATCATCGCTTGAGCAAGAACTGTTGCAGTAGTTGTACCGTCACCGGCGATATCATTTGTTTTGCTTGCTACTTCAGCAACCAGTTTAGCACCCATGTTCTCGAATGCATCTTCTAATTCGATTTCTTTAGCGATTGTTACACCATCGTTCGTAATTAGTGGTGAACCGAATTTCTTTTCTAGAACCACGTTGCGTCCTTTTGGTCCAAGCGTAACTTTTACTGCGTTTGCAAGAGCATCTACACCGCGAAGCATTGAACGACGAGCTTCTTCACTGAACTTAATGTCTTTAGCCATGTTTTCCATTACCTCCCTAGAATATTAACGTATATAAAAATTAAGTAAGTATAATATTAGCCAATTACCGCTAAGATGTCTGATTCACGTAAAATTAAGTATTCAGTACCTTCATATTTCACTTCAGTACCGGCATATTTTGAGAAGATGATACGATCGCCAACAGCAACCTCTAGAGCTACACGCTCGCCGTTATCAAGTACATTACCAGCACCTACGGCTACAATCTTGCCTTCTTGAGGCTTTTCCTTTGCAGTATCCGGCAGAACGATACCGCTTGCAGTTTTCTCTTCTGATTGAACTAGTTCAATAATTACGCGATCACCTAATGGTTTTAACAAGAAAAACACCCTCCTCAATTACAATTCCATTTTTTTCTTTATTAGCACTCATTCTACTTGAGTGCTAACACAAGTTATATGATAAATAAATTCTGACTATATTTCAAGTATTTCACTTGAAAAAAATCCTCTCCTTTTCAACATATTCAGCCATGAAAGAACGAAAATCACAAACTTTCTACAGTATGCTACAATCATTCTCCACTTATAGCCAGGATTCTATACAAAAAGAAAAAATCCTGCCGGCCATAAAGCAAACAACAATCGTTTGAAACACTTCCCTAAAAAGAAGTACAATAAACTATGTAAGCAACACTCAAAAGGAGCACACAGCGTGAAAAAAGAATATATAATCGTTATAATCGCCTACCTCATCATGCAGTTCTCAGGCTATGTAGGCATGCCGTTATTCGTCTTTCTGGCAGAAGCCATGAATGTGGCTGCGGACCGAATCCCTATAGTCGCTTTTTCGTATTGGAATATCTTCAGCTTCAGCGTCGCCTTGTTATTCGTACTGTTCATATTGCGCAAGGACTTTAAATCCCCGGCAAGCCTCTTACGAAACCGTGAACAAGCACCGGTGCAAACCTCTGTCCTCTGGGCAGTCGGCGGTGTATTCCTGGCATTCTTCTCCCAGTCCATCGCCTATAGCATCGAAACGCTGATCGGGATTGAAGAAGGCTCCGACAATACGGCATTTCTCGTCGATGTTATTACGTACGTCCCTATATTCGTCGTTATTACCGCGATTATAGGCCCGATTCTAGAGGAAATCGTCTTCAGAAAGATTATCTTCGGGACACTCTATAAGAAATATAACTTTGCTCTTTCGGCTTTCATCAGCTCATTGATCTTCGGATTGGCCCATGCCGAGATTGAACACCTCATTCTCTATACAGCCATGGGCTTCACATTTGCCTTCTTATATGTGAAAACCAACCGGATCATCGTTCCTATCTTTGCGCATGTCGCCATGAATACCACTGTTGTGGCGGCCCAGCTTTTATATAGAGGCGAATTGGAGGATATGATGAAGAACGCGGAGCACTTGCAAAGCATTATTGGAGGATTATTATGAAACGTCAGTCGCCTTTATTCTCAGGGATCATTTATCTCATCTTAGGAACGGTATTCACAGCGCTTGCCATCAATTATGTTTCCGAGGATGGCTGGAACGTGTTCTCTTTCCTAATCGTTTTCCTGGCCACGATTGATTTCGGATCAGGTATACGCTTGATTATGTATCATATAAGATTAAAAAGAATACAAAAGAAATAAACCAAAAAGGGTGCCCCGGACCGGGACACCCTTTTTTGCATTGATTACTTTGATTCTAGCTCTTCCTCACTTTCATCCTGAATCGGATAATGCTTCAGGAAGTAAACAAGCGATTGCAGTTCCACTGCTAAATCAATATGATGGACGCGGATGGATAAAGGCACATTTAAGCGAGCTGGAGTGAAGTTCAAAATTCCTTTCACATCCGCGCTCACAAGCCGGTCCGTTATAGGTTGCGCGACAGGTGCAGGCACCGTCAAGATTGCAACTGTAACGCCTTCCTTCTTCAAACATTCTTCCATTTCATCCATATGGTAAATAGGCACATCGCCAATGCATGTTCCCACTTTATTAGCATCCACATCAAAAGCCATTGCAATTTTTGTATTGTTGTTTTTCAAGAAATTATAATGCAGAAAAGCGGTTCCAAGATTACCTACCCCAATAATGGCAACCTTCGTTAATTCGTCTTGATCTAATGTTTTTCTGAAAAATGATAATAAATAATTGACATTATAGCCATAGCCCTTCTTGCCAAGAGCTCCAAAATAAGAAAAATCGCGACGAATAGTAGCTGAATCCACTTTTACCGCTTCACTAAGTTCTGCTGAAGAAACCCTTTGTTTTCCTGATGAATGAAGATTCTTTAAGAAACGATAATACAAAGGCAGTCTTTTCGCTGTTGCTTGCGGAATCTTTAATGTCTCCTGTGGCATAATTTATCCCCCCTACTATATTTTGCTACGAAACCAATGAATTTGTCTATAATGATTAGGGCCGGAAGATCCGCGCGTTCCTTCTGAAACAGCAGCAAATCCCATAAACATACCTTTATCCGCCACTCCATTCAAGGTCTCGGCGGTTAAAGCAACAGCTATTAACGCTTCTGTATCCATATCTTTTGAACGTTTCCGAATCATACAATATCCAGGAATTATAGATATAGTATTCTTACAAGTTGTATGTTCCTCCGCTCCCCGAAAGGAGAGAATATTCCCTTGTTGACCACGTGAAATGACAAATCGATTAGTGATGCCTTCCTTTTTGCAATCATCAGCAATCAAGATTGCCCTACCCTTTTTACGATGGGTAAACTCGCCCATACAATCCCCCCTTACTAACTGATAATACACTATTTTTTGATTTTTGTGCAAAAGTTTGTATCCTTTTTCACAAAACCAGTTTACATATAATTGCTCCAAAGCATATATTTCGTATACACTACTCTTAAGACAACTGAGGTGAATAATAATGATTATCTTGCAAGTGAATAAATTATCGAAGTACTTTGGAGCGGAGAAAATCCTTTCTGATATAAAGCTTGAGGTTCAAAGCCGGGATCGAGTCGGTCTCGTGGGACGGAATGGGGCAGGCAAATCAACCCTCTTGAAAATCATCGCTGAACAAATGTCGCATGACGAAGGCGAAATCATCAAACCGAAAGAGCTGACAATGGGCTACTTGGCGCAGCATACCGGCCTGGATTCAGACAAATCCATCTGGGATGAAATGTTGACTGTCTTCACGCCTTTATTGCAGCTTGAAAAGAAATTGCGTCATCTGGAGCATCAAATGACATTGCCGGAGACCTATAATAATGATGAAGTTTACCAAAAAGTGTCGAGGGAGTATGATGAACTGCAAATCCGCTTTAAAGATGAAGGCGGCTATCAATATGAGGCAGACATCCGTTCTGTCCTGCATGGCCTGCAATTCCACCAATTCGACTACAACACACCTGTAGCGACACTCAGCGGAGGACAACGCACAAGGCTGGCTTTAGGTAAATTGCTGCTTTCCCAGCCCGGCCTGCTTATTCTCGATGAGCCGACCAACCATTTGGATATCGAGACACTTACGTGGCTGGAGCAATACTTACAGAACTATAAAGGGGCTGTGTTGATTGTATCGCATGACCGTTATTTCATGGATAAAGTGGTGAACACTATTTATGAATTATCCCGCACCTCCATTAAGAAATACCACGGCAACTATAGTTACTATCTACAGCGTAAAGCGGAAGATTACGAGCGTGAAATGAAGCTATATGAGAAACAGCAAGATGAAATCGCCAAGCTGAATGACTTCATCCAAAAGAATATCGTACGGGCGACTACCACAAAGCGAGCCCAAAGCCGAAGAAAACAATTGGAACGCATGCAAGTGATGGACAAGCCGCTTGGAGATGAGAGATCGGCTTCCTTCACTTTCCGGATGGAGAAACAAACAGGACATGTCGTCACAACAATCTCCGATGTATCAATCGGCTTCCAGGACCAGCCGATTGCAGAGAATATCAACATCGCTATCACTAAAGGAGACAGCATCGCCCTTGTCGGACCGAATGGCGTGGGCAAAACCACTTTGCTGAAAACCGTGATTGGCCGCTTAGCACCACTGAAGGGGACAATCACATTCGGCTCTAATATTGTAATTGGCTATTATGATCAAGAACAAGCGAATTTAACATCGAATAAACGTGTGCTCAACGAACTGTGGGATGATTATCCTACAACTAATGAGAAAGATATCCGGACGGTATTGGGGAATTTCCTCTTCTCCGGGGATGATGTCTTAAAGCCTGTATCTGCATTAAGCGGCGGCGAGAAGGCCCGTCTTGCTTTGGCTAAACTCATGATGCAAGGGGCGAACTTCCTCATCCTGGACGAGCCGACCAACCATCTTGACTTAGACAGCAAAATTGTACTGGAAAATGCGCTTGTCGAATTTCCCGGCACTATTCTCTTTGTTTCCCACGATCGTTATTTCATCAATCGCATCGCCTCTAAAGTCGTCGAGCTATCGGCGAAAGGCAGCGAAGAGTTCTTAGGCGATTACAACTATTATATACAGAAGAAACAAGAACAAGCGGAACTGGAAGCATTAGAGCAAGCAACGACGATTAGCGCAACAGACAAAACCGAGGTTAAAGTTTCGTATCAGAATGATAAAGAAACGAAGAAGCGATTACGTCAAATCAAACGAAGACTAGAAGAAATCGAGAAGCGGCTCGAAGAACTCGAAACCCTTATTGCGGAGCAAAACGAGTTGCTTTGCGACCCCGACATCTATCAAGACCATGAGAAGGTGACGGAAATTAATCAAATCCTTGAGGAAGCCAATGAAGAAACAGACCAGCTTATGGATGAATGGGCTGAACTTGAGGCGGAGCAAGGCCAATAAAGTGAATCTTTGATAGATAGGGATGAAGCTCCCGCCTATTAGTAGATGAGCCAACCTTAATTGTTACAGGCACTTGACCTCCCGCTTACACCTTTACTGCTGTACTAAGAGCGGGAGTCTTAGTACCTGTTAAACGGATAAATTCTATATAACTGACATACTAAAAGAGATTGTCTGCACAAATAGGCAATCTCTTTTTATTTTTTGCTTTGTTGCTTTTCGATGTAACAAATGCTATTTGTTTAATGGGCGTTCTTCTGTGGATACGATTAGTTTCATCCAAACTTTTTTATTTTCAGAATTCTGTGGATAAACTAAAAATAATTATTTTCAATGACATTTTCCTCGCTTTTTTTGTGGATAATCAAATGTTATCCTGTGGATTTTGTGGACAAATCTGTTGAAATGTTTATTTAAACCTGTTTTTCAAAAGATTTTATGTGGATAAAAAAGTGGATAAACGAGATTTATTGGGGATATGTTTATACTTTATGGGGACTTCCTATCAATAGATAAAATTATACTCATATATCAAAATAAACAGCTCTCTTTTATAGCGCCCACATTAATCCGTACATGCAGGAAGCCTCGGAGAGCTTTCCACTCCGAGGCTTTTCATTGCAACTATTTTTCTAAATCCAAACCTGGATTAGCATTTAAATCATAACCGGCTAATCTACCGCTTTGGAATACAATCGTTCCCGCTGCCGCAATCATTGCTGCGTTATCCGTGCAAAGTGAAAGTGGCGGGATTACTAATTCAATATGGGGCAATGCGTCAAATTCACTCTGCAAGGCCGTACGCAACCCTTTATTAGCAGCTACTCCGCCTGCCAGCAGAACTTGCTTCACTTGCAGTTCCTTAGCTGCTTTCAATGTTTTCGTTACAAGAACATCAATGACACTGCTTTGGAAGCTTGCTGCCAAGTCGGCAGGTTTAATCGTTTCCCCTCTTTGCTCGGCATTATGGACGGTATTAATGACAGCTGATTTCAAGCCACTAAAGCTGAAATCATACGACCCTTCCTCCAGCCAAGCTCTTGGCAATGTAATATTCGGTTCGCCTTCGTGCGCAAGACGGTCAATATGCGGACCGCCAGGATAGGGCAAATTCAATGTTCTGGCTACTTTATCGTATGCTTCTCCGGCCGCATCGTCCCGTGTTTCTCCTAACACTTTAAACGAGCCGTGCTCTTCCATATATACTAGCTCTGTATGCCCGCCGGATACGACTAGAGATAGAAGCGGGAACTTCATCTCCTCCACCAAGCGGTTCGCATAGATATGCCCTGCGATATGATGTACGCCGACAAGCGGAATATTGTGTGCAAATGCAATCGCCTTTGCCGCATTGACGCCGATCAGCAATGCGCCAACCAATCCCGGTCCTTCTGTTACCGCAATCGCATCAATATCCTCATAACTTAAGCCAGCTTGTTCCAATGCTTCTTCTAAAACCAATGTCATGGATTCTACATGATGGCGGGAAGCAATTTCCGGGACAACTCCGCCAAAGCGCTTATGGCTTTCGATTTGCGAAGCCACAACATTTGCAATGATTTCTGTTCCGTTTTTCACGATGGCTACTGCTGTTTCATCACAGCTAGTTTCAATGCCTAAAATAATTTGGTCTTTCACTTTATATTCACCCACATTACAATCGCATCCTCTTGATTGTCGCTATAATAATTTTTTCGAATGGCCCCGTTTTGGAAGCCCAGTTTTCGATAAAGGGATTGTGCAACCACATTGCTTACCCTTACTTCCAAGGTCATTCTTTCAATACTTTCTTCTCTGCATTTGTCCATCATCTTTACCATCAGCGCTTCTCCCAAGCCTCTGCCGCGATATTCCGGAAGAATCGCTACGTTTGTGATATGCGCCTCATCAATAACCAGCCAAGCGCCGCAATAGCCGATGATTTTCCCCTCTTCTTCAAGCACAATGTACGTAGCGAATTTATTCTGATGGATTTCATTATAGAAAGCGTCTTTCGTCCAAGGCACAGTAAAGCATCTATGCTCTAATTCCATAATTTCATCTAAATCTTTTTCTTCCATTAATCGAAAAGAAAGTGTTTGGCTCATAATTCATTCCATCCCTTTATTTAACCTTGTTCTTGTTTCTGCTGTTTAAGCCAATTCGCTTCCGCTTCTGCAAGGCGGACATAGTTCGGCACAAATTCATGGACATCCTCGGCGGGAA
The DNA here is from genome assembly GCA_051874035.1 of Bacillus sp. (in: firmicutes). Classification (GTDB taxonomy): domain Bacteria; phylum Bacillota; class Bacilli; order Bacillales; family DSM-1321; genus Bacillus_AD. The sequence continues at coordinate 8,642 of JBJEFM010000140.1, forward strand.
GATTCCTTCCGATCAGCGCCAATTCACTAGGCCGCGGATTAAGGGCCGCTACATCGGCAAATATAGCCCGATCGCCCAGAACCGACTGGAGGACCTCTTTATGGAGGGGAACATCATTTCCGACGAATAAGATATCCTTGTCCATGCCGGCCAGTTCTTCCGCCCATTCACTGCTTTGGACAATCATGTCATCCCTCAGCCTATTGATTGAGCCGTTTTGGCCTTCATATAAGCCTGTATAAATCTGTCCTCTGCGGCCATCGAACAATGGAGAGATTAAACCTCGGAAAAACTTTCCGTTAGCTGCAAGCACTTCTAAGCTGGAAACACCGCTAATCGGAATTCCCAATGTCCAAGCAAGAGTCTTAGCGATCGTCACACCTATACGCACGCCCGTATAAGAGCCCGGCCCTTTTGCGACGACAATTTTATCAAGCTCGGACGGTTTCATATCACAATCTTTCATCAATCTTTCAATAGCAGGCATAGCACGTACCGAATGGTTTTTCTTTAAGTTGGTTATATACTCTCCCACAACTTGCTCACCATTAAGCAATGCAATGCCCAAAGCATAGTTGGAAGTGTCTATGGCTAGTATTTTCATGCAATAATCTCCTTACATAATTGAACGTACTTTTCACCTGATGGCTTGAATACAATCTTTCTTTCATCATCGCCAATATAGAATATCTGAATACTTAATAGGTTGTCCGGAAGCTGATCCTGAATCAAATGGGCCCATTCCACTACAGTCACGCCTTCGCCTTCAAAGTACTCGTGGAAGCCTAAATCCTCGAATTCATCCTCAATGCGGTAGACATCCATATGATACAATGGAAGCCTTCCATTATATTCTTTTATAATGGTAAAGGTCGGGCTATTCACATTCTTTAAGACACCAAGCCCCTTTGCCAGACCTTTAGTGAATGTTGTCTTTCCGGCACCTAAATCGCCTTCCAATGTAATTACCGAACTCATGGGGACAAGTTCCCCCAGCTTGTAAGCAATCGCGGATGTCTCTTCCGCACTGTGCGTTATTATCTCATATTCATTCATATGTCTCACCTTATATATTTTAATTGAAATCGTCTTCTCCATTATATAAATCCTACTACAAAAAAACCTTAGGAAGCATTATTCCTAAGGATCTTCTTATTATGTAGTTTACCTTTTTTTCTCTCATTAAACAAACGCAACAATTATCTTAATGAGCTTCCTTTTTTTCTGTAAATAAAAAAACAGAACTACACGTTCCGTTACTGTCAATAAATATGGCGGTCCCGACGGGAATCGAACCCGCGATCTCCTGCGTGACAGGCAGGC
>JBJEFM010000141.1:0-1106 GCA_051874035.1 Bacillus sp. (in: firmicutes)
TTTATAAAAAATTCTGAAAAATATATGTAACAAAAAACGACCATTCAATGTTACATTTTTCTTTTTAAGATCATGACCTATAGAATTCTATGTTTTTTTAATATCTGACGTAACAAAAATATGTAACAAAAAGATTTTACCCAATATGTATCAAAAGGGTTATTTTATGTTACATTTATGGTAAAATAGAGATATGCTAATATTAGCATTAACATTATCATTACTTTTTATGCAATGCTGGGGAGGAAATAAAAATGAAATATGGTTATGGTCGAGTTAGTACATTAGATCAAAATCTCGATTTACAAATCAGAGCTTTGAAACAAGCAGGATGTGATGAAATATTCACCGAAAAAGAATCAGGAAAGAAAGATGATCGAAAACAACTCAACCTCCTATTAAATAAATTACAGCCAGGGGATGAATTGGTTGTTTATAAATTGGATCGGCTCGGCAGACGAGCAACCAAACTTTTTCAATTAGTTGAAGATCTTGAAAAGCAAGGTATAGAATTTACGAGCATCCAAGATAACATAGATACAAAATCCGCAATGGGGAAAGCTATGTTCCGAATTATGGCCGTACTTGCGGAAATGGAACGAGATCTCGTAGCAGAACGTACCGTAGCAGGATTAGAAGCTGCGCGAGCAAGAGGAAAGAAATTAGGACGTCCACCTGTTTCACCTGAAAAAGTGGAGAAGGCTATGAAATTATTAGATTCAGGCTTTTCCCGAAAAGAAACCTGTGAATTAATGCAGATCAGCAGAATGACACTTTATCGTTATATAGAAGCTATGGAAGATAAGAAGATAGCAGCCGATTGAATCCTTCCAACAAATAACCCATATAATGAAGGAAAATGAAAAAAGAGGTCAAAAATGATCTCTTTCTTTCTCTTTTTGTGAATTATGATGTTGCTGTGGCGCTCTATAACAAAATTATCTTTTTTCTTATATATAGTTATTCATTTCATTTCAATTCTCATATTCTCCTGAACAAGAAAAAACGCCTGGAACGATCCAGACGCTAACGAGGAAGAGATGTTCATACAAAAAAGAGTGTCAAACGAAACAACAATTCAAACGCTATCAAGCAAGCAACTAAAC
>JBJEFM010000141.1:1206-2357 GCA_051874035.1 Bacillus sp. (in: firmicutes)
CTTATCTTCGCTCTTTCTTCCACTGAAAAGAAATCGTCCTCTTCTTCTTTATCCTTTAGAGATCTTTTAAACTCACCCGCGATATAATAGTTGCCGAATGTGTCAGGCTCCAAGATTCCACCTAATGTAGCTTGACGCACCATCATATGGTGGTTGCACTCATTATTACCACAGATAACGCTTGGTGTTCCTGGGGTAATATAATGCTTCCCTTTCTTTCCACAATCACTGCAAATGTAAAATAACTGATAATGCTTTACACCATGAAATGTACGGATAGACCTTGAAAGATCATATGTACTATGATTATTTATATCTTGATTAGTTGTATTTTGATTGAAGGTTTCCGGCTTTGGTTCCGGTTTAGGTTCTTCTTTTAATATAGATGCTGTCTGATAGCCCTCTCTTACTTGATCCTCTGTATAGCCCTGCTTGCTTATGACAGGAGAAATTTTCTTTTCTTCTTCCTTCTGATCCTCTGGCGCATCCTGTAAATGTGCTTCTGGATGTACAGCCATCATGCAAAGACGCATGATTTCAAATTGAATACTTGAACAAATATTACCCATCTTAATCTCAATGCTTCGCTCTTCATTCTCAATTTTAAAATCGGAAAAGCCTGTAGAAGTCAATTGATCATCCCCTTTTCATTTTTTGATTATTAGAAATCTTATCATTTAATAAAGTTTCTTCTCTATAACAAAAGTTTACATTTTGAGAACATTTAATTGCAACCAATTGACTTGTAATTAGCTTTTTTGATTATAAAGCACTACCATATAGGGTATATAACAATACCTGAATAATAGGATTTAACCCTTTTTGGACATAAAAAAAAGGAAAAAAAGAGTCTAGAAAAATTTTAAAAAATATGCCTCTTTATTCTCCATTTGAGATTTTAAAAAAGAGAAACAATAATATATAAAATGAATGCAATTTGAATGCAATTTAATTTCTTTTCTATTACATATCATCCCTCTATATCCAACATATCCAATTTATAGAAATGATTTCTTTTTACTCCAAAATGAATGCAATTTGAATGTATTTTACAATCACAAAATATATTTCCATATTTACATTATAAATACAATATATGTAATTTATTTCATGACTCTTTTTGAATACAAAATGAATGCAATTTGAATGCA
>JBJEFM010000141.1:2457-7086 GCA_051874035.1 Bacillus sp. (in: firmicutes)
ATAGGCGTAATAAACTCATTCACAAAAGCTAGAATCATTTGAGTTAGCAATAACGCTCCCGGTATGAATACGGTCACAATCCATGTAGGGTTCTTGAAACGTACTCTCCAATTGATCATGCTATCCTCTCCTTTTTCTATTTTTGATCTTCAGGTTTTTGCTCTTCTGGTTTGCTCTTTTCCCCGAATCCTTGTATCAATCCTCGATCCAATGCAACATAAAGAAGGCCGATTGCTTCACTTTCTGTTAGATGCCCTTCATTCAAAGCCTTTCTCCATTTCGGATCAATCGGGTTATCCTTTTTCTCTTCAAACCTCTGCAATACTTTCGCTACTGATTTTTTTATGGAACCTGGTAAGCTCAAAGTCATGTTCTCAACCTCCTTTTTAGCTTCCGGCTTTTTAATCGTTTCCGCAGGACCAGAACTCTTTTGTGGTGTTGATGGTGGTGTAAATGATGGCGGCTTTTTCCCGGCTCTCAATTGGGCCGTAGATAATCCAAAATTCATTTCCAAATGTGGATAATCTTTAAAAGATCGCCAATCTCCACCCCATTCAAAGCCAAGTGATTTCCCGATGGCAGCAACCCTTTTCCATTTTGAATTCACTGACCATAACGGCGTAACTCCATCGTCTGCTAAAAGGACATAATCAATCGCCAAACCAAAATTATGATAGGATTGCCCACCTTTGGCATTTGTGACAACGGAACCCTTTGCCGTCCGGCCTTGGCTATAAAGTTCATTTTGTTGAGCTATGGAACGATAACCCTGTGTGATTAAAATAGGGATGCCCTCGGCATAAGAGCGAGCAATCAATTCTTTAGCTCCCCATAATACCTTCGGATGCAGATTGTTGAACCTTCCCAACCTCTCATGCTTTTCCATTAGATATTCCAATGAAACCATATACATTTCACCCCCTTTCAGGCATAAAAAATACACTTCAAAATGAAGTGCTGCTGATCTCCTTATCTCGTTAATTCCGGCTGTATTTGATTAATTCTTTGATTCAATACTTTGAAGATAGTCGGCTTCGACTGACCAAATACTACAGACAATTGAAAGCCGCCCGCTTCATAGACTTCCGTTGTTTGTGTGATCTGGCTATTCATAGTAACGCCCCATTTCCTGTTCTGGGTTGTTACTGTATCCCCAAGATCCCAATCTTTCTCATACTGCATATTATTTGTAACCATTTCAGGGACCAAGATTTCTGATTCAAAATAGACCTCTTGTCCATGCTCGGCTAACTTTCCATTCCCTCTTTTAATAAGAAGATTATTCACTTCCGCATCAGATAAAACAGTATCTTCACCTATATCGGGCTGAATATCCCTGGCATCAATGAACAACTCGGAACGCTCAAAACCTGACCCGGAGCCTATTTCTAAGATCCTTCTGTCGGTTCCTTCCCCATCCCCAGCAACATAGGCGGCATTTTTATAATTCAATTCTGATTCGGAGAACTCTTGGCTTTTTACATTGTTAAATTCAGGACTGAATACGACAGGCGGCCTTGCCGATTGATTGATTGTCCGATCTTCCCCGACCATTGTCGTAAAGAACCATTGTTTTTTATCAGGTAAGTAATGAATATCCCATCCGACATTCCCAAGCATCGCGATTTCTTCCAACTCTTCGTCTAGCTTACGGAAGCGCGAGATCCTGTCCACTCTTTCCCCTCTATATCTTCTACTATCCAATACAACCTCTGGAATTTTCCTTTTCGGATCTTCTGTATTGGTTACTTGTGTATACATGTAATGCCATAAAGCACTTTCCGCATTATCAAAGGTATTATCATGAGATCGACCACGAACAGGAACCGTCACGCGTTGCGATGTGATGCCTTTTAAGGTCGGCCCTTGTATTATCCATGTTTCCGAACCATGACCGCCTGAATCAAGCGATACGGACCGATCTTTCACGATTCCAACCTTGTTCACATGCCTTCCAACCATGATAAAGGTATTTTTCTCGATCTTTTCGGCATGTAGCTTATTAGCATTGATCCTCAATTCAAAATCCCCGATCCCATAGAAGGAACGGGAAAATTGAAGGCTTTCATAATTATCAATTTCAGCAAGAAGATTAAAATTCCTATCAAAAACCCTTATTGGCGTAATCTGTCTCACCATATTTCCACCCCATCAAAAAAGAGAAGTTATGCCGATTCATCCGGTACATAATCTTCCCCTGTGATTTCCTTAAATTCTTCTTCTGTGATCTTCTTCATAACTACGGCTAATTTCACCATATCTGTTGTCCACCAACCCTTTTCATGATAACGCTTGATCATTCCGAACCAATCCATATTAGATAACCCCCTTTCCAATTAATTGAAAGACAAGTGAAGATAGATCCGCATCCATCTTGTCCATATCTGATTCATGATTCATTAATAAAAATGATAGATTGGCATTTTCCTTATAAGCTTCTTCCAATAAGAATTGTTGCTCCATTAAGGAAAATTCCATTCTCGCCATTTGCTCCTGTGCAACTTCTTCTCCTGAAGGTTCTGGGCGGTATGTGTCCTTTATTTCATCCCATATAGCGATCAATTCCTCGATAGTCGGCTTCGGTTGATTATATCCCCAATAACTAATGGCATAGCCGTTCTCTTCGTCATAAGTAAGGATAAAATCCTCATTCGGGACGATCTTGGGAAACTTATGAAGCATAGCAGCTTCTAATATGACAGGTTGCGCCATATGAAAACCTCCTTTCTATGCTATTTTTACAATCCGTATTTCTGTTTCACTTGCATATGAATTCGCCGTGGTATTCGTATAAACCCTTACTTGAGCCAGATCTCCTTTTGATAATCGAACTATTGTTGTACCGACTGCAAAAGGAGCGCCCGCCGTTCCGAACATCCTCGAATCCATACGGCGCAGATAATTCCCCAACTGCAAGCCCATCTGATAAGTATCCGCATTTGCATTTATGGAGAATCGGGTATGAGCATTGACAAGATAAATGCCTGACTCTGGCGCTCTGAATCCATCAGACGTCCATGCGCCCCGGTTATCATATTCGACTGAACCGGCTGTAATAGTCGTCCATGTTTTCGGTGGTATCAAATTTTGGCCGATCCCTGAAACCAATACAGCCGCATTTTGCGTCATGAGCGTTCCTTCCTTCGTCACTGAAAAAAGGGTATTGTAGGTATTCGGAGTTGAATATGAAATATTGAATGTGCCGTTATTATCCACTGTGATTTCTGGATAACTTGTCATGCTATCTTTTTTAAATCGAATGTCATTTGTAGTCAATCCATACGGTGTATTAAGCCTTGATGTAGCACCGGAAGCCCTCACGAATTCCCCAAAGCTTTCTGTTCGTTCATCCGTCACCTGCGTGGAGCCTATATAGGATTGCCCTTGAATCACCCGAATTTGAGCTAACGGAATGTCATATATATAGGCATCTCTTTGTAAAGCAGGAGGGGAAGGGTTAGATCCTGCCGTACCTTTCAATACAATAGCCTTTATATTCCTTTCACCCGCAGACCGATCCAAACGGAGCACCACACGGTCCACACGGTCCACATAAGGCTCTGGTGATGCTACAGTGAGCGTTTTATTGCTTGTATTGATATACATATATCCTTCAATGAAAGCCGATCCTGAACCGACTGTGACCGTCATATTGCTTCCTGTTGCCGATACATTCAATTTGTTTTGATCTATATAGATCCCATTGGTTACGATCCTTTTGAAATACTCGGCAAAATCGGCCGCATTATATACCCTTCTATCACCTTGCACACTATCGAAAAAACGTGAATACTCGGCCATGTTATCCCCCCTTTAAATACCGGAATATCTATTTTGATAGGTGATTGTCACAACAGCATCCTGCTTTCCATCTTCCGCAGAATACGTGAGCTTGTTTTCACCTAGATTTAATTGAAAAAAGGTTGAATTCAGATCCAACCAATTAAAAGCATTTCTCCTTGTTCCATCTTGATTCACGATCTCCACGACTTTTTTTCCCATAGCCGTATTAATGATTAACCTTTGATTTGCTTCCAATGTCTGATTCACTTGAATATATTCCCCGGTGGTTTCATTCGTCACCCTTGGATTAGTCGATGGGCCACTAAATTCAATCTGTAAAGGAGCAGGGAACGCCCCTTTGTTATCAATGACATAGGTAGATCCTTGTATACCCATTTCGGTTGGCAACTCCAAAGGAAACGTAAATGCTCCCTGTACCGCATATAAAGGCTCTGATATGCTTTTTACATCCTTCCAATAAGGATCAGGACAATAAAAAGAGATTACAGCCTTTTGAAATGTCGGCCCCCGGTTTGATGATCCTGCTGGATAAGTAGGAACATGCTCCGGGATCGCTTCAATAACCTTCACTCCCCCAGGATATTCATACCGCAGCTCCCCTTCTCCATAGACAGGATTAAGGACAGAAGCCGCCCTCTGCCTTAATTCATATAACGTTTCGATTTGATCCGTTTTGATACGAAAACCTAACGAAATAACACGAGGTTGCAGAATCACCCCTACAGCCGTTGTCCCATCCTGATAAGGGGCTTTTGCTGTTTGAATCTCCGCTTCCACATTTCCTGTGCCTTCGAGGGAAGAGATTTGAAAAGGGGGATCATGGCT
>JBJEFM010000141.1:7186-9900 GCA_051874035.1 Bacillus sp. (in: firmicutes)
CCATAGCCCATATATTTGCCGCCACGCATCATAGATTTAATACCAGGAACATTAAAGATATTTCCATACCGATCTTTAATGTAATTGATGGCTGCCATCGCATTATGGACAGGATTGAGAATATCATTGAACCCCGGTTTCTTATAAGATTGGAAGGTTGGGCCAATCGTTTGCATTAATCCCATTGAAGGGATGCCATTTTTAGCATTTATATCCCAATTATTGACCGCTCTAGGATTCCCGCCTGATTCCTTTTGAGCTATCGTTACAAGGCCATTAAACCAAGATGCAGGCGTGTTGGTGAGCGCCATTGCTTGCTTGATCCATCCTTGCACATTGCCCCCGGCTCCGATTCCTGCAAAGTTTAAGCCACCTTTTACCCAATCTTTAATATCTGATAAGCTACTCAATGCACCCCCGGCAAAATCTTTAAAAGCATTTTTACCAAGATTTTTCAAATTACTTGCAGATAAACCATTGATCAATCCTTTAATGATCCATTGCGCCATATCATAGAAAACCGCGGAAGGTGAATTGATCCCTAACGCTTCCTTGAATTTCTTAACCAATGAATCAGCCAGATCTTTCATGGCTTTTGTAGCATTGCTTACTTTATTCTTGATTCCATCCCCGATCTTTCCTGGGATTTTCTTCGCTTCTTCATAAGCTGTTGAAGCCATCTTGGTTAATTTCTTTTTAGCCATCGTGTTAAATGATTCCCATTGTTCCGATAACCAAGAAGCAGCCGCCTTCATTCCACTAATGATTCTCTTAATCAATTCACGACCAGCCGACAATGCGACAACCCCGGCGATCAATAACATATATCCGATTGAATCAACAACGATCTTCCCGATATTGTCCATTAATGTCTTTTTCTTTTCGGTTGCTCCATCTTTCACCTTATCAACAAGTTCACGCCCTGATTTCTTGATCTCCGGCTTATTTTTCAAGCTCGTAAACCATGATTTTATTTCTTGCCACCAAGAAGAAAGAGCTGTTTGCCAACTCTTAGCCGTATTAATGATCCAATTAGAGATAGATCTCCACCATTCACCTAATTTGGTTGTGGTTTTACCAGGCAATCCACTGAACCATTCAGAAATGGACTTCCACCATGTAGAAAGTGACGTTTTCCAATTCTGATATTTCGTTACAACGAATGTACGGATGGATTCCCACCATTCATTCAATTTGGTTCGTGATTTACCTGGTAATTCGGCAAACCAATCACGTATTGGATTCCACCAATTGGCGATATTCTCACCGATTTTCCCAGGAATGGACTTGAACCAATTTACAATAGTAGTTCCCCATTCTCCAAACTGCCTTTTATTCTCTTCATTTTGATCTTTTAGCCATTGATCTAAGGTCTTTTTCCATTCCAATAGCTTAGGAACCATAAGGGCTTTTACATCATTGAAGAAATTGGAGAAACTATTCTTCCAACCTGCTAGATTTGTAGGGAATTTCCCTTGTTCATCAAGGAAATATTTATCCATGATGCTCTTTAAATTATTGACGCCTATTGAAAATGTTATCTTTGCTTCATTAAAGAAATTATCAATAGGAGCCTTCCACTTCGGCACATTCGTTTCAATTGATTTCCCCACATCCGAAAAGAAGGTTTTTACTTCGGAAACATCTTCTAAAAATCCATCTTTGATTGTTTTTCCAAGCTCCGAAAAGAAGGTGTCCAACTCGGAAACATCTTGCTTGAATTCGGTTTTGATCTTATTCCCTAAATTCTTTAGAGAATCCCAAACTTTGTTCACCATTTCCCGAAATGATTCAGACCGCTTATATAAAATGACAAAACCTGCCGCAAGCCCCGCCACAACTGCTATAACAGCCCCTATTGGATTGGCTAACATAACAACATTAAGTGTTGCAAACGCCGCACGCAGACCAATCAGAACGCCACGCAGACCTCCACCAGAAATAGCAGTCACTATATAGGCGGTACGAACCGCTATGACTGCCGCTCTATGAGCTTTCATGATAAGGGTATATGCCGCTTGTGCCTTGGCTGTTGCGAAAACAATAGCTTTATATGTCACGAATGCGGTGATCAATCCTGAAACCACAGGTATGAATCCTTCCCATGATGTCAATACATTCGCTACCTTCGTGAACCCTGTGACAATCGGTGGAATTATATCCCCCAGGGTCTTGAATCCGGCCACGAGTACCACACCAATGACAGGACCTATATTTTTCATCACTTGCCACAGATCATAAGCAGCAGGCTTCAATTCATTCAGAAAATCCACGAAACCTTTCCCTGCGGCTTTTGCCATATCAAAATAGCCAATGATCTTCTTAGCCTGTTTATCCCCGAAAGCATCCGTCAGGGTTTTTTCCGCATCCTTAGCGCTTACCGTTATATACTCCTGAAAAGATTCAAAAACAGGCAATACACTCCTAAGCCCCGCCTTCAGCTTTTCAAAAATGGGTAAACTCAATGTGGTAGCAATGGTACCCATAGCATCCTTAGCATTTGAAATCATACCTCGGAATGTTTTGGATTGAAGATCCATACCGCCGGAATATCGTTCACGCATAAGAGCAAATAGAGCTTCGTTGAATTTCTCCATATCTGTTATTTGCCCTTTGGCATTTATGATTTCAGCATGGCCCATCTTAGCCGATTGCTCGGCGATCATTTTTTTTGTGATCCCAAATTCCTTAAGTCGCTCTAATTCGCCTGTTTG
>JBJEFM010000142.1:0-9623 GCA_051874035.1 Bacillus sp. (in: firmicutes)
AGGTTGGTTCATCTAATGATAGGTGAGGGATGAAGGAAAACCCCCACCTATCAAAGATTCACTTTATTGTTGCCAGGAGCAGATGTTTGGAATGAACCTAAACACACTCCAATTATTGAAAAAGCAACTGAATTATTGAATAGCGGCGAAACAGTCGGTGCAATTTGCGGTGCAACAACCGCACTTGCAGAAGCTGGATTATTGGACGGACGAATACATACCAGCAACAGTATTGAATATCTTAAAATGATCTGCCCTAATTATAATGGAGAATCATATTATAAAGATGTTAAAGCGATTGCAGATGGCAATTTGGTTACAGCCAGTTCAGCAGGAGGATTGCTTTTCGCCCGAATAATATTGTCAAAGTTAAATGTATTTTATGATGATACTCTTGAAGCTTGATATAACTACCATAATACTGGAAATGCAAAACATTTTTATACTTTACTTCAAACTTTAAAGAATTAGAATTTTATAGATTTCTAGGCAGATGTGGAATAGGCAATCTTATTTTATAAACAATGACATCAATGCAGTCTTTTTTTCATACTATATTTTTGGGGTGAAAAAATGCCGAGAGTTCAATACCGAGATGCAGACGTTAGTTTAATGGCAAGGATGATGAGAGCAGAAGCCGAGGGTGAAGGAGTACAAGGGATGTTATATGTCGGCAATGTAATTGTTAATCGTGCTGTAGCAGATTGTTTGGATTTTAAAGACGTAAGATCCATTGAAGATGTCATTTTTCAGGTGCAAGGAGGAAATTATTCTTTTGAAGCCGTTCAAAAAGGGAATGTATTTTATCAACGAGCAAGAGATTCTGAAAGAAGATTAGCAAGACGGAATTTGGAGTTCTGGAGAGAACATCCAGCGAAATTTGCCCTGTGGTACTTTAATCCACATGCTCCCTGTCCTCCAACATGGTACGACCAACCCTTTACTGGTCAATTTAAAAATCATTGCTTTTATGAACCCATAGCTAATACATGCGAAAGTGTTTATATGGGTTAGATTATCTAGGAGCTATTAATCATTCTGGAGTTAAAAGGTGCGATAACAACAAAGGACATAACATATTAGTCATATATAATATGTTATGTCCTTTACTTTATAAATCTTTTTCCACTATAGGTCTTGATGATTAAAATAAGAAACCTACTTATTTTTTTGTTCAACGTTCTTGCTTTACACGTCTAAATATAGGTTCGACTTGCATTCATTCTAATGAAAGATGAAAAAATCACAGGCATTACCCGACCTGCTTCGTATCCCTCGGCTCCGGGATGAAGAGAATGCCCAGCTCATAGTGCTCCCCTTCGAAAAGGGCCCGCTGGACGAAGCGGATCTGGTCATTGGAGTCAAGCACTTCCAAACGGCAATGCGCCCGATTATATTGCAGGGCTTCATAGAGCTCTTTCTCGGTGTTGACAGGAGTCCCGTTGACTTTTGTGATGATTTCGCCCACTTCAAGCGCCATCTTCTCTGCCGGAGAGCCGGGGATAATCCCCAGAATAAGGACACCGCGGTCTCGTTTGGAGAAGTATAGCGTTGATCGCTGGTCACGCATTTTATTCGCATAATGGATGATTTCCTGGCCCAGTATCGCTGCAGCCGCCGCTATGATGGTTAAGATCGGCTGCCAAACGCTCAGCGTGGCAATAGCCAGTATCCCCACTCCTAAAGCCATTATTTGCAGACCGCTTGCCCTGATCGCTTTTTTAGGCAGGCTGCCTTGCACTTGCTGCTCGAATCCTGCCAAGAACGGAAACAGGATCGGTGTGAATTGGATGGAATCCCCCGCCGAAAACACGGGCCACCATTCAAAAGGAGCGGCAAGATCGCCTCCAGGGATGAACAGAAACAACGGAATCATCCATACCCTTTTGGATACATGGGCGCCCACTGTCATACCGCGGTTGGATGTAATCAGTGTAGGGGATGTGCCTTTACTGGCATTCTTGCGGATCAACAGCCCTTCCACTATGATTAATAACCCCATCAGAACAGCCAATACCGGGTAAAGCGGCGCATCCAGCTCATGGATGGCCTCATCCAGAAAAGGAATAGGCACATCCTTCTCGTATAGGAAAAACAGCGCGAAAATGGCAATCCCGATCACATATGAAGGGGACAGCATCCTAAGCTTTGCCGTCCAGCTCATTAAAATGGTGACGGCCGCTATCAAGAACACCGCCGCCACAGGAATGACAGTTCCGGCTCCAATAGTCAAAACGGATAATATAATGCCGAACAGAAGGCCCGGCGGCACTAAATTTTTCAATTCGTAATAACCGCTTTCGGCACGGATTTTGAAGTTTCTTCGCTCTTGTTTAACACGGAAATAACCGATGACTATACAAATCAAAAAGGAATAGTAGAATAGTGGATTCAAAAAGAGCTTCCCGATGCTCCATAATAGTTCAATACTCCATTCCGTTCCCACTTATGTACACCTTCCTTTCATAATATACTAAATATGCTAACTTCTATTCTATCAAAGTAAAGTAGCAATTCCTATTACCAAAAAGAATCTTATTCTCCTAATATCATACACTGGGCAACTTGGCTTATGGGCTTCTTCTCCGAACGGCCGGCTATGAAGCCGACTATTCCTATTCCCTCATTTTCCCTTCCCTAAACAACAATAAGCGCCCGCGAAATCGCAAGCGCTTAAACATTATTTCAATAAATACCGTAATGCGGCCCTTAATTGGATATCATTATCTTCATCTTTCTTCTCGGCCGCAATCTGCTGCTCCAAGGCTGCAGCGGTCTTGGCATTAATATTTCCTGTCGGCTTCAGCCCCGCGCTGCTCTGAAATGCCTTCACCGCAATTTCCGTGCGTAAATCATAGTAGCCATCATCCCGGCCCGGCTCATATCCAAGCCCCTTCAGCATCTCTTGGGCATGCTTGACTTGTTCGCTTGTCATATCGCGCTTTAAAGTATGCTCGATTGAGAGCGGCTGTGTCCGGAATAAGTCCGGCTGCTGGATGGCGATTGTCGGTTCAATTCCTTTTTGGTGAATCCAATTGCCTTTCGGCGTCAACCATTTCGATACCGTCAGTTTCACATCGCTGCCGTCATCCATTGGGATAGCTTGCTGGACGGTGCCTTTCCCGAAGGTCTTCTCGCCGATCAACGCATAGCCTTGCGCTTCATGAAGCGCCGCCGCCAGAATCTCAGCCGCGGAAGCACTACCGCTGTCAATGAGAACGGCTATATTGTACGATTTCTTCTCGGTTAGTTTCGAATAAAATTCCGTTTGTTCGCCGCTTCGATCCTCCGTTTGCAAATACGGATTTTCTTTTGTCACTAATTCATTAATGATTCCTTCAACTGCCGATAGCAGACCGCCCGGATTTTGGCGTACATCGATGATCAGACCATCGATATCCTTCTTCTCCAACGCCTTTAATTGCTTCTTAAAATCAGAAGCAGTATCGACAGAGAAGGTTGCAATCTCAATATAGCCGATTTTCTTGCCGCTTTCTTCTTTCACTTCCGAAAAAACCGTTTCAATCGGAATTTTGTCGCGTTTGATCGTATACGTCAACGGCTTCGAAACGCCCGGCCGTTTAATTTCCAACGTGACCTTCGTTCCTTGCTTGCCGCGGATTTTCATACTTACCTCTTGGACATTCAGGCCTTTGATTGCCTCCCCGTCAATCGCAGTGATTTCATCTTTCGGCTTCAATCCTGCCTTCTCGGCGGGGGAATTTTTATAAGGAGAAACAATGATGACCTTATCCTGCTCGACGCCGATCTCGGTCCCGATTCCTTCAAAGGATGAATCCAATGATTGATTGAACCGCGCTGATACCTCCTTGTCCATATAAACGGAATAAGGATCGTTCAATGTCGCCACCATCCCTTGAATCGCGCCTGATATCAGCTCTTCATCTTCCACTTCTTTAATATAATGCTTCCGGATTAAATCATAGGCATGCTCCACCTTTTCCAAGTCTGCATCTTCTTCTTTATGCGAAGCTGTATCGTTTCGCTCCTGCTCATCCTTGGGAGTATTCCATTTAAGAAAGAGATTCGGTTCAATGTACATCCCCCCCGCAGCCCCGATTGTCAGCGAAGCGGCTACAGCGATAGGAAGCACCCACTTTTTCGTCATATATTGCTCCTTCCAAAAAGAGGTTGCTTCTACAGACTGAATGATGCACACGATGCTTACAACAAGCTCTTTTTATGGTTTGGATTAACCGTTTAGTTTTTATTTTATCC
Organism: Bacillus sp. (in: firmicutes); assembly: GCA_051874035.1. Taxonomy (GTDB): domain Bacteria; phylum Bacillota; class Bacilli; order Bacillales; family DSM-1321; genus Bacillus_AD. Next base: position 4,240 of record JBJEFM010000142.1, read on the forward strand.
CGCATTAACTGGCTGTAAGACCCCACTTCAAGAATTCGAGAATGAACCGAGAGAATTGTAAGTGGGGGATAAACAGCCAGTAAACGCCCGATTGGTTCAACTAACAATCAGGGGGGATGAAGAAAGCCCCCACTGATTGAAGTTTCACTTTATATGTATGAAAATCATGGGTAATATATGATAAGAAAAAAAGCCAAGCCCTTTCCCTAAAAAAGAGGTTGGCTTTCGCCCGGATTATACTTGCCCGGCCTCACTCCCCATAGGGTATCCTGCTTTTTGAAGATGCCCGCATTCCGCAAGCTTTGCACAAAATAAAACATCCTGCCGGAACAATATATTCGGGCAGGATGTCCATCATTATAGTATTTCTTTAAACATCGCAATTGTTTCTTCTTTAGTCGGCATGAACGGGTTGCCCGGAGCGCAAGCATCTTTCAGGGCATTCTCCGCAAGAAGATCCAAGTCCGGATTGTCAACGCCCAGTTCTTTCAACGATTTAGGAATGCCGACTTCTTCAGCAAGCGCCTTGATTTTGTCCAGTACAAATCCACTGCACTCTTCATCTGTTTTGCCGCTTACATCAAAGCCAAGCTTCGCTGCGATGAAACGGAACTTCTTAGGAGCATGCTTCGCATTTTCACGCTCTACGATTGGCAGTAGCATCGCGTTGCACACGCCGTGCGGCAGATTGTAGATGCCGCCCAATTGGTGGGCCATCGCATGGACGAATCCCAAGCCGGCATTCGAGAATGCCATTCCCGCCAAGAAACAGGCATATGTCATTTGTTCACGCGCTTCCACATTGTGGCCGTCTTTCACTGCTGCAGGCAAATAATTGAAGATAATCTTCACGGCTTCTAATGCCGTAGCATCTGTAAGCGGACTGGCGCCTGGCGTTACGATCGTTTCAATCGCATGCGTTAATGCGTCCATTCCCGTTGCCGCTGTCAGGCTTGCTGGCTTGTCGAACATCAACGTCGGATCGTTGACAGATAATAATGCTAAGCTGTTCTTATCCACACACACCATTTTCACGCCGCGGTCTTCGTCTGTGATCACGTAATTGATTGTGATTTCAGCGGATGTTCCGGCTGTTGTATTGACCGCGATTGTCGGGAAGCCCAATTTCTCCGATTTATTGACACCTTCATAATCACGGATGTTGCCTCCGTTTGTCGCAAGAATGCTGATGCCGCTTGCGCAATCCTGAGGCGAGCCGCCGCCGATTGAAAGGATAAAGTCGCAATTCTCCGCGTTAAGGATTTCCACGCCTTTATGTACTTCTGCGCAAGTAGGGTTCGGATGCACATCATCATAGATTGTATATGCTATATTCGCTTTATCTAATTGATCGGTTACCTTCTCCACAACTCCGTTTCCATTCAGCACTCGATCCGTCACCACAAGCGCCTTCTTGAAGCCGAAGTTCTGTATTTCCGCTCCCAATTCCTGCAAACAGCCTTGTCCAATTAAATTCTTGCTTGGTAAATAGTACATCATGTCAAAGTTCCTCCTAAATAAGATTATTCAACACTTCACGATTGTCCCCAAAAAGAAATATCGTTATTTTTATTATTTTAATATAATGATATTTCTTATAATTCATTATAACCTTTAACTTACTTTTCCGTAACGCTCTTCTTGGATTTCTTCTAATGTTTTTCCCTGTGTTTTCGGCGCCATGAAGATACCGATCAACATATGGACTAAATCATGGTTGGTACAGCCAATGAAACTAGACCTGCACCGATGCGAAACCGAACGATGAATGGCTGGTCTTTCTAGAAAGCAGCAGCATAGCCGCCATCATCTATGGAGAAATATAAAAAAAGGCGCTTCATCATTGGATGAAACGCCCTTTTTATATAATTATATGTTTACATTCTTCTTATAGTGGAACAATACCTATAGGGTTGATTGCACCGCTCTTAGATGGCGTCCAGCTGCCTTTATGTAATTCAAAGTGCAGATGGTTACCTTGTGAGTCGCCTGTATTGCCCATGGCGCCGATATATTGGCCTTTGCTTACTGTTTGGCCCATGCTTACCGCACGGCTTTCCATATGCGCGTATACAGTCGTATAGATTTGGCCGTTGATGGAATGTGTAATATAGACAACATTGCCGTATGACGATGAATAAGCGGAGCGAGCCACTACACCGTCAGCTGCCGCAACAATCGGTGTTCCTGCGCTATTGGCGATATCCACGCCCGCATGGAATGAACCCCAGCGTTCGCCTAGTCCCGATGTCAGTGTACCATTAGCCGGTCTTGTGAATGCTCCTGCCGAAACGGACGGCTTGGAAACATTGCTGCTGCTTGAACCTGAGTTGCTTGAACCTGAACCCGAGCTGCCACTAGAGACATTTGAATGAGGTGAACTGCTTGAGCTTGAACTGCTGCTTGCCGCGGATTTTTTCTTCGCAGCTTCAGCCGCTTCCGCTGCCGCTTTCTTGCGTGCCGCTTCTAATTCCGCTTGGCGTTTCTGCTCTAATTCAATCGCTTTTGTAATGGATGTTTGCTGTGCTTTCAGAAGTTCGTTTTCTTCTTCCAACGTCATTTTATAAGAATGTGTATTTTCTTCTTCTTTTTTCAATTCAGCCAACAGCTTGTCCTTCTCAGCCGCCTGTTTAGATAGCTTAGCTTTCATTGTTTCAAGCTCTTTTTTCATAGATTCCAAAGAAGCGAGTTTACTTTCCACTTGCTCTTGCTTTTGCTCTAGCTGCTTCTTATCTTCTTCATGCTTCTTCACTAAATCTTCATCCGCTTCCATGATTGTGGACACGGCGGAAACGCGCTCAATAAAGTCGCCAAAATCCGAAGCGCCGAAGATTACTTCTAAATAGTTCGCACTGCCGCCATTTTCCTGGAAGGTTAATGCGCGTTTCTTCAATACTTCATTTCGTTTCTCGATTCTTTCTTTCAATTCTGCAATCTCTTGCTTTAATTTTTCAATCTCTTGTTTTGTTTTCGTGATTTCGGCGTTCTTTTCACGAATCTTTAGGTTTGTTTCCCCGATTGCATCATCAAGTTTTTTCATTTCCGCTTTTGTTTGTTCTTGCTGCGCTTTTAATTCTGCAATTTTTTTCTCTGCAGTATTTACTTTGGATTCTAGACCGGAACGTTGATCTTGAATCTTGCTTTTCTTACTCTCTAAATCACTGATCGATTCGGCACTCACTGCAGGCGCAGCCAGAACACTGCTTATTCCAAGAAGGACTGTGGCATTTAAAGCGATAAACTTATTTCTTAACATCAACGTCACCTTTCTCTTTCCATTTCATTTGTACACCCTGGCAAAAATGAGATACGGGCCGATTAAGCCCGTATTCTCTCTTTATTGTTAAATTTTTAAGAACTTACGTACAGACATCATACTTCCCCAAACACCGATAACCCCTCCGAGCAGGATCAATACGCCAGCCACTTGATAAATGAATGGGCTGAATGAAAGCAGTTCAATGAATTTCACATCGATCTTCGGCGTCATGTAATCATATAAATTATAGTAAGTTGTAGCGATTAGAACGATAGGGATGATTGCTCCCAATACGCCAAGCCATAAACCTTCTAAGAAGAAAGGCCAGCGGATGAAGGAGTTGGTCGCTCCTACCAATCTCATAATCTCGATTTCTTTTCTTCTTGCTACAATCGTGATTTTAATCGTGTTAGAAATAAGGAACATGGCAGTGAATAATAAACCAATCGTCAATGCCAGTCCTATGTTCCTTGAGATATCGACGAAATCAAATAGTTTCTCGACATATCCTTGACCGTATTTTACTGTCTCTACATAATCCATGCCTTCAATCTTGTCTGCTACTGTAATGACGTCTTGAGGCGTTTTTGTTTTTACAACATACACATTTCTAAGCGGGTTGTCCTGTTCGAACAATGCGAACGAATCACCCAATGTATTCTGCAGTTGTTTCAATTCTTCTTCCTTGGATGAGAATGTCACTGAATCAACCTTGGCGATCTTCTTCAGCTCCGCGCCCATCGTATCCATATCCGCCTGCGTCGCCGCCGCGTCGATATGCACACGAATCTCCACATCGTTCTCTACGTTCGATGCGATATTATTTAAATTCATCATAAATACTAGGAAAACGCCCACAAGAAGCAGCGTAACCGTCACTGCGCTGACAGACGCAAATGTCATCCAGCCGTTACGCCCAAGGCTTTTAAAGCTTTCTCTAAAGTGACGTTTCAGACTATTAATATTCATATCCGTAGTCACCTCGTTGTTCGTCTCTCATAATCTTACCGCGCTCAATAGCGATTACGCGGTGCTTTAAGTTATCAACAATTTCTTTATTATGCGTCGCCATCACAACCGTTGTTCCCCGCTTATTGATTTCCTCAAAGATATTCATGATTTCCCATGAAGTCTCAGGGTCCAAGTTACCTGTCGGCTCATCGGCGATTACCACTTTCGGTTCGTTCACAATTGCACGTGCAATCGATACACGCTGCTGCTCCCCGCCGGAAAGTTCTGTCGGGATCATTTTGGCTTTATGCTTCAATCCTACAAGATCGAGCACTTCCATGACACGCTTCTCAATCGCTTTCGGCTCTACTTCTGTCACTTCCAAAGCAAAAGCGATGTTCTCATAAACTGTCAGTGTAGGCAACAGCTTGAAATCCTGGAAGACAACTCCGATATTTCTTCTGAAAATCGGAACCTTCGAATTCCGTATCTTCGCCAGATTTACTCCGTTTACTGTAATTGTTCCGCTAGTCGGCTTTTCTTCACGGTACATCATCTTGATGAATGATGATTTACCCGCTCCACTAGGCCCTACCACGTAAACAAATTCACCTTTTTTTATTTTTACATTAATCCCGTTAATGGCAATTACGCCATTCGGGTACGTTTTATTGACATCAATCATTTCAATCATAAAAAAACCACCTATATTTCGCCCTCTTCTAGTAAAATGAGCTTATTTCAGTATAAAAGCCTGTATTCGACAGGCTTCGTCCATATGATGCAATAATAAACAATTCATTCAACTACAAAGGCTATTATAACATCAAAATTTATCGCATGAAGATTAAATAATATTACATTTTTATTTCAAGCTTTCTACATTATTCTACATTAACTAAGCTATTATTACTATTAATCCACTACTTCATTCCATAAATTACCTCGGTGTGGAGGGGACATAAAGTGAATCTTTGATAGGCGGGGGCACTTGATCTCCCACTTGCACATCGCTGTTTTCAGCGGGAATCGCAGTACCTGTTAAACGGGGCGGAACCAGCGTGGCAACATAACACAAAACAAAAAAGCTAAGCCTATCTGCAGGCATAGCTTCTTGAACAATAAAGTGAATCTTTGATAGGTGGGAGTTTTCCTTCATCTCCCACCTATCATT
>JBJEFM010000143.1:0-2031 GCA_051874035.1 Bacillus sp. (in: firmicutes)
ACGACAGCGAATAAAATCGGCCGCATCATCGGTGAGAACCTGACGGGGAGCCGTACGGCATTCGAAGGAACGCTCGGATCGGCTTGCCTGAAAGTAATGGACCTTGAAGCGGCCCGCACCGGCATTACGGAAACAGAAGCGAAGGCTATGGGCATTCCGTATAAAACTGTCGTTATTTCCGATAAGAACCAAACAGATTATTATCCGGGACAGGAAGACATCCATGCGAAGCTCATTTACCACGGGGAATCCAAGAAAATCCTCGGGGCGCAGCTCGTCGGAAAAAAAGGCGCCGCGCTCAGAATCGATGCTTTGGCGGTCGCCATCTACAGCGGGCTGACAACCAGCCAGCTCGGCATGATGGACTTCTGCTACGCGCCGCCATTCTCACGGACATGGGATGTCATGAACGTGGCAGGGAATGTGGCGAAATAACAGGAAAGAGACTCAAGTGAAAAGCTTGAGTCTTTTTTTGTCCTGGAATGTAAATTTGGATTAAAGTCGTCCCGTTTTAAAAAATGGATATACCAAGTTCTTCTACAAGGTCACTTATTATTCATTCCCTCCATGAATGCATCTCTACTTCTTCCATTCCTCATTCACCTGATCGACAATCGCTTGCATTTCTTGTCGAAATTTTGCTTTTAGTGCTTCTAATTCGGGAGGAGGTTCATTTGTTAGTTGCAGTTCTTCTTCTGTCAGTTCCTCATACGGCATTTTATCTATAAAATAGCGTCCTTGTTTTTGAAGAAGTGCATCTCTTTGTTTACATGCTTCTTCGAATGTTGGGATTTTTCCTGTTTCAATCGCATCCACTTTATTTCGTACATACATTTGAATTTTTTTGATAGTTTCTTTGCTCGTCGTAATCCAACTATTTGAATAGATCTGGATATCTTCATTGTTTCGTAGGATTTCACAAGAAGCATGAACGAATGGGCCTCCTTCTTCAAAAATAATAATAGCACTGCATAAGAAATCGGTAGGTGCTTCTTCAATATTTGGGTGTTGGCACAAAAGAATTTTTTCAATCATAGTTTACTCCAGAATAGTTAGTATTTTATTATTTTTAATATAGTAAATAAGTATCATATATTCATTCTTTTTTCAATAAAAGATATTTTCTTGATATTCAAACGAATTAAAATCTATATGGAGAAGGAGCACAGACATGATCAGCTTAGCAACGATACACGAAGACAAAATCACGAGGTTTCAACGAAATCATTATATTATTTCCATTTCAGATTTGAAGAATAAGTCTTCTATTGGACATGAAGACCTTCAGAATGAAGAGCACATGACTATTGAAGCAGTCAAGAGAATGTATCCTCGCGTAACAACAGAGGGAATAGCAGGTATTTTATTAACAGCTCTACAATTGAAAATACAACATGGAGAAAGGCGTTTTTTACTATCTTTCACCGATGAAACGAAACGTGAGTCCTTGGATTTATTGAATGGCTTGGTGATTGTGTTCCAACTGGAAGCTATAACGGAGGAGCAGAAAAGAACCTTTAAAGCCTTGCGTACTCATGCGGGCGAGTGGACGGAGGCAATCTGTCGGGTAGAGGAAAAGCATCAGAAGATAGAAAATGCGTTGAAATACTTACGTGGGCTTCAATAGAGATAAAGCTATATATGAGGAGAAGATATGACAATCACAGATCACGCTATACGAAGATATAAACAACGAGTAGGGAAGAGAACTGCAGCGAGGAAACGAATTATCGCTCGTATTCATCAAGATTTGAAAAATGATGTATGGTTTCGAAAGGCTTGCAATAAAGAGGATGTTTATGGTGCTTACATCCTTGTCACATCAAAATATCAGGCGGTTTGTATAAAAAATTATGTTATTACAATTGAAGAATTAACTCCGGCCATGAAAAAAGAGATTGAAGAGTTGAAGTTAGCTCAAGAGCAGCAGAGAAGAGAGGGTTAGTTGCGTTGTAAAATAAGAGATTTATATTTTGCAGGCCAGAACGAAAAGCATTCTGACCCTTTTATCCCGTTTAACAGGTACTAAGA
>JBJEFM010000144.1:0-9605 GCA_051874035.1 Bacillus sp. (in: firmicutes)
CCCCCACCTATCAAAGATTCACTTTATTCCTCGTGCACTTTGAATTGGCTGATTTGTTGCTGGAGGTCTGCCGAAAGCTTCGAGAGTACGACGGCCGAAGCGGCAATCTGTTCCATTGAGGCGGATTGCTCTTCCGTTGCGGCTGCAACGTTGACTGTGCAATTTGTTGATTCTTTGATGGCTGAAGTGATATTGCCGACAGATGCCGATACCTCTTCGCTGCTTGCGGACATTTGCTCGATGGCGGCGGCCATATCGGATACCATTGTATCCATTTCATGGACTGCTGCTGAAATTCCTTCGAAGTTCTCTTCTGCCTGGGCTGCGACATGCAAGCCTTGGACGACTTCCTGTTTCACTAGATTCATAGAAGAAGTTGATTCAAGCATATTCGCCTGGATTTGTTTGATTAGCTGCGAGATTTGATTGGCTGATGCTTGCGATTGTTCGGCCAGCTTGCGCACTTCTTCGGCTACGATGGCGAAGCCGCGCCCATGCTCGCCGGCTCTTGCCGCTTCGATGGAAGCATTCAAGGCAAGCAGGTTGGTCTGGTCGGCTATTCCTGTTATCACTGTAGTGATTTCGCTGATTTCGGCAGAGCTTGCTTCCAATGCTTGCAGGACGTTGCCGCTATCAGTGACCTTATTGTGGATTGACTTCATCTGTTGTACGGTTTGATCGACGAAGACATGTCCTTCTTGTGCTTGGTTTGCGATCATCGTTCCTTTCTCGGAAAGGGCATTTGCGCTTTCGGCCATATTCTGCACAGCGATTGTCACTTCTTCCAGTGCCTGCGAGCTTTCTTCCAAGTTGGTCGTGCTGCTTTCGGCTCCGGTTGCGACCAGCTGGATGGAGTGGTTGATTTCCTCTGTGGCCCGGCTGGTCTCATCTGCGCTTGCTGTTAGTTCTTGTGCTGAAGCGGCCACTTGTTCCGTTGAATGGGAGATTCGGGTAAGCAAATGCTTCAAGTTGTTCTTCATATGATTGAAATCCCTCGTCACTTTGCCTATCTCGTCTTCCGCGTAGATATCGATATCTACGCCGGAAAGGTCGCCGTTCGCCGCTCTTGTCAATTCCTTGCTGATTCGTACAAGCGGTTTTGTCATTCTGTTCGCAAAATAGTAAGAGAGCAGGCCACAGATAATAATCGCAACAGCACTGATAAGCGCAATCATCTGCAGCACTTCGACGGCTTTACTGTTGAATTCGCTTGTATAGGCGCTTGCACCGATATACCAGCCCCAGATGGGTTCTCGTTCGACATATGTTACCTTGCTTTCGATTTCATTTGTGATGGTGTTCGTCCATTTATAATAGGCGTAGCCGCCCTCTTTGCCTTGTTTTAAGAGTTCCTGGCCGATGTTCACACCATCCTCCGATATGAGGGCGGTAAGATCGTCCCCTTCATTCGTCGGATTCATAATCGAGGTTCCGTCTGTTTCCATTGCCAACAGATAGCCGGACTTGCCGAACGTATAATCTGTATTTAATGGGCGTTTATTGTCTGTCCCTTTAGGGCCGAGAATTTCTTCCCGGAATTCTTCCTTGGCTTCTTCTAATGTGATTTCTCCGGCTTTTACGAGCTGGTCGAGCAGTTTAATCATTCCGATGGCCATTTTAACGCTTTTCTCAAGTTGCGCCTTGCCGCCACTATCCAGCTGGTGCTTCGATATATTGTAGGCGGAGAAACCGATGATGGCGTTCGGGATAATCAGGAGTGATAAGCATAGGATCATCAACTTGCGGCGTAACGGTTGGTTTTTCATTTTGGCATGAGCCCCCTGTAATAGAAGTGAAATGTATATCAAGAAAATGCGATAAAAAAACCCCTACATATAATGATCCCCTTAGTCGTGTGAATCTAGTAAAGAAGTGCTTTTATACCTAATTATCGACAATGATTTGACATTTTTTATAGTTTTTATCAATTAATTAATGAGAGGCCGAATCTCACTTTAATGAATGGGGATTAACAAAAGAAATGGTATCTTTGCGCTGAACGGCCGGAATAACTTGCTTGAAGGATTTAGCCAAAGTAAAAAGTTGATGAAAACAATGCGGATTTTAAATAATTCATATTACTTAAACAATAAATATATTATACTAATAAAGTAATATGTGTGGAGGAAGAGAAAAATGGTTGATAAGGATGTGACGTGACTATGAAATATATAAAAAGAAAGTATATTTATATACTTATTCCGCTTGTAACTATGATTTTGGCGGGAGCGTTTATCCTGAAATCCAGAGATCAATTGAAAGAGATGGAAAAAGAGTCGGCAGCTTTTGTGAATAATAGTTTTTTACATGACTATTTTAAAGACATATCCTTTTATGTGAAAGAATCTACGGGAGGCCACGAACCTATTATTGGAGTAAAGATTGATTGTAAGGAGGCGTTTGTTGACCTTAGCGAAGCCGAGCAGTATTACATATTGCACACAGCACAGAAGGGTTTACGCTTTTCTTATAATTACATCAAAGGGTATAAAGTGTTTTTCGACCTTGAAGGCGCCTTTGGGAATCGCCGATTTACATTCGACCACGAAACGGAAGTAATGACAATCGATGGTTCCAAACCTGTCACGAAGCTTGTGCTCGCACAGTTGGATGCGGATCGGATCAAGAGCGACCTCAAACCTTACCTATTTGAACACCCTAAGAGACAGGAAATCTATGACTATGTTAAGCGCTTATACAAAATCGTGACTAGAGAAGGTAAATATTACGAAAAGAAAGATGGCAATCTGATCATGGAAGATACCTGCCGGAAGTTCGATATATCAAGAGATGAAGTGTTGGCGATCTGTAGAGATATGTTTATCACAGAGGATTTGCCTATCAAGTAATCGGTTGTATTTTTATCCCGTTTAACAGGTACTAAGACTCCCACTTCCACGCAACAGTGAAAGCGCAGATGTGTAAGTGGGAGACCCGAGTACCTGTAACAACTAAGATTGGTTCATCTAATGATAGGTGGGAGATGAAGGAAAATTTCCACCTATCAAAGATTCACTTTATGGAAAATGCTGCTATTATCTGATATGATAGCTGTAAAAAAACAGATGAAGAGGGGGACGGGGTGCTATGCAGGATCATATTAGGCAAGAATTGATTTCATGGCTTAAGACCATCGTGCTGACGCTGGTGCTGGTTTTTGCTTGCCATACATTTTTATTCACACCGCAGATGGTATCGGGGGAGTCGATGTCGCCGACTTATGAAGACCATAACCGGGTCATCTTGAGTAAAATATCGGAAATTGATAGGTTTGATACGATTGTCTTTCAGGCTCCGGATGCGGATGCGCATTATATTAAGCGTGTAATCGGGCTGCCGGGCGACCGCATCGAAATGAAAGATGATGTTCTTTATATTAACGGCAAAGCATACACTGAGCCATATTTGGAAAGCAAAAAAGCGGAAACGCCATTCGGTAGATTCACTGCTGATTTTACGCTTGAAGAAAGAACGGGACAAGCCGAGGTGCCTGAGGGCTATTTGTTTGTAATGGGGGATAATCGCCTGAACAGCAAGGACAGCAGGGTTTTTGGATGCATCCCGGAGGATTCCGTCATCGGCGAAGTGAAATTCCGTTTCTATCCATTGAATGAAATAGGGGTTCCTAAATAAAGAACGGTACGATAAGAGCTGATGGATTTGAAGTCAGCTCTTTTTTGCGTCCAGCATACCGGCTAATTCCTCTTCCGTGATGGTGAACGTACCGTATTTGAAGGCGGCCGATACCTTTGTATTGCCGAAGCGCCGGCCGATGACCAGATAATCGGTTTTCGAGGTGACGGCTCCAGCCATAATCCCGCCGTTCTGCGTGATTGCCGCCGCGATTTCCCTTCTTGTTTTTGATAATGTTCCTGTAATGACAAAGATTTTTCCTTCCACTTGCATTTTATCCAACAATCCTAACATTCCTTTTTATACGTTCATCTTTTCGTTATTTTACCATACTGTTTTCTTGATGCATGTAAATTGTTTTTTCCATTCATCCTTTATCTATTTTGTGAATTTTTAGGTATGGATGAATTTTCGAAATTGAACGTGGTATAGTGAAAAAATAATAGGTAGAAAGGAGCTGTTATTTTGAAGTCATTCATGAAAATCTTTCTATGTGTATTGGTCTTCTTGCCGGGGGCGTTGATGTATAACACTCCGCGGACAGCAGCTGCGACGTCCTTTAAGGATATAAGCGCAAGCCATCGTTCTTATAAGGAAATTATGTATTTGGCGCAAGGGAAAATAACGACAGGGAATGCAAAAGGGTATTTTGAACCTAGTAAGAAGGTCACACGTGCCGAATTTGCGGCGATGATTGGCCGGACGTTAGGGCTTAATGGCACAAAGCGAAAAACAAAGTTCAGAGACGTGGGTGTGAATAATTTCGCTTCCGGCTATATACAGGAAGCTGTCGACCGCGGCATCATCTCGGGTTATCCGGGCGGCGTGTTCAAGCCGAACGGCCTCGTAACACGTGGGGAGATGGCGATCATAATCTGCAGGGCTTTCGGATATAGCTTCAATAATACAACAAATGGAGCGGGGAAAGTCCTTATCTATAAGGGGATCGATAAGGCAATGTCGGACGGGACATTCGGCACGGCCAGACAGGGAACGCGGGAAGAGACGGCGATTTTCATCGCGCGCGCGGTCGATTACCGATTACGTCTCAAGCCGACCAGCGCCTTCAATAGCACAAGCTATGTCAATACGTCCTCTTTGAATATCAGAAAAGGGCCATCCACGAATTACAGTGTGGTAGGTTCTGTTAAAAATAAAGAGAAAGTAAGCGTCACGTATAAAGTAGGCAACTGGACGATGATCAAATCAAAGAATAATGTCATCGGTTTTGTCTCGACAGCTTATTTGACAAACGTTCCGCCATCTTCGCCGGAAGGGAATACAGGCAACAATAATACGGGCTCGTCCCTTGCTTCGCAGGTGCTTGTCATTGACCCGGGCCATGGCGGTAAGGATGCGGGAGCTGTCGGCTATAATCTGACGGAAAAATATGTCGTGCTTGATACGGGCTTGCGCCTTAAGCAATTGCTGGCGAAAACGCCTTTCAACGTGAAATACACAAGGCAAACAGATGTATTCATTGAATTATCGCAGCGTGTGGCCATCGCGAAAAACGCCAAAGCAAACGCCTTTGTAAGCATCCATTCCAATGCGGCGAACGGAAATGCGAGCGGTTCAGAAACATATTATTACGGACCGGCTTCGAAAACGGCAAATCCGAATGTGGCGGCCAGCCAGCTGCTGGCGAAAAAAATCCAAAAAAGGCTCGTAGCCGCAATGGGCACAAAAGACCGAGGGGACAAGCACGGCGACTACCACGTACTGCGTGAGAACTCCATGCCGGCCGTCCTGGTGGAGCTTGGCTTCATCGACAATAAATCGGATAACGCCAAGCTCGCTTCGCCGACATACCGTCAAAAAGCGGCGCAAGCCATTTATTATGGCATCTTGGATTATTATGGCGCGAAAGGATTCAACGTGGCGAAATATTATTGAGAGATTGAATGAAAGTCTGCAGACAAGCTGTCTGCGGGCTTTTTTTATGCGTTTTGATGGATTGTCATTTCATGATCTTCCAAGTATGGTGAATGGAACAATTGATATTTTGCAAGAATAGGAGGCGCTGTAATGATGGATTTAATCACTTTGCTTTTATCGGCATGCGGTTGGGTGCTCATCGGTTTGCTTGCTTATCGCATTTACCGCGAACAGGAAGAGAATCCGAAAGTATGGAGGATTGTTGTTGCATTAGTAGTCGGACTATTTGCATTCTCTATCAATTTGACTGTTTTCGGCCAACAGGTGAAATTGGCAATCTTGCCGCTTGGCGTGTGGCTTGTATATGGCTTCTTGCGAAAAGGCCGCTGGCATGTGTACCGGCGATTCGTCTGGCTTGGGTTTAAGGGGAATTATATATTCCTGGCGCTGGCGCTTTCGGGGATGCTGCTCCATGCTGCCATTTATCAGAAAGACGAACCGGCCACTTATATGGCAAACATAGAGGAGGCTTCGTTGGTCGGGATTCATCCGTCCGCCGGGGAATATTCGCTCGATAGGGAAGCATTGCGAAATCAATTGCCGCGCCTGAAACAGAAACCTGTAGATTCTCAAGGCTGGTATATGCAGATATATGATGAGCTTGAAAGCGGCGAGCATGATGAACGGTTCCCTTATCAAATCGTCGGTGCGCTTCCGGAATGGGGAAGTGGCATTCATGCACGTATTTATATTGAACAGGATGGCAAAGGGCTATTGGTCACCACGCAGAACAAGCAATACTTCTTTCGCTCTGACGTTTCCTTGCTGAAAGGGGGAGAATAGATATGAAGAGAAAAAGCATAATCATAGGGGGAATTGTGGTCGGCATATTGCTGTGCCTCTTTCTATATTGGTTCTATTTCTCCGACCCCGATGCGGTTCTGACCAAAGAAAAGGCGGCGGAGGGAATCGGGCAGACCTTCCCGGATGTGGAAGTGGATGCTATTCAAGATGTAATCATGGTCGACCGGAAGCATGCTTTCGTTCCATTCGTCTCGAAGCGGAATGAATATAGCATGAGCTTCTGGGTTTGGGAGAATCACGCATGGAAGGCGGATTCACTTCATTCAAACGGTGAGCCGTATCTGTGGAAGGTAAAGAACGATCCTGCTGCACATTATATCGTCTGGAATATCCATCCCGACGATCAAGTGGCGGATATGCGGCTGTATTTTATAAGGGAAAGGGGCTATAACATTTCAGACGAAGAAGAGAGATATGACCCGCGTGTGCAATTGGAGAAGCGGGTGGATTTGCGGGAGCGGCTGTATGGAGCAAGCGCTTTTTCTGATGAATGGCTGGCTGTGATGGAAGAGATGGAGGCAGTGGAGTTGAAGAGGGATTCGGTTTTCGATGATTTTCTGTCGGGACAGGAGACGATGTACATCGGCTGGAGTTCCTATGATTCAGCGGGGAAGCAGATGTTTCCGGAGCAATTCATGAATAACAGTGAATATGTAAATGGCAATGAACGGATTGAATTCATAAGATTCCTGCAAGAAGAGAGGGAAATCGAAGAGTGAATGAACGGGGAAATATGTTTTATCATGAATCCTTTTCCGTCTGATTCCGTCTAATTAAGAAAAGGAGGATGGATGATGAAACAAATAATAATGATCTGCGCCGCCATGCTGCTGCTTGCGGGATGCAATGCCGCGGATAAGGCGTCAGCGCCCATCAAGAATGATGCGCAGTCGCAGAAGGTTGAAGATACACCGCGCTTCATCGGGTCCTATCAAGAGAATATCTTGGAGCGGCATGCCAATAAAGTACGCAATCTGCAGAATGCAACAGGCACATACGACTACTTCGTCCAAGGGAATTTCTACGGCGACGGCCGTGTTGTCCCTGTTGTGCCGGGCGGGGTGTTCCAAGGTCTTCAGGTCAAACTGGAAAAGGGACAAAAATTGCTCGTCCAGCTGGGCTCGTGGGATGATACGGGGAAAAAGGTCATCACTCTATCGACACGGACCGCCGCATCCGGGTCGGATACGAAGGTGAAGATTCCGGACGGGGATGGGAAATTGTATTTTTATCGCCTTGCCATCAAAGATATGAACGGGAAAATTGTGGAGAATAATTACTTTCCGCTCTACACACCTGTGAAGGAAAATAATATGATTGCGACCGCTTCCAAGCAAGTCTATAAAATGGGTGAAACAGCGAGCATCTATTATGAGAACTGGGGCATGAACGAGCTACAGACAGGTTCCGCCTATTTTATATACAAGAAGGGGGAAGATGGCTGGGAAAGGGTGAGGGAAGATATGGCCTTCACCGAGAAGCTAATCGGCGTGCAGCCTGCAAGCATAAGAGTGGAGCATATCTCCTTGGAAGGCTTGGATGAAGGGAGATATAAACTCATCAAATTCTTCAGCCGGGAACATGGTGGAGAATCTTCGGGATTTGAGTTGGGCGTGGAGTTCGAGATCGGCTCCGACTAGCTTTGTTGAAAGGGGCGGCATGCCGCTCCTTTTATGATTTTAAGCCCTTTTCTTATTCAATTATCGGTGCAGGTTAGCTGCATAAGATAAGACTTTTAATTGCTGAATTAATGGTATTATTAGGATACTAAAATGTAATTGGGTGAGATTATGGATGAGCGAAAAAGACTATTGCAGCAAAAAATAAAAGTTAACAAACAAAAATATCAGAGAATTAATTTAATGAAATTACTTCCAAAATATATTTCAAGTGTTATAGAAAAAAGCGAGCTGATTACGTCTCCAGAATTAGAAAGAATCCTAAATAAAGTTCACGAGAAATGGAATTATGAATTACATAAAGGGGATTTTGCAATTAAATATAGTGAATTCAGAAAAGAATTTAGTTGGGAACAAGAGGTTATTCATTATGTACAAGGAATTGATATTGAAAATAAATTAGTGTACTTGTTTTTGGGGATAGATGATTGTCCAATATTTATTGTTGCTGGAAAATGGGCATTGATGAACTTTAGCATTCTATGGGAATATATCAATAATGATGATATATGGATTATTGGTCAAGATTTTAGCTATGGTGTTCTAGTTTCTCGTTGTGCAGGCTATTTAGAACACAATCCGAATCCAAAAGAAATAATATACGCAATTACAAAATGGGATAATTAATCAAAAGGCCTTCTGCAACTATCAAACAGGGGGAGTTGAACAAGAATTGGGATTTTTTAAAGGTGTTGTTCTCTTTAATGTAGAACAAATATTTAAGAAATTTGTTTAGCTAGAGGTGAATCCAATGGGGAATTTGAATAAGTTAACCCCTATCGAAGCTGCACATAAATTTATTGTTGAGCATTTTCCAAATTGTCAAGGAGCGTTATTAGCAGGGAGTGTGATTAGGGGGGAGGCAACAGAAACCTCTGACCTTGATATTGTTATTGTGGATAAAAACCTGAGTTCATCTTATAGAGAGTCATTAATTGACTATGGTTGGGCTATTGAGGTCTTTGCTCATAACTTAACCTCTTATAAGCATTTCTTTGAAATGGATTATAAAAGAGCGAGACCTACAATGCCAAGGATGGTTTCTGAAGGAATAATCCTTAAAGATGACGGAATAATTGATTCCATAAAAAAAGAGGCAATAGATATATTAAATAACGGTCCAGAAGAATGGTCAGAAGAAACTATAAATACAAAGCGATATTTTATTACAGATGCACTGGATGATTTTATAGGATGTTCTAATAGAGCAGAAGAAATATTTATAGCTAATACACTTGCAGAATTATTAAGCGAATTTGTTTTGAGAACAAACCGTCAATGGATTGGTGCATCAAAATGGGTAATTCGTTCATTAAGAAATTATGATGAAGAGTTCGCAAATTATTTTGTTGAGGTTTTCGATATTTTTTATAAGACTGGAAACAAAAATCAAATTATACAATTAGTTGAGTCTGTCTTGCAACCCTTTGGAGGAAAGTTGTTTGATGGGTTTTCTTTAGGAAAAAGCTAGATGTCATCTTCAATGAACCGAGGCGTTAGTGGAACAAAGGAGACAGCAAAAGCTGTCTCTCTTTGCCGTTAGCAACAATG
>JBJEFM010000145.1:0-9472 GCA_051874035.1 Bacillus sp. (in: firmicutes)
AATACCTGTAACAACTAAGGTTGGTTCATCTAATGATAGGTGGGGGATGAAGGAAACCCCCACCTATCAAAGATTCACTTTATTCATAAGTATAGAAACCTCTGCCGGATTTCTTCCCTAGCCAGCCTGCCTTCACATATTTTCTGAGAAGCGGGCACGGACGGTATTTATCGTCTCCGAAGCCTTCATGCAGTGTTTCCATGATGTATAAACATGTATCTAAACCGATAAAATCAGCCAGCGTCAGCGGGCCCATCGGGTGGTTCATGCCGAGCCTCATCACATCGTCAATCGCTTCTTTCGTTGCCACGCCCTCATACAGCGTATAGACTGCCTCATTGATCATCGGCATTAAGATACGATTGGCGACGAACCCTGGAAAATCATTCACCTCTACGGACGTTTTGTTTAAAGCCTTCGCTAAATCATCTACTGCTTCGTATACTTCATCGCTTGTCGCCAATCCGCGGATGACTTCAACAAGCTGCATGACCGGAACCGGATTCATGAAATGCATGCCGATGACTTTCTCCGGCCGCTTCGTGACAGCTGCGATTTCCGTAATTGGCAAAGAAGACGTATTCGTTGCGAGAATAGTATGCTCTTGAGCGATTTCATCCAATTCCGCAAACAACTTTGATTTGATTTCCATATTCTCTACGGCCGCTTCAATGACAATGTCTACATTCGCCGCATTCTGCAGGTCAACGGACAATAATAAACGCTCTAATGTTTGCACCTGCTCTTCTTCTGTCATCTTGCCCTTAGAGACTTGGCGGGCTAAATTCTTCTTGATGACATTCAAGCCCTTCTCCACATACTCTTCTTTAAGGTCATGAAGATAGACGCTGTATCCTGCCATTGCGCATACTTGAGCGATGCCGCCGCCCATTTGTCCAGCTCCAATTACCATAATTCGTTCAATTGCCATGATTATTTCCTCCTCTATACTTTTCCGGGGAGCAGTCTGATTACAGCCTGCTCCCTTCTAACAGCCTCGCCTACTGCACTTTAGGCACTTCAATCATGATGGCATCCCCTTGGCCGCCGCCGCTGCAAATCGCCGCGATTCCGATGCCGCCGCCTCTGCGCTTCAATTCCTGCATAAGCGTCAGGATAATTCTTGTTCCGCTCGCGCCGATCGGATGGCCAAGTGCCACCGCTCCGCCATTCACATTCACTTTATCAGGATTTACATTCGCCAGCCTGTTGCTTGCTAGGGCGACTGCCGCAAACGCTTCATTGATTTCAAAGAGGTCGATTTCATCTGCTGTCTTGCCTGTTTTTTTGAGGATTTCATTAATGACTAAACCGGGTGTCCGCGGAAAATCTTTGGCTTCGATCGCGATTTCAGCATGTCCGATGATATAGGCGAGCACTTCTTTATCTTCTTGCTGCGCGCGCTCTTCGCTCATTAAGACAAGTGCCGCAGCGCCATCATTTACGCCGGGCGCATTGCCTGCAGTGATTGTGCCTTCTTTACCGAACGCCGGCTTTAGTTTTGTTAGCGTTTCCACAGAGGTGCCGGGACGAGGAGATTCATCATTCTCCACCAGTTTCGGATCGCCTTTTCGCTGAGGTACTTCTACAGGTACGATCTCTTCTGCTAATTTACCGGCTTCAATCGCTTCCAAAGCCCGCTTATGGCTTCTATATGCCCACTGATCCTGCTCTTCGCGTCCAATCTCTAATTCCACAGCTGTGCTGTTGCCGAATGTCCCCATGTGAACACCTGTAAAGCTGCAGCTCAGGCCATCATGGATCATCAGGTCTAAAGCCTTCGCTTCCCCCATCCGCATTCCCCATCTTGCGTTCGGCAGGACATAAGGAGCATTGCTCATCGACTCCATTCCGCCGGCTACAATAACTTCTTCTTCTCCGGACCGGATAAGAAGATCTGCCAATGTCACGCTCCGCATCCCTGAAGCACATACCTTATTAATCGTTTCTGTGCGAACATCCCAAGGCAGACCTGCTTTTCTGGAAGCTTGCCGGGAAGGGAGCTGCCCTTGGCCGCCCTGCAGAACCGTCCCCATAATAACTTCGTCGACAGATTTCGGATCAACACCGCCTCGCTTTAATGCTTCTTTAATGGCTATCCCGCCGAGATCTGATGCTGTGAAACCGCTTAAACCACCGCCGAATTTCCCGAATGGCGTTCTTACTCCACTAACTATGACCGTTTTTGCCATCTTGCCCAACACCCTTCTACTGAATATTCAAACAATTGCCCTTATACCTTTATTGACTGAACGCTCGCTCAAAAAATATCAAAAGAAAAGGGAAGCACTCTCATGCCACCCTATTTGTTTAATGATTTTGAACATTTAAAAAACAACTTCTCAATAGTTTCATTCTACATGATTCGCCACTATTTTAAAACCATTTTCATACAAAACAGAGAAAATTAAGAAAATTATACCGTGGCGCTAGAAGGTGTTCCAACAATAGATCTTTCTAGTAATTCCGCCACATCATACGTGCCTATGCTCTCTTCCACTTCTTTCGCTTTTGTCCCGTCCGAAAGCATCGTCAAACAATATGGACAACCTGAGCTGATGACAGATGGTTTAACAAGTAATGCTTGCTCTGTTCTTGCTACGTTAATGCGATGTCCTGTTTCTTCTTCCATCCACATTAATCCACCGCCCGCTCCGCAGCACATTCCCGTCTCACGGTTTCTTTCCATTTCGACCAGCTTCACGCCTGGGATTGCCTTCAGAATATCACGCGGCGCATCATACACTTCGTTATAGCGGCCCAAATAGCAGGAGTCGTGGAAAGTGATCGTTTCATCCACTTCATATGTCGGCTTCAGTCTGCCTTCTTTCACAAGCATAGCCAGCACTTCTGTATGGTGGAATACCTCTGCCTCCAATCCAAAGTCCGGATATTCATTCTTAAAGACGTTATAGGCATGAGGATCGATGGTTACAATCTTCTTCACTTCGTTCTTCTCGAATTCGGCAATATTATTAGCCGCCAATTCTTGGAAAACGAATTCATTTCCCAGTCTGCGTGCTGTATCGCCCGAGTTCTTCTCCTTGTTGCCGAGAATCGCAAATTTCACGCCTGCTTCATTCAGCAGCTTAGCGAAAGATAATGCGATTTTCTGACTGCGGTTATCGTATGAACCCATTGATCCGACCCAGAATAAATATTCGAACTCTTCGCCCGCTTTCTTCATTTCTTTGACAGTCGGGATCGTTACATCTTCACGGATTTCACGCCAGCTTTCACGCTCTTTACGATTTAATCCCCATGGATTGCCTTGACGCTCAATGTTCTGCATCGCGCGCTGCGCATCCGGGTTCATCTTCCCTTCTGTTAAGACCAAGTAACGGCGCAAGTCGATAATTTTATCTACATGCTCATTCATAACCGGGCATTGATCTTCACAGTTACGGCAAGTCGTACATCCCCAGATTTCTTCTTCTGTGATGATATCGCCGATCAGGCTCGGATTATAGATGGACGTTGCCGCTTGCTCTTCGACTCCTTGTCCCGCTGCCGCAAGCGCCAGCTGGTTGCCTTTCGTTTTAGAAAACGCAAAGCCCGGCACCCATGGCTGCTGCCTTGTAACAACGGCTCCTTTTTCAGTTAAATGATCGCGCAGTTTTATGATTAAATCCATCGGAGACAACATTTTACCTGTGCCGGTTGCCGGGCACATATTCGTACAACGGCCGCATTCCACACAAGCATAAAGATCAATAAGCTGGTGCTGTGTAAAATCTTCAATCTTGCCCACACCGAATGATTCCTGTGATTCATCCTCGAAATCGATTTTCGATAATTTTCCTGGATTCGATAAACGATGGAAATAGACATTCGCAGGCCCGGCAATCAAGTGCGCATGCTTCGATTGCGGTACATACACTAAGAACGTCAACAAGATCAATGCGTGAACCCACCAAGCGATATAGAAACCGACAATCGCCCCTGTCTTGCCGATCCACGAGAAAGCGATTGCAATAACAGACGCAACCGGCTCTGACCAGTTCGGATCATGGCCATGCCAGATTAATGCCATTCCATTCCCCACTAATGTCGAAAGCATTAATCCACCGATGAATATCAGCACCAACCCCGCCTTGAAGCCCCGTTTTAAACGAACAAGCTTCTCGATGTAGCGGCGATAGAATGCCCAGAAAACCGCTACCAGAATAATCAGCGCTACAATTTCTTGAAAGAAAGTAAAAGCCGGATACAACGGTCCGAATGGCAAATGAGCCCCCGGCTTAATTCCTTTGATAATTAAATCAATCGCCCCGAATTGCACAAGCAGGAATCCATAGAAAAACATAACATGCATGATTCCGCTTTTCTTATCCTTCAATAACTTCTTCTGCCCGAAAACATTCACCCAGATCAACTGTAATCGCTCTTTCACACGATTATCGAATTCAACCTTTTTCCCTAGCTTGATGTACTTGATTCTTGTTGAGATTAAATAAACGAATAGACTAATGGCGTATGCAACGATCAGTAGAAATGCGATGAGGTTTACCCATAATAATCCTTCCATATCTGTCTCCTTCCCCATA
Source organism: Bacillus sp. (in: firmicutes) (assembly GCA_051874035.1). GTDB lineage: Bacteria > Bacillota > Bacilli > Bacillales > DSM-1321 > Bacillus_AD. Next base: position 4,548 of record JBJEFM010000145.1, read on the forward strand.
AAGACCACTGAAAAATTCAGACCAACCGCAATTACTTCTTTATTGCTATTCCCTTATGTTAGTTTATTTTCTGAATTTTTCCTTATTTACTATATTATATAATGAATGAGCATTCAGTCAATATTTTTTCTATTTTTTTCTATAACCAAATATTCCAAGTCCCCGCCTATACATTAATCTTATGGTTTTTAGAAACCATAAAGACAATAGATTCAACAATTGTTCAATGGAGGAGAGAACTCATTTGAAAGTATTTTTGTTTATATTGGTATTCGCCGTACTTATATGCTTATTCCTTCTTATCGACTTCAAATCAGGACGAAAGAATCACATTTCACGTACAAAAAAGATTTCTTATCCTAAGCGTTCAAGTGATCTCTCGCTTTATACATCAGGGCCGGAACTTTTCGAGAAGCTGTTCCAGGATATTCAACAAGCGAACCACTATGTACATATTCTGTTTTTTATCGTAAAAAACGACGCCATCAGTAAACGTTTTACCAACCTATTGAAGAAGAAAGCGAGAGAAGGCGTGGAAGTGCGCTTATTATTGGATTGGGCCGGAAGTATTAGATTTAATCAGCAAACCATTGCCGCACTCAAACAAGCAGGTGTGAAATTCTCATTCAGCCATGCACCAAAGCTGCCTTATCTCTTCTACTCATCCCAAGAGCGGAACCATCGCAAAATAACAATCATTGACGGTGCAATCGGCTACATCGGCGGCTTTAATATCGGCAAGGAATACAATAATGAAGACAAGAAACTGAATCCTTGGAGAGATTACCACCTTCGCATAAAAGGTGAGGGCGTGCAGGATTTAGAAACAGAATTTCTGGCCGATTGGCAGGAAGCGACCGGGGAAGAGATTAAATACAAAGAGGTGTTCGTTAAACATGGCCATAAAGGCGCACATGCACATCAGTTCATCCCGACAGAAGGCCTCTTCCTAGAAGAAACCTTTCTCGGGCTAATCAAGCAAGCAAAAGACCAAATCATTATCGGCACACCCTATTTCATCCCTTCCAAGAAAATACTGGAGGAATTGATTCGCGCCTTAAAAAAAGGCGTCCGCCTGCAAATCATCGTTCCCGAAACTTCCGACCATCGCTTAGTGAAAGAAGCGGCATTCCCCTACTTCCGCACACTTCTTTCCTGCGGTGCCAAAGTATATCAATATGAGAATGGCTTCTTTCATCCGAAGTATCTTCTGATTGACGACGCCATTCTGGATATCGGAACGGCGAACTTCGACCGCCGCAGTCTCTTCTTAAATCATGAAATGAATTGTTTAATTTATGATAAAGGGTATATAAAGAAGATTAAGAAGGCGATTGAAAATGATTTACATGACAGCCGGCCGCTTACAGGCGAACAGCTGAACCAATTTAATCTATGGCGTACCTGCAAAGAAAAGATAGCTACGCTATTCGCCGCCTTCTTATAATACAGCAAGAGCCAAGGAGAGGATGAAATGAAGATTCGATTCGGGTATGTATGCCATGCAATCGCCTTGTATGATGCATCGCCCGCTAAAACACTAACCTTTAAACGTTACTCGCAGCTCGGGGAAGAGGAAAGGATAGAGAAGCTTCACACTGTCACAAGAGCGAACCTGAATAATACGAAACGAATGCTGCACTATAATATCGCTCACGAGATTGAGTTATATCGGCTATCAGGCTCGATTGTGCCGCTGGCCACCCATCCGGATGCGAAATGGGATTTCGTCACACCTTTTCGCCAAGAGTGGGAAGAGCTTGGCAGCATCATCCGAAACAGCCGGATGCGTGTCAGCTTCCATCCGAATCAATTCACGTTATTCACAAGCCCGCGCCCGGAAATCACAGCAAACTCTATAGGTGATTTAGATTACCACTACAAGATGTTGGCGGCAATGGGAGTTGAAGACTGCTCCTACATGAACATCCATGTTGGCGGAGCATATGGGGATAAAGCAGCTTCCATCGCTAGATTCCATGAGAACGTCAAACAGATCCCGCCTCACCTTAAAGCGCGAATAACGCTTGAAAACGATGACAAAACCTACACAGCTTCTGAAACGTTAGCCGTATGCGAACGAGAAACGATTCCGATGGTATTCGACTATCATCATCACATGGCCAATCTGTGCGATGAGCCTTTAGTCGATCTTTTGCCGCGAATCTTCCGGACATGGGCCCATACCGGGTTGCGTCCAAAGATTCATATCTCTTCACCAAAATCCGAGAAGGAATTTCGCTCACACTCTGATTTAGTGGACGTTTCCTTCATCCAACCGCTGCTCGCACCGCTCAAGTCGCTGAATATGGATGTAGACTTCATGATTGAAGCGAAAAGCAAAGACCAGGCATTGCTGAACCTTGTAGAAGAAATCTCCAAGATTAGAGGAATAAAACGAATCGGCGGGGCATCGATCACCATATGAAGAAAAGCCAAACCCTGAATTGGATTTGGCTTTTCCCGATTGATTATATTACATTTTTTCCGGAGCTGATACACCGATCAATGCCAACGCATTGCGAAGTGTGATGCGGACAGCTTGAATCAATGCTAGGCGAGCTTTAGAGCGCTCCACATTTTCTTGATCCAGCACTTTCTCCGCATTATAGAAGCTATGGAAAGTAGATGCCAGGTCAAAGATATAATTCGTGATACGGTGCGGCAGGCGCTTATCTGCGGCATCGGCAATCACTTGCGGGAATTCACCCAACTTCTTCAATACCTCGAATTCTTTCTCAGTCGTAATGGCAGCTAAATCATACCCTTCCGCTGTAAGTCCAAGCTCTTGGCCTTGACGCAGGATGCTGCAAATACGCGCATGCGCATATTGGGCATAATATACCGGGTTGTCATTCGATTGAGATACCGCTAAATCCAAATCAAAGTCCATATGCGTATCGGCACTTCTCATCGCGAAGAAATAACGTGTAGCATCCAATCCTACTTCTTCCACTAAATCGCGCATCGTAACAGCTTTACCTGTACGTTTGCTCATTTTCATTTTTTCGCCGTCTTTGTACAGATGAACAAGTTGGATGATTTCCACTTCCAATTGGTCGCGGTCATGCCCCAGCGCTTCAATCGCAGCTTTCATGCGCGGAATATAACCGTGGTGGTCGGCTCCCCAAATGTTGATTAATTTCTCGAATCCGCGCGCTAATTTATCGCGGTGATAAGCGATATCAGGTGTTAAGTATGTGTATGAACCATCTTGTTTAATCAATACACGGTCTTTGTCATCGCCCAGTTCTGTTGAACGGAACCAAGTTGCGCCTTCATGTTCATAAATATGTCCGCGCTCTTTCAAATCAGCCAATGCTTCATCAATCTTGCCATTTTCATATAAAGATGTTTCGGAATACCAGACATCGAATGGCACACGGAACTCTTCCAAGTCCTCTTTCAACTTGCCTAATTCATATTTCAAACCATACTCGCGGAAGAAGTTAAAGCGAGATTGTTCGTCCTCTTCTACGAAACGCTCGCCGAATTCTTCTGCCAACTTCTTGCCAATTTCAACGATATCTTGGCCGTGGTAGCCGTCCTCCGGCATTTCCTTCTCTAAACCAAGCGCTTGGAAATAACGGGCTTCTACAGACATAGCGAGATTGTTGATTTGGTTTCCGGCATCATTGATATAATACTCTCTTGAGACATCATAGCCCGCTTTATCAAGAATATTGCATAATGAGTCGCCAACAGCCGCGCCGCGCGCATGGCCTAAATGCAGATTCCCGGTTGGGTTGGCCGATACGAATTCCACTTGGATCTTTTGGCCGTTCCCTGCATTGCTTTCTCCATATTTCTCATCCGCTCCCAGAATCGTAGGAATCAATTCTGTTACATATGAATTATCCATGTAGAAGTTGATAAATCCCGGTCCGGCGATTTCAATCTTCTTGATTGAAGCTTTTGATTGTTCGAAGTTCGCTACTAACTCTTCTGCAATTGCACGCGGCGCTTTCTTCGCAACACGCGCTAATTGCATCGCCATGTTTGTTGAATAATCACCATGTGTTTTATCTTTAGGCGTTTCAAGAACAACATTCGGGATTTGTTCTTCTGTCGCTAAATTCGCTTTGATCACTGCTTCTCTAATTTCTTGTTTCAGCTTCTCTTGTACTTGTTCAACGATATTCATTGATTACGCTTCCTCCTTGTAGCAAATCTGCATTTCATACTGCCCAACGTCATTGCCTTGTAAATTCAGATCATAAATTAAATGCATAGTGCCGGTCTTCTCTTCTTCATTCCAAGTATGCTTCATCTTCTTGGCTGTTGTAAGCATCTGCATCGTTCCATATGGGCTCTCGAATGTTCCTACTGTCATTAAACCTTTCAGGAACTTTTGCCGCATTTTAACATGACCCGACCTCATGATGAAGACCTCTTCAGGCGACCATTTAACGATTGTCTGTGTTTTATTCAGATCCTGCTGTACTTCATCGTACCTCAAATAAATAGAACGGCCTTTATTCTGTACGGTGCCGAACGTCAATAATTCATATGATTCACTGTCTGGGCCATTGGTGACAGTTGTTTTCAACTCGACTTTCACTGTCTGGATTTCCGACATTCTTCTCATCCTTTATATGGTTTAAAAAGAGTTTCTTTCTTATTTGTATATAACTCATTGAGATATAAAGCGAAATAATGGTACCTATTAATTTAATGATATAGCTTTCATAAGTATAAAGATTCTTATTTTAAGTTTCAACTATACACGAGTATTACATAATGATATTACCGATTTTTTTCTTTTTCATTCTTACTATATACAAAAAAACAACCCCTTAACAGCCATATGCCATTTAATCCGCGCTTGCTTTAAAGGGATGAGGATTCTCAGGCCCCCATGTATGGCTCAAATCTCTGGAATGCTGTTTGCTCCAGACGATAAAGTGAATCTTTGATAGGTGGGG
>JBJEFM010000146.1:0-9395 GCA_051874035.1 Bacillus sp. (in: firmicutes)
CTTTCACTGCTGTGTTGAAGTGGGAGTCTTAGTACCTGTTAAACGGGATAAATCTCTCCCCAGCAAAAAAGAAAGCATTACAAAAATGTAATACTTTCTTATTCAGTCCTATGAATTCCTTACTTCCAAAACGCATATAAGATATCAATCATCTTAGGAAGAAAGATAATCAATCCGACTGCAGCGGCATAGATCGCATAGACAAGCACAGCCCCGGCAGCTAGATCTTTCGCCTTCTCAGCGAGGACATGATAATCGCCCGTCACTAAATCCACCACTTTCTCAATGGCTGTATTGACCATTTCCAGTGCAATCACACCTGCAATACAAGTCAAGATGAATAACCATTCTACCAAAGAAATGGATAACGCAATTCCAGCTGCGATCGCCAATATGCCTGCCATTACATGAATTTTCATGTTTCGCTCTTGAAACGATGTACGTATTCCCTTCAGAGCGAAACCGACACTGCGCACAAAAGAATGGTGTTTATCCTCTCGAAAGTCCATAGCTCTCTAATATATCCTTTTGTCTGCCGAACATGACCACTTCATCTTCTTTCTCTATATGGTCATACCCCAATAAATGCAAGAAACCATGAAGAGCAAGGAAGCCAAGCTCCCGTTCGAAGCTATGTCCGTATTCCTCCGCCTGTTCTTTCGCACGGTCAATCGAGATGATTAAATCGCCAAGCACCCGCGGCATATCAGCGCCGATAATCGCTATCTCATCCTCGCCCATTTCCTCCATCGCAAATGAGATTACATCTGTGGGCGCATCTTTGCCCCGATATTCCTTATTGATTTCACGAATAGACTCGTTATCCACAAAAGTCACGGACAATTCGCATTCTTCTTCAATTCCTTCCGCTTTCGCCGCAAATTGGAGAATCTCTTGAATTAATGTAATTTCCTCTTCACTTACTTTGTTCATGTCATCTATAAAATCTATCGAAAGCAAGCAGTTCACCTTCTTCATATCATTTTTTTTCGTCTGGATATTCAATTCTCGAGTGGAAAATCCCATTCAGCGTTTCACAGAAAGTCCGCTCTACAATAGTAAGCTCTTTAATGGTTATATCACATTCAGAGAATTGTTCATCATTCAAACGATCATGAATGATGCTCTTCACCAGACTTTCGATCTTTTCGCGAGTTGGTTGTTTCATTGAGCGCACAGCCGCCTCCACACTATCCGCTACACTGATGACAGCCGATTCTTTCGATTGCGGCTTAGGACCCGGATAGCGGTAATCCTCTTCTTTCACATCAGGATTCATTTCCTTCTCTTTGTAATAAAAGAATTTCAACAATGTCGTTCCATGGTGCTGTGCGGCAATATCCACTACCTCTTTAGGCATTTTATGCTTTTGCAGAATTTTTACCCCATCTTTCACATGATCGATGATAATATCTCTGCTTGTGGCAGGAGACAATTTATCATGCGGATTATCGATATTCATCTGATTCTCGATAAAGAATTGCGGGCGTTTCGTTTTGCCGAGATCATGATAATAGCATCCCACTCTGGCAATCAGCCCATTCGCTCCGATCGCTTCACAAGCCGCTTCGGCCAGATTAGCAACCATTACGCTATGATGGTATGTTCCCGGCGCTTCCATTAGGATTTTGCGCAGCAATGGATGGTTCGGGTTTGACAATTCAATCAATTTCATCGTTGATAAAATACCAAATCCGCCTTCAATGAACGGCAACAGCCCAATGGCCAGAATCGATGAAGAAATGCCCGAAACAAATGCCGCCAATATATAGAATCCGTATTCCACTCGGGAAACCTGCAGATCCATAATGAAGACCATGGCTAATATGATGAACAGATTGATGAACGATAAAAGAAATCCTGCCCGGAATAATTTCGCACGGAAATTCCTCGTCGACAGCAATAATAACGCCGCAACGCCACTAAATAAAATATAGATGCAGACCGATAAATTAAAATTTGTCGCCGCATTTTCATTGAAGATAATAGCGCCAAAAATACTTATTATAATTGTGTAAATCAAGGCATAGCGGTCGTCTATCAATATTTTCAGAATCATCGTCCCCATTGCGGCAGGAATGAAGAAACGCAGATTGAACGTTTCAGTCGAGAATAAACTGATTGTCTTCAGAATCATGATTGCAATGATGAAAACCAAACTGAAGATGAGTATATGATTCTGCTTCTGCTCATTTGCCCTTTCAATTGCGCGGTAGAAATAAAACAAACAGCCAAAAACAAGACTGATCATGATTCCCAATCCGATGAACGGCAACACCGATTTATCCGTATCAAGCAATCCTGTCAGTTTCAAATTACGGTACACTTCACGGTCCACCAACTGGCCCTTCTCAACCAAAATCTGCCCTTGGAGAATCTTGACCGGTTCGACGCTTTCTACCGCTATTTGTCTTTGCTCTTCTGTTTTCTGCGGATCATAAAAGTAATTTTGTGTAATCGCATAACGCGCTAATGTGACAGCGGCACGCTTCAGGTCCGACGGCATAGAGATGTACTTGACTTCCTCTTCAGCGGCTTTCTTCGCATTCTCCACTTCATTGGCAGGGACTTTATTCTTCATAACACTGTTGATTGCTGTAACAGTCGTATCCTTCGCGATCTTCAAGTCGCTGTCCGAAGCGCTAAGGAGCGCTTTATACACATCATCTGTAAGATCTTTATTCACATCGCCGGTCAGCTTCTTCTTCAGCAAAGCCACTTTTTCATTCAAGAGCTTGGCCTCTTCCTGTGAAGTTCCACCACCCGTACCACTTTGATTTCCACTGGCGGCTTCTTTGTTCACTTCGGCCGCTGAATCGAAAATAGAAGAAATTAAATCGACGCGATTTTCTTCATATTCCTTTTTCAGCGTATAGACATCATCCACCTGCTTGAGCGCTTCCTGCTTTTCTTCGTTTGTCTTCTCGACATCTTCCACTGTTTTGGGAGCGCGTAATGTTTGATCGGCCACCTTGAGCAATTCTACATTTATTTTTTCAGGCTTCACATTCGAGAACATGACGCTATACGATATAAGCGCAAGAAGAACAAATAAGAACACCTGAAAAAACGTATGTCTTAATAGCTGATTAACTTTTGACATTAATTGATTAATATCCATATTAGTATTACTCCTCCAAGTCACAAACTAACACTTGCCTATGAAGCATTATTAGTGAATTGATTCCATATCAAAATGATAGCAGTTTTCATGCGGATTTTCATTATGTATAGGCCCTTTCGTCAATGGGCGATCAAATCGCTGCTGCGCCATTCTCTTATGAACATCAACACAACTCTCGAGTACATCAAAGTTTATCATAAATACGAAGGGAATGTTACTCCAAAAAAGAAACCGTTCGACTGTAAACCTACAGCTAAACGGTTTCCTCGGATTTTACGCATTATGTTTTTCATATGCCTCGACAATGCGCCCCACTAAACGGTGGCGCACGACGTCGCTGCCGTCCAGATAAATAAAGCTGATGCCTTCCACTTCACTTAATATCTCCATTGCCGCTATCAGCCCTGACTTGGCTCCTCTTGGCAGGTCAATCTGCGAGCGATCGCCTGTGATAATCATCTTCGAACCGAACCCAAGCCGGGTCAAGAACATTTTCATTTGGGCTTCCGTTGTATTCTGCGCTTCGTCCAGAATGACAAAAGCATCGTCGAGCGTCCGTCCTCGCATGTATGCAAGCGGGGCAACCTCGATGATCCCCCGTTCAATCAGACGCTGTGTGTGCTCTGCCCCTAAAACATCATGAAGGGCATCATACAGCGGTCTTAAATAAGGGTCGACCTTTTCCTTTAAGTCACCCGGTAAAAAGCCGAGGCTCTCCCCTGCTTCGACAGCAGGACGTGTCAGGATGATCTTGTTCACCTTGCCGCTCTTCAAAGCCGCTACCGCCATAACAACCGCCAGATACGTCTTGCCGGTGCCGGCAGGGCCGACTCCGAATACAATATCATGTTTGCGGATCGCTGTAATATAATGCTTCTGCCCCAAAGTCTTAATGCGAATCGGTTTCCCTTTCGCCGTTTTGGCTATTTCTTCATCGTACATTTCTTGAAAATATTCTAATGTCCCTTTCTCCGCCAAAGAAATCGCATATGCCACATCGCGCGTGCTGATGGAAATGCCCTTTCTGATGACAAGAAGAAGCGACTTGATTATATCATAAGCTAATTCAACCTTTTCGGAATCCCCGCCAATCAAGATGGATTCCCCTCGTGTAACAATCGAGATTTTCAATTCCTCTTCAAGAACCTTTAAATTGCTGTCGGATGCGCCCAGCAAAGATAATGCTTCATTCGGTGTTTTAAGATTTACTTCAACCATTTTCTGTTCTATTGTCATTCCCTAATCTCCTTGAATAATTGGTCGTTCAATTGCGATATTTTCTAGTACTTGGTAATGTATAGATAATATAACTTTACCACTCTCAAAACTTTCGCGCAAAACTTTTCGACCAATTACTTCGCTATTTTTAGGAAGCAATTTCTTTAAATCGTTTTCCGCCACTTCATGTCCCCTTTTAATCGCTTCTTTTTTTGAATATTCCCTGATAACCGTTTCTTTATCACGGTAAGTAACAGTTTTATAAAAAATCGGCAATTTCCAGCCAAGGAAGAATAACGGCTTATTCGTCACATCTTTCTCATACTTCAAGAAACTATGCTCCTCAAATCCCCAAATAGGAAGCGAGAACGATTTAATACGGGCGTAATGCTTTGTCTTCTCTTCACCCGTGAAAACAGAAAAAGTGGTTTTAATCGGCACGGACACATCCGTTTTGTACCAGACCTCTCCCCATACATCGGCTTTTGCGGGTACAAGCTCCGCCCTCGAGCCATTGCTGATATTGCTTGATACAAGAATCTGCCCTTTCTTCACATAATCATTCACACTGACAGCGGCCTTTCCTTTTTCCACAAAAATTTTCCGGACAACCGCTTTCTTATTGGCGATGATATTTTGCCGGTCATCCATCTTCATCCGTTTGGGTTCTTTCTTCTCCACTACCTGAAAGTGATAGGTTGTCCCCTTTAACTCGACTCCTACCCATGTGAGCTCCTCGATCCGCTTGGATAAATTCCGCTGGATGACATCCGATTCATCCATATAGAATTGAAATCTGCCTGTCTCCACTCCCATTTTCGTCAACTGCTGGCGGATCTTATGCTCGGTCTCCGGCTTGGCTCCTGTAATTTCAATCCCCCACACCACATTCGACAGCAGGAACAAACAAACCAAAAAAAGAAAAAAACCGATCAAGAAACCGCTATTAAGCAGCAGCCTCTTCCATAGAAAAGGCGCCCCGGAACGCTTGAGAAAAGCCGCTTTGCAGTGATACTTGCGAATGATCACCCGCATCTTTTTAACGTTATAGAGAGCGATTGTGAAGCAAATAGAACCATCTTCCTTCCGCTTCACATTCCAAACCCCGATTCCGCTTTTCACCAAATCATTCACAAAGGCCTCTACATGGTGCCCTTGCGCTTTCACTTCCACGTTGCCTGTATAGAAGTTTGTCCACTGATTTTTCATGGCTATCCGTTACCACATATCCTTTCCTCCGCTACCTCTTGATCTGCGCTGTAGAATGGTAACAGCCCACCTCCTCCCCTACCCTTTATTTCATTGAATTGAAAGGACTTATAAAAACAAGCCCCTTCAATCATTTCATTTTCAACACTTCAAGAAGAGACGAACGAGACCGAATGAATGATTCCTTCTAACATAATCTCCTCTGGAAGTATAGCTTTAATCACAAAACCCTCCCCTTGAATAGACAGTTGGCCCTGGCTCAAGCCCAGCCTGATTTCATTATCGGAAAACGCCACTAACCCTCTATGATTTTCAATATAAATATGTAATTGGCCAATCATCGTAATACGAGGGAGATCCATCATGACATCCTTTGGAAGATCAATGGTGTTGATAAGCATTTGCTTGACTTTCTGACTCCACTTTTTTGCCATAAAAAAGAACCCCCTTTCATCTCAAATGTATGAGATGAAAGGGGGTTCTAGCACTTTTTTTTATCGAATCATACGTTTTCCGCCTTAGCCTTTGCCCTTGGCGAACGGCTTCTTCGCCCGAGGAGGACCGAGCACTTCCGACATGATGATGCCCGTTAATAGTTCTTCCTTGCTGAAGCCTGCATTTCCGGACACATGTTCCGCGCGCTTAATGGCATTCGCTTTCGCCTCATATTGAGCCGCTTGCTTCCGCCATTTCTCCTGCTGCTTCAATAATTCTTTATGCGTCTGGGAGACAACAACTTCCTGGGCTTCGGCTGCCGCCGTATGCACAACTTCTTTTACCTTTTCAGGAACAGCCTCTTCCCATGTCTGCTTCACTTCTTTCACCTTGCGCTTTTGCACAGGCTGGGACATCGGCGTAGGCGTGGGTTTGTACTCAGGTCGCTTAGGCTTCGTGTCTTTCTTTTCTTTGCCAAATAAAGAACTAATGATCCCGCCGATCACGACTAGGAAGAAGATGTTCTCCATAAAAAAGGAAATAATCTTATCAAACATAAGGAGTCATCCTCCTTTCCTTGAATCTGACTGCTTATTTCTTCTGATCCGGCTCGGACATTTTGCTGATTGAACCTCTCATATCCGTATCCGCATTCAGATTTTGGATATTCATATAATCCATGACGCCAAGATTGCCTTCTTTTAACGCTTCCGCCATCGCTAATGGCACTGTAGCTTCCGCTTCCACTACCTTCGCTTTCATTTCTTCGACTTTCGCTCTCATTTCCTGCTCTAACGCTACAGCCATAGCGCGTCTTTCCTCAGCCTTCGCTTGAGCGATATTCTTATCCGCTTCCGCTTGGTCTGTTTGTAAGATCGCACCGATGTTCTTCCCTACATCCACATCCGCAATATCAATCGATAGGATTTCAAACGCGGTACCTGAATCCAAACCTTTTGATAATACCGTTTGTGAGATTCTATCCGGATTTTCAAGAACCTGCGCATGGCTATCGGACGAACCGATTGTAGAGACAATCCCCTCGCCGACACGTGCAACAATTGTTTCTTCACCGGCACCACCGACTAGGCGCTCGATATTCGCCCGTACGGTAATTCTCGCTTTCGCCTTTACCTCGATCCCGTTCATTGCCACACCTGCGATAAATGGTGTTTCAATCACTTTCGGGTTAACGCTCATTTGCACCGCTTCCAGTACATCACGACCCGCTAAATCAATCGCCGCTGTACGTTCGAAGCTCAGTTCGATGTTTGCGCGCTGCGCAGCGATTAAAGCATTTACAACGCGGTCTACGTTACCTCCCGCTAGATAATGGCTTTCCAATTGATTCGTTGATACATCCAAACCTGCTTTATGCGCTTTGATCAACGGATTCACAACTCGGCTCGGAATGACGCGGCGCAGCCTCATCCCAACAAGTGTAAATATACTAATCCTTACACCGGCCGCTAATGCTGAAATCCATAGCATGACCGGTACAAAAGTGAAAAATACCGCTAGAAATATAATTCCAATCGCAACCGCTATAAGCAGCATAATTGAATCCATACCCATTTCTTATATCATCCTTCCTTGCTTTTCTCTATTTGTCTAACTACAATCCTTGAACCTTCCGTCTTTACGACCTTAATAGGAACATCTCTGGCAATGAAGCTTCCCTCCGATACAACGTCAATGCGTTCATCGTCAACAGAAGCAATGCCGGATGGACGGAGTGGCGTCACTGTGACACCTTCCCTGCCTATTAAGTCCAAACGGTTCACATTGGATACATAACCGCTTTCAGCACTTGTTGAATCTGTTAAGATCATTCTTCTTAAGAATTTCATTTGTTTTCCAAACACCTTTACCATTATGATAGATACTGATAAGGATACCACAAGAGCGATTAAGATAGAAACAGCCATATGGGTATTATTATCGCTTGCCAGGAATAAGCTGCCGATTATACTAAGGAAGCCGATGGACCCCGCTATTCCACCAGGCAGGAACAGCTCAAGAATAAGCAGCACAAGTCCCAGCATGAACAAGATAATCGTCTCATATCCTGCAAGTCCGGCCAATAAATGGCCGCAGAAGAACAACCCTAATGCCGCAATCCCCACTAAACCCGGAATCCCGAACCCTGGAGAGAATAATTCAATAACAAGTCCTAAAGCACCGATTGTAAGGAGAATCGGAATAATATACGGATTAGTGAGAAAACGCGCCGCTTTCTCGGCGAAACTTTCATCTATACTCTTTACTTCCGCATCCTCTAAACCTAATTGCTGAAGTAGCTGCTCTTGATTCCGGACAGTTCCTTCACTATACCCCACTTCTTCAGCTTGTGTATTAGTCAATGTAAGCAATTTGCCTTCGCCCACGCCCAGGTCAGTAAGTGAATTATTCACATCAGCCATAGCTTCCGCATATTTCGGGTCGCGTCCGTTTTGTTCCGCAGCCGCTTTCATCGAGGCAATCCAGCTGGACTGCGCCTTTTTGCCAGCTGCGTTTCCCTCTATATCAATAATGGCGGCCGATCCAATAGTCGAGCCCGGGGACATGTATATTTCTTTTGCATTCAAAGCAATATAGGCACCTGCCGATAACGCCTGCTTATCAATCCATGCAACCGTTTCAATGGGTGATTCAGCAAATAATTCACCTATATCCCATGCCGCATCCACTGCTCCGCCAAGCGTGTTAATATGGAAGATGACAGCCGCCGCATCGTTCTCTTCCGCTACGGATAGCGCCCTTTGCAAGAAGGAGTGCAGACCTCGCTCTACTGTATCTTCAACAGGCACAATGTAAACCTTCTCCTTTCCAGCGTCCGCTTCCGCCGGAAAGCTGACACATGAGAAACATAAAAGCCCAAGAAGCAATAAGGCGAACCACTTCCTCATATCGATCCCTCCCTTCAAGGTTCATGCTTCATATATTTATTTACGTATAACCTGTGGAAAAGTTTCATAAACGAATAAAAAATCCAAAGAACAGGCGCAATGGATTATTCGTTATGACCGAATATTCATAATATAATTGTACCAGCATCGATTGGAAACTTACATCTCATTATGCATGCCAATTCTTTGAAAAAATTCAAAAGCCACAAGCGTTTGCTTGCGGCTTCTAAACGAGTTTAAGATAGATGTTGTTGTACTAATTTATTAACAAGAGAGCCATCTGCTTTGCCTTTTACTTTAGGCATTAATGCTCCCATGACTTTACCCATATCAGCCTTTGAAGTAGCTCCAACGCTTTGAATGGTTTCTTTAACAATTTCAGAGACTTCTGCTTCTGAAAGTTGTTGAGGCATATATGCTTCAACGTATTGAATTTCAGTCTGAATTTTTTCAACGAGGTCATCGCGACCAGCATTTGAAAACTCTTGGAGAGAGTCTTT
>JBJEFM010000147.1:0-1993 GCA_051874035.1 Bacillus sp. (in: firmicutes)
CATCTTATCCCCAAGCTTATAAGAAGTAATCGTATGTTCTGGAGCATACCCGGAAGCTCCTCTATGGGCTACATTCGTCACCTTTTGCGGTTTCTGCTTACCCATAGCCGCATTTGCCGATGTAATAGCCCCTAGAGAAAAGAAAACGCTTACAATAAGTAAAACAATAACTTTCTTCATTCCTTCTCATCCCTCCAAACAATCATAAACTTCCACTCTAGTATATAGCAGCTCCCATTCTATCACCTGAGCATTTCCTACATTTTTTTCCAAATTTTTTAGCAGCACATTGACCTTTCTTCCTATATATATAGGACTAGCGTTTAATCATTTATTTTATCGATATACTTTTTAAAGCCTTTTTCTATGTCCTTTATTAACACTATCTACAACAGAATAACTCTAGCAGAAGGACTCTTGTCAGAATGAAAAACAATAATTGAACAACTCCATCCTCACTTGATAAATAACTGATAACCACGCGTTTTATTCACTAATTAGCCACATATTTTACATAAAAATCCATTATTATAAGTTCCTGTTAATGAGTTCACAACTTTGTCAAATATGATAAAAACATTTGCCTCTTTCAGATACATATATTTGTAATTTGGAAATACAGTTATTATATTGAAAATTGGGGTATGGTAAAAGAATGTAATTCATCTAAATAGCTACATATATGGTTGGTTTTTTAAAATCTACTTGTCTATTCTTTTTCTATTCCCAGCTTATATTTAGCTAACTTACACTACTTACGGAAGGGGAACATTATGAAAAAAAAGTTAGGACTTTTAGGGTCCATGCTGGCATCGATTCTTCTGTTAGCCGGATGTGACTGGGTTGTGTTCGACACTAACGGACCAGTAGCCAAAACTCAGTCAGATACGATTATCTTTTCCATCCTGATGCTGGCTGGCGTTATGATTGTCGTTTATGTGCTGTATATCTTCATGCTAGTGAAATATAGAGCTTCCAAAGCTCCTAAAGATTATGTGCCTCCGCATATGGAAGGCAGCAAAACACTTGAAATCATATGGACAGCTATTCCAATTATCATTGTCTCTATTCTTGGTTACGTGACAGTCGTATCCACTTTCGAGGTTGAGAGCACGCCGAAGGGCTATGAGGATCAAGAACCTCTCGTTATTTATGCTTCCTCCTCCAACTGGAAATGGCATTTCAGCTATCCTGAACAGGATATCGAAACCGTTAACTACGTCAATATCCCAACTGATAGAGTCGTAGAATTCCGTCTGTATTCCTATGGACCGATTACCAGCTTCTGGATTCCGCAATTAGGCGGACAAAAATATGCGATGTCTGACATGGTCACGAAGCTTAATTTCGTAGCCGATAACGAAATGTCCATGATGGGACGTAATGCAAACTTCAGCGGACAAGGAACTGCCCATATGGAATTTGAAGCACTCTCAATGTCTAATGAAGAGTTTGAAGAATGGGTAGAGCAAGTTCAAGCAAATGAGCCTGAACTGACAGAAGAGAAGTTCGACGAGCTTTTAGACACAGCTTATGTCGGCCGCCAAAGCTATTCTTCCACTCACTTGGAGTTCAGCCCGCCGCCTGAGGGACATAACCACGGCGCTGAAAAGGCTCCATCAAACGAGGACCCTGATCAGGAAAATCAATTCGATAAGGATTCTGAGCAATCAGAGCATCATGAAAACCACTAACACCTATACGAAAGGAGCTAAACAAACGTGAAATGGGATGAATTTTTTGTTCTTGGGGACCCGTTAATTTATGGAGCCATGGTCAGTATTGTCGCTGTATCGATGGCCATTGTTGTGGGTCTGACCTATTTTAAGAAATGGCGTTGGCTAAGAGATGAATGGCTGACAACCGTTGACCATAAACGAATTGGGATTATGTATATCATTTGCGCCCTCCTGATGTTATTCCGCGGAGGGATTGACGGATTAATGATGCGCGGGCAGCTCGCTATGCCTGAGAACGGCTTCTTAGATGCCCA
>JBJEFM010000148.1:0-9198 GCA_051874035.1 Bacillus sp. (in: firmicutes)
GAATCATTTCTGAAAATCAAAAATATACATATACAAATAACAAAATATGGGTATAGTACCAGAACTACTAATAGAAGGAGGAATGCAAAATGAGACAAGGATTAAGCAAGATTATTACGGGAGGGGTTCTATTCATTCTGTTGCTGGGCATTGTGTTTTCTTACGGAAGGACCTATGAAAGCAAGGAACAGACAGCTGAAGCCTCAACAACCGCCTCCACCAAGAAACCATATGAATTATCCCACGCATTCACAAATAACACTTTGCAAGTGAAAGGTCCAAATGGACAAACAACGAGCTATTCCATCAATCGTCATTCGGATTTCTCCGGCTATGATTATTCACCATCCGGCGAGAAAGTTGTGTTTACACAATATGAATGGGAAGAAGACGGTGCGGTCCGGATTTTCTCCGCTGCCAAAGGGGTCGAAACGATTGTGGATTCCAAGAAGGCGAAATCCGCCGTTACGCCAAGAGGCGCCGTTTGGCTGGACGACCGCTATATCCTGCTTGTACAGGGCTCCAAGTACGGCACTGTCATCTCGGGCAAACTATATGTATATGATACGAAGCTGAAGAAAATAAAGCCGCTGCCTCTCTTCAAGGGAGATGCCATCACCAATATCACCACTTCTACAACAGGGGATACGCCGATTGTCGCCCTTATCGGGGTCACCTTCACAGATGATAATCACAACCGCAACAAGCCGCATGTCGAATACCATTCAGTCGCAGAGCTGCTGAAGAAGGCAAAGGCGCTTTGATTTAGATGGGATAACAAATGAGACTCACTCTAATTAACTGTGAGTCTCATTTCATTTTTCTACTTATCTACAATTTTCTTGCTAAGAACTTACTCTTCAAGGGAACCTTCCCCCTTATAATAAGGGCTTAAATTCATAAACAAACCTTTCAGCTCTTCTGCAGTCAATCCATTATCAAATAAATAATTAAGTAAATCTTCTTGGTGTGCTTGTCCGAGGCTTAAACGATAGAGCGATAATATTTTGATAAGCCGTTCATATTTATTGCCATCCCGACTCAACGGATACGATGGAATAATTCTTTCCACTTTATATGGCTGATTACCCGGAAGGCACCAAAAAGGGATGAGTTCACATGTTCCGGATGATTTTTCTTGTTGACTGGCGGCTGTGAACATTTCATTCCATATATCTTTTTCAAAAGTGATATTTTGATATTTTTCCGCTATATTCTTTCGGATAGCTAGGCATTTATAACGATTGATTCTTCCTTCTCTTTGTTCAAGGTCGATAGGGTTCGACGGCAGATTCCAATGAACAATTTTTCTGCAATAATGGTGAAAGTCCAACCCTTCTTGTCCAATGGATGTACTGGCCAACACGAACGGTCTAAACGGTGAATTAAAGGCAAGGCGAATATTATCTTTTCGTTGAATGCTTTTATCATCCGATTTAATGTCATAAAAGCCAACAGCATAATTAGTCCTCATTTTTATATAATTGTCTTTTGTGTCTTTGTTTGGTTTCTTGGATTTGCTGATGCGGTTCTTAAAGGCATTGAACGTATCAACATTATAACTGGCTGTATGCGCTTTTAAGGAATCTGTGATCGCATCGGTTAATATCCTATTGACTGCTTCTCTGTCATCTCCGGATAAATCCACCCCTTCCGACAGTATATGGGCATACTCATCCAGCATCGCTTGTATATTTCCATCTACACAATATTTTAATACGTTTTGCCAATGCGCGCCTTCTTCTTTACCGGAGCCGTATTGCAATTCAACAGCCGAAATTGCTTCCTGCCCATTGAAGCGGTCCACAATTGTTTTTGCAATCGCCACAGCTTGCTTGGATGACTGCGATACACTTATGCCTAACATGCGTAAAGCACAAACCGCCGGTGATCCCAATGTCATATCTGTCAATACCTCAACTAAATCGTCCGGCTGTTTTCCTAAAACAGGTCGTTCTTCACTGAAATATAGCTCCTTTAGTCTTTCGAAATGCTTGCTTAGGGCCCCTTGATCATCTAATACCTCGCCTGGTTTTCCCTCTATGATTTGCGGACTTTCCAACCAATTCCTCACTGTCTCTTCTTGCAAGTCAAATAATAGCGGCGCCATATAATACCATCGCTGATCCTCCCTGCCATTCTCCTCCTTAGCCGTATACTGTACTTGGCTAAGCAACTTATTAATCTTTTGTTGGATTCGCAGCTTCCATTCTAGCAAAGAACATTTATCATTTAATGCTTCAATCGGATTAAATAATTTAGCTAGTGCAGCGGACGGGTAGAATAAACAAAGGAAATTCATATTGGCTGGATTGTGATCCCTGATTGTAAAGGTCAAACGCGGAGCCGGAAACCTTCTTTGAGCAAAATAGGTTCTATTATCCGCCTGCTTTTTTCTCTTTTTCTTCTTGCTTTTAGCTGTCCGAGCGATTAATCGTCCCACCGTCCGTTTTTCAGCTTCGTAAGAAACCAATGTTGCAATTGAGCGAGGAACCATTTCCCAAGCAGAAAACACTAAAACCTTCGAGAAATGATCCTGATTCTTATAACAGCCGCCGAATTCATAGTATGGCAGTGAAGGCGGCACCCACATAAGCTTTTCCGCGCCATTGGGCAAAGCATTTTCCTGCAAATTTTTAAGCCGGGCATTTGTGATCGGCAAGTCCCCATATTTATTTATAACAGCCCGGTTCACCCATAATTTCGGATATTTAGCCTTGTTGATTTCATTTCGATTCTCCTTGAAGTAATCGGATATTTTTTCTTTCAATTTATAATGATCCATGAAAGACAGTATATATGGCGCCGATTTGATATATTCCACCGGTACGTTCTCATGGAGTCCAATATCCTTCAATAAATAATCCATCTGCACATACGAAAGAATATCTTCCTCTGCGATCGATAGTCTACCGTTTCTATTTGACACGTCGATCAAATCTTCCGCGCCATTTATCGCAGACCTCTCCGTCCGTACGATGCCTTTATACAATAAGTCTTCTGCTTCTGATTTTTTTGCCATTATAACCGCCAAATTGCCGCTCGTTACTTGCCCTAACGAAACCGAATAGTCTTTCCAGACCGTCTGGAATTGATTCTGCTGCTCTACATGGTTCTGGAACAGAAAGTTCGTTACCTGCATGAATTCCTTATAATGGCTATCTTCCTGCTGCTCATTGATTTCTTCCAGCGTCGAATACAATTTATAAGGAGTTGCTGACAGAAGAAGGATTTTAACCTTTTCTTCGTTTTCTTGATGAATATTAAAAAATTTCTTCGCCAATATTGCTGTTTCGCTGTCACCATCAGAATGGATTAATTCCGGAAAACGCTGAAACTCATCCATGATTACCAAGTCAGGCCTTATCAAATCCACGCTTATTTCCGCCATCATTTTGCGCAGCCTATAAATGACTCGATTTCGTTTCTGCGGAGTATCGTCACTTTGCAGGATATCAGAGCAGATATTCAATATTTCTTGTACAAGTATCTTGTTTTCATCAAAATAAAAATCTATTTTATCCATCATCGTTTTCAAATAGTCGCCTGCATTATCTTGGTCGCACTTCTCCACTAACGCTTGGAACTCGCTTGCGTGCTTATTCCAGCCTTTGATGGCACAATCAATGAGCAATTTCTCTAATTCAGGCAAGCAATGGCGGAAAGCCGGGTGTTTTCTTAATATGGCAAACATGAGGGCCCTTTCTCTTACACTTCCGGCTCCGCTTGTCATATTGAATGAAGTAGAAGGAGTCAATGGAATCAATTGAATGTAATTATTCTTGAGTTTCGTAT
The DNA here is from genome assembly GCA_051874035.1 of Bacillus sp. (in: firmicutes). Lineage (GTDB taxonomy): Bacteria > Bacillota > Bacilli > Bacillales > DSM-1321 > Bacillus_AD. The sequence goes on from JBJEFM010000148.1 coordinate 3,796, forward strand.
CATGTCTGCTTTCAAATATCTTCAAATGCTGCATTGACAACCTTGTATCCGTTGAATTCTCTACAGTTACGTTCGGGTCAATTTTCAATTTCGCTAAATTTTGGCCAGCGATGCTTTGATTCGAACAAACATAAATGACTTTGAATAAATTATCTTGCAGGACTTCACGATGATAACGGGCCATTTTGGCGATGACACCTCGACCGATTAATGTCTTTCCAAGTCCTACTTCATCCGCCACGAGTACTCTGGAATAATCATTTATAAACAGCTCCGAAACCCGATTGACTGTTGCCCGCTGAAAATCTTTCAACCCAGCTAAAATAGCAGCTTCGATTTGTTGAATATTCATCTTCTTTTCACCTTCTTCGCTACTTCAAAAAAAATCGAATAAACAGATTCGAAATCTTCCGGAATGATCTCTTTATCTTTGATCATCTCCATGATCTGCCGGATATCCTTCAATTTATTAGGCGACTCCGCTGTTGCCTTTAACAGACTCTCATAAATGGCAGGCTGGTTCACCTCTCTTCTGTGGGGCATGACTCCGGATGTTTTCGCTTTATAATCCATTGCCTCAATAGCAGACAGCAAATAATCATCCGATAATAAGAAGGAAACATACTGTAGGAACGTTTGCTTATCGCGAATAATTAATTGATAAACTTCCGAATCCCGTTCTTCTGGAATTCCGCGTGTTGGAATTTTTATTATTCTTTCTATCGTATGATCTTGTTTGCTTGCTTTAACTTTATAAAACTCACCTAATTCGATTAGACTCAAATTTTCAAAAATCGTGCAATGTTCCAATCTCTGTTCCCGTTTACTTAATAATGGAGCGATCATCCATTCCACGTCCCGGGGAATCTCATCGAATTCTACCCTTGCCTGATAAATCCCGCTTTTCTGTGTGACTTCAGCATCAAATTCCGTTCTACATAGCTGTTTGATAGCCTTTTCTAGTTGATCAGAAATCCTATCATCCACTTCTTCAAAAACAGGCAGTTCCGTAATCTCTTCAAAAGGATTCTCCATTTCATCTTCACCGAATAATTCCTTCAACAATTGAGAGATGCGGAAACCATGTTTCTGATATTGAAGCTTCAATAGGAACTCTACATTTCCATTAAAAGCATTATTAGAACAATTAGCCGAACCAATATACATATGATGTTGACTATATTTTGTACGCACATACATTTTGGCATGTATATCTTGTAGCTTAGCCATAGTCAGCTGCTCAGTGTCTCCACTGACGCTACTCTCTCCTTCAATGATGAAATCCTTCAGTACGTATACTCTAAAATCTTCAAATAAAGATTGATTCAATTTAGCTAATTCCGCTTTTCTAGTGATCAGTGTCTTCGTGGCATGCATTAGCGAAAGAGAATTCAGCTCCTCGATCGTACTTTTACTTAGAAATGGAGAAAAAATCATAAGATGGTGATATGTCTGGAATAGCTCTGTTTCTTCTTTGCCGTATCCCTCTATTCCAATCGGATGAAAGTCAAAATCTGGAAAGTGCTTATCGTCTGTCTTAAAATGAACGTAATCCAATTCTTCTATTAATTTCTTCATTTTTTTCGTTTTGCTATCCTGATTAGCAAAACGCAGTAGAAAAGATAGAAAATCAGATAAAGGTCTATTCTTTCGTGTTTTTCTGTTATTCTTTTTCCCTTCCAGACAGACCGCCATATCCCAACTCCGGTCAAAGGTAAGATTCCGGCTTAATACAAGCAATCGAAAATACGTATCTCCTTCTGCATTTTTATATTTAATCAGCCATACTTTCGGATGAAAGGATTTCTCATTTTGCAAAGCCACTTCAAATACATTGTTTTCAAGCTGCGAAAAAATAAAGTTGCCTTTCTGAGGCACTTTAATTTGACCAGCTTCACAAAAAATCGCAAATTTATCCTTGCTTTTACGCAATCCTTCCAACATGTATAAAGGATTGGATGTTAATGTTTCATCTATTTCTTCCGATAGACTAAGAGATAAGGGTATTCCAATTAATGCTTCTAAATCTAATGAATAGGTAGTCCCTATCGCAAACTCTAATTCAAAACCACCGGGAGGGATAAGTAAATCGCTATAATTCAATCGGTCCTCAGCAGGCTTTAACATGATGTTCGCTCCAATCCTTGATAAATATCAGTGATAATCCTTTTAGCATCAGGAAATCTGAACTGCAATCGATCAGTCCCTCCGTACCAATCTCCTTCTTTGTATACATAGACTTTAGTATTCCGCAATTTCGCCCTTTCTTTACCTTTAATGCTCATTTCCCTCTTGATGATTGCTCGATTCATAGCTTCTTCATTTCCGCTTACCACGACTTCTTTCCATTCTTTAACAAAATGGTGCAACTTCATATTTGTAATTCCTAAGCGTGCAAACATTTTCTCATAATTAAAATTGACAAACTCCCTTTGCACATATGAACTATTGATCCATTGTTGCCATTTCTTATTTGCTATATCATTTTGCCCGTCCGATAAAACAATGTTATACCGAATAATAGCCCCAAATATAAAATTACTGAAGTTTGTCGCCATTATAAAATCAGCTTTTATATAGTCCGGCAACTCACGAGGGTTAATCGATTCAAACTTTGGCGCACGAAAGATAGCGTCATTTCCGGAATGAAGAATATAGGCAAATAAAGATTGCTTGCTGGCTTGAGATTTCTCTATTCGATCTTTTAGAAATCCCGCCTCTTCTTTTGTTAATTGCATTTTGATATTCTCTTTCCAATCAGCTTCCGGCAATAGGCATCTCCAAAATGTGCTCGACACTTCTCCTGCAACTGCGTCCGGATCGTCCTCTTGTATCCCTTCTTTTTCATACCCGTTTGATTTCATTGCATGTTTTCGTTGATTAAGCTTACAGAATTCCTTCGCATAACCTTCCAATGAAAGTAAGGGGTATCGGAAGATTTCAAATGTTCGTATGCCGTTCCAATAAATGCTGGAGGGCTTTCGTTTAAGCTTCTTTCCAGCACGTGCCCCAATGACCCCTTCTGTTGCTGTTTCCTTTAATGGTTCAATTAAATTAATTTCTCCACTATATAATTCCTCCAGGAAATTATCCGGTTTTTTTATATTGCTTCTTTCTAGCTCCATCAGCAAATAAGGCACGATAAAGAAATACTTTGCCCTTGTCTGGATTGTTGAAGTTCCTGGAAAGAAAATATCGGCAAATCCATCTCTTATTAACCCGATCCCTAATTCATCCACTGCCTCTGGGGTAGCTAAAGCTTGCAGTACAGACATCACTTTATTTCTATGTTCATTCGAATAATCAATCCAACCTATCGACAGCATAATTCTTCTCCTTTACCATCGTGCTCCCAAACTAACTCAGGACAAAATCATATTATATTTATTATATCAATTCACAACAAAAATCTAATAATCCCTATTAAAAGGCTAAACGCATTCCCTGTATCCCTCTCTCCCAATATACGAAAAGAAGCCTGGTTAAAAGTCGTGGTCAGCGCGCCTTTTAACCAGGCTTCTTCTTTTTTCATTGATGTAGTGGCCAATATGTTTTACCCTAAGCAATTTAAAAGAAACCCTATCCGATTAAACAATCCACTATGCTAAAAATATACTTTACATGTTTGAAACGTTACGCTTATAGTAATAAAACTGTTAGTTAATAGGAGAATTAAATTGGTTTTTCACACTTTTCTATATAGTTGTTTTATTCTGGATTTTATATAAACTGCTTATTGCGCCTTAGTATCTCCCCTCACAAAACAATGAGCGTATCCGGGATTTTCCCCGGATACGCTCATTCATTTGATATACAATCAACAAGTAAAGGCAAATAGTGCCTGTCACAAGATCTCCACCTTCAAGGCGCAAATGGAATTAATCCCATCATCAGCATAACTAGCAGGATGGCCCAATAAGCAAGATAGGATAAGGAAAGCAGCAACCCGATCGCCGGTATCCACTTCTTCCCCGGCTCCTTCACTAGGCTTACCACCGCCAGCATAATGCCCGTGATGGTGAATCCCACGGCGACATAATCACCCAACGCACTTCCAATCATAACGGTCCGTGTCGGTGGAACAAACACCATGAAGAAACAAATAACGCCGACTATCACTGAAACAATGCCTATTGACCTGTTGGTTCTCATCTCCAAAGAAACACATCCTTTCCAAGTGGCAGAACGGTACTGTTTCTACTGTAACATAGTGCAACGGATAGGTGGGATTATTTGTATATTTCATCCGAAGAATAAATCCAACAGATTCGAACCCATTGAAGATTCCTTGTTGTAGAACTCCGAGTAGCCGCATTTCTTGCAATAGACGACCACGAACTGATTCTTCTGGACATCGAACATTTTGGACAGCCCTGTACCTGTCATCGCCACCTCTTTCTTGCCGGCATCCCGGCTCCCGCATTTCACACAGCCTTTCTCGTTCATCATCATCGTCCTCCTCGCTTGTTTTCTTCTATGTACGTTTACCCGTTCAGAAAAGTTTCAGACATTTCTATGGCAGTGGAACATCAATATGTGCATCTAATACAGCTGAAAAAAATATTTATTTTTTTCTACATAAAGGTGATTATTCTTCTGAACACCGGGTATACATATAGTGACGAGATAAGAAACAACATCTCGTCGCCCACGGTGGTTGGTTGCTTGACAGATGGAAGAGCCGCTTACGATAGAAGGCAATAAGCTACTAAGCGAGCATCGACCAGAACAAGACTAAGCAAACACTAGTTACTACGGTGTGTGGCATTACTGTCGGTCGTAAATGAAAAGCGCGATCAAGTTCAACTGTCCATTTAAAGCGTATCCACAATTGGAATGGATAAGTTCGATTTTGGGAAACTTAAATCATTGCACCGAACAGATATCATGTACGAGTAACGATACATTCTGTGGCGTGTTTTACTGGCTGCATATAAGAAAAGCAAAATAAAAGCAAAACGAACAGCACCGGGCGATTTCCGGAAGTGACTTCTTGCTTCCCTAGCAAAAGAAATCAAGTGCAATGTGATGAGAGCTTTTATTCGGAACATGGCTTTTGTGAAAGTAGCGGTCAATAAGGGGTTTTATACAGATGTATGCGTTACACCGGATGGAAGCCCACTGGAAGACGGACTATGATTCTATTACAGGTAAATAAGCTTTTTGCAGTAAACGGAATCATGAGAAAATCTGACAGAGCCGACATTCCACAGGGATAACGTGCAGTAAGAGGGTTCAGAGTTAGTACCTCCTTTTTCAGAAATGAAAAAGTAAAAAAAAGCAACCTAACCACCATTATTCATAACTATTAGAGAGAATCTTTACGATAGGAAGAGAAGCAATCGCTTCTCTTCTTTTATTTTGCGCTGTTCTTTTATTTTGCGCTGATTGAGCCAGTTGACC
>JBJEFM010000149.1:0-1966 GCA_051874035.1 Bacillus sp. (in: firmicutes)
ATATCTTTTAAGAATTTACCTACATATTTTTCTGGATCAATCAATACTCCATCTTGTTTCATCGTGAAATGAAGATGCGGTCCTGTGGAGCGGCCTGTGGAGCCTACCTTACCGACTTGATCGCCTGGGTTTATCTGTTTTCCGACCTGGGTAGTGATCGCGCTCATATGTCCATATAGGCTAGTCAATCCATTCCCATGATCTATGATAACAGCATTACCATAACCACCTCTGACACCTGCAAATGATACTTTGCCTTTAAATGCAGCCACAACAGGCTTTCCGTTAATCCCTCCCCCTGCAATATCAAGCCCGTCATGATAAGCAATTTTTCCTGTGAATGGATCTTTCCTATGTCCGAATCGAGATGTAAGGGTGAAGTATCCAGGAACAGGCCAAGCGGCTCCGTCAATGATCTGACCACCGGAAGATCCTCCACCTTGTACGGCTGTAAAACCATTTACATATTGATTAGCGTACCCCAGGACTTTATTTACATATTCTTCTGAATGGTTATAAGCAAAAACAGCTCTTCTTAAATCACCATCTGCGGCTCCGTTTGCGGCTAGGTAGCGGGCGGCAGAATGAGTGGCATCCACTAGGTTCCAGGGATCTGCTTTTCCATCTCCGTCGCCATCGGTTCCATATCCTCCATATTTGGCGATTTGTTTCGGATCGGTGAGGATGTGTTCAGGAATATCAGCTTTACCTAATCGGGTTCCACCTTTCCATCCCCAACCGAGCCATGTTTTTTCCATGAATTGAAAATGTCCGATAGCTCCTACCGGGGAAATCATGACTTTCAGGGTGGAGAATGTTGTCTCTACTCTGTGATGTGCCGCCAGTAGGTTCCAAGGAACGCCGTATTTTTCAGCAGCTTCTTTATAAATCGGGATGTAAGCGGCCGGGATCTCATTAGCTCCGAATTCGGTTATATCTCCAATCTCCCATCCCCCAGGACCAAAAGAGCCGATATTGGTATCTGATTCAGAATTGAGCATGAAAGTTAATCCTAACGTACCCACAATACATATGAAAGTAAAAATACCACCGAGGATCAAGAGTGGTATTTTAAATTTTGCGATTAGCGCTTTCTTTGCGACGTTTAGGGCTGTTCTTACTACAACGTTATTTTGCATTTTCAACATCCATCCTTTTTATTTTCCATTGGTCGTTTTCTTTTTCAAGGATGATCCAGTACCAATCTTCTTGAGTGATAAGATCGCCTAGTGGATTTTTTAACTCTACGGTTGCAACAACATTCCATGCTATTTCGTATTTGTCACCGCCATCTATCGGATAAGTATCTAATTCTTTTACGGTGCTTGTAACAGTCGCTAACGGCTTTCTAGGGATGTTGTTATCCCAATAGGCGGCATATGTTGTGGAAAGGTATGGGTATGAATTCTGAATGAATTCTTCCGGCTTTTCAGCGTCATATGTGGCATAGGCTTTTACAAACTTTTCGGCAATGAGCTTCGATTCTTTCCGATCTTCTTCCGTTATTTCAAATTCTGGATATTTAACAACTTCTTTTTCTTTTTCAGGTTGGGAAGAATCCGAAATGGATTCTTCCACCTTTGTCTTAGGTTCTTCCTGGGTTCTGCTATTGTTTTGAGATAGGAAGGTTAGTATTATTCCGACGATCAATATTGGAATGAATACCATGAAGAAAGCTAGTATCCTATGGCTTTTAATCGAGAAATCAAACTTCATCATTTACGCCCCTTTGTTCGTTTTGGTTTTCTTGACGATTCTGTAAATTTGGCTGCTGTTGTGGTTGTTGTCTTACTATATTTCTTGGTGGAGCTGCTTCTCGTCTATCTGTTACAGTAGTTTGTTCGGTTTGACGTCTTTCTGCTGAAGGTTGACGTCTTTCTGTGGAGCTAGGTTGGCTTTCGGTTGATGCTGTGCTTATATCTATTACATTTGTTTGACGTTCTGGTGGAGCTTCGCGTTGTTCCAT
>JBJEFM010000150.1:0-1960 GCA_051874035.1 Bacillus sp. (in: firmicutes)
AAAAGCCTGTAGCGCAGAATGAATTCTTCTTAGCTGGTCAATCTGGTATAAAGGCTTCCCAAGTGTTGGTTGTCTCTGTTTTTGACTATAAAGATGAGAAAAAACTGAAATTTAAAGACAAGGCTTATTCCATCTATCGCACCTATGAGAGAGCGGATGAAAAAATAGAGTTGTATTGCGAGGTGAAGGCTGGTGGCTAATATCGATTCATTGGCTCAATCCATTGCGAATGAATTGCAAAGATACGGCAGCATGGTTAAAGAAGAAGTGGAAACAGCGAAAGTGGAAGCAGCCAAAGAGCTTGTAACCGATCTTAAACAGCATAGCCCACAAAAAACAGGTAAATACAGCAAGGGTTGGCGATCAAAAGAGGTAGGAGATAAATTGGTTGTCTACAATACAAGACACCAGCTTACCCATTTACTTGAATTTGGGCATGCCAAAGTAAACGGTGGGCGCGTGCCGGCAAGGGTGCACATAAGACCGGCAGAGCAACGAATGATTACGGATTATACCCAACGTATTGAAAGGGCGGTCCGGTCATGACACTTGCAGAATTGAAAAAGATTTTAGATGCCACCGGGTTTCCTGTGGCTTATTCGCATTTCACGGCAACTACATCCAAACCTGTGCCGCCACCGCCTTACATCTGTTATCTAACGCCTTATACATCCAATTTTAAGGCTGATAACAAGGTGTATAAGCGCTTTGACAATGTACAGGTCGAATTGTACACATCCAAGAAAGACTTAGTCGCAGAAGCGAAATTAGAAGCCGTACTGGATGAGAACGATCTTCCCTATGACACAATCGAAACATTTATAGATACAGAGAATCTATTCCAACGAATCTACGAAATTAAAATTTAGAAATGAGGATGATGTTAAATGGCAGTAAATGCTGTTGAAAACAAAGTAACTTACGGCTTAAAGAACGTACATTATGGCGTAATTACAGAAGATGCCGATGGAGTGGTTACATTTGCTACTCCTAAACGTTTGCCGGGTGCAACCGAATTAAGTTTGGAGCCAAAAGGTGAAACAAATGATTTTTACGCAGATGATATGATTTATTACTCCAGCACAACAAACCAAGGGTACGGAGGTACTCTAACACTTGCTAGCTTGACTAAAGACTTCCGTGTGGACGTACTAGGGGATGTATTGGAAAACGGTGTCCTAACCGAATCATCTAATGCAAAACCTAAGAAAATTGCCTTGATGTTTGAATTTGATGGGGATGTTAAAGCGACTCGACATGTACTTTATAATTGCACGGTTGCCCGTCCGGGAATGAGCAGTCAAACAAAAGGAGAAAGTTCAGAGCCGGGAACAAGCGAATTGACATTTGCAGCATCTCCACGAGCTGACGGGATTGTTAAGCGGTCTACTACTGCTGAAACGCCAGATGCAGTTTACAACGCTTGGTATACAAAAGTATTCGAACCAACGCCTACACCCTGATGTACCCCAAAGATTAGTTAGCTCCAATTTAACTGATAAATCTGTTCAGTTGACTTGGAGCTGATTTATAGGGGCTAACCATATTAAAAGAAATGGAGAATCTGAATGGAAAAAACAATTGTTATCGATGGAAAAGAAGTGCCATTCAAAAGCACTGGCGGCTCTGCCCTAAGATATAAAGCGCAGTTCGGCCGAGATTTCTTCGCAGATGTGGCTAAATTAGGCAGCACATTTAAAAAGATAAACAAAAATAAGGTAGAAAAGCTTGAACTTGAGGACTTGGAAGGAATCGATTTAAATTTCTTTTACAATGTAGCCTGGGTTTTCGCGAAAACGGCTAATTCAGATATTGGTGATCAAATAGCATGGCTAGACACATTTGATTCTTTCCCGATTGTGGACATTATCCCGGAACTCCAAGAACTTCTTGTATCTACTTTAGAGACTAAAAAAAAATAGGCAATACCAATGAACAAGGAACGGATGAAGGGGGATTC
>JBJEFM010000151.1:0-42077 GCA_051874035.1 Bacillus sp. (in: firmicutes)
TAGGACGTTGCCAGGCTACAGAGGAAGATCAACCGAATGGTTGGTCTTTTTTTGTGTTTACCTGCCTTTTTCCTCTAAGTTTGGACTTCGTTATATAATATTTCTTCTTACATACAATAAAGAACAGCATTTCATTTTGAAAATAATTGAATGAAATTGAAAGAATTTGATTGAAAATGATTGTTTTTGGGGTTATAATTAGCTCATAGTTCTCAGAGGATGTGATTTCTATGTTAACTGCTGAAAGGCAGCGCGTTATTTTAGAGGAACTTTCCCGATATGGGATTGTTCATTTACACAGTTTAGTGCAGAAAACGAATTCATCTGAATCAACTGTGAGAAGAGATCTTGCGTTCCTTGAAGGTGAAGGTTTATTAAGAAGAATCCACGGTGGTGCCACTCTTCCATACTCGAAGGTTGAAGAACCGAATATGGAAGACAAAACAGCCAAAAACCGTCAAGATAAACAAAAAATCGCTGAAAAGGCAGCTCGATATATTCAAGACGGAGATTGTATTTATTTAGATGCCGGCAGCACAGTCGCTGAAATGCTTCCTCATATAAAGGGCAAGAGGGTAGTTGTGGTGACCAACGGATTAATGCATATTGGAGCATTGACGGACGCTAAAATCCCTACGTACTTAATAGGCGGAAGAATCAAGGGGAATACTAAAGCTGTTGTTGGATCAGTAGCATTGGAAAATATAAAGCAATATAGATTTGATAAAAGCTTCCTTGGCATGAATGGTGTCAGTCTGAAAAATGGATTCACAACACCGGATCCTGAAGAAGCAGTTATGAAAAAGGCGGCCATGGAATTGTCGGAGACAACCTATGTGCTGGCTGACAAAACAAAATTCAGAGAAACATTCTTTGCAAAAGTCGCTGAAATTGAGGAAGCCACAATCATTACCTCAACTCTTGATCAAGAACTTCAGAAAGCATTTGAACTAAAAACAAACTTGAAGGTTGTGACAACATGATTTATACCGTAACACTCAATCCTTCCATTGATTATATTGTGGAAATCGATGACTTTCAATTAGATGCATTGAATGTAATCGATCGTGAAAGCAAATTTCCTGGCGGGAAAGGAATTAATGTATCCCGCGTCCTGCGAACAATCGGAGCGCCATCCAAAGCTTTAGGTTTCGTTGGCGGATTTACAGGGAGATTCATTCAGGAGCGTATAGAGTCGGAAGGAATCGCTCATGATTTCGTGAACGTCGCCCAAGATTCCCGTATTAATATCAAATTAAAAACGGGACAAGAAACAGAATTAAATGGTCAAGGACCTGCACTTTCAGAGGAAGAAGTACAGTTTATGCATCAGAAGCTGGAACAGATCCAAGAAGGCGATATACTAATCCTTGCTGGAAGCATCCCTCCATCATTGCCCAAGACACTATATTCGGATTTAACTGCTGCATATAGCAAGCGTGGCGTGAAGGTCGTAGTAGATGCAGGGGGCAAGGTGCTGGCTGAAGTGCTGAAAGATAAACCATTCCTCGTAAAACCTAATCATCATGAATTAAGCGATTTGTTCGGCACGAAGATTGAGACAGTAGAAGCAGTACTTCCATACGGAAGAAAAGTCGTAGAAATGGGGGCGGAAAATGTAATCGTTTCCATGGCTGGAGAAGGAGCATTGCTATTCACGCAAGATGCAACCTATAAAGCGACAGTGCCTAAAGGAAAAGTTCTAAATTCAGTAGGGGCCGGCGATTCGTTGGTAGCTGGATTCATTGGAACCTACACGAAAGAGCATGATTTCGTGAAAGCTTTCAAATATGCGGTTGCTACGGGAAGCGCTACAGCCTTCAGCCGCGATTTAGCTTCGATAGAAACAATTAATTCTTTATTAGATCAAGTGGAAGTAACAAAAATTTAGTGCAGCGAGGATTGATTGATAATGAGAATTACTGATTTATTGAAAAAAGATACAGTCATTATTGACTTAGCTGCTAAGTCAAAAGCAGAAGCAATAAACGAAATGGCCCAAAAACTGAACAGTGCAGGGCGTTTAAATGACGAAGAAATGTTTAAAGAAGCGATTCTAAAACGTGAATCACAAAGCACAACAGGAATCGGAGAAGGCATCGCTATTCCACATGCTAAAACAGAAGCGGTAAAAATTCCGGCTATCTGTTTCGCTAAATCAACAGGCGGCGTTGATTATGAATCGCTGGATGGACAACCTGCCCACCTTCTATTCATGATTGCAGCAAGCGCAGGGGCGAACAATGAACATTTAGAGACGTTATCACGTTTGTCTTCATTATTAATGGATGAAGCATTCCGTAAAGATCTATTAGCTGCCTCTTCACCAGATGAAGTGATTTCCGTTATTGACCGTAAAGAATCGGAAGAAGACGGTGAAGAAGAGACAGTAGTAGAAGCGAAAGCGGATGAGAAGCTCATTCTTGCGGTTACAGCTTGTCCAACCGGGATTGCACACACGTATATGGCAGCAGATGCGCTGAAAGCAAAAGCAAAAGAAATGGGCATTCCTTTTAAAGCGGAGACAAACGGCTCCACAGGTGTGAAGAATAAGTTAACGCCTGAAGAAATCGAGAAAGCGACTACAATCATTGTAGCGGCTGATAAGAAAGTAGAAATGGATCGCTTCGCCGGCAAGCACGTGATTGAAGTGCCAGTTGCGGCGGGTATCCGAAAAACAGAAGAATTATTGAATCGGGCTATCAATCAAGATGCTCCAATCTATAAAGCCAAAGGGGAAGCAAGCTCTAAAGAAGAGTCCTCGGAAAGCAAATCCTATTTCTATAAACCATTGATGAATGGTGTATCAAATATGCTGCCATTCGTTGTCGGCGGCGGTTTGTTGATTGCTTTATCCTTCTTGATCGGCGGATTTAAGACAGAAGGCCCAATTGCGGAAGCCTTGAACACAATCGGCGGCGGCAATGCCTTCGCTCTGTTGGTTCCTGTTCTGGCCGGTTTCATTGCAATGGGCATTGCTGATCGTCCAGGTCTAGCTCCTGGTATGGTTGGCGGTATGTTGGCGGCTTCAGCTGGAGCTGGATTCCTTGGCGGTTTAATTGCCGGTTTCTTAGCAGGTTATGTTGTTATTGGATTGAAGAAAGTATTCGGTGGTCTGCCACAATCGTTTGAGGGACTTAAACCAGTATTGCTATACCCGTTCTTTGGTATCCTTATTACTGGTCTTATTATGATTTTTGTAGTCAATACTCCAGTGAAATTCTTGATGGATGCAATGACAAATTGGCTGAATGGTTTAACGGGTACAAATATTGTATTCCTTGGCATTATCTTGGCAGGTATGATGGCAGTGGATATGGGCGGCCCAATCAATAAAGCGGCCTTCACTTTCGGTATCGCAATGATTGATGCCGGCAACTATGCACCGCAAGCAGCGGTTATGATCGGTGGTATGGTTCCGCCGTTAGGGTTGGCTCTTGCCACAACATTCTTTAAAAATAAATTCACTAAAGCTGAAAAAGATGCTGGTAAAACGAACTATGTTATGGGGCTATCGTTCATTACGGAAGGTGCGATTCCATTTGCGGCAGCCGATCCGGTACGCGTAATCGTAAGTTCCGTAATCGGTGCGGCAGTAGCAGGGGGACTTGCTTTATTCTTCGGATGTACATTGCAGGCTCCTCATGGAGGAATCTTTGTAATCTGGGCAGTTCACAATCCGTTGATGTACGCAGTGGCCTTAATTATCGGTTCTATTGTGACGGCGCTTCTAGTAGGATTCTGGAAAAAGCCGGTCGAAGAGAAAATGTAAGTAATAAGAAGAGTTCCTATTGGGCAGGAAAGCTGCCCGATGGGAACTCTTTTTTTCATTCCGTTTAACAGGTGCTAAGACTTCCGCTTGGCATGGCAGTGGAAACGTAGATGTGTAAGGGGAGACTAAGTACTGTAACAACTAAGGTTGGTTCGTCTAATGATAGGTGGAAGATGAAGACTCTCCCCTATCAAAGATTCACTTTATATTTGGATACCGTGTATCTCTTGGATTTTAGAAGCGATTGCCTCCGTTAAATCTGTAGCGGTTTGAGGTACAAATTTTTTCAGGATGACATTGATCATAGGTCCCATTTTACCAGCGGCATTTATGTCAAGATAGCCTGTCATAAGGGTTTTGTTGTCATTGATTGCTTCTGCCTGAAAGTAACCATCGCCGCTGAAGTTCTCGTTCAAACCTTGTAAATCGAATGTGACTGTAGTTGGTTCGATCCATTCTTTAATATCGATTTGTAGGCGGACCTTCTTCTTCATGATTCCAAGGTCGCCCTTGAACTCCCAGGTGGATTGCTTGTCATTCAGAATTTCGTGCGTAATATAGCCCGGCACGAGAGGAGCCCAATTGTTCATATCTTTTACAAAATCCCAGATTTTCTCAATCGGTAAATCGATTTCTATCTGATGGATACCACTTGGCATATAAATCCCTACCTTCAATTAGTAATTGATGCGAGTTCTTTCGTTTTTTCTTGGACAATTGCTTTTCCCGCTAAGTATCCGAACGTCATTGCCGGTCCTATTGTTCCTCCTGCGGAAGGGTAGGAAGCGCCGAAGATTCCCATCGCCGCGTTTCCTGCAGCATAAAGGCCGGGGATGGTTTTACCTCTTAGGCTGATTACTTGTCCATTCTCGTTGATACGTGGGCCTCCATTTGTTCCAAGCGCACCGAAATAGATTTGCACAGCATAATAAGGCCCTTGATTGATTGGTCCTAAGCTTGCTTCTTTACCGCCTCCGCGCGTTGAGAAGTTTTCGAAATCGGAAGTGCCTCTTCCAAACTCAGGATCTACTCCATTTGCCGCATATTCATTAAATTGCTTTACAGTAGCTTCTAATTGATCCGGATCAAGGCCGATTTGCTCTGCCAGGTCCCGTAAATTCTCTGCCTGATGCATCCAATCCGGTGCTGGATCGTCAGGCAGTACGGTTACGACCATATCTGTGTTCTTCAATTGAGAGTCGAAAATCATCCATACAGGGGGTTCATTGGGCCATTCCAATGTGACAGGATCGTACTGATAGAAGGCCTTGGGCATATCCATGTAGGCAGTGCCTTCATTCACAAAGCGTTTAGCGTTCTTATTTACGATGATGGAGCTCTTGCCGTTTCTTCCGTTGCCGGTGAGCGATAGTACTTGGTCTTCATATTCAATAGTAGGATCTTGCATAGCCGGATACCACCATGCTTCGCTCATATTGCCGAGCGCAGCTCCAGCTTCCATTGCCATGATGAGTCCGTCGCCTGTATTGCCTCGAGGAGATAGTGGATGAGTAATGTGCCCTTTCAAAAAGGTTTTTACCAGCTCTTGGTTCCATTCGAAGCCTCCGCTTGCTAAAATAACACCTTTGCGAGCGCCGAAATATACGTTATTATCGCCTTGTTCAGCGCGCAATCCGATTACTTCACCATCGTCGTTCAGTACCAATTCTTTCCCGGGAGTCTCTGTGAAAGTCTGGATGCCGCGGTCAAGGCATGCTTTGAAAAGGGAAGCGATTAAAGAGCGTCCCATTGTAACGATATTCTCTTCCATGCGTTCAGCGATTTTCATGTAATCTATGCCGCCGACTGCTCCGCCTTCTTCTAATGTTAATGGCGGGAAAACAGGATTGTTGCGCAGCTTGTCTCCCCATTCACCAAGTTCATTTAAGGAGAAAGGGACGGGATCTAGAGAGCGGCCGCCTTTCGTTGAGCCGGGAATAAAGCTGTAGTACTCCGGAAAATCTTGTGGTAGGGCGAATCTAAGAGGAGTGTTTTCGTGGAGATAGTCAAGCATTTGATGAGCTTGGTCGACGAACACTTCAAGTAAGGCAGGATTGGGCTCTTTGCCGCCCGTTAATCGGCGCAGATAGAGTAGTGCTTGTTCTTTTGAATCTTCTATTCCGCTCTCTTTCATATAGCGGTTCATCGGAATCCAAGGAACCCCGCCGGAGAAAGCTGTTGTTCCTCCAATTTGTGGGGCTTTCTCAAGAATGATGACACTTGCCCCGTTGTCGTGGGCTAGTATGGCTGATACCAATGCGGCTGCTCCGGTTCCTAGTACAACTACATCCGTTTCATAGTCCCATACAGCAGGTTTTTTTGCCGGCATAAATAATTCCCCTTTACTTATTTATTTGTATAAGTAAGCGCTTTCTAAGGTGGTGATAGTATATAGCGTATTGATAGTTTAGTTATCATCGCCTTACAGTTATTATATATCCTTATTTATCCAATTTCTATGTTATTTTTGAAAAATGGTGCCTTGGAGAATATTTTTCTTGATTATCGGCAAGTGGGATAAAGCAAGCTAGTTGCAAACGAATATTGGGTGAAGAAATAATGAACTTTTCAGCAAGATTATGAGGCAATAAAATGATATATTCCGACTTGAATTGACGGTAAAAATATATTTTGATAGAGTGAAATTATTGACTTAACAGAACCCTTTAACATTGTTGAAGGGACTTTTTTTGACAATATATACTATATATAGTTTATTTTTATTCTATTTTATCAATATATTGTGTGGAGGGGTTTTGGATGATTAAAGAAGTAAGTAAGCGAGATGGAAGAATCATTCCTTTCAATAAGCAGAAGATTACACGGGCCATTTATTTGGCGGCTTCGCAAGCGGCGGAAAAGGAAGGGAAGGCTGCCGATTATACCCGTGCGGAAGAATTGGCGGAAGCTGTTGTTCAATTGATCGATAAGCGATATGCCGGATGCGTGCCGAATGTGGAGGATATTCAAAATTTGGTTGTGAAGACATTGATTGAGAACGGCCATGCGAAAACGAGCGAGCAATATATTCTATATCGCAGCGAGCGCAGCCGTATCAGGGATTCCAAGAGCCGATTAATGAAGACGATTAAAGAGATCACATTCCTCGATGCGGATGCGGCAGATATTAAAAGGGAGAATGCGAATATCGACGGCAATACAGCGATGGGAACGATGCTTCAATACGGAAGTGCGGTGTCGAAAGAATTCTGTGTGGCAAATGTATTGAAGCCGGCACATGCAGAGGCGCATCGCTCGGGCGAGATCCATATACATGATATGGATTTCATGAATATGGGAACGTTGACCTGCTGCCAAATCGATATAAAAAAGCTGTTCGAGGGAGGCTTCTCGACAGGCCATGGCTTCTTGCGGGAGCCGAATGATATTAGCAGTTATGCGGCACTGGCGGCCATTGCGATCCAAAGCAATCAGAATGACCAGCATGGCGGGCAAAGTATTCCCTTCTTCGATTACGGATTAGCGGCGGGTGTAACGAAAACATTTACGAAGTCTTATAAAAGTCACTTGAAGAAAGCTTTGCAATTGCTGGTAGGCATAGAAGAAGATGCACAAGAAGCCATTGACCAGCTGGTAATGAGGGTAGAAGGGCAAACAGGGCATAAGCTGCAGCTGGAGCTTAAAGATGCCTACAAGAAGCTAGAGCAGCAGGAATTGATGCAACTGTATGAAATAGACGGGGAAACGGCTAAGAAGATTCAATCGTTCTCTTATAAAGAAGCATATAAAGAGACGGATCGTAAAACGTACCAGGCGATGGAAGCATTCATTCATAATTTGAATACAATGCATTCAAGAGCAGGTGCGCAAGTTCCATTCTCTAGCGTGAATTTCGGCACCGATACGACAGCGGAAGGGAGGCTTGTAACGAAGAATGTATTGTTGGCGTTAGAAAGTGGATTAGGAAACGGGGAGACGCCCATTTTCCCGATATTGATTTTTAAAGTGAAAGAAGGAATCAGTTTAAATCCCGGCGATCCCAACTATGACATGTTCCAATTAGCTTGCAGAGTGTCCGCGAAACGTCTATTTCCCAACTTCAGCTTCTTGGATGCGCCATTTAATGCCCAGTATTATGTGGAAGGAAGACCGGAAACGGAAGCGACCTATATGGGATGCCGGACGCGTGTGCTGGGAAATGTATGCGGCGAGGACATTGTCAGCGGGCGGGGAAACCTTTCATTTACAACCATTAACTTACCTCGCCTGGGCATTAAGCATGGGCTTGTATATGCACATGCAAGCAATTTGGATGCTTTTTTCCAAGAACTTGACGAGAAGATTGACTTAGTCATCGAACAGTTGCTTGAAAGAATGGAAGTGCAAGGAAGTAAGCGGGTGAAGAACTTCCCGTTTCTGATGGGGCAGCATATTTGGAAGGGTTCCGAGAACTTGGGAGCCGATGACAAGCTATCGGAAGTGATTAAGCAAGGGACGCTGACGGTCGGTTTCATCGGCCTTGCGGAATGCTTGGTGGCTCTTACAGGCAAGCATCATGGAGAATGCGAAGAGTCGCAAGAACTGGGCTTGCGAATCATCCGCCATATGCGCCGCAGAATGGACCAAGCGGCAGAGCAGTATGGATTGAACTTCTCGTTGATTGCTACTCCTGCTGAAGGGCTTTCGGGCCGCTTTACAGCGATCGACCGTGAGAAGTTCGGTGTCATAGAAGGCATTACGGATCGAGAGTATTATACGAATTCATTCCACGTGCCTGTGTATTATAAGATTGGCGCCTTCGACAAAATCGCAAAAGAAGCGCCTTATCATGAATTGACGAATGCAGGGCATATTACGTATATAGAACTGGATGGAGACCCATCACATAATTTAGAAGCGTTTGAAAGCATTGTACGTGCCATGAAAGAACTAGGAATCGGTTATGGCAGCATTAATCATCCTGTCGACCGTGATCCAGTCTGCGGCTATTCAGGCGTTATTAAAGGGGAAATTTGTCCTTCTTGCGGGCGCAGTGAACAAGACAGTGATGTGAAATTCGATCGCATCAGACGTATCACAGGCTATCTTGTCGGTACAGTGGATCGCTTCAATAATGCGAAGAAAGCGGAAGTGCGCGATCGCGTGAAGCATATATGATAAAGCGGGGAAAAATGAAGATACGAGTAGCGGCGCCGCTGATGTTCGATAGTATTGTAGATGGACCTGGGTTGCGGATGGTGCTATGGACGCAAGGATGCCCACATCGCTGTAAAGGATGCCATAACCCGCAAACGCATACGATGGACGGAGGATTTGAGCTTGGGGTTGAGGAAATTATCGCATCGATTCGTTCATCTAAATTGCAAAGAGGCATTACGCTATCAGGAGGCGAGCCGTTCTTGCAGGCATGCGCTTTGCAGCAGGTGGCGCTGGAGGCTAAGAAATGCGGCTTGGATGTATGGGCATACACAGGTTATAAGTGGGAGCAATTGTTGAATAAGCGCAATCCGCTTCATGAGGAATATCTATCATTGCTGAGACATGTGGATGTATTGGTGGACGGGCGTTTTATCGAAGAGCAGAAATCGCATGAGCTGCTGTTCAGAGGATCAGCCAATCAACGCATCATTGATGTTCCGGCATCATTAGACAGCAAGTCGGTCATATTATATAAGTGAAATATTGAACAACCACAAGGTTTAGAGCCCTGTGGTTGTTTTTCTTCTCAATTAAATGCTTGTTCAAAGCGCCTGGATTGGTTACACTAGCAGATAATAATGAAGAAAAAAATGGAGGCAGCTTGAGTGTATGACTGCGAAAAAGAAATTTGAAGTGCAAGAGAATGAAACAATCGACATGTGTCTGGAACGCATGAAGCAGGAAGGGTATATGCCTGTCAGAAGAATGGAGAAGCCGATCTTTAAAGAAATTAAAAAAGGCAAAGAAACCATTTATGAACCTGCAGGAAGAAAAATTATCTTCGATGGTCAAAAAAACGGCTAAAAAACGAACAATAAAATAAAATGGATTAATATCGTTCGATTATAGGTTGACACTAAATGCAATTGGTTGGTAATATGAATCTAGAATAAATGTAGCTCTCATATAATGTTGGGAATATGGCCCATAAGTTTCTACCTGATTACCGTAAATAATCGGACTATGAGAGAAAGTACAGACTATTTAGGGTGTATTGTCTCTTCTTCTTGCAGAAGTGTTTGGGATAAGAACATTTCCCGAATAGTTTACTTTCTCTTGTAGAAGTAAGCTATTCGGTTTTTTTATGGGTAAAAAGGGTTATAGAATCAGTTGGTTATTTTTCAAAAAAGAATTCGTTTGTCCGTGCATAGCGCGGGCCGATACAGAAGGCGTTCCTCCGGAGAGAGCCAGATAAGGTTTCTTGCGGGTTCGTTTTCTGTTTGTCGGAAAGAGGTCCCTTTAAAGGGATCAATGGTCAAAGTCATGTTAAAATGTCTGCCGCATTTCCGGAGAGCCTTTGCCATAGGCTATCCGCCGTTGCCGGCATGTCTATTTCATTCTAGCTTCAACGGCTAGTGCCCCGAGGCCATAAGCCATTTCCCTCCATAAATCAAAAAGCCGATTTGTAAAGAGGAATGTCTTATACTGGCCGGGACTAAACAAGCCGTTTCAGCTTTTAATTCAGGAGGAGAAGAGATGAAGCCTCAAGTTGGCGTTATTATGGGAAGTATCTCGGATTGGGATACGATGAAATACGCTTGTGATGAATTGGAAAAGTTAGGAGTGCCTTTCGAGAAGAAGGTTGTATCTGCGCACCGAACACCGGATTTGATGTTCCGCTATGCGGAAGCTGCAAGGGAGAATGGCCTTAAAGTCATTATTGCAGGTGCCGGCGGAGCGGCTCATTTGCCCGGGATGGTAGCGGCGAAAACAACGTTGCCTGTTATTGGAGTGCCTGTGCAGTCGAGGGCGCTGAATGGTTTGGACTCGCTTCTTTCCATTGTACAGATGCCGGGGGGAGTCCCTGTAGCAACGGTTGCAATCGGGAAGGCCGGCGCGACAAATGCCGGGTTGCTCGCGGCCCAGATGCTGGGCGCGTTTGATCCATCATTATCGGAAAGAATAGAAGCTATGCGAAATGAAACGAAGGAAAAGGTGTTAGCGAGCAGTGAACAACTTAAATAAAGTGATTTTACCAGGACAAACGATTGGAATTATCGGCGGGGGGCAACTGGGCAGAATGATGGCTCTGGCTGCGAAAGCTTCGGGATTCAGAATAGCTGTGTTAGATCCGACCCCTAATTGCCCGTGCGGCCAAGTGGCGGATATTGAAATTACAGCACAATATAATGACCTCAAAGCTTTAGAGGAGCTTGCCGCAGTGAGTGATGTCGTTACATTTGAATTTGAGAATATCAACGGAGAAGCCCTTGAATGGTTAACGGAGCATGCGTACATCCCGCAAGGCTCTGAATTGCTTCAAATCAGTCAGAACCGCATTGCAGAGAAAGCGGCGATTGAGGAAGCGGGAGTGGAAGTGGCACCGTATGCTGTCATCGAGAAAGTCGCTGATTTATATGGGCAAATAGATAAAATCGGTTATCCAAGTGTATTAAAAACAGCAACAGGCGGATATGATGGGAAAGGGCAGCTTGTCCTCAGAAGCAAGGAAGATCTGGAACAAGCACCGGAAATCTTGCGCCACGGCGACTGTGTACTGGAAGCGTGGGTTCCATTTGTGAAGGAGGTTTCTGTCATTGTCGCACGCAATGTGAACGGCGAAACGAAAGTGTTCCCGGTTGCTGAAAATATCCATTGCGATAATATCTTGCATCAATCCATTGTACCGGCCCGCATCTCAAAGCAAACGGAAGAATTGGCGATTGAGAAGGCGATGATTATCGCGAATTCCATGAAACTTGTAGGTACGCTTGCGGTTGAAATGTTCGTAACAGAAGATGGCGGCATTTACATTAATGAGCTTGCGCCACGGCCGCATAATTCAGGCCATTATACGATGGAAGCGTGTGAAACATCGCAGTTCGAACAGCATATCAGAGCGGTATGCAATTGGAAGCTTGCCGATACAACTCTATTAAAGCCGGTTGTGATGGTGAATATTCTTGGTGAACATATGGAACCACTACTAGAGAAAATTTCTGAATTGAACAATTGGAAAATTCATTTATACGGTAAATCGGAAGTGAAGATGAAACGCAAAATGGGCCATGTGAACATACTGCGCAAAACGACAGCGGAAGCTCTAGAGGAAGCGGAGCAAAGTCGGATTTGGCAATAAGCAGCCCACAGAAAACGGAGGAATAAAGAAATGATTGAACGCTATACAAGACCGGAAATGGGAGCGGTTTGGACGGAAGAGAATCGCTTTAATGCGTGGTTGGAAGTAGAGATCTTAGCCTGTGAAGCTTGGGCGGAATTAGGTGTCATTCCAAAGGAAGATGTAAAGCTTCTTCGCGAAAACGCATCCTTTGATATTGACCGCATTAAAGAAATTGAATTAGAAACACGCCATGATGTAGTAGCCTTCACCCGCGCGGTATCTGAAACGCTTGGTGAAGAGCGCAAATGGGTGCACTATGGCTTAACTTCCACCGACGTGGTAGATACAGCGAATTCATATTTGCTGAAACAAGCAAATGATATCTTGCAAGCGGATTTGGAGCGTTTTGTTGAGATTCTAAAGAATAAAGCGCTAGAACACAAATACACTGTCATGATGGGACGCACTCATGGCGTGCACGCGGAGCCAACAACATTCGGCCTGAAATTGGCACTTTGGTATGCGGAAATGCAACGCAACTTGGAGCGTTTTAAAGCAGGGAGAGAAAGCGTTGAATACGGCAAAATTTCCGGAGCAGTCGGTACATATGCAAATATTGACCCGTTCGTCGAGAAGTATGTTTGCGAGAAATTGGGAACGAAGCCGGCTCCTATTTCCACACAAACATTGCAGCGCGACCGCCATGCCCACTATATGAGCACAATCGCACTTATTGCGACTTCAATCGAGAAATTCGCGGTCGAAATCCGCGGGTTGCAAAAGAGTGAAACACGTGAAGTGGAAGAAGCGTTCGCCAAAGGCCAAAAAGGCTCTTCGGCAATGCCCCATAAACGTAATCCAATCGGCTCCGAGAATATGACAGGGCTGGCGCGAGTGATTCGCGGCTACATGATGACAGCGTATGAAAATGTGCCATTATGGCATGAAAGAGACATCTCCCATTCTTCCGCGGAGCGCATCATTCTACCGGACGCGACAATTGCTTTGAACTATATGCTGAATCGTTTCGGTAATATCGTCAAGAACTTAACGGTATTCCCGGATAATATGAAACGCAACATGGATCGTACACTAGGCTTGATTTACTCGCAACGCGTATTACTTGCGCTGATTGATAAAGGCTTGGCGCGTGAAGAAGCATACGATACTGTTCAACCTAGAGCGATGCAAGCATGGGATGAGCAAGTGCAATTCCGTACATTGATTGAAGGGGACGACAAAATCACAAGCCTTCTTTCTCCGGAAGAAATCGCTGATTGCTTTGACTATAACTATCATTTGAAAAATGTCGATGTCATCTTTGAACGTGTAGGATTATAAGCATGACAGCATGGAATGCCTGGAAGAGATCCATATCTTCTGGGGATTCCATGCACAAAGACAACTTTACGTTTTGTAATATTCAAATAAGTCAGATAAAAGAGATTTGAAAGTAAAATTAATAAAACTTCATTATTTCCACTATTCCCGATTTGGAGGAGTCAAGGCATGGAGAAACAAGCGTTATTATATCAAGGAAAAGCGAAAAGAGTGTACGCGACAAATGAGGAGAATGTAGTTTGGCTGGAGTACACCGACCAAGCAACAGCTTTCAATGGAGAGAAAAAAGCGGATATCCAGGGGAAAGGTGTTCTGAATAATGAGATTACAAGTTTGTTATTCATGAAATTGCAGGAAAAAGGCATTCCTTCCCACTTCATTAAGAAAATTTCAGAGCGTGAGCACTTAGCGAAGAAAGTAAGCATCATTCCGTTAGAGGTTGTAGTCCGCAACGTAGCGGCCGGGAGCATGTCGAAACGATTGGGCATCGAAGAAGGCACAGCACTGAAACATCCGATTGTAGAGTTTTATTACAAAAATGATGATCTGGGTGATCCGCTTATTACAGAAGCTCATATCGACCTGCTGGAAATTGCCACTGCAGATGAGCTGCAGGAAATCACGGAGAAAGCTTTGAAGGTAAATGAAGTGCTTACAGCGTTTTTCGCAGGCATCAATATCAGATTGATAGATTACAAGCTTGAATTCGGCAAAACGGAAACAGGCGATATCCTGCTGGCTGATGAAATTTCACCGGATACATGCCGCCTATGGGATAGCAGGACCGGTGAAAAACTTGATAAAGACGTATTTCGCCGTGATCTTGGCAACATTACGGATGCATATGAACAGATTCTAACTAGACTTGGAGGAACACAGAATGTATAAGGTGAAAGTTTATGTAACGTTGAGAGAAAGTGTATTAGATCCACAAGGGACAGCGGTTCAACATTCATTGAACAGTCTTTCATATACAGAAGTCCAAGATGTGCGTATCGGGAAATATATGGAGTTGACGCTTGAGAAGAGCGACCGAGATGTGAATGAAGTGGTAAAGGAAGTATGCGAGAAGCTGTTAGTGAATACAGTTATTGAGGATTACCGCTACGACGTTGAGGAGGTTGTCGCGCAGTGAAATTTGCAGTCATCGTGTTTCCCGGGTCCAATTGTGACATAGATATGTACCATGCGATTAAGGATGAGCTCGGAGAAGAAGTCGAATATGTTTGGCATACTGAAACGGATTTATCGGGCTATGATGGCATCTTGCTGCCAGGAGGCTTCTCATACGGCGATTATCTTCGCTGCGGCGCCATTTCTCGTTTCTCTAATGTGATGGAGCAAGTCGTTAAGGCGGCACAAGCCGGCAAACCGGTATTGGGCGTATGCAACGGATTCCAAATTCTATTGGAAGCAGGCCTGCTGCCTGGCGCCATGAGACGCAATGAAAGCCTTCATTTCATTTGCCGCAACGTGGAATTGCAAGTGGCAAACAATCATACGATGTTCACGAATGCCTACGAAGAGAATGAAATCATTACGATTCCGATTGCACATGGTGAAGGGAACTATTACTGTGATGAAGCGACTCTGCAACAATTGAAGGAAAACGGCCAGATTGCATTTACTTATGCCGGCACAAATCCGAACGGCAGTTTAGCAGATATCGCCGGCATTACAAATGAGCAAGGGAATGTACTGGGAATGATGCCCCACCCTGAGCGTGCAGTTGATTCATTATTAGGAAGCGCAGACGGATTAAAGTTATTTCAATCTATCGTTAAACATTGGAGGGAATCACATGTCATTACTGCTTGAGCCAAGTCCAGAACAAATTAAGTCCAAAAAAATCTATGCAGAGATGGGACTTTCTCCTGAAGAATTTGAAATGGTAACGAAAATTCTAGGACGTCTTCCGAATTACACAGAAATCGGCCTTTTCTCGGTTATGTGGTCAGAGCACTGTTCGTATAAAAATTCGAAACCAGTATTGAAGAAATTCCCGATTACAGGGGAGAAAGTGCTTCAAGGACCGGGTGAAGGCGCTGGAATCGTCGATATCGGCGATAACCAAGCGGTTGTATTCAAAATTGAATCACATAACCATCCTTCCGCCATTGAACCATATCAAGGTGCCGCAACGGGTGTCGGAGGAATCATCCGTGATGTTTTCTCCATGGGAGCGCGTCCAATCGCCCTATTGAATTCATTACGTTTCGGTGAATTGAACACGCCGCGTACAAAGTATTTATTCAAAGAAGTGGTCGCGGGAATTGCAGGATACGGCAACTGCATCGGTATTCCGACTGTCGGCGGCGAAATCCAATTCGAGGACTGCTACGAAGGCAACCCGCTTGTTAATGCAATGTGCGTCGGATTAATCAATCATGAAGATATAAAGAAAGGCCAAGCGCACGGCGTAGGCAATACAGTGATGTATGTAGGTGCGAAGACAGGCCGTGACGGCATTCATGGGGCAACATTCGCATCGGAAGAATTAACAGAAACATCAGGCGATAATCGTCCGGCGGTCCAAGTTGGCGATCCATTCATGGAGAAGCTGCTGCTTGAAGCGTGTCTTGAACTGATTCATTGCGATGCCCTAGTGGGTATTCAAGATATGGGCGCGGCAGGCCTTACAAGCTCATCAGCGGAAATGGCAAGTAAAGCGGGCTCTGGAATCGAGATGAACCTTGACCTTGTCCCGCAACGCGAAACGGGTATGACAGCATATGAAATGATGCTTTCCGAATCACAGGAGAGAATGTTGATTGTTGTAAAGAAAGGGCGCGAACAAGAAATCGTCGACCTGTTCTCTAAATATGATTTAGAAGCAGTGGCAATCGGACGCGTAACGGATGATAAGCGCCTTCGTTTGATACATAAAGGCGAAGTGGTGGCGGATGTGCCAGTTGATGCATTAGCGGAAGATGCACCGGTATATCATAAGGCTTCTTCCCAACCGGCTTACTTTGCTGAATTCCAAGGCATGGCACTTGAAACACCGGCAGTTGAAAATTATGGAGAAACATTGACGAAACTCCTTTCACAAGCAACGATTGCAAGTAAAGAGTGGGTTTATGACCAATACGACTACATGGTACGTACGAACACAGTAGTAGCGCCGGGATCGGATGCGGCGATTGTACGGATCCGTGAAACAAACAAAGCGTTGGCCATGACAACGGACTGCAATTCAAGATTCATTTACCTAGATCCTGAAACGGGCGGAAAAATTGCTGTTGCCGAGGCTGCGCGCAATATTGTATGTTCAGGTGCCGAGCCGCTTGCAATCACAGACTGTTTGAATTTCGGCAACCCGGAGAAGCCGGAAATCTTCTGGCAAATTGAAAAAGCGGCAGATGGCATGAGCGCAGCTTGCCGTGAATTATCAACACCTGTTATCGGAGGAAATGTTTCATTATATAACGAAACAAACGGTGAAGCGATTTATCCGACTCCGGTAATCGGTATGGTCGGCCTTGTAACGGATTTAGCGCATATCACAACGCAAAGCTTCAAAAAAGCAGGAGATGCGATTTATGTAATCGGCGAAGCGAAAGCGGAATGGGGCGGAACAGAGCTGCAGAAGCTGCTGAACGGCAAAATTTTCGGACCGGCGCCAGCCATCGATTTACAAGAGGAAGAGAAACGTCAGCAGCAATTGTTAGCGGCTATTCGTTCGGGTGTTGTGGCATCCGCCCACGATCTTGCAGAAGGCGGACTTGCAGTTGCTCTTGCCGAATCATTGTTCGGCAAACAAAAATTAGGTGCCCGAGTGACAGTTGAAGGCGATGTTACAACGGCATTATTCAGTGAAACACAATCTCGTTTTCTCGTATCTGTAGCACAAGAAAATCGCGAACAATTTGAAAGCATCGTAGAAGATGCAGTCTATGCGGGAGAAGTGACAGAAGCTGATTCATTAGTGATTATGAACGATGCGAATGAAATTATTCTTCAAGAAAAAGTGGAAGATTTACAATCTGCTTGGAGAGGAGCTATCCCATGCTTGCTGAAATAAAAGGCTTGAACGAAGAGTGTGGTGTTATAGGAGTTTGGGGACATGCCGATGCTGCCCAAATTACGTATTATGGATTGCATAGTTTGCAGCACCGCGGGCAAGAAGGTGCAGGAATGGTTCTTACTGATGGCGAGAAGCTAATCGGTGTGAAAGGCGAAGGCCTAGTGACGGAGGTATTCTCGCCGGAACGAATGAAAGATGTGAAGAGTACGGGTTCAATCGGGCATGTCCGTTATGCGACAGCCGGTGGAGGCGGAATTGAGAATGTTCAGCCTCTTCTCTTCCATTTCCAGAATGAGAGCATGGGTCTTGCCCATAACGGTAACTTGGTCAATGCCACTCAATTGAAAGCGCATCTTGAATCGCAAGGCAGCATCTTTCAAACAACTTCCGATACAGAAGTGGTGGCCCATTTAATTAGACGCTCCGGCTATAGCAGCCTAAAGGATCGTGTAAAGCATGCATTAAGTCTTGTGAAAGGTGCGTATGCGTTCCTTGTCATGGGCGAAAAAGAAATGATTGTAGCCCGCGATCCATATGGCTTGCGTCCGCTTTCGCTTGCGAAGCTTGGCGATGGATATATCGTCGCATCAGAAACATGTGCGCTGGATGTGGTCGGCGCGACATTCATTCGTGACATAGAGCCGGGCGAATTATTGATCATCAGTGACGAAGGTGTGAAAGCCGAGCGTTTCTCTTCCACTACGAAGCGCGCGATGTGTGCGATGGAGTATGTGTACTTCTCTCGTCCTGACAGCAATATTGATGGGATCAATGTGCATACGGCAAGAAAGAACATGGGGAAACAATTGGCGAGGGAAGCTTTTATTGATGCAGATGTGGTAACGGGTGTTCCCGATTCCAGCATTTCAGCGGCAATCGGTTATGCGGAAGCATCGGGCATCCCTTATGAAATGGGTTTGATTAAGAATCGATATGTCGGGCGTACATTCATTCAGCCTTCCCAGTCGCTGCGTGAGCAAGGCGTTAAGATGAAGTTGTCTCCTGTGCGCGGGGTTGTGGAAGGAAAACGCGTCATTATGGTTGATGACTCGATTGTTCGCGGAACGACAAGCCGCCGAATCGTAAGAATGCTGAAAGAAGCGGGAGCAAAAGAGGTGCATGTGGTCATCAGTTCACCACCGATCAAGAATCCTTGCTTCTACGGCATCGATACATCAAGACGTGAAGAATTGATTGCGGCTAA
The DNA here is from genome assembly GCA_051874035.1 of Bacillus sp. (in: firmicutes). Lineage (GTDB taxonomy): Bacteria > Bacillota > Bacilli > Bacillales > DSM-1321 > Bacillus_AD. Next base: position 18,566 of record JBJEFM010000151.1, read on the forward strand.
TAATTCGGTTGAAGAAATGCGTGAATTAATTGAAGCCGATTCTTTGACTTTCTTGAGTGAACAAGGAATGGTCGAAGCGATCAACCGCCCGTTCGGCGATGAAACAAAAGGCTGCTGCTTAGCTTGCTTCAATGGCCATTATCCGACGGAAGTCTATGAATCGTTCGAAGAAGCTCATAAAACGACTTGTTGACGCGTCACCTAGCAATGTTGGCACATATTAAGCAGCATATCTATGCTGCTTTCTTACTTAAAACCTATTGTTTATAAATGGGAGGACGGACAAAAATGGCAAATGCATATAAACAAGCCGGTGTAGATATCGAAGCCGGCTATGAAGCCGTAAATAAAATGAAAAAGCATGTGCAAAGAACGACGCGCCCCGGTGTATTAAGTGGATTGGGCGGGTTCGGCGGCATGTTTGACCTTTCTGCACTTGGATTGGAAGAACCTGTTCTTGTATCAGGCACGGACGGAGTAGGCACGAAGCTGATGCTCGCATTCATGATGGACCGGCACGATACAATCGGAATCGATGCAGTCGCAATGTGCGTGAATGATATCGTTGTGCAAGGGGCGGAACCATTATATTTCTTGGATTACATTGCTTGCGGTAAAGCGCATCCCGATAAAATCGAAGCGATTGTAAAAGGGGTCGCGACAGGGTGCGAGCAAGCGGGTGCGGCTTTAATAGGCGGCGAAACAGCAGAAATGCCCGGCATGTACGACGCGGAAGAATATGACTTGGCGGGATTTGCGGTAGGTGCCTGCGAGAAGAAGAAGTTGGTTACCGGAGAAAATATTGCAGATGGGGATGCGGTAATCGGACTTGCTTCAAGCGGCATCCACAGCAATGGCTATTCGCTCGTACGTAAGATTCTATTGCAAGACGCAGGAAAAGATCTGCAAGAATTCGAAGAAACACTTGGCTGCAAGCTTGGCGAAGAATTATTAAAACCAACTCGCATTTATGTGAAGTCCTTGCTATCCGCATTGAAAGCATTCAATGTAAAAGGGATGGCGCATATTACAGGCGGCGGTTTCATTGAGAACATCCCAAGAATGCTTCCGGAAGGCTTGGGCGTGGAGATCGAAAAAGGCACATGGCCTGTGCATCCTATTTTCCGATTGCTGCAGCAAGAAGGCAATCTGGCAGAAGATGAAATGTATAATATATTCAACATGGGAATCGGCATGGTTGTAGTCGTTCCGGCAGAAGAGGCGGCTGCTGCAGTCGATCATTTTGAACAGCTCGGCGAAAAGGCTTATGTGATTGGCAAGGTCATTTCAGAACAAGGCGTACACTGGGGGAACTAAGTAACGATGAAGAAAATTGCCATTTTTGCTTCAGGTAGTGGAAGTAACTTTCAAAGTATCGCGGATTATATTAAACAAGGCACATTGCAAGCTGAAATCGCTTTGCTGGTGTGCGACCAGCCTGGCGCGTATGCCATTGAACGGGCAAAGCGCGAGAATATCCCGACTTTTGTCTTCAGAGCGAAGGACTATGAAAATAAAGCGGCGTTCGAAACGAAAATAGTGGAGGAGCTGCGCGCAAGGGGTGTGGAATTCATTGTGCTGGCAGGCTATATGCGTTTGATTGGCGAAACGCTGCTATCCGCTTATACGGGGCGCATTGTGAATATCCATCCTTCACTTCTGCCGGCATTCCCCGGTAAAGATGCAATCGGCCAAGCATTCCATGCCGGTGTAAAGCTGACAGGCGTGACGATTCATTATGTGGATGAAGGCATGGATACGGGACCGATTATCGCCCAGCAAGCCGTTGAAATTGAAGCAGGCGATACGAAGGAGATATTGCAGGCGCGCATTCAAGAGACGGAGCATTGGCTGTATCCGGATGTGCTGCGCAAGATTTTGGCGTAGAGTGCAAGTGGGGCAGGCGGAAGAGAAAGATAGGCAGCATTTTTTTCAAATAGAAAGGGAGATATTGGATCATGACAAAAAGAGCGTTAATTAGCGTATCGGACAAAACAGGAATTGTGGAATTCGCGAAGCAATTGAAAGAAGTGGGCTTCGAGATTATTTCTACAGGGGGAACAAGTAAGGCGCTGCAAGAAGCGGGAGTTGAAGTAATCGGCATCAGCGATGTAACGGATTTTCCTGAAATCCTTGATGGACGCGTGAAAACACTGCATCCTAATGTACACGGCGGCTTGCTGGCCAGACATGATGATCCGGATCACAAACAGCAGATTGAAGCGCATAACATTCAACCGATTGAACTTGTATGCGTGAATCTGTATCCTTTCCAAGAAACAATCGCCAAAGAGGACGTAACGGTTGAAGATGCGATTGAAAACATTGATATCGGCGGGCCTACAATGCTGCGCTCAGCTGCGAAAAACCATGAGTATGTGACAGTGGTGGTGGACCCGGCTGATTATAAGAAAGTCATTAATGAATATAAAGAGAGCGGCAAAACTACATTTGAAACGCGCCGCGCGTTAGCGGCGAAAGTGTTCCGCCATACAGCGGCTTATGATAGTGTGATTTCTCAATATATGACGGAATTAGTGGGCGAAGAGCAGCCGGAAAGCGTAACATATACATTTGATTTGCAACAAAGCTTGCGTTACGGTGAAAATCCGCATCAACAAGCAGCTTTTTACAAGAAGCCTCTAGGCTCCACATTCTCGATTGCAAATGCGGTACAATTGCACGGCAAAGAGCTTTCTTACAACAATATCAATGATGCGAATGCGGCATTGCAGATTGTGAAAGAATTCGAAGGTCCGGCGGCGGTAGCGGTTAAACATAATAATCCGTGCGGCGTTGGAACGGGTGGAACGATTTTTGAAGCATTCTCTAAAGCATATGAAGCGGATTCTACCTCGATTTTTGGCGGCATCATCGCTTTAAACGGCGAAGTGGATGTGGAAACGGCGAAGAAGCTTCATGAAATTTTCTTGGAAATCATTATTGCGCCAAGCTTTTCGCAAGAGGCATTGGATGTACTGACAAGCAAAAAGAATCTCCGTTTATTAACGATTCCTTTTAACGATAACAACAAGGCCGAGAAAGTACTGACTTCTGTTGAAGGCGGCTTATTGGTCCAAAGCGCTGATACGTATACATTGGATGATGCAAAGATTACAATCCCGACGAAACGCCAACCGACAGAAGAAGAATGGGCAGCGATGAAGCTTGGCTGGAAGGTCGTCAAGCATGTGAAATCAAATGCGATTGTCGTAACGGATAGCCAAATGACGCTAGGCGTGGGGGCAGGCCAAATGAACCGTGTCGGCTCGGCGAAGATCGCACTTGAGCAAGCGGGCGAAAAAGCGAGGGGAGCAGCATTGGCTTCCGATGCATTCTTCCCGATGGGCGATACAGTAGAAGCAGCGGCAAAAGCGGGTATTACAGCGATTATTCAAACAGGCGGCAGCATTCGTGACGAAGATTCCATTAAAGCTGCTGATGAAGCCGGCATCGCAATGGTATTAACAGGCGTTAGGCATTTCAAACATTAAAATGGAGGTATGCACGAAATGAACATTTTAGTTGTTGGCCGCGGCGGACGCGAGCATGCGATTGCCCGTAAGTTCTCTGAAAGCAAACGTGTATCACAGGTATTCGTCGCACCGGGGAATCCCGGCATGCAAGATGTGGCGGCATTGGTGCCTATTCCAGAAAATGAGCAAGAGCAATTGATCGCTTTTGCGAAAGAGAATGGAGTGGAGTGGACATTTGTCGGCCCTGAAGTCCCTCTATTGGAAGGCCTTGTCGATCGGTTGGAAGAAGCGGGCTTGAAAGCATTCGGACCTCGCCAGAACGCGGCCGAGATCGAGGGGAGTAAAAGCTTCGCCAAAGATTTAATGAAGAAATATGATATTCCGACAGCTGCTTACGAAACATTCACGTCATTTGCAGAAGCGAAAAGCTACGTGGAGAAAATGGGGGCGCCAATCGTCATTAAGGCGAACGGATTGGCGGCCGGTAAAGGTGTCGTCGTAGCGATGACGGAAACAGAAGCGATTGAAGCGTTGTCTGAAATGCTGGTAGGCGCCAAATTCGGTGAAGCATCGGCAAGCGTCGTGATTGAAGAGTATTTGGAAGGAGAAGAATTCTCGCTTCTTTCATTCGTGAATGGCGACAAAGTTTATCCGATGGTCATTGCTCAAGACCATAAGCGTGCATTTGACGGCGACCAGGGACCGAATACAGGCGGAATGGGCGCTTACTCTCCAGTTCCCCAAATCTCCGATGCAGTGGTTGTTGAAACGTTGGAAACGATCATCCATCCTACGGTGCAGGCCATGATCAGCGAAGGGCGCACTTTTTCGGGCATTCTGTATGCCGGTTTGATGCTTACAGCGAAAGGCCCTAAAGTGATTGAATTCAATGCGCGTTTTGGCGACCCGGAAACGCAAGTTATTCTTCCTCGTTTGAATTCGGATTTAGTGGACGTGCTGGATGCCGTTCGTGCAGGAGAAGAATTCGAACTTGATTGGTCGGATGACGCAGTGCTTGGTGTTGTGCTTGCGGCGAAAGGATATCCAGGGGATTATAATAAGGGCGATATCATCGGCGGTTTGGGCACAATCGATCCCTCGGTCCATGTCTATCATTCCGGAACGGCGCTTGATGAAAGCGGAAATACTGTAACAAATGGCGGCCGTGTGCTATTCTTATCTGCAAAAGGCGCAACGCTTGAAGAGGCGAAGCGGAACGTATACGAAGAGATTAAGAAAGTGTCATGCGACGCGTTATTCTATCGCAACGATATCGGACATAGAGTCATTAAAGCGGCGGTTAAGTAAGAGTGGAGGCGGATGTCTAGAAAGCAAGGCTTTTAGGCATCCGCTTTTTTACTGGAATGGAGGAAGGAAGATGAAGCGGAAAGTGGAAGTAGTGCCTTTTCAATCGAGCTGGGCATCGGCGTTTCAACAGGAAGCCGATTGGCTGAAAGCGATTTGGAGGGAGGATTTGCTCGCGGTTCACCATATCGGAAGCACGTCGATCAAGGGAATGTGCGCAAAGCCGATCATTGATATCATGCTTGTGGTAAAGGACATCAATCGGGCGGATTCTTTTAATGAAGAGATGATGGGGATAGGTTATGAGCCCATGGGGGAAAATGGAATCGAAGGCCGCCGTTTTTTTCGCAAGGGCGGGAATGAGCGGACGCACCATGTCCATGTGTTTGAAGAAGGCAACCAAGAAATTGAACGCCATCTGCTGTTCCTCGACTATCTGAGGGAGCATCCGCAAGAGGCGAGGGCGTATGCAGAGCTAAAGGGAAGGCTGGCGGCCGATCATCCTAAGGACATCGACAGCTATATAGAAGGCAAAGATGCATTTATTAAAGCGGTCGATGAAGCAGCAAGTCGTTGGAAGCGAACATAAAAAAACTTCCGCCTATCAATCGGACGGAAGTGATCTCTTTCAATTACGCTTGGTTTGATGATGAAGCGTTCAAGTCTTCGTCTTTAAACAGGGAAACATCCATGTTGTCCATATCATCAAGCATGTTCTGTACCATGCCTTGCCCTTGATTGAAGAGGGCAGTCATCGGACAATAGCGCACGATGCCTTCAGCCACTTTCATGCTGGCTATGAAGGCCCAGATGATGTAAGAGTTCTTCCAAGGCCTTCTGACCATTTTCGCTGTCAGGGAAGACAGCATCGCCAGACCGCATGTAATGCGCAATAGAGCGTTTATTGTGGAGATATTCGGCTTATGTTTCGATAACATTTAATAAGCTCCTTTCACAAAAAGTTAACTGAAAGTTTGGAAACGTTAATGTGTAAAAATTGTAAATATGTTAACATAAATACAAAACTGTAAAAAAACAGCGTGATAGAACCATAAATATAAACCAAGCTTGGAGGAATGTTCATGCTAGAACAGCGCTATAGGTGGAAAAATAAACAGCTGCGTGAGCATATCGCTGTAATGGATGGCATAAGGCCACCGCACATCTTATTAAAGAATGCAACATATTTAAACCAAACATTGCGGAAATGGATGACAGCGAACATTTGGATATATGATGACCGCATCATATACGTGGGTTCCAAGCTTCCTGAGAAATTGCATGGCTGTGAAGTAGTGGACTGTGCATCGCACTATTTAGTGCCGGGCTATATCGAACCCCATGTTCATCCATTTCAATTATATAATCCCCAGACTTTTTCTCATTATGCATCACTAACGGGAACCACTACACTGATCAATGACAATATGATGCTCTTTTTGCATTTGGAAAAAAAGAAAGCGTTTTCCCTTCTGAAGGAGTTCCGAAATTCACCGATGTCGATGTATTGGTGGTGCCGTTTTGATCCCCAAACTGAAATCCCCGATGAAGAAACGGTGTTTTCCCATGCCAATATCAAGTCATGGCTGGAGCATGATGCCGTATTGCAGGGCGGAGAATTAACGGGGTGGCCCAAGTTGCTGGACGGTGATGACTTGATGCTGCATTGGATCCAGGAAGCGAAACGGATGAGAAAGAAGATCGAAGGGCACTTCCCGGGCGCCTCCGAGAAAACGTTGGCCAAGATGACCTTGCTCGGCGCCGATTGCGATCATGAAGCGATGAGCGGGGAAGAAGTGATGAACCGTCTGATGCAAGGATATTCCGTTTCCTTGCGCCATTCTTCCATACGGCCGGACCTGCCGAAATTAATTGATGAAATCCATGAGCTGGGCATTGACCGCTATGGTAAATTCTTCCTGAACACTGATGGCTCATCTCCCGCTTTCTATGAAGAGGGTGTTATGAACCGGCTGATTGCGATATGCATCGAACATGGCGTTCCAATCATCGATGCTTATAATATGGCGACCATCAATGTGGCCCGTTATTATAATCTGGAGTACCTTCACGGCAGTATCCAAACCGGCCGCGTGGCGAATATCAATTTCTTGTCAGATCCGGCTGACCCTACACCTGTCTCTGTAATGGCAAAAGGAAGATGGATGGTGATAGACAGGGAAGAGCAAACGCCGACTTACACTATCAATTGGCCGGATTACAATATGGAGCCGCTTCAACTCGATTGGGACATTACGTATGATGATTTGCAGTTCTCAACGCCTTTCGGGGTGGAGATGGTCAATAACGTTATTACAAAGCCCTATTCTGTGATGCGTGATATGTCCTATGATGAATTGGATTTCGGTCATGACGAGTGTTTCTTCATGTTGATCGACCGGAACGGCAAGTGGCGCAACAATACGATCATCAAGGGATTCGCCAATGCATTATGCGGATTTGCCAGCTCATTTTCCAACACGGGCGATATTATCGTGATCGGAAAGCGCAAGGAAGATATGATGCTCGCAGTCCAAGAGTTGAAGCGCATGGGCGGAGGCATCGTCCTCGCCGAGCACGGCGAAGTCCTGCATCGATTGCCGCTCGCTTTAATGGGAATCATGTCTGATAAGCCGATGAATATCTTGATTGAAGAAGAGAAAAAACTTACGTATTTATTAAAGGAGAGAGGCTATCGGTTTACCGATCCGATGTATAGCTTATTATTCTTTTCATCGACTCATCTGCCGTATATCCGCATTACTCCGACAGGGATGTACGATGTTATGAATAAGACAGTACTTTTTCCGACTATAATGCGTTAAAATAATAAAGTAGGAACTGAAAGAAAACAGCTGCGTTGCTGAGTGGAATGGAGTTCTCATTATGAAGCTTAAGACTATTTCTTGTATATTAGCCGCATCCATCTTGTTTGCCGGCTGCAGTAAAGAGAAAGAACCTACAGTAGACAAGCCCGTAAACAATCAATCGGAAACGACAGGGGAAGTAAACTACATGTATCCGTTGACAGGAGAAACTGCAGAGGATGCGGCAAGGAAAAGGCCGGTAGCTGTAATGATCAATAATCATCCAAAAGCACGTCCGCAAAGCGGTTTGCACCAGGCGGATATCGTATATGAATTATTGGCGGAAGGCGATGTGACAAGATTTCTGGCTATTTATCAGAGTGAGCAGCCTGAAGTGGTAGGACCCGTTCGAAGTGCGCGCGATTATTATATTGAGCTGGCAAAAGGCCTGGACAGCATCTATATCTGCCACGGCTATAGCCCGGAAGCGAAGGAAATGCTCGATGACGGTTATATTGACAACTTGAATGGTCTGTTCTACGATGGAACACTCTTTATACGTGACAAATCACGCAAAGCCCCTCATAATTCTTATATAACATTTGCGAATATCGAAACAGGCATTGAAGAGAAATCTTTCGATACGGAGAAGCAGCCTAAAGGATTTGCTTTCTTGACGGAGGAAGAAGCGGAAAGCCTTTCAGGAGAAGCGGCATCATCCGCCACCGTAAAGTATGGTTCAAGCGCCTTTGATGTAACGTACAACTATGATGAGGCCATTAAGCAATATACACGCCTGACAAACGGGGAACAGACGGTTGATAGAGAGACAGGGGAGCCTGTGCTTCTGAACAATATTGTTGTTCTGTCAGCGCCGCATCACGTTACAGACAGCCAAGGCCGGCGTGATATTGACTTCTCCGGGGGCGGCGAAGCCTACTTGCTGCAACAAGGGGTTTGGAATAAAATTCAGTGGAAATACGAAGATCAAAGGATTATATTGATGAAAGAGGGTAAAGAAGCTAAGCTTGTTCCCGGAAAGACATGGGTGAATGTGATTCCGGACCAGCCGGGGATCGAAGCGAATGTTAGCTTCCAATGAGCGCGGCAATTCGTTCGTAAAGTGCAGCCCTATCCTTTCAAGAGGTTGGTCGTCTGTCCATTCCGGGGAAGGGAATGGACAAGGCCGGATGATAATGGGCGGAGATTGCTTATGCCGTTCGTATTATAAGGAAAATCAGATATATTTATTTAAGTTTATAAAGGAGTTTAGTCTATGCAGATTAATAAACTAAGAGGTAAAGAGCTGGATCAGTTGTTCAACGCAGTGCTGTCTTTGGAAAACCTTGAAGAATGCTATCGATTCTTTGATGATTTATGTACAATCAATGAAATTCAATCTCTTGCTCAACGTCTGGAAGTAGCCAGAATGCTGCAGGAAGGTAAAACGTACCATAAGATTGAAACGGAGACAGGAGCCAGCACAGCCACCATTTCACGTGTGAAGCGCTGCTTGAATTATGGCAATGATGCGTATACGATGGCGCTTGACCGAATTAAAGATGAGAAAGAAGAATAAAACGACAGGCACAGAGCCTGTCGTTTTTTAGTGTGCGCCCGGCATAGGTACAATCTATAGGGCAAAAGTCCCGAACTGTGAAGGTGGAAGTAGCAGTTAGCTTAACGCAAAGTGTCCGTGGCGACATGGAATCTGAAGGAAGCGGGCGGCAAACTTCCGGTCCCCTGCATTGCTGAACAGTCGCTGTTGCTTTGTACCGTTTAACAGGTACTAAGACTTCCCGCCCTTTGCACAGCAGCGAAAGCGCCGGTGGGCAAAGAAGCTCAAGTACCTGTAACAACTAAGGTTGGTTCATCTAATGTTAGGTGGGGATGAAGGCCCCCCACCTAACAAAGATTCACTTTATTTAAGAAGTTTTTTTCTTCGATTTCTTAATGCTATAATGGGGAAATGAAAGAAAGATTGGGGGCATTAGAATGTACGATTACAGCGAGTGGCAACATGTGTTCAAGCTCGATCCAGCGAAAGCTATAGATGATGAACAGTTAGAATTATTATGTGAATCGGGAACAGACGCGATTATAATAGGCGGCACGGATGATGTGACATTGGAGGGCGTTCTGGACCTGATGGCGCGCGTCCGCAGATATACGGTTCCTTGCGTGTTAGAGGTATCGTCCATCGAAACGGTTACGCCCGGATTTGATTTATACTTTATCCCAAGCGTCCTGAATAGCCGTGATCCCAAGTGGATTGTCCAATTGCATCAACAAGCGGTGAAGGAGTTCGGGGATGTGATGGATTGGAGTGAGATCCATATCGAGGGTTATTGTATTTTGAACAAAGACTGTAAGGCGGCGCAAGTAACGAACGCTGACACGGCCCTTTCTATAGAAGATGTCGCGGCTTATGGGGAAATGGCTGAGAGAATGTTCAATATGCCGATTTTCTATCTTGAATATAGCGGCATGTATGGAAATCCGCAATTGGTCCGGCAGACGAAATCGAGGCTGGAGAAAACGACGCTATTCTATGGCGGCGGCATCACAACAGTATCCCAAGCACAGGAAATGGCAGAGCATGCCGATGTCATTGTCGTAGGGAATGTGATTTATGATAATTTTCAAGAAGCATTAAAAACCGTACAAGCTGTAAAAGCTTCTCGCTAATCCACACCAAAACAGTGGATAAATACGATATAATAAAGAGAACAAACGTTCTAAATGGTGGTGTAGAAATGACAAATGCAGAAATGCTTGTGAAAGGGTTGAACCCGGAGCAGAAGAAAGCTGTACAAACGACAGAGGGCCCGCTTTTGATCATGGCAGGGGCAGGCAGTGGCAAGACACGGGTGCTGACGCACCGGATCGCTTATTTAATGAAGGAGAAGGATGTAGCGCCTTGGAATATCCTCGCGATTACATTTACAAATAAGGCGGCCCGCGAAATGCGTGACCGTATCGGCAATTTATTGGGGCCGGACGCGGAGAATATTTGGATTTCCACATTCCACTCCATGTGTGTGCGGATTCTGCGAAGAGACATTGACCGCATCGGCTATAGCCGAAATTTCTCCATTCTCGATACGACCGACCAACAATCCGTCATTAAGCAAATTCTGAAAGAGCTGAATATCGATTCTAAGAAATACGACCCGCGCGCGATATTGGGCGCCATCAGTTCAGCGAAGAATGAGCTTGTAGACAGCGATGAATACGAAAAGACAGCGGCTGATTATTTCTCAAGAGTGGTCAGCGATGTATATAAACAATACGAGAAGCGGCTTCAGAAAAACCAATCGTTGGACTTCGACGACTTGATCATGAAGACAATTCTATTATTCCAACGGGTTCCTGAGACATTGGAATATTATCAACGCAAGTTTCAATATATACATGTGGACGAGTATCAAGATACCAACAGAGCGCAGTACATGTTGGTTAAAATGCTGGCTGCGCGCTTTAAGAACCTGTGTGTCGTAGGCGACTCGGATCAGTCGATTTACCGCTGGCGCGGGGCGGATATCGCTAATATTCTTTCGTTTGAGAAGGATTACAGCAATGCGAATATGATCTTCCTAGAACAGAATTACCGTTCTACGAAGCGGATTCTCCAAGCGGCGAATGAAGTGATTTCGAACAATAGTAACCGTAAGCCTAAGAATTTATGGACAGAGAATGCAGAAGGAAATAAGATCCAATATTATCAAGCGGATAATGAACAAGCGGAAGCAAGCTTTGTTGTAAGCAAAATTCTGGAGCTTACAAAAGGCGGCGAGAAAAGCTTGAGTGATATGGCGATTCTTTATCGCACGAATGCCCAGTCGCGTGTAATGGAGGAATTCTTACTAAAATCGAATCTGCCTTATACCATCGTGGGCGGCGTGAAGTTCTATGACCGCAAAGAGATTAAAGATATTTTGGCTTATCTGCGCTTGATTTCCAATCCGCACGACGATATTAGTTTGCGCCGTGTGATAAACGTGCCAAAGCGCGGGATCGGGTCGACTTCGCTTGATAAAATTGCCGATTTTGCGGCGATGCAAGATACATCGATGTATGATGCTTTATTGAATATCGACTTGATCGGGCTTAGTCCGAAAACGGCCAAAGCGGCACGTGAATTCTGCGATTTGATCAAGAACTATACAAATATGCAAGAATATTTATCAGTAACAGAGCTGGTGGAAGAAGTTCTGGATAAGACAGGCTATAATGAAATGCTGAAGGCGGAAAAATCATTGGAAGCGCAAAGCCGGCTGGAGAACTTGGACGAGTTCTTATCCGTTACGCAGAATTTTGAACAGAATTCAGAGGACAAGAGCCTGATTGCCTTTCTTACAGATCTTGCTCTTGTTGCGGATATCGACCAACTGGATAAAGATGAAACGCCGCAGGACGGTGTGACGTTAATGACACTCCACTCAGCGAAGGGACTGGAATTTCCGGTTGTATTCCTGATGGGAATGGAAGAAGGGGTTTTCCCTCATAGCCGTTCGCTGATGGAAGAAGAAGAGATGGAAGAAGAGCGCCGGTTGGCTTATGTAGGCATCACACGCGCCGAGCAAGAACTATTCTTGACGAATGCGCAGATGCGTACATTATTCGGACGCACCAACTGCAATCCGGTGTCCCGCTTCATTGATGAAATTCCAAGTGAGCTATTGATTGATATCCGCAGTGAAGAACGCCAAAAGAGAGCAATTGCATCGGCTTCCGCGCCGAGAGGCGCAAGCGCTGTCTCCCCTAGACGCGCAGCTGCTTTCGCCAAGCCTGTAAAAGCGCCGGTAAACACGGGCGGCAGCAATCTTGAGCTGGGCGTAGGCGATAAAGTCCAGCATAAGAAATGGGGCATAGGCACGGTTGTTAGCGTGAAAGGCGAGGGCGATAAGAAAGAGCTTGATATCGCATTCCCGAGTCCGACAGGCATTAAGCGCTTATTAGCCGCTTTTGCTCCGATTGAAAAAGTGTAAAGGAAGGGCTGGACTTATGGATGTAACAATTGCTGAAGCAAGAGTGGCAGAACTGCATAATCTCTTGAATCAATATATTTATGAATACTATGTACTGGACCGGCCATCTGTTCCGGATTCCGAATATGATCGCCTGCTTCATGAGCTGATTGCGTTAGAAGAGCAATTCCCGCAGCTGAAGACACCTGATTCGCCAACGGAACGTGTTGGCGGAGCGGTACTTGACGCGTTTCAAAAAGTTGAACATCGCACGCCGATGTTGAGTTTGGGAAATGCTTTCAACGAAGCGGACCTGTTTGATTTCGACCGCAAAGTCCGCCAAGGGATTGGCGAGGATTATTCGTATGTCTGCGAATTGAAGATAGATGGATTAGCGGTTTCCTTGCTGTATGAAGAGGGGCTGTTCGCCCGTGGATCGACGCGCGGGGATGGAACCATTGGCGAGGATATCACCGCTAATTTGAAAACAATCAAGTCGATTCCGCTTCGCATTAGACAGCCTCTCACATTTGAAGTGCGCGGCGAAGCATATATGCCCAAGAAATCATTTGAGAACTTGAACAAATCCCGCGCCGAGCGCGGTGAAGATTTATTCGCGAATCCCCGCAATGCAGCGGCAGGCTCGCTGCGCCAACTGGATCCGCGGATTGCCGCTTCCCGCAATTTGGATATATTCCTTTATGGGATTGCCGATTTAGGCGGTACGGGTGTTGCGACGCAAAGTGAAGGTTTGGATTTGTTGGATGAACTTGCTTTCAAAACGAATAAAGAACGCCGGACATGTGCTACTATAGAAGAAGTCATTGAATATGTGAGAAGCTGGACGGAGAAGCGCCCGGACCTTCCATATGAGATTGACGGCATTGTTATTAAAGTGAATTCATTGGCACAGCAAGAGGAGCTTGGCATGACAGCGAAAAGTCCGCGCTGGGCAATCGCTTATAAATTCCCGGCCGAAGAAGTAGTGACAAAGCTGCTTGATATTGAATTGAGCGTAGGGCGGACAGGCGTTGTTACGCCAACTGCTATCTTGGAGCCTGTACGGGTAGCGGGAACGACGGTCAGCCGCGCATCGCTCCATAATGAAGACTTGATCCGTGATAAAGACATAAAGATCGGTGACTATGTAGTGGTGAAGAAAGCGGGCGACATCATCCCGAAAGTGGTGAATGTCCTTGTTGAACGCCGGACGGATGAACAACATGATTTTGTGATGCCAACGGATTGCCCTACCTGCGATAGCGAACTTGTCCGATTAGAAGGAGAAGTGGCGCTGCGCTGCATCAATCCGAAATGCCCGGCACAAATCCGGGAAGGCTTGATTCATTTCGTGGCCCGTCCTGCGATGAATATTGACGGGCTGGGGGAGAAAGTAATCACGCAGCTGTTCCAGAAGAATCTGGTGAGGGACGTAGCGGATCTTTACAAGCTGACGAAAGAGCAGCTGCTCGGCCTTGAGCGCATGGGAGAGAAATCGGCTACGAAGCTGCTGAATGCGATCGAAGCCTCGAAAGAGAATTCCTTGGAACGCTTATTGTTCGGCATCGGCATTCGCCATGTCGGGGCGAAGGCGGCGAAAACACTCGCCCAGCATTTCGAAACGATGGATGCTTTATCGAAGGCTAGTGCGGAGGAAATTATGGCCATTAATGAAATCGGTGATAAGATGGCCGATTCTGTTGTGACGTTTTTCGAACAGCCAGAAGTGGCTGATCTATTGCAGGAACTGCGAAGCGCAGGAGTGAATATGACATATAAAGGCCCTAAGAAGGTAACGGCAGAGACGAGTGATTCTTACTTCGCGGGCAAAACAGTGGTGCTTACGGGCAAGCTGGAAGTGCTGACGCGAAATGAGGCGAAGGAGAAGCTGGAAGCGCAAGGGGCCAAAGTGGCGGGCAGTGTAAGCAAGAAAACACATTTAGTCATCGCCGGCGCCGATGCAGGTTCGAAATTGGCGAAAGCGCAGGAGCTTGGCGTGGAAGTTTGGGACGAGGACAAACTCATTGAAGAACTAAACAAATAAGAGGTGTGACCATGAAGAGAATCTTGTGTATGGGAATGGCATTCATGCTGCTCTTAACAGGATGCACTCCTAAAAATGATAGTGAAGATCAGGGGGGGCAAAAGAATAACGAGGACGAAACGAAGACGATCATTACTAAATACAAAATATCAGATCAGTACTATCAAGCGATTCTGCCATTCGAGCCAAGCAAAGCGCGCGGACAGGTTGTTTCGAACTTGAACACTCGCTATGATATGAATGAAATGGAAACAGGATTGATGCGCATCGCACAAGAAAGCTTCAGCCCGGACAAGTACGGCTTCAGGGAAGGCCAATTCTTGTCGACGGAAACAGTGAAAAGCTGGCTGCAGCGTAAATATACAAGCGAGCAATTGAAAGAGAAGAAAATGGATGAATCGGAGAACCTGGGGCTGAATCCTATCGATCCAGGCAAAGGCGATATTGATAAGAGAAACGAAGAGAACCCTCTTTATTTAGCGCATATTCTGGAGCACAATTATATGATAGAGACTTCCAAGGATAAATGGAGCTTAGGCGGCGTTGTAATCGGCCTTGCTTTAAATTCCACCCATTATTATCAGAAGGAAGAATTCGGCACTGTGTTCGATACAGAAATTCCTTACGATAAAATGCTGAGCGAAGGGAAGAAGATTGCCCAAGAAGTTCTGGAACGCCTGCGTAAAGAGGATGATCTAAAAAATGTTCCAATTACAATCGCCCTTTACAAGCAACAAAAGAAGAATGCCGTCATTCCGGGGAACTTCGTGGCCTACACCGAAGTGGGGCAGGGCAGTTCCACGATCTCCGATTGGGAAAAGGTAAACGAGAAGTATTATTTATTCCCATCCACAGACGCGGAGGAGAAACACCGTGACGATAATAATATGTTCTTGAAGTTTAAGCAGGACATCGAGAAATATTTCCCTAATTTCAATGGCGTCATCGGCAGAGCGTACTATCTTGAAGATCAAATCCAAGATTTGAAAATCGATATTCCGATTCAATTCTATGGTAAATCCGAAGCGATCGGATTCACGCAATATGCGACCGGAAAGATGCTTGAGCACTTCCCGGATTATATTAATGTACAGATTTCAATTACTTCCGTTAACGGGCAAGAAGCACTAATTGTCCGCAATGCGAATGAGAAAGAGCCGTTCGTATACGTTTACCAATAATGATAGAAACCCGTTTAGATTACTAAGCGGGTTTTTTGTTGTACACTGGAAATAATTCTCTATCTATCAGGCATATAAATGATGGAGAATGGGTATAGGGAGAAATAGGCTTATACGGGTGAGCGGATGGCGAAGTATAAGCGACATACATATTCATTTGGGAGGGGAAGCATTTGGTACAAGCATATAAACATGAACCACTTACAGATTTTTCTCAAGAAAGCAATGAAAAGGGTTACCAGGAAGCGTTAAAGAAAGTGAATGGTTATTTAGGCCAAGAGCACGATTTATTGATCGATGGCAAAAGGGTAAAAACAGAAGATAAGATTGTTTCCTATAACCCGGCTGATAAACGAGAAGTGGTCGGGACTGTTTCAAAAGCGACACGCGCTTTAGCGGAAGAAGCGATGACAGCGGCAAGTGAAGTATTTAAATCATGGAGCAAGACAAGCCCGGAATCACGCGCAGCTATCCTGTTCCGTGCAGCGGCTATCGTACGCAGACGCAAGCATGAATTCTCGGCGTTGATGACAAAAGAAGCAGGCAAGCCATGGCCTGAAGCGGATGGCGATACGGCTGAGGCAATTGATTTCATGGAATATTATGCCCGCCAAATGCTGAAATTGAAAGACGGCATGCCGGTAGAAAGCCGTCCGGGCGAGCATAACCAGTACCGTTATATTCCTCTTGGTGTAGGCATCATCATTTCACCATGGAACTTTCCTTTCGCCATTATGGCAGGAACAACGGTTGCAGCGCTTGTGGCAGGGAATACCGTCCTATTAAAACCGGCTTCCGCAACGCCAATCATAGCGGCGAAGTTTGTGGAAGTGCTGGAAGAAGCAGGGCTGCCGGCAGGCGTTTTGAACTTCGTGCCGGGAAGCGGAGCGGAAGTGGGGGATTATCTGGTCGACCATCCTAAGACACGCTTCGTTTCCTTCACAGGCTCACGTGAAGTCGGCATGCATATTTATGAGCGCGCTTCTAGAGTGAATGAAGGGCAAATTTGGTTGAAGCGCGTGATCGCCGAGATGGGCGGCAAAGACACGATTGTCGTCGATAGCGATGCAGACCTGGATTTAGCCGCTGAAAGCATTGTGAAATCCGCATTCGGCTTCTCAGGACAAAAATGTTCCGCTTGTTCACGGGCTGTCATTGTCGAAGATGTATATGAGGAAGTCTTATCAAAAGCCATTTCCCTAACAATGCGCCTTACTGTCGGAAATCCGGAAGAGAAGGAGACTTATATGGGGCCGGTTATTGATGAGGATGCTTACAAGAAAATCATGGGGTACATCGAAATCGGCAAGCAAGAGGGACGCCTGGTGGCAGGCGGTGAAGGCGATGATTCGCAAGGCTATTTCATTAAACCGACGATCTTTGCCGACTTGGCGCCGGATGCGCGCTTGATGCAGGAAGAAATCTTCGGCCCTGTTGTCGGATTTGCGAAAGCGAAGGATTTCGACCATGCTCTTGAAATTGCCAACAATACGGAATACGGATTGACCGGTGCGATTATTTCCAATAATCGCGCGCATATCGACCGGGCCATAGAAGACTTCCATGTCGGCAATATGTATATCAACCGCGGCTGTACAGGAGCAATCGTCGGTTATCAACCGTTCGGAGGCTTCAATATGTCAGGAACAGATTCCAAAGCGGGTGGTCCAGATTATCTGGCGCTGCATATGCAAGCAAAAACAACATCGGAAATGTTTTAATAGTTGCCCGGTACTGCTGACAGTTTCATACTATCGAAAGAAAATAGACTGCGATTATGGTGCGGTCTATTTTTTTCGTTTATCCGGCTAGCGCCATTATTGCTTTAGCGCGGCAAAATTTGATAATATTATGAGTATGGCTTTTGGGCGAAACAATATGGAGGTGAATCGAATGTCACGAATTTCAGCAGAAGAGGTAAAGCATGTTGCCAATCTGGCAAGGCTGGCTGTAACAGAAGAAGAAGTAGAGAAGATGACAAAAGAACTGGATGCGATCATTACATTTGCTGAGCAGTTGAACGAGCTTGATACAACAGGCGTAAAACCAACGTCGCGCGTGGTGGATATGGTTAACGTTCTTCGTGAAGATGTAGCGAAACCGGGTCTTCCGATTGAAGATGTAATGAAGAATGCACCGGAACATAGAGATGGACTAATCGTAGTGCCATCAATCATCGATTAAGGGAGGGAACTTTATGTCACTTTTTACACATAGCTTAAAGGAATTACAACACTTGCTTCAAGTGAAGGAAATTAGCGTATCCGATTTAGTGGACGCATCTTTTGCGCGCATCGGGCAAGTGGATGGTACTGTAGGCGCGTTCCTGACGCTGAATGAGGAAAACGCGCGCAAGCAGGCGCAAGTATTGGATGAAGCATTAGCGAAGGGAGAAGCACAAGGTTCTCTTTTTGGCATGCCTATCGGTGTGAAAGATAACATCGTGACAAAAAACCTGCGCACAACTTGCGCTAGTAAAATATTAGAAAACTTCGACCCCATTTATGATGCAACTGTCGTTCAGAAGCTGAATCAAGAAGGGACGGTAACGATCGGCAAGCTGAATATGGACGAGTTCGCCATGGGTTCTTCTAACGAAAATTCCGCATACAAAACAGTCCGCAATCCTTGGAACACCGACTGTGTGCCCGGGGGGTCTTCAGGCGGGTCGGCGGCATCCGTCGCCGCAGGAGAAGTGTTTTTCTCGCTTGGCTCCGATACGGGCGGATCAATCCGCCAACCGGCCGCATATTGCGGTGTAGTGGGAATGAAGCCTACATATGGACGGGTATCTCGCTTTGGCCTAGTGGCATTCGCTTCTTCATTGGATCAAATTGGGCCAATCACGAATCGTGTGGAGGATAACGCGTATCTTTTGGAAGCAATCTCCGGCATCGACCCGATGGACGGTACTTCAGCGAACGTGGACGTACCGAGATTCACAGAAAGCTTAACAGGCGATGTGAAAGGCCTGCGTATTGCAGTACCGAAAGAATATCTTGCTGAAGGTGTGGCGGAAGATGTAAAACAATCCGTATTGGAAGCGTTGAAAGTGTTAGAATCTTTAGGCGCTACTTGGGAAGAAGTTTCCTTGCCGCATTCTAAATATGCATTGGCAACGTATTACCTATTATCTTCATCAGAAGCATCAGCGAACCTGGCCCGCTTCGACGGTGTTCGCTACGGTTACAGAACACCTAATGCCGAGAACTTGATCGATATGTACAAGAAGACACGCGCGGAAGGCTTCGGGGATGAAGTGAAGCGCCGTATTATGCTTGGCACATTCGCACTTAGTTCAGGCTACTATGATGCATATTACAAGAAAGCACAGCAGGTTCGTACATTGATCAAGAAAGATTTCGAAGACGTATTCGAGAATTACGATGTCATCATCGGACCGACAACGCCGACAACAGCGTTCAAAATCGGTGAAAATACAAAAGACCCATTAACAATGTACGCGAATGATATCCTGACAATTCCGGTGAACTTGGCCGGCGTACCAGGCATTTCCGTTCCTTGCGGCATATCGCAAGAAGGGCTGCCATACGGCTTGCAGATCATCGGCAAGCATTTTGATGAAAGTACGGTTTATCGTGTTGCGCATGCGTTCGAGCAAGCAACTGATCATCATACAAAAAAACCACAACTGTAAGGGGTGAGCAATATGCAATTTGAAACGGTAATAGGCCTTGAAGTACACGTTGAATTAAAAACAGATTCAAAAATTTTCTCAAGCAGCCCGAATAAATTCGGAGCTGATCCGAATACAAATACGTCAGTGATCGACCTTGGATACCCGGGCGTACTGCCGGTATTGAATAAAAAAGCAGTAGAATTCGGCATGAAAGCAGCAATGGCAATCAATTGCGAAGTAGCGACTCATACAAAATTCGACCGCAAAAACTATTTCTATCCAGATAATCCGAAAGCATATCAAATCTCCCAGTTTGATCAACCGATCGGTGAGCACGGCTATATTGATATCGAAGTGGACGGCTACAAGAAACGCATCGGCATCACGCGCATCCATTTAGAAGAAGATGCCGGGAAACTGACGCACGGTGCAGGCGGCAACTCGCTTTGCGACTATAACCGCCAAGGTACGCCGCTTGTGGAAATCGTTTCGGAACCGGATATCCGCACACCGAATGAAGCGTATGCTTATTTGGAAAAACTAAAATCCATCATCCAATACACAGGCGTTTCCGACTGTAAGATGGAAGAAGGGTCGCTTCGTTGTGATGCGAATATCTCCATCCGTCCAGTAGGGCAAGAAGAATTCGGCACGAAAACAGAGTTGAAGAACCTGAACTCTTTCAACTTCGTCCGCAAAGGCCTTGAATTCGAAGAGCGCCGCCAAATCGCCGTTGTATCGGCAGGCGGCAAAATCGAGCAAGAAACTCGCCGCTTCGACGAAACAACCGGTAAAACAATTCTGATGCGTGTGAAGGAAGGATCGGATGATTACCGCTACTTCCCGGAGCCGGATTTAGTAGAGCTATATATTGACGATGAATGGAAAGCACGCGTGCGTTCTGAAATTCCTGAACTTCCGGATGCCCGCCAGAAACGCTACACAGAAGAGTGGGGCTTACCTGCATATGATGCGGCTGTGTTGACAGTAACGAAAGAAACATCTGATTTCTTCGAAGCGACAGTTGCAGCTGGTGCGGATGCGAAGCTTGCTTCCAACTGGATCATGGGCGATCTTTCCGGATATATGAATGCGGAAGGCAAGGAGCTTCATGATCTTCCGCTGACTCCAGAATCGCTGGCCGGCATGATTACACTTATCGAAAAAGGAACGATTTCTTCTAAAATCGCCAAAACCGTCTTTAAAGAATTAGTGGAAAACGGCGGAGATGCGGAAGCAATCGTGAAGGAAAAAGGCCTGGTGCAAATCTCGGATGAAGGCGCACTGCTGAAAATCATCACAGAAGCACTGGACAATAATCCGAAATCAATCGAAGACTACAAAGCAGGCCAAAAGAAAGCGACAGGCTTCTTGGTAGGCCAAATCATGAAAGCCACTAAAGGGCAAGCGAACCCGCAAGTGGTAAATAAATTGCTTGTGCAGGAAATCGAAAAACGCTGATTATACACTGACAAGCTGTCTTAAGGAAAGAACTTAAGGCAGCTTTTTTTTGTGCGGTTTTATTCTATAAAAAGGATTAGAGGCATTTATGCAGAAAATATGAAGCAGGGGTTATTATGGGCACCGCGCAACTTATTTGATGATCATGCATATGATTATTATAGAAGACAAGGAGGAGTTAAGATGGCAACTGTTTTTTGGATAATCTTATTGTTCGCTGTGGGAGTGGGCATAGCGAAATCACTTATGGGAGGAAAGGCTGCGGCTTCTAAAAATAATTCGTTCAACCATACATCCTCGAATAACCAGTACTATGGTTCGGGTGACTATAACGGCACTCATCATCACCATGGAAATGATTGCGGTTTTGATGGCGGTTCAGGCGGCGGGGACTCGGGAGGCGGAGGATGCGACTGAGTTCCAAGCAGCTATTTTTTGTTTTTTTCGCTTCTGGTCGGTATAGTGTCAACTAGGAGGGATCGGAATGGAGATATTAATGTATGCAGGCATTATTTTTATTACTATCATACTTGTCGCGGTCGCTGTGAGGTTCAGCGATCCTGAGAAGTTCAAGAAGCGCAGAAGCAAGTAGGTGCGAGCGAGGAGGACCATATGGGGACAGAACTTGTTATTTGGATTATCGTCAGTTGTATAATGGCGGTTCTTGCTTACCTGATTCATAATAAAAAAGTCTATGGTTTACTATCAGGATATAACTCTTATAGTGATGAGGAAAAAGCGGAACTCGAACGCAACGGATACATGACTTATATGGGCAGATTGCTGTGGGGCATGGCTATCCTGTGGATGCTTAGCATTCCGTTGGTCGCTTTCCGGGTATCATATGGGCTGGAAGCTTTTCTGGTTCTATTCTTTCTTTATATGATTATTGGGACGCTATACGGAGTGAAATATGATGTGAAACGGAAACGCAAACGGAATGCGTTTTTGCTTACCTCCCTGTATGTCATCGTTATTATTGGAATCGGCATTCTCTTCTATCAGGGGGAGTATCAGACGGAGGTTGCAATCTCTAGTGAAACCGTTGAGATGGAAGGGATGTATGATGATACCATCAGCATCAACGAGATTGAAAGCATTGAAATGGTCGATGATCTCCCGGACAATACAATCAAAACTAATGGTTTTGCGACAGGGACCCGGTCGTTAGGTTCATTCCGCAGTAAGGAGTGGGGACCCGGCCGCCACCATGTCTTCACGCAGTATCCGCCTTATATCAAGATTGTGACGAGAGATCGATATTATCTGTTGAATTCAAAGGATAAGCAAGAAACGGAAGTATGGTATAATAAAATAAAGAAGGCATGGAGTAGCCAAAGGCAGTGAGCATAGTATACAATGAAAAGTGACTTGGAATTATATTCAAGTCGCTTTGTTTTTGTGATAAAGTATTTTTTGGAAAAATCAGAAAAGATAGATGCATTTGTGGATATTTTCGATGAAGTGCTATATAATCAATTTCGCTATCGTATGTAAGGAAATTGGTTTATTGATTATGAAAGTAAAACTAGATAGAAACGAATTTTACGTATAGGATGGATGAAAAATGAAACGGGCTAGATTAATATACAATCCGACTTCGGGACGGGAAGCAATCAGAAAGCATTTACCAGATGTATTGGCCAAGCTTGAGGCGGCAGGCTATGAAGCATCCTGCCATGCCACTACCGGCGCAGGCGATGCTACAGAAGCGGCCCGCATAGCGATTGAACGCAAGTATGATATTGTAATTGCCGCCGGCGGCGACGGCACTATTTATGAGGTGGTCAACGGACTCGCGGAGGCGGAGTACCGCCCTAAGCTAGGAATCATTCCGGTAGGGACAACGAACGACTTCGCGCGTGCTATCCATGTGCCTCGCTCGATTGATGAAGCGGTTGATATTATTACAGCAGGCAATACGATGCCGATCGATATCGGGAAAATGAATGATAAGTATTTCATCAATATAGCAGGAGGCGGGCGCCTGACAGAGCTTACCTATGAAGTGCCGAGTAAGTTGAAGACAATGCTGGGGCAACTGGCTTATTACTTGAAAGGCATCGAAATGCTGCCTTCCATTAAGGCGACGCATGTTAAAATCGAATATGACGGAAAGCTGTTCGAAGGCGAGATCATGCTGTTCCTTGTGGCCAACACGAATTCTGTCGGCGGTTTTGAACGTTTGGCTCCGGATGCATCATTGAACGACGGCATGTTCACTCTGTTGATTTTGAAGAAGACGAATTTGGCGGAATTCATCCGCATCGCTTCACTTGCCATCCGGGGTGAACATACGAAGGACCCTAATGTAATCTACGTGAAAGCCAATCGCATTAAAGTAACGTCGACGGAGAAGATGCAGTTGAACTTGGATGGTGAATACGGTGGAGTTGCGCCAGCCGAGTTTGTGAATATGTATCGCCACTTCGACGTGTTCGTTCCCAAGAACTTCGTGCCGGATGCTATGCCGCAACGGATGGAATTGGAAGAATAAAGAGTAGAGGAGAATCGTATGTGCACGATTCTCTTTTTTATCCCGTTTAACAGGTACTAAGACTCCCACTTCAACGCAGCAGTGAAAGCACAGATGTGTAAGTGGGAGATCAAGTACCTGTAACAACTAAG
>JBJEFM010000152.1:0-1945 GCA_051874035.1 Bacillus sp. (in: firmicutes)
TCCTTCATTATACTACCTCCTAGTATTCTTATCTCCAGAAATATACTTTTAAATTTCCTATGCATTATTTCAAGTATCCTCTATTACAGCATATCAGATATCCTCCCAACGACAATAGGCAAACACCTTTGCTGTGTTAAAAAAATGGACATTCATACAAGGTATGTCTAATAGTTTTAAATCATTGTTTCATGAAACTTTGCCATAACAAATAAACTACAATAATTTCCTTAAAACAAGGAGAAACATTCATCATTTGAACATTTCTCCCCCTGCAGTATTTTTCTTCTGCAATATAACTTATAGAACTCTTCTTGCTCTTCAGTACTTATGCAAGCTCAACCCCTTTCGCTTTGCTATCTTTTCCCTGCTGTTTTGCAATAATCTCCTTGTTCATTTTTAATCGCTCATGAATAGATTTCCTTTCCTTTTTCCCCATTGTTTTTTCGTTCTCTAAAAGGGAGCCCTGTTTTAAGGCACCCTTATCGGATACTGCTCTTTCAGGCAACTTCTTTTCTCCATCCGCCGATAATTGAACTGCTCCTTCTACTCGTTCAGGTGCTTTTTCTTCCAAACTGCAAAAACTCTGCAAATACGGCAGTATATGCTCCTGCATATCCGTAAGATCCGCCATATATGCCTGAAAGGATTCATCTCCCTTACCCTTTTGGTAATTCAGCCAGCTCTCATCATGCAGCTTCATTTCATTCTGATTCTTCAACTGGCTCAAAATACCGCCGTTTCCATCTCCGATATTGATTTTCCCTTTTAGTTCCTGCATCTGGTCACGATCCGGATAGTAAATCGTAAAATACATCTGTACAGTTTTCTCCGGCATTCCAGTCTTTGGATCTGCTTGTGAAGCCAGTTCTGTATCCATTTTGGTTGTTATTTCATCCAGTCTTCCCAGTTTCTGATAACCGGAAATGTCCATTTCCTTATCTTCACAGAAATTGATGCGGACAACCGGTACTGTTGTCTCCGGTATCTCAGGCTGATAGGCTTTCAGTTTCTCCAGAAGTTCTTCTGCCCGTGGAGACTCTTCGCATTCCTCATCTATAATATCTTTCAAAAACGGAATGTACCTATGGGCATATCCGCATCTTAATTCCAATGCGACAGTTTCCACCATATCTTCCTCCGGGCTAAAGTTATCATGATAATCATAATGGTCAAAGTCTTCCGCTAATTGATCCAGTGCTGCAGCCAGTTCATCCGCATTCATTTTCTCTGGATAATAATGGACATTCAATTCCTTCGGAGGATAATACCGAAAATCCGGAAATGCTTCTACAATCTTTTCCAGTGCTTCATGTACCATTGGAATGGCTGCCAGGAATGCCACATCATCCAGGTTGTCTCCCCGGATCGACTTCCGGCTGACCAGAGATACTTCCGCCTCATCATAAAATGTATCATTCGGGTCACGGTAAATAATGCCCATGCCGTTTCCATAGTAGCTTAACGTTGGGTCATCAATAATTTCCCGATATTTTGCAAGTATCTCATCCAGATTGGTACCCTTATATATTTTGCCAAGGCTATGGTATTCATCACATTCTGCGGCATAGTATTCCAGATACGGCTCTTTCTTTGGAGGCATATTGTTCAGGATGTTATCGATCATATTGTAGTTTGCTTCCTCCAGTTCTTCTACTTTCGCCAATGGCTTGTACTCCCCTCTGGCTTTCATCTGCTCCGTTTTTTCATCCAGATACCGTTCGGATTTTTCAAGAAAATCTTCTAACGTACCAGTCTTATCCGGTCTGATCGGGTTCATATCTACTCTCATATTTCCGACCATATACCCTGCTTCATTCAATGCAGAAAACAAATCATCCTCACGTACAGTTCCCTCATAAGCAATTACCACATCCACATCAGAATCCTCTTTATATAGCCCATCCCTTGTACGGCTTCCGTACACACGCACAGCCTGTATCCT
>JBJEFM010000153.1:0-41776 GCA_051874035.1 Bacillus sp. (in: firmicutes)
TAGAGCATCTGACTTTTAATCAGAGGGTCGAAGGTTCGAATCCTTCATGGCTCACTTTTATAAGATAATGGGGCCTTAGCTCAGCTGGGAGAGCGCCTGCCTTGCACGCAGGAGGTCAGCGGTTCGATCCCGCTAGGCTCCACCATTATACTACATACTATTATTGTGCTATAAACCCAAAAGGTTTATAGCTTTTTTTATTATTCGACGACTTAATGCTTTCTTCCTTACTGTCCTCTACGGTAAAATAATGGTAGAGGATGGAAAAAAGGGGGATGCGAATTGAAAAGACAGATTTCCATTATTGGTGTACCTATGGATTTAGGGCAGAAGCGCCGAGGCGTTGATATGGGGCCTAGCGCCATTCGCTATGCAGGGATTGTAGAAAGGTTAGAAAGCCTTTGTTACGAGGTAAAAGACCTTGGGGATCTTACTGTCCAATACAATACATATAGAGAAAGTCCCGAGGGAGCTGTCATGAATAAAGAATTAGTGACTCAAGTGAATGAAGATTTGGCGCAGGCTGTGGATGGAATTGTTCGCAATAAGGCATTTCCGTTGATTCTTGGCGGCGATCATAGTATTGCTATGGGTAGTTTAGCCGGCATCGCCAAACATTATAATAATTTGGGCGTTATATGGTATGATGCACATGGAGATTTAAATACTTCTGAAACATCGCCTTCCGGTAACGCACATGGCATGTCCTTGGCGGCAAGCCTAGGCCTGGGTGATCAAGCATTCACAGATATCCACCGCTATGTCCCGAAAGTAAAACCGGAGAATGTGATACTGATTGGTGCTCGGCTACTGGATGAAGGAGAAAAAGAACTAATTAAGCAAAAGAACATAAAGGTATATACAATGCATGAAATCGATCGAGTGGGAATGGCTCAAGTCATGCAAGAAGCTATCGATTATTTACGGGAAAGAACGGATGGGGTACATTTATCATTGGATTTGGATGCGCTCGACCCATCGGATGCGCCGGGGGTGGGAACACCTGTCATCGGCGGCCTCAGTTATCGGGAGAGCCACTTAGCGATGGAAATGCTAGCGGAATCAGGGCTTATCACTTCTGCTGAATTTGTTGAAGTGAATCCCATTTTGGACGAAAAAAATAAAACGGCAATCGCTACAGTTGCTTTAGCCGGTTCTCTATTTGGAGAGGTTTTATTATGAGAGAGGGAAGGAGTAGCTAGCGATAGCTACTTCTTCCTTGTTAGCCCTATATATTTATTAACAAGTTGGTCAAGCTCCATGCTGATTGTAATAACGTCCTGATTGTCGATGGATGTGTGGGAAGCGAGCATGATCATTCTTTCACGCGTTTGTTCGATTTCTTCAGTTAATTGGCAAACGGAGGTTAACATATTACTATTCCACCTTTCTTAATGTAACTATTTTCCAACAATTACCCTTTTTTATATATGATTAAACTAATCAAGGAGAAATTTGTTAAGATAAAAGAGAAACTTATTTGAAACCTTTATGCTTACGGTACGTAAATATCGTATAGCCTCATGGGCGGAGGTCAAAAAGGAAATGGAACTACTGGTTAAACAAAGGATTAAGCAAGTTTTGAAGGGAGATCAGAACGCTTACGGGGAATTGGTTGAAATTTATAAAGATAAAGTATTTCAACTGTGTTTTCGTATGTTAGGTAACCGTCACGAGGCGGAAGATATGGCGCAAGAAGCGTTTGTTCGAGCCTACGTCAACATTCATACCTTTAATATCAAGCTGAAGTTCTCTACGTGGTTATACCGAATTGCTACAAACCTGTGCATTGACCGCATCAGAAAGAAGAAACCCGATTATTATCTTGATGCGGAAGTGGCGGGGACGGATGGTTTGAATATGTATTCCCAGATCGCTTCTAGTGCAGAAGACCCTTTGGAAGAGGTGGAAAGCCTTGAATTGCATGATACTATACAAAAGGAAATCATGAAGCTTCCGGAGAAATATAGAACGGTGATTGTTTTAAAGTATATTGAAGAATTATCATTGAAGGAAATTGGCGAAATACTTGATATGCCAATCGGTACAATTAAGACTCGAATCCACAGAGGACGAGAAGCTTTAAGAAAGCAATTGAGCAATTTATAAAAAAGCAGGTGGTTATTTTGAAATGTTCAGATGAAATTGTGGAGTATATGCATGAATATTTAGATAAAGAGATCAGTGTGGAACATGAAAGTATCCTGCGCCATCATCTGCAAGATTGTGAAGATTGCCAAGCTCACTTCCATGAGTTGAAGAAAGCCATTGTGTTTGTACAAAGCACGTCTCATGTCACGGCACCTGATGATTTTACACAGAGAATAATGGCTAGTCTACCAAAAGAAAAAAGGAAAGTAGGCATGAAGCGATGGTTCAAGAACCATCCGTTCTTGACAGCTGCATCCTTGTTCATCGTAATGATGGGAGGGACTTTATTCTCTGATTGGGATGCGAAGCACCAATTCTCCTTTTCAAAGCAGCCTGAATTAGTGGTTGAGAATGATACAGTGGTTGTTCCGGAAGGCAAGAAGGTATCCGGAGATGTTGTTGTGAGGAACGGCAATATTAAGATAGAAGGCGAAGTGGATGGCGATGTGACTGTCATTAACGGCACTAAATATCTTGCCTCAGCAGGAAGCGTATCCGGTGAAATCAAAGAAGTTGATGAAATATTTGAGTGGCTGTGGTACAAAATCAAAGAGGGCATTAAACAACTTATAGATAAAATCCAAGGTTCAGAGAATGTTCCGTCATCCAATTAACTGGATGACTTTTTTGTTGCCCACAGAATGGCGATAAGGCTTGCATTTATGAGTTCCAGGTATGCTTTTTACTATTAATGGGCTATTATATGGTATAATAGAAAAGTTGTTGAATCTAAAAAAGTCTTAGCATACTGAAAAAATGGAGGAAGTAACATGTCATTATCTAACTTTACTTTCTTTGATATCATTACGAGTGTTGCAGATATTATCATAGTATGGTTTGTTATATATAAAATATTAATGATTATTAAGGGCACAAAAGCCGTTCAATTATTAAAAGGTATTTTTGTTATTATTGTAATAAAAAGTTTAAGCGGTTTATTTGGCTTAAACACATTGGGTTGGTTGACTGACCAAGCATTGGACTGGGGATTTATAGCTATTATTATCATCTTCCAACCGGAATTGCGAAGAGCGCTTGAGCAATTGGGCAGAGGGAAAATATTCTCTCGGGGCGCATCCCAAGAAGAGAATGAAAAAGAAATCGTAGTCGATGCCATTACAAAGGCAACAGCTTATATGGCGAAGCGGCGCATTGGTGCGCTGATCTCCATTGAAAGAGAAACAGGTCTAACAGAATATATTGAAACGGGAATCGGGCTGGATTCTAAGATTTCATCTGAGCTGTTAATCAATATATTTATTCCGAATACGCCATTACATGATGGAGCCGTTATTATTCAAAAGAACAAAGTGGCGGCTGCGGCATGCTACTTGCCTCTTTCAGAAAGTCCTTTCATATCAAAAGAGTTAGGGACGCGCCATAGAGCGGCTCTAGGTGTAAGTGAAGTTACAGACTGCTTGACTGTGATTGTATCCGAAGAAACGGGAAGCATATCTTTAACGAGAAATGGTGAACTTCACCGCGACTTAACCTCCGAAGCATTCAAAGAGATGTTATCGAAAGAGCTGGTCGATGTTAATAAGACGTCAGCTCCGACTCTATGGAACTGGAGGGCGAAGAAGAATGGATAAATTAATAGAAACCCCTTGGTTTGTAAAAGTAATCGCTTTGTCATTGGCTGCCCTATTATTCATATCCGTTAACTTTGAAACGAATAATGAATCAATTCTAAACACACCATCTGAGAAAGATACAGAATTGGTGGAGAATGTTCCGGTAGAGGTGTATTACGATCGTGATAATTTAGTCGTGACCGGTGTACCGAAGACTGTGGATGTTAAATTGCAGGGGCCAAAAAATATATTGATCCCGGCTGCCACACAGCAAGATTTCCAAGTCTATATTGATTTATCAGACCCTGAAATTGAACTTGGCACACAAGAGGCGACCATTAAAATTAGAGATTTGAATGAGAAAATCAGCTATACGATTAGTCCGGATACGGTAGAAGTATCCGTTCAAGAAAAAATAACGAAAACATTCGCCGTAGAACCTGAATATGACCGCACCTTGCTAGCTGAAGGCTATATAGCTGAAGAGCCGAAGGTGACACCGGGACATGTTAAGATCACTGGAGCGAAAGATATTGTTGAAAAGATTGCTTATGTAAAAGCAGTTATTAACATCAAAGCGGACGCCAGTGAGACAGTCTATAAGGATGTACAGGTGCAGGCACTGGATCGTGATTTGAATAAATTGCCTGTAGCTATTGAGCCAGGCGTTGTTGAAGTGAAAGTTCCTATTAAGAGCCCGACAAAAAGGATGAAGATTGAACCTGTCGCCTCAGGAGAGCCTAAGACAGGAATAGAAATCAGCAGCATCACCGCGGAACCTTCCGAAATTACACTATTCGGCAAGAAGTCCGTTTTGGATGCCATCGATGCTTTTCAGATTCCGGTTGACGTGAGCAAAGTTGAGAAGAATGTGGTGTATACGCTTCCTGTCGATCTTCCCGAAGGTATTAAAGGAGCCTCTGTAGAAGAGGTAAAGGTGAACATATCTGTCACTAAATCGAAGGAAGAAGACAACAAGAAAGAGGAAGAAGATCAAGCGGATAACAATGGCAATCCTGAAGAGGGCACAAATAGTGATAATAACGATGACAATAACGACAACAACAGTGACAGGGAAGATGAGCAGCGACCCCCTATTGAAGAAACGAATGCCACAAGGACATTCTCTAATATTCCTATACAGTATTCGGGGCTGGGAGAGGAGTATGAGCTTGCTTTTGTTTCGCCAAGCCAAGGGGTTACAAATGTTTCAGTCACTGGCAAGCAAAGCGAGCTCAACAGTTTAAAGGCATCTGATATGCAAGTCGTGATGCAGGTCGATGGTTTACAGGAAGGGGAGCACACGATCTCTTTAAAGCTCAATCACCCGGCAAATATTGAAGGGAAAACAGCTGTCAGCTCAGCAAGAGTTTCCATCACCAAGAAAGCAACAGAAAATAATTAAGATACCAATCGATTTATGTGTAGCCAATCGCTACATATAAAATACAAATAATCTATAGTAAAGATTAGGTGATTGGTTCACATAAATATCAGTGTTTTGTAAATTACTGATGTTATGATGACTTTATTGTGCACATTTCACAGTAAAACACATGAAGGAGAGAATTTTAAAATGGGTAAATATTTTGGTACTGACGGAGTAAGGGGCGTAGCGAACAGTGAATTAACGCCCGAATTGGCTTTTAAATTAGGTCGCTTCGGAGGATACGTACTAACAAAACATTCAGACCGTCCAAAGGTATTAATTGGTCGCGACACTCGTATTTCTGGACATATGCTTGAAGGGGCATTAGTGGCAGGCCTACTATCCATTGGAGCGGAAGTAATGCGTCTGGGTGTAATCTCAACACCGGGTGTTTCCTATTTAACGAAAGCGTTAAGCGCCGATGCTGGTGTAATGATTTCAGCTTCTCATAATCCGGTTTCGGATAATGGCATTAAATTTTTCGGAAGTGATGGATTTAAACTGTCCGATGAGCAAGAGGCGGAAATCGAAGCATTGCTGGACCTTGAAGAAGACACATTGCCAAGACCGGTAGGCGGAGACCTGGGCCAAATGAATGATTACTTTGAAGGTGGCCAAAAGTATTTATCATATTTAAAACAAACTGTGGACGAGGATTTTACAGGCTTACATGTTGCGCTTGATTGTGCGCATGGTGCGACATCATCATTGGCGACGCATTTATTCGCTGATTTGGATGCCGACATCTTTACAATGGGAGCTGCGCCAAACGGCTTGAACATTAACGATGGAGTCGGCTCTACACACCCTGAAGCGTTAGCTGCATTTGTGAAAGAGAAGAATGCGGATGTTGGCTTGGCCTTCGATGGAGATGGCGACCGTATCATAGCAGTCGATGAGAACGGTGAAATCGTCGATGGCGACCAAATCCTTTATATCTGCGGGAAATACTTGAAAGAAAATGGCAGATTGAAGCACGGCACAGTCGTTTCGACAGTCATGAGCAATTTGGGCTATTATAAAGCTTTGGAAGCGCAAGGGATCAAGAGTGTACAGACAGCGGTAGGTGACCGTTATGTAGTGGAAGAAATGAAGAAGAATGGTTTCAATCTGGGCGGAGAACAGTCAGGCCATATCATCTTCTTGGATTATAATACGACTGGCGACGGCCTATTGACAGGCCTGCAGCTTGTGAATATTATGCAGGTGACGAAGAAGAAGCTGTCTGAGCTTGCGAGTGAAATGAAGAAATTCCCGCAAAAGCTTGTGAATGTGAAAGTGACGGATAAATATCACGTAACAGATAACGAAGCGGTAGCGGCGGTTATTTCTCAAGTGGAAGCGGAAATGAACGGAAATGGGCGAATCCTTGTCCGTCCTTCTGGTACGGAGCCGCTTGTCCGCGTAATGGCGGAAGCTCCGACAGAGGAACAATGCAACGAATATGTTGAGCGTATTTGCGCTGTAGTCGAGAAGGAAATGGGACTATAAGCGATTTGCTTCCACGTAGGCCAAACGGTGCGTAATTAGCGGAAATGAGTTTGAGAAATAGAATTTTAAGGTAAATGATATGCATAAGAAGCACACTTTTTGCTTCTTATGCATATTTTATAACAGGAGTTATTTGCACAGCGGTGTGTTTCAATAAATTTCCGTAATGTTGACGTATTGTATAACTTACGGTATGATTATTTTGTTTTTGGAAGACAAATCCTAAAGCAAAGCTCCAAATATAGAGAAAGGATATAAAGAAGCAAATTTAATATTTAAAAGCGCCTGAACTAAACCGACTGGAGCTGTGTTTAGTTGACGAGGTGGAGGATTATCGATTCATTCGGCGGGTACCTCCCAGTTGAAGTGCACAGCTGCTTATTTCTTCTTCAAAACAAAAGGGCAACCTTTTCGACAAAAAGAAGAAAATGCACACAATTTAAAAATTATTCAGAGATAAGGGGACAAGTATGTCCCCCGGACATTCTTGTTCCCTTTTTTCCATATTAGGAGGAACAATTATGTGTGGTATTGTTGGATATATAGGAAATCAAGACGCGAAAGAAATTTTGCTTAAAGGCTTAGAAAAGCTGGAATATAGAGGTTATGATTCAGCGGGAATCGCTGTTATGAACAATTCAGGCGTACAGGTGTTCAAGGAGAAAGGCCGCATTGCCGACCTTCGCAATGTAGTTGATGAGAACGTGTTTGCGCAAACAGGCATCGGGCATACCCGTTGGGCAACACACGGCGTACCTAGCACGGTAAATGCACATCCACATCAAAGCACGTCAGAGCGCTTTACGCTGGTTCATAACGGTGTAATCGAGAATTATCAACAATTGAAGCGTGAGTATCTACAAGATGTTACTTTTAAAAGTGAAACTGATACCGAAGTAATCGTTGCGTTGATTGAGAAATTCGTAAATGAAGGCGATGCTTCTGTAGAAGATGTTGAAGCAGCGTTCCGTAAAACGCTATCACTATTAAAAGGATCTTACGCGCTGGCTCTTCTGGACGAGCAAAATAATGGGACAATCTTTGTAGGTAAGAATAAAAGCCCTCTTCTAGTCGGAATTGGCGAAGGCTTTAACGTAGTTGCTTCGGATGCGATGGCGATGCTTCAAGTAACGGATCAATTCGTAGAGCTGATGGACAAAGAAATCGTAATCGTTACACAAGAAGCTGTAACAATCAAGAAACTTGATGGTACGGTGGTAAAACGTAAAGCATACACAGCCGAACTGGATGCAAGCGATATCGAAAAAGGCACATATCCTCACTATATGCTGAAGGAAATCGATGAACAGCCGCTTGTGACGCGCAAAATCGTGCAAGCATATCAAAATGAGGAAGGCAAGCTTACAATTGCGGATGATATTCTAGAAGCAATGAAGGATACAGACCGCATCTATATCGTTGCTTGTGGAACAAGTTATCATGCGGGTCTTGTCGGTAAGCAATTCATCGAGCGCATGGCCAATATTCCAGTGGAAGTGCATGTGGCTTCCGAGTTTAACTACAATATGCCATTGCTATCAGAGAAGCCGCTATTCATCTTCATCTCACAAAGCGGTGAAACAGCGGATAGCCGTGCTGTACTTGTATCTATCAAAGAGCTTGGACATAAGGCTTTAACGATTACAAACGTTCAAGGATCCACGCTTTCCCGTGAAGCGGACTATACGCTTCTGTTGCATGCCGGTCCTGAAATCGCTGTAGCTTCCACTAAAGCATACACAGCCCAAATCGCGGTTCTGGCAATCCTTGCAAACGTAACAGCGGCTGCAAAAGGATTGGAATCTCAATTGGACTTAGTCCATGAACTAGGTATCGTCGCAAATGCGATGGAAGTTCTATGTGATTCCAAAGAAAAACTTGAAGAGATTACACGCGAGTTCTTATCTGTAACACGCAATTGCTTCTTCATCGGTCGTACACTGGATTATTTCGTAGGGCTGGAAGGTGCATTGAAACTGAAAGAAATTTCCTATATTCAAGCAGAAGGCTTCGCAGGCGGCGAGCTGAAGCACGGTACAATTGCCTTGATCGAAGAAGGCACGCCGGTAATCGCTCTAGCTACTCAAGAAGCTGTTAACTTAAGCATCCGTGGAAACGTGAAAGAAGTCGTTGCCCGCGGTGCACATCCGTGCATCATTTCAATGAAAGGCTTAGAGGAAGAAGACGATAGCTTCGTTCTGCCAGCCGTGCACGAATTATTAACACCTCTTGTCTCTGTCATTCCGTTGCAAATCATTGCTTATTATGCAGCCCTACATCGCGATTGCGACGTGGATAAGCCGCGTAACCTAGCGAAGAGCGTTACGGTTGAGTAAGGATTTAGTTAAAAAATATTGTGTTGTAGCTTTATAATAAAGTCTGATTAAAATAGCCTCTTGTGGATACTATATCCATAAGAGGTTTTTTGTTTTTCTGCCTAATGAAGAGAAGATGAAATGTACTTCTAGAGATTTTTATGATGTAGTTGCCTAAAAAATTTAAGAAAAAGCAGCACAAACCACGAATGGCTTGTGCTGCTAAGGTAGTGTATTTTTCTGTTACATTGCTGTTAAGCCGCCATCAACAATGAATTCAGATCCTGTTGAATAGCTTGATTCATCAGATGCCAAGTAAAGCACTAGGTTTGAAACTTCTTCTGGTTGTGCAACACGTTTTAGCGGAATATGTTTAGAGAACTCTTCTACTACCGCTTTTGTATCTTCTTGAACGACCATAGGGGTTGCGATAACACCTGGGTGTACAGAATTTACGCGGATTCCATAATTAGAGCATTCCATTGCTGCTGCCTTTGTGATACCGCGTACAGCGAATTTTGTATCTGTATAACCTATTGCACCCGCAACAATTCCGTTCATTGATGAAATGTTGACAATTGAACCGCCACCTGCTTTTTGCATTGCCGGAATTACTGTTTTCATTCCTAAAAATACAGAAACTTGGTTGATGTCCACGATACGGCGGTATTCTGCTTCCGTTACTTCTAAAATAGATTTTGTAATTGTGATACCGGCGTTGTTTACTAATACGTTCACTTTACCGAACGCTTTTTCTGTTTCAGCTACTACATTTGCCCAATCTTCAGCGCTTGTAACGTTTTGTTTTACAAATAAAGCGTTTTCACCAAGTTCGGCGGCAAATGCTTTCCCTTTTTCTTCGTTTAAGTCTGTTAGAACCACTTTCGCGCCTTCTTCAATGAATTTGCGTGCATGTGATGCACCCATACCTTGAGCAGCGCCCGTGATAATAGCAACTTTCCCCTCTAAACGTGCCATGATCACATTCCCCCTTAAAGTTCACAAAATTGTCCGTTGAATAAATTATATTACAATTGTAAAATAACATATTTATATATGTTTTGTCCAACAAAAAGCTTGATTGGAAACGCTAGTATAAGTATTAAAGATTGTGAGATTAATGTTATGAAAAATTCAATAATATGTAGGTTTTTATGAGGATTTTAGAAAGGAGAAGCGCATGGTAAGCAATGAAGAGCAAAGCTCTGCATGTGCAAGAATAAAATTTGAAAATGCCTTAGTAATATTATCGAATAAAAGGAATTAAATTCCTTATGGGGAGATGAGTTTTATATGTTAGTTTTTTGGTCAGACAAAGAATAACTTTTTTTATAGCTGTTAAAGTGACTTGTATTTATAAAACTATTTTATTTTAAAAGTGGTATAAGTTATAAAAATCATGAATATATTTTATATACCGGAAGATGAAAGAGATATGACTTTTACGAAGTTTGAAATCCGGTTATCCCCCCTTACGTTTCAGAAAATGTAAAATATAACTTTTTATTGGATTTGTTAAAATAAATTCTTTTTATGGGAATATTTTTAATCATTTATATTGACACTTTTATTTCCAGTTGATAGAATGACCGAGATGTTATTTTTGGAAAGCAAATATTCATGCAACAGAGTCTTTCCAAGCAAATAAGTTTTTGACCACTTTCCCAATAAGGAAAGTCAAGGCCATACGGACAGCCGGGTCAACTGCCGATTGGCAACTTTAGTTGCCTTATTGATTGAGTTAGAAGCTCAAATTTTATAAGTTGGTTACTTTACAACCGCTGCGTGCAGAACGCACATCAACTTGTGAAACGGTCAATAAGAGTAGTAAAAGTGAATTATTTGCTATATAGACTCTAAAAACCTATTCGGGTATATTTGGATATTAAAAAGCTTTCGATTACGGAATTCGTCGGTGTTTTATGGCGGATATATACATGCGACCATCTATTGGTCTCTTCTTACAGCTTTTTATTGCAATTATATCTTACAAGCAAGTGATGCGCATTTCATGCGACAGACACTTGCTTTTTTTATTGTCATTTTTTTTTTGAGGTGGTATGTAACGTGGAAGACAAGCTTAAACTTTATGGATTCAACAATTTAACAAAATCGCTGAGCTTTAATATATATGATGTCTGCTACGCGAAAACGCCCCGTGAGCAAAAGAATTATATCGAATATGTTGATGAGCAATACAATTCCGAACGGTTGACCGATATATTGGTGCACGTTACCGAGATGATCGGCGCCAAGGTATTGAGTATATCGAAGCAGGACTACGACCCGCAGGGAGCGAGCGTGACGTGCTTGATTGCTGAAAGGCCTATACCGACTGATACAGTGGTAGCTCATCTGGATAAAAGCCATGTGACGGTCCATACATATCCTGAATATCACCCTGCCAATAGCCTGGCGACTTTCCGGGTGGATATCGATGTGGCGACATGTGGGGAAATCACACCTTTGTCCACTCTTGATTACCTGATTGGCAGCTTTGATTCGGATATTATTACGATGGATTATCGAGTGCGTGGTTTTACACGTAATCTTGAAGGGAAAAAGTTGCATATGGACCATAAAATTACATCCATTCAAGACTATATCGATGAGAAGACATTGCGGCGTTACGATGCTGTTGATATGAATGTTTATCAAGCGAATTTATTCCATACGAAAATGCTCATCAAGGAAATCGACTTGCAGAATTACTTGTTCAATACCGATGTATATGAAATCCCCCCTCAAACAAGGCTTAACATCAGTACAAGTCTGCGGCGCGAAATGATCGAAATATTCAGTGGAATGGAGGTCTATGAATGAACACAGAAAAGCGATCTGATCGGCTTTCTCAAGAAAGTGCACCAATCTATGAAGCATTGGAACGATTTAAGAAACAACGCATCGTTCCCTTCGATGTACCGGGCCATAAACGGGGAAGAGGAAATCCGGAGCTGACTGCTTTTCTGGGAGAGCAATGTGTTTCGGTCGATGTCAACTCGATGAAGCCGCTCGATAATCTGGTGCATCCGGTCTCAGTCATTAAGGAAGCGGAACAGCTGGCGGCTGAAGCCTTTGGTGCGGCGCATGCGTTCTTCATGGTCAATGGCACCACTTCGGCTGTGCAGGCAATGGTTCTTACAGCTTGTAAGCAAGGGGATAAAATTATCCTTCCACGGAATGTTCATAAAAGTGTGATTAATGCGCTGGTGCTGTGCGGTGCGAAGCCTGTATACGTAAACCCGGAAATGGACAAGCGTCTTGGTATTGCCCTAGGCATGTCGATCAGCCAGATTGAAAAAGCGATTCTGGAAAACCCGGATGCCAAAGCGATTTTAGTGAATAATCCGACTTATTACGGCATTTGTTCCGATCTCTCCGGCATTGTGAAATTGGCGCATAAACATCATATGCTTGTGCTTGTAGATGAGGCGCATGGCACCCATCTGTATTTCGGGAAGAATCTTCCGATATCCGCGATGGCTGCCGGGGCGGATATGGCATCTGTCAGTATGCATAAATCCGGGGGCAGTTTAACGCAAAGCTCATTTCTCTTAATGGGTCCTTCTGTGAACGCCGGTTATGCAAGGCAAATCGTTAACTTGACGCAAACGACTAGCGGTTCTTATTTATTGCTTTCAAGTCTGGATATTTCCCGGCGCAACCTTGCGTTGAACGGGGAAGAGATTTTTCGGCAGGTGATTGAAATTTCTGGATATATGAGGAGCGAGATTAATAAAATCGGTGATTATTATGCTTTTTCCCGCGAGTTAGTCAATGGCGACAG
Source organism: Bacillus sp. (in: firmicutes) (assembly GCA_051874035.1). Taxonomy (GTDB): domain Bacteria; phylum Bacillota; class Bacilli; order Bacillales; family DSM-1321; genus Bacillus_AD. The sequence goes on from JBJEFM010000153.1 coordinate 12,748, forward strand.
CATCTATGATTTCGATGTGACCAAGCTGGCGGTGCATACGCTTGATATCGGACTTGCAGGTATTGAGGTTTATGATTTTCTGCGCGATGAATATGATATTCAAATTGAATTCGGAGATATCGGGAACATTCTCGCCTATGTTTCCGTCGGCGACCGAAAGCGTGATGTAGAGCGGCTATTAAGCGCTCTTGCCGAAATCCGCCGACGTTTCGGAAAGGATAAAACCGGTTTGTTTACACAGGAATACATCGATCCGCAAGTGGTAACGACGCCGCAGCATGCTTTCTATGCAGAGAAGGAATCCCTGCCGATCCGCGAGACAGCCGGACGGGTATGCAGTGAATTCGTAATGGCCTATCCGCCTGGCATACCCATCTTGGCTCCCGGTGAGAAAATCACGAAAGATATCATCGATTACATTGTATATGCCAAGGAAAAAGGCTGTTCTATGACGGGGCCTGAAGACCTTACTATAGAACGTTTGAATGTTTTGAAAGGAGTATGACAGGATGGACTTATGGTTCAGTGAACAACACACACCCAATGTGAAGTTTTCCGTTAAAGTGGATAAGCAGCTATACAGCGCCCAAAGTGAATATCAACGCATTGATATATTTGACTCTACAGAATTCGGCCGTTTCTTGACGCTTGACGGTTATATGATGCTGACTGAAAAGGATGAATTCATTTACCATGAAATGATTATCCATGTACCGATGGCCGTCCATCCCAATCCGCGAAATGTGCTGATTATCGGTGCCGGCGATGGCGGAGCGGTGCGTGAATTGGCCAGGTACGACCACGTGGAACATATCGACTTAGTGGAAATCGACAAGATGGTGATCGAGGCATGCAAAGAGCATCTGCCCCAAACTGCCTGCTCTTTGGATGACCCCCGGGTCCACATTTATTATGAAGACGGAGTGAAATATATCCGTTCTTGCGAAAATCAATATGACTTGATTATTGTCGATTCAACAGATCCGTTCGGTCCTGGCGAAGGCTTGTTCACGAAAGAATTCTACGGAAGCTGCTATAATGCCCTCCGTGCGGATGGCATTATGGTGAATCAGCATGAAAGTCCATTTTATCCTGAAGATGTAGCTGCCATGCAACGGGCGCACAAACGGATTGTGGACTGCTTTCCGATCAGTTCTGTGTATCAAGCGCACATTCCGACATATCCGTCCGGCCATTGGCTATTCGGCTTTGCTTCTAAGAAGTATCACCCGATCACCGATTTGAATATGGAGGCATGGGGCGGGCTTGGAATCAAGACGCGCTATTATAATACGAAGCTGCACCGAGGTGCATTTGCTTTGCCGACTTATGTAGAGGAGTTGCTTAAAGATGTTGAATAAGAACATACAAACATTCATTGGCTGCGAGGCGGAATATGAGGACGCGGATATCGTATTGTTCGGCGTTCCTTTTGACGGGACTACTTCATTCCGCCCGGGTACACGCTTCGGCCCGCCGGCAATCCGTTCGGAATCTTTCGGGTTGGAGACGTACAGCCCTTACCAGAACAAAGACTTGACGGATCTTTCGATTTTCGACAGCGGCGATTTGGAGCTGTGCTTCGGCAATGCTGAGCGGGTACTGAACGATATCGAAGAAAGGGCAACCACGATTTTAGAAGACGGTAAGCTGCCCTTCATGATAGGGGGCGAGCATCTGGTGACTCTTGGCGCGGTGCGGGCTGTGGCGAAGAAACATCCTGACTTGCATATCATCCATTTTGATGCACATACCGACTTGCGTGATGATTATCTTGGCGAAACATTGTCCCATGCATCCGTTATCCGCAGATGCCATGACATTCTAGGGGACGGGCGCATCTTCCAATTCGGCATCCGCTCGGGAGACCGTTCTGAATTCGAATGGAGCGCGGAAGGCCATGTTTTTACGAATACATTTAATTTTGAAGGCCTGCAAAGCATTATGAAGGAAATTGGGGATAAGCCGGTGTATTTGACGGTGGATCTTGACGTACTGGATCCGTCGATATTCCCGGGTACAGGCACGCCTGAAGCGGGCGGTGTTACATTTCCGCAACTGATTGACGCCATTTTCACAGTATGTGCCAGCGCCAATATAGTGGGATGCGATGTCAATGAGCTTTCGCCGACATACGACCCGAGCGGTATATCGACTGCGACGGCCTGCAAGGTGGTCAGAGAACTACTATTAGCTTTATAGTCTTATAACTATATATAAATATAATGTGATGGGAGATAGAATAATGGGAAAAGCACTTATTATCGGTTGTGGTGGAGTGGCTTCTGTTGCCATCCACAAATGTGTACAAAACAGCGAAGTTTTTGAGGAAATCTGCATCGCAAGCCGTACGAAATCAAAATGTGACGAGCTGAAAGCAAAGCTTGAAGGCGGCCAAACAAAAATCACTACAGCGCAAGTGGATGCGAACAATGTAGACGAACTGATTGCGTTAATCGAAGAAGTAAAGCCTGACATTGTAATGAACCTGGCACTTCCATATCAAGATCTTACGATTATGGACGCATGCCTTGCTACGAAAACAAACTATATGGATACAGCGAACTATGAGCCGGAAGATACAGCGAAGTTCGAATACAAATGGCAATGGGATTACCGCAAACGTTTTGAAGAAGCGGGCATTACAGCACTTCTAGGCAGCGGCTTCGATCCGGGCGTTACAGGCGTATTCTCTGCCTATGCACTGAAACATCACTTCGATGAAATCGAATATATTGATATTCTTGATTGCAATGCCGGCGACCATGGCTATCCTTTCGCGACAAACTTCAACCCTGAAATCAATATCCGCGAAGTATCTGCTAACGGAAGATATTGGAAAGAAGGGGAGTGGGTAGAGACAAAACCGATGGAAATTAAACGAGTATACAATTTCCCTGAAATCGGTGAGAAAGATATGTACTTGCTATACCATGAAGAGCTTGAGTCCCTGGCTGAAAATATTCCAGGCTTAAAGCAAATCCGTTTCTTCATGACATTCGGCGAAAGCTATTTAACTCACCTGAAATGTCTTGAGAATGTGGGCATGACTTCCATTGAGCCCATTATGTTCGAAGGAAAAGAAATCATTCCTCTTCAATTCTTAAAAGCGGTATTGCCCGATCCGGCGTCGCTTGGACCGCGCACAAAAGGGAAAACAAACATCGGCTGCATCTTCCGCGGTAAAAAAGACGGCAAAGATAAAACGTATTACGTATACAATGTGTGCGATCATGAAGAATGCTATAGAGAAGTGGGTTCACAAGCCGTATCTTACACAACCGGTGTTCCTGCCATGATTGGTGCCATGATGTTGATGACAGGAAAATGGAACAAGCCGGGCGTATACAATATTGAAGAATTCGATCCAGATCCATTCATGGAAGCATTGAATAAATGGGGGCTTCCATGGAAAGAAAGCTTTGAACCGGAGCTAGTTGACTGATATGCGGTTTGAAGAATTGCCAACACCTTGCTATGTGGTGGATGAAGAACTATTAGAAAAGAATCTGAGAATCCTGAAGGGAGTCATGGAACGTACAGGCTGTAAGATTATCCTGGCGCAGAAGGCATTCTCCATGTATGCGATGTATCCGCTTATCGGCAAGTATTTGAGCGGAACAGCGGCGAGCGGCTTGTATGAAGCCCGCCTTGGCCACGAGGAAATGGGAAAAGAAAATCATGTCTTTTCCCCCGCCTACCGCGAGGATGAAATCGATGAAATCATAGAGATTTGCGATCATATCATCTTCAACTCCTTCTCACAGTTGGAGAAATTCGGCGAGAAAGTGCGTAAAGTAGGTAAAAATGCGGGAATCCGCATCAATCCGGAGTGTTCCACGCAGGAAGGGCACGGTATGTACGATCCATGTGTCGCAGGCTCGCGGTTTGGTGTGACGCTGGAACAATTCCGTCCTGAATTAATGGAAAGCGTTTCGGGCTTGCATTTCCATACGCTGTGCGAACAAGGTGCTGATGCACTCGCAAAGACACTCGGCGCCGTTGAAGAAAAGTTCGGGCAGTGGCTTCCGCAGCTTGAGTGGATTAACTTCGGCGGAGGTCATCATATTACGAAAGCAGGATATGATATCGCTTTGCTTGAAGAATGCATCAAGCGTATGCAGGAGAAATACGGTTTGAAAGTATATCTGGAGCCAGGGGAAGCAATCGCTTTGAATGCGGGATTCCTTGTTACAACGGTGCTCGATACGCTGCAAAATGACATGGATATCGTGATTCTCGATACGTCTGCTTCCTGCCATATGCCCGATGTGCTGGAGGTGCCTTACCGTCCGCCGTTGATCGGGTCAGGAGAAGCAGGGGAGAAAGCACATACGTATCGTCTAGGAGGTCCGACTTGCCTAACGGGAGATGTAATCGGCGATTATTCATTCGATAAGCCATTAGAAAGCGGTGACCGCCTAGTGTTCGGCGATATGGCAATCTACTCTATGGTAAAGAATAATACCTTTAACGGCATGGCGTTGCCGGCAATTGCAGTTAAAGAGAAAAGCGGTGATTGCCGCATTATCCATCAATTCGGCTATCAGGATTTTAAGGAAAGATTATCATAAGGGCATCCGGCACCCGGTTGATTAGATAGATCTAGTCAATCGGGTGCTTTTGCATTTCTATAAGAAGGATGAATAACCATAAACCACTTCAATAAAATCAGTGAGGATATTATAATTTGAATAAGGTGGAATATTATGTATGGAATCGCACGGAAAGGGGTTTTTCGATGAAACAACTTTGGCATGGCGGGATTATTTACACGATGGAACAAGAACAGGAAACAGTAGAAGCAGTTCTTGTCGAAGAAGGACGAATATGTGCGGTAGGATCATTCAGTGAGTTGGAAGACCAAGCGGATGAGCGGATTGACTTACAGGGGGCGGCGATGTATCCAGGATTTGTCGATAGCCATCTCCACATGCTTTTTTACGGGGAGAAGTTAATTCGATTGGATTTGTCTAAAGCAAGTTCGGCTGAAGAGATGCTGGAAATGGTACAAGAGGCGGCCGAGACAGCACCGGCTGATGCATGGTTATTCGGTGAGGGATGGAATGAGAATCATTTTGCCGACCGGCGCATTCCGACGATGGAGGAGCTCGACGCCATCCGCCACGAACCCATTCTGTTAACAAGGATCTGCCACCATGTTGCACTTGGCAATTCTGCGGCACTTTCGGCAGGCGGCATTACGGCAGACAGTCAATCGCCCTCAGGCGGGGAAATTGGACGAAATGCTCGCGGCAAACTAAATGGGCTGCTGTTCGACCAAGCGATAAATGCTGTTACAGAAGCGATTCCAAGGGAAGGGGAAGCCTACGTCGACTATCTGGCTGACGCGCTGAATTTGGCTGTTGATCATATGCTGTCCTGTGGGCTGACAGGCGGACATACCGAGGATATGCATTACTTTGGAAAATTCAGCAACCCATTGGCTGCCTATCGCCGTGTAATCGGCGGGAAGCATCATTTCAGGGTGAATCTGCTGCGCCATAATGCAGTATTTGAAGAAATGGCGGAAGCTGATGTGGCATTTGATGAACCTTTTATTGAGCCGGGCGCCATGAAGATTTTCGCGGATGGGGCATTAGGCGGTTCAACAGCCGCGCTATCGGAACCTTATGCGGACCAACCTGACCATAAAGGTTTATTGATTCAAACAGATGAAGAATTAGAGGGAATGGTAAAGCTGGCACGCAAGCATGGTGAAGCGGTTGCGGTACATATGATCGGCGACGCGGGGGCAGAACAGATAATGGATATTATCGAAAAATATCCTGCTCCAAACGGTAAACGGGACCGTCTGATCCATTGCTGTGTATTGCGTGAAGATTTGATGGAAAGAATGGCTCGGCTGCCGGTGGTATTAGATCTTCAGCCTGCTTTCGTTCCGTCTGATTTCCCGTGGGTCATCGACCGCCTCGGTGAAAGTCGGCTAGAACTTGCTTACGCATGGAAAACACTTATAGATCGAGGCTTTATGTGTGCAGCGGGAACGGACGCTCCGGTGGAGGATATTAACCCGCTTGCTACTATTTACGCAGCGGTGGAACGTAAAAAACCTTACGCCGATCATCAAGGCTTTATCCCCGGACAGAAGCTCTCACGCTTTGAAGCAATTCGTATGTACACCGTCGGCAGTGCACAAGCCGTTTGCAAGGAGCATGAACGGGGACTTATTAAACCGGGCTACGTTGCGGATTTTTCCATTTTTGACCGTGACCTGTTTGCTGGGACGCCGGAAGAGATGCTCGCTGCCAAAGCTGTAAAGACAGTGGTGGCGGGTCGGACAGTATTCGATATAAATCAAAAATAAGGTGAACGTTCAGTCTTGACTGGTGAAGCACTCGGACAAAAGCTGGCTGCCTTGCCTTTTAAGGCATATAGTAAGAAGTAATTATTTACATAAGATATCGGTTGCGTAATCGATATCTTTTTTATTTTGCTCCAGGATTGCTGGATAGCAGGTGATGGGAAAATCCGAAAAATATTCAGATTTTTAGTTCAAGTGCAGTACGCGGAATATACTAGAATAGAGATGATAGTAAGTGCTTTCAACAAGGCAGCCTGCCAGCTGTGAAATTATATAAACGCTAGGGAAATCATGCGAATAAGATAGCGATAGATCTGAAGGAAAATGAAGAACCGGAGGAGATGGTTTGGGACAAATGATAGATGTATTTAGAAGCTTGGATACGAGCCTGTATTATTATCTTGAAACGTATGGAACAGCTATTTATGTATTATTATTTCTAGTGATTTATTGCAAGACGGCTTTTGTTATTCTGACTTTTCTTCCTGGAGATACGACGGTTTTTGCGAGCGGCGCGCTTGCGGCAATCGGAAAAATGGACGGATGGCTATTGTTTATAATCTTTGTGGCGGCGACCGTACTGGGCGACAGCCAAAATTATCTGATCGGTAAATGGGTCGGGAGGATGCGGTTGGCAAGGAACTTCTTTTTTGTCTTCATTTCTGAAAGGACGATCGCTAAGGCCAAGAACTTTCTGATGGATTATGGAAAAGTAGCAATCACTTTTTCAAGATTCGTCCCATTGATGCGTACGTCGATTCCTTTCGTGGCCGGCTATACGGGTTATGCATACCGCTCGTTTGCGGGCTATAATTGCATGGGGGGATTTATTTGGACGATTGTCTGGCTGGGGTCAGGATTCATACTAGGCAACTGCCAGTTGGTGGAAGAGAATTTATTTGTATCTCTGCTGGTTATTTCCTGCATAGCGTTTATTCCTGCCATTATTGGATTTGCAAGGCAGTATAAAAAGAAACACCCAGATGCGGCGTGAAAGGAAGTGGGAGAAACCGTCTTGAAATATTTTCAAGACGGTTTCTTTTATAATATATGGTTCACTTAGCGATTAACGTGCTGAGTATCTGCCATGGATAACCAGTTCGCCGCCTGTGATATAAGAAGTTTCATCTGATGCTAGGAAGAGGATTGCGTTTGTAACTTCTTTCGCTTTATCTAAACATTGCATCGGCGTGGATCTTGCAATGATCCCCATATGCTATTTATATTGAGTCAGTTTAGCGTCCATCGGTGTTTCGATAAAACCTGGGAATATTGTACTTATACGGATATTGAAACGCCCCAAATCGGGATGCGCCTTCTCCAGTAAATAGTTTTGCCATTACGGGAATGCTTTCTGAGTTTTTTTCTTGAATATACATTTCTAAACGAGGAAATTATTCGGAGAAGTTTGGGGGGTTATAGCTTATTTCTACTTTCAATCTAAGTCTAAATGCAAAAAAGAAAGCGGAATGTCTCAGAATAAAGAAATGTGACGATTAATTGTAAATAGTTATTAGGATATAGGTAATTAGTATTTTTGTAGCGGTATAGATGTTTGTTGTTTAATAAAACAGGCAATAGTGATAGTTGTGATTGGGTGTTTATACTTATTTGTGAAATGGAGGAACAATGATGAAGTGTTCAAATTGTCAGCATGAAAATCAAGGGGGTAAGTTTTGCGAGCAATGTGGGGCCCCACTAACAGAAACAGCTGAGAATGATAAGGTTGTTAGCCGAGAAACTGTTAATCATGAAACGAGTTCCAGTACAGTTTCAGCTTCTGAAACGCCGGAGGCTAAGCCGTCGAATAATTATGCTGAAACGACGAAGAAGATTGCTGAAGGCTATTTCGTTCATTTTAGGGAAGTGGTGAAGAAGCCGTATAATGTCTGTCGCACGGCAGAAAGTGAATCATTTACGAATGGCCTTATTACATACATTTTATATAGCTTATTTATTCCGTTGATTTGTTATTTCGGACTTAAGAACATCATGTCTGGAATAAGCAGTTACAGTTCCGGACTATACGGTTCTGATTATGTAGTCCAACCATCTTTTTTTGATATGGTAATCATCCCCTTTTTTGCTTGTTTTGTATTTACTGTATTAATGGCGTTTTTTGCTTTTATTTCTTTGAAGTTAGGTCATGTAAATGTGGATTTTAAAGATGTATTTGCTCGTTTTGGTTTATTTTTAATGCCCATTATAGTAATTTTTGCGGTTGGATTAATTCTATCTATCTTAAAAGTTCAGTATTATACTATTTTTCTTGCGTTGGGCCTAGTATGCTCTATGTTCATAGTGCCTGCACTTGTCATCGTAAGCTATAAGAAAGATAAGAATGGAGGGCTAGATGTATTTTATGGAACACTTTTAACATATATTCTTATTTTCATTTTGATTTTAATGATGGTCAGAGTGTTATTCGAATCGTTACTATCAATCTTCAATAGTTTGTTTTGATTTACTCATCGCTATTTTAATAAGCATCTGGAGGTTGAGATAAATGGCATTTTGTAAACAATGTGGAAATCAAGTGAAACCTGGCGCGCAATTTTGTAATCAGTGCGGCGCGAAAATCGACAGTATACAACAGCAATCGGTCGAACAGGATCCTGGAAAATCGAAGACTGGCACTAGACCAATGACTAAAAAGAAGAAGTGGTTATGGATTATAGGCGCACTGGCGGCTATATTATTATTCAGCGCCTATAAAGGGGCTGAATATGCATTATCGAAGGAAAGGCTGATTAATAAGTTTGAACAGGCCTTGATTCATAATGATAGCAAAGCAACAGCGAAGTTATTAACTAGTATGGATAAAAAGTTGGAAATAAATGAAGATGCCGTTAAAGGATTTTTGGCATATTATGAAGAAAATCCTGATGAAATCACTAATACAATCCAAATATTAAAAGAGCAATCAGCTTATTTAGATAAAGCTGAGAGCTCCAAGTATTTCGGTGAATTCACAGATATCGAAACAAGCAAAATGGTTAATTTAACAAAAGGCAAAAAGATTCTCTTTTTTAATCAATATCAATTAAATGTGGAGTCAGCTTATGTAACGATTTCAACCAATTTCAAAGGAACGGAAATATCAATCGATGGTGAAAAGGTTGGTGAATCGACAGAGGCCGACTATAAAAAAATGTATGGTCCTTATATGCCGGGTTTATATGAAGTGCAGGCAAAATTGAAAACGGATTTTGGCGATCTTACGCATCAGGAAACGATAGAAATGAGCGGTGGCGATAAGCGTACTATTAATATGGATTTGGACGGTAAATCATTTGATTTTTCTTCCACAAAAAATAAAAAGCTACGTCAAAAATTGATGGATGCTACAGTGAATTTCAACCGGGAAAGATTAGAGGCATATACATCAGCAGACGTCACTAAATTAACCACAGCCACCAAAAATGTGCAATCCGATCTTCAGGAATCAATCGATAATGCGAAAGAGTATGGAACGTTCTTAAAAGAGAAATACGAAGGAGTAATATTTGATTTGGATTCCTTTAACCTATATGCATCAGAGGGCAATTGGTACGCGGAAATGGATATGCTGGTAGAGAAAAAAACCGATACATTCTATGCGGGCCAGACCCCTGTTCTTGAAGCGGAGCAAGAAGCCTTAGAAGTGACATTACTGTATGATGAAAGTTCAAAAGGATGGTTGGTTGATCGTGTTTCCGGCATATATTATTTTGATGAGGAAAATACGCAGGAAGTGAAAGAAAAAAATCCGAAAGAATATACGGTATCTTGGTATAAGGGTTCTAGCTCATCCGCCTCAACTGCTGAAGAAGTTGTTTATGAAGATGAAGCAGAAACGTTGATGGAAGGCTATATACCTGGTTTTATAAAGGCTGTTAATAACAATGATTTCTCTCAAATCTCTCCTTACCTGAAAGAAGGCAGTGAGTTATATAATAGTCAAAAGAAGCTGATTGATAAATTGTATAATAATGGCACAACCGAGGAACTGTTGGATTACAAAGTAACCAGTTCTTCCACGGACGGAAATGTGGTTTCGATTTACACTTACGAAAAAATAAAAATCAATTATGCGGATGGTAAATCCGAAACAAAAGAATATGAATGGAGATACGAAGCTGAAGTAATCGGTTCAGAATTGCTGCTTACTTCCATTCATACACCTTGATATATGTGCATGAAAAAACTCTTCTACTGTTTAATTAGGAAGAGTTTTTTCATGTAGCGGATAGGGTGGGATTTGCTAAATAAATCAAGTGGTCTGGATTATAATGGATGAAGCAATCAATTAAGAGGGGGAGAGTTGAGAATGCCGAGGAAAACAGCCCTGGTTACCGGTTCTACAGGTTTGATTGGAAATGCTCTTTTAACTTTGTTATTGCAAAGTGATGAATACGATAAGGTGATTGCGCTTGTAAGGAAATCTCAAGGTCTTAATCACTCTAAGTTAGTGGGAGTGCTTGTATCCAACTTCGATTAAATGGAAAATTTCAAAGAATATTTCGCCGTGGATGATGTGTTCTGCTGCTTGGGAATAACGATTAAGAAAGCGAAGACCCAAGAAACTATGTATAAGATTGATGTCATCTATCCGTATACAATTGTTGCGCGTGCCCATGAAATGGGTGCTATCGGAGCAGATGCGCGTTCTAAAGTATTCTATTCCAGAATAAAAGGCGAGCTGGAAATGAAGGGAAGAGATCTTCCTTTTAAAAGGGTGTTATTCTTTCACCCTTCATTATCAAAGATTCACTTTATTTCAAGAAGCGGCGGAACGGGTTGCGGGAGAGCCTCGTCTCATCTATCCTGCAGACGAAGCAATGCATGTAATGTGGTTATCTGCAAGCTGTTTTGTAAACTGCCTTTTGAATGAAAGAGATATGGAATATCAAAAAGAGGCTATCCATAGCCGGTTGCACGGACTTATGGAATAGCCTTTTTTATAATTAATTAAAGATTTCTCCGCCTGCACAGTTCACAACAGTACCGTTTAGCATTTTAGCGCCTGTTGTTAAAGCGAAGATTACGGTGTCGGCAATCTCTTCCGGAGTGGCAGCGATATTCGGACCGGTAGAAGCCATCAACTTCGCGCCGCGTTCCGGTGTTAATGTAGGGGTGGCGCTTTTTGAAATGTTGGTTTTCATATTGTTAGGCGCAACGCCGACCGCATAGATGTTCAGGTCTTGGTAATCTTGGCCGATTGACTTTGTCAATGCGGCTACACCGTGTTTCGTTGCCGAATATAATCCGTTAAATGCAGTAGGCTTGAAGCTGTTGGAAGAAGCGGTATTGACGATATTGCCACCGCCATTCTCAATCATAACAGGAATCACGTATTTCAAGCCAAGGAATACACCTTTTAAATTCACACCCATTACACGGTCGAATTCATCAGATTCATATTCATGAAGCAGTCTGAACGGAACCATGATTCCGGCATTGTTTACGAAGTAATCAATTTTACCGAATTTCTTAACGGTTTTATCTACATAGTTTTTCACATCTTCTTCGTGTGCTACATTCGCTTTTACAAAAATGGCTTCCGCACCTTTTTCTTTAACAAGATCAAGTGTTTCTTGCCCGGCTAATTCGTTAAAATCCACAAGCGCCAAATCGTATCCTTGATCCGCTAGCTTTAAGGCAAGCGAATGGCCCAACCCTGTAGCGCAGCCTGTAATCAACACAACTTTATTTCCCATGACCTATTCCTTCTTTCTTATATTGAAATAACAAACGGTTGAATTTTCTTCATGATGAAAAAGTAATGGAATTGCCTGTAAAACACTTGCTTTTTAATTATTTTTATGTCTGGAATATCTGATTTGCTAAAAGTCGACGTGCCTTCTGTAAACTGAAAAGCCTCGTTTTTTATGAAGAAAATTCAAAAAGAAATAGTAAAAATTATTGATTTAACTTCATATTAGCATAGTGATTTTTGGCAGTCAAAATTTTTAGAGTTTTATAAAAAATATCTAAGCAATGGATTTTTCTTTGCTCAAAAACAAAAAAAGATATGGATAATTTACGGTTTTATGGGGGGTTACCTGCATATGAATAACAACACTGAGTTTTGTCTTCTGCGAGCGTTGTATCCAAATTGGTATTTTGTGAAGTGTGAACTTTTATATATGAATTTTCCTGTTTAACAGATTTTTTAGCAGCGGGCGGCAATTCATGAGGCTGTGGGTAAGTTGTTCTTGATACATGACTTCTTTCTTGATTTCATTCGTCCATGTTCCTTTTTCAATCTTGTTAGAGATGATTGCCAGAAGCTCGATATCCAGAAAAGAATACCTTCGCATTCCAGCCTTTGAGCGTTCGGGAAAAATTAATTTGCGCTCTTCGTAGTAACGGATTCGCCTCTCCGTTAACCCGGTCAGCTCTTTTACAGTTCCGATGGTCATGACTTTTTTGCTTTTATAAGAATAATCGATCCAAGACATAATAAATAGCTCAACTCCTTTACAAGAAATGTATGAAGCACGAATTTTTATATATTTTACCTGTCTTTCTGCTGACGTACAACTAAAATAGGGTAAAAAATGTAATATTTACTAACATAAATTGTGATATATTCATTATTTTCTAGAGTCGCAGTATTTTATGTGATTAAATATAACATTATATGACTTAATATTATTTGGAAAATGTTTTCTGTAAGATAATCTATTTTAGAAAAAAGGTGAGAAAAAGAATTGTTACAAATGTGTCTGGCTAAATGGAATAGCGGGAAATAAATAAAAGCCGAAGGACGACAGGCCCTTCGGCTTTTATTTATAATATAGCAATAAGGAGTAGTATATAGGAGTCAGACTTAACATGGGGGAGTGTTGAAGATGAAGACAGTTGTAGTAATCGGCGGAGGAATCACCGGCTTATCTACCATGTATCATTTACAGAAAGCGGTCCGAGAGAATGACTTGGATGTGAAGCTTGTTCTAGTGGAGAAGAAGGAACGGTTGGGAGGGAAAATCGCTACCGTCCATAAAGGAGACTTCATCATTGAAACAGGTGCGGATTCGATGGTTGCGGCTAAAGCTCATTTGCTTCCTTTTATTGAAGAATTGAATTTACAAGATGAGGTTGTTTATAACGCAACAGGTAAATCATATATTTATCTGCACAATCAATTGATGCAAGTGCCGGAAGATACGGTTTTTGGCATTCCGACAAACCTTCATTCGCTGCTATCAAGCCCGTTGGTATCGACTAAAGGCAAACTGACAGCATTAAAGGATTTAATCACCCGCAACAAGACTTTTACAAAAGATAGTTCCATCGGTGAATTTCTGGAAGCTTTTCTTGGAAAGGAATATGTAGAGAATCAGATCGCACCGATTCTTTCAGGCGTGTACTCAGGGAAGCTGGAAGATCTGCTCATTTCTTCTACTCTTCCTCATTTACTGGATTATAAGAATGAATACGGCAGTATCATCCAAGGCTTATCAAAGCACCATAAACCTGCTCCGACAGCTAATAATAAGAAGTTCCTGTCTTTTCAAAACGGGCTGTCTACAATCGTTGACCGTCTGGAGCAAGAATTAACAGATGCGGCCATTCTTAAAGGGACAGAAATAACCGGGATAGAGAAGCATGACGGGCGTTATCAGGTGATGGTGGAAGGCCGGGCGGCAATTGCTGCTGATTATGTTGTGTTAAGCACCCCTTATACGGCAGCACAGAAATTATTGCATGCAGAAGAGCTTGATGGGGCATTTCGTAAATTCAAGAATGCCTCCGCTATTACGATGTATATGGGATTTGATTTGCCGGATCGCGTGCTGCCGAAAGAGGGGACCGGCTTCATCAATCCGGGCGGCAATGATTTGCTGTGCAATGCCTGCACATGGACCAGCCGCAAATGGTCGCATACATCCAAGAATCGTCAGTTGCTGGTCCGATTATTCTATAAAGATATCCTTTCTAATTATGATGAATTGAATAGATTGGATGAAGAAGAGTTAGTGGAAATAGCCATCAAAGATATAGAGAAGAGCTTCGGCATCACAGAGAAGCCGACGATGGTGGAAGTGACAAAATGGAATGAGCTGATGCCGACTTATAATCTGGATCACAGCCAGGCAATCCAATCATTGAATGAACTGTTGGCTGCTCATTATCCGGGTGTGGTTGTAGCGGGCTGCTCTTACTACGGGGTAGGGATTCCGGCGTGTATTACGAATGGAATGGACACGGCGAAGAAGATTATGGATGGTTTGATGTTAAAGGAAGCGTAATGAATATAGATGCTGATTAAGAATGTATGTTGCTTTTGAATTAAGGGTATATTTTCTTTTTGTGTTATTTATTCCATAAATGTAATATTTTATTCATATTCCGTTCATCTTTAGCTGCTATAGTCGAGACGAAGATTATAATGGCATTTTCGGGGTGGTTGTTGCAGAAATCTTCATGCGAAGGAAGGGGAAGAGTAATTGAATAAAGAAAGTTTGTTGCTTATTCGTTTTTCAGCTGTTTTTGCTATGATTGGAGCATTTCTAGGTTCACATATGGCCGGAGCCGGCTCATATGCTTTTAAGCCCATCCACGCCCACAGTTTGGTGGTCGGCTGGTTAACGTTATTCGCTTGGGGCGTTTATTACAAGGTGTTTCAGGTAACGGCGCCTAAACTGGCTAAATGGCACACGTATACAGCAATAATAGGGACAATCGGTTTAACGCTCGGTATGTACTTGCATAATCTAAGGCCCTTTGATATGCCGCAAGTTTTCACGGTAGTCTTTTATATTGTCGGAGGCTCGGTTCTGCTCATCAGCTTTATCCTTTTTTTTATTACTACATTCTTTATCAACAACAAGAAAGCGGCTTAATCAAACGGTTAATGATTGAAACGTTCTATGGAGAGGAATAACTGTTAATGAAGGAAGCGTAGCTTTGTCGCGAAGCAAGTATGATATCATATAGCTGAAAATATATGTAATAGGGGAGAATGATATGGATTATCTTAACTTAGCGGCGGCGGGTTTTCCCATTACTGTTTTTGTTTTAACAATGATCGGTTTATACAAGCTATTCGTTAAGAAGCGCAATATAACAGCATATTACACGCCCTTCGATGAAATTACCGGGCAAACTCCGATTGCTTTTCATGATGAACAAATAGTGCTTGCGGAAGATGAAGAACAAGGCGATGATAAGCCTCGGAATAAAATGCGGAAATCTGATATTCTATTATAAGGGGATGCCACTCGGAGGGGCATCCTCTTATTTTTATTTAATCAAACGATTAATTAATTTATCCCGTTTAACAGGTACTAAGACTCCCACTTTCCATACAGCAGTGAAAGCGCAGATGTGTAAGTGGGAGACCTGAGTACCTGTAACAACTAAGGTTGGTTCATCTAATGATAGGTGGGGAATGAAGGAAAACCTCCACCTATCAAAGATTCACTTTATATGAGATACACTACTTATTAAAAGTAAGTGGGTTTAACCGTATTGGATACTAGACATCGTCTAAGATGAAAGGATGGACGTTTCATTAAGGAATCCCTTGAAGGTGAAAAAATATATTCTGCATGAGTAGATTTGTATATTACACAACTTAGCTATACACTAATAGGATGATAGTAAGAGAACTTTCTATAGGGTGAAGGGGCGACGGGGGCAAATATGAAGAAGCTTGTGAATATAACAATTAAGCAAAAATATGCAGAAAAAATGAAAAAGGGCTATCCGCTAATTGAGAAAGATGCCGTAGCGGGCCGTTCATTATCCATTGAAGAAGGTCAGTTAATCCGTCTTGTTGATGAAAAGCAAGCATTCATCGGAATCGGTTATCATGGCTTTCAGAATAAGGGAATCGGTTGGATGCTGAGCCAAAGGGCCGATGAAAGGATTGATGCGGCATTTTTCGCTGATAGGATCAAGGCGGCGATCTTGCATCGCAAAGTCTTATTCGACAGTCATGATACTACTGCTTTTCGAGTAGTCAATGGTGAAGGTGACGGGCTTGGCGGTGTCATCATCGATTATTATGACGGTTATTATGTGATTCAATGGTACAGTAAAGGCATCTATTCGTTCCGTGAAGATATTCTGAAAGCGTTGCAGCAAACGGTGGATTATAAAGGGATTTACCAGAAGAAACGCTTTAATGAAAAAGGGCAGTATATTGAGGAAGATGATTTCGTAACAGGTGAACGAGGGACGTTTCCTTTAATTGTGAAAGAAAATGGGGTAAACTTCGCTGTTTATTTGAATGACGGAGCAATGACAGGCATCTTCCTGGATCAAAGAGAAGTGCGCAAGGCAATCCGGGAACGTTATGCGAAAGGAACTGAAATGCTGAATATGTTCTCCTACACGGGAGCTTTCTCGGTAAATGCGGCGCTTGGCGGAGCGGTAATGACTACAAGTGTAGATGTTGCAAAACGCAGCCGCGCAAAGACAAATGAGCAATTTGCCGTGAATAAGATTGATGGTGATAAACAGCAAATCGTAGTAGATGACGTATTTCAATACTTCAAATACGCAGTTCGTAAAGAACGTTCATTTGATTTAGTTGTCCTTGATCCGCCGAGCTTTGCGAATACGAAGAAACGTACATTCAGCGCAGCGAAAGATTATACTGAATTATTGAAAGAAACAATTTCTATCACGAAAGACCATGGTGTTATTGTTGCTTCAACAAACAGCAGCGCTTTCAATATGAAAAGGTTCAAGCAGTTTATTCAAACAGCTTGCAAAGAAACAAATACGAATTATGCAATTCTTGAAGAACACAGCTTGCCAGGTGATTTCCGGACAATCCGCGCCTTTCCGGAAGGGGATTATCTAAAGGTTGTTTTCATCCGAATTCAGAAATGAAGCCTGCTTTTCAGCAGGTTTCTTTACGTATATGAGCGGAAAATGCTATATAAAAAACAAACCTCGGCCTTTCGAAATGCCCGTGCAACTTCCAATTAACTCCCTTCATATAAAAAACATTTTCATTTCAAAATTATCACACAATTCATTGGTAATATTAGGTTGGAGAAGGGGGTGCAGTATGAGAATGGTTCATAAAGGATGGGGATTATTCGTTATTTGTCTGGTTGGTTTATTTATCCCTTATTCCGCGGAAGCGGCTGACATAGACGTTTCACCTAATCAGTCATTGCAAGAAGTCATTGATGGAGCAGAATCAGGCGATACATTACGATTAGAGAAAGGGACGTATAAGGGATCCATCACAATTATGAAGTCTCTGCGGATTGTAGGGGAAGAAGGAGCCACTATTGACGGGGAAGGCAAGGGGAATGTTATCACGGTGAAAGCGGATAACGTAGTGATAGAAGGCCTGACGATTCAGAAGGGCGGTATCGGGAAGAATGAAAGCGCCGTTTATATAGAAGAAGGAAATAATATAACCGTGCAAAACAATAAAATGCTCGATGTGATGTACGGAATCTATATGTTGAATGGTCGGAATAATGAAATTATTAACAATCAAATTAAAAGCTATCCAGAACATTTCTCTAAAAGAGGAAGCGGTATCCACTTATATAAAGGGCAAGGTCACGTAATTAAAGATAATAGAATTGCCCAAGTGCAGGACGGGGTGTATTTGGACCAGACAAAGAATATCAAAGTGGAAGGCAATACAGTTGTTGGTTCCCGGTATGGCTTTCATTTCATGTTCAGCAAGGATATTGAAATTACAGATAACCATCTGCAGTCCAACATTACCGGACTTATGATTATGGATTCGTCCAACGTTGCTATCACGGATAATACAGTAATGGTTCACTTCCATGTCCGGGGTTTCGGTATTCTGATTTATGATAGTAAACATATTTTGCTGGAAAGCAACGACATTAAACAAAACAGCACCGGGCTATCGTTAGAGAAGACGCTCGACGTGCAAATCAAGCGCAATGTTATTTCGGGGAACCAGGTCGGATTAGAATTCATTGGTAAGAACGACAATAATATTTTTACAGAGAATAACTTTATTACGAATGTCGTGCAGTCGAAGATTACCAATAATAAAATGCGATTGGATAATGGCGAACGAGGGAACTATTGGGATGATTATTCCAGCTTTGACGTCACGGGCGATGGCATCGGCGATATAACATACAAAGCAGGTTCCTTGTATGATCAGCTGCTGGACCGGCAGCCGTATTGGCAACTTTTCTTTGAGAGTCCCTCTATTCAGCTATGGAGTAAAGCGGAAACGCTATTCCCATCCATAGGAATTGCGGATGTATATGATGAAAAACCATTGGTGGAGCCTGTGAAACTGAGCGAGAATCCGAATGGCGATGGAAAGCGTGATTTGGCAGCGCTCTTACTTGCTATTCCGTTTCTATGGTTTTCCGTCTTAATAATTTGGTTAGGAAGGAGTTTCAAATGAAGAAACTTAGTAGTTTACTAGTGTTGATGCTTTTTCTTGCGGCATGCGGGAAGGAACAATCATTTGAACCGGAAGAAATCAATCCGGAAGTGGATATATGTGAGATCTGCAATATGAGTATCGTGGAGGAAAATTATGCGACGCAATTGATCTCCAAAGATGGAGATGTATATAAATTCGATGATCTCGGCTGTATGTATGAATTCGTGGAGAAGGACAAACGAATTGCGGATGAAGATATAGCGAAGCAATACGTCCGCGATATGGAGAATGGCAAGTGGCTGGAAAGCAAGGATGCCTATTACGCCTACCACTCTGACTTCTGGACACCGATGGCTAATGGTGTAGTGTCATTTGAGAATGAAGAGAAAGCCAAGGAATATATTGAAGAACAAGGCAAAGGGGAAGTATTCGGCTTCGAGCAGCTATCACAACATAAGTGGGGATGGGAGCAATGATCACAAACCTTGCTAGACAGCAGTTTACATTGATTCTTCGGAGCAAATGGCTGCTCACATTCGGTTGCTTGTTTGCTTTCCTCGCGATTTTTATTAGTTATTTCGGCAATACAGGAGATTCAGGATATCTAGGCTTCAATCGCATGACTGCAAGTCTGCTGAATTTAAATTTATTGCTGATTCCGTTGATTTCTTTATTGGTCGGAGGGCTTTTTTTGTCCGGTGAGAAAGAAGACCGCGGCTTGATGCTTATGTTGACTTATCCTGTTCCGATTCATTCTGTCATCATCGGTAAGTATATGGGATTATTCGTCTCGCTTTGGTGTGTTGTAACGTTTGGTTATGGGGCGGCAATCTTGATGATGTATATTACGGCAGTAGATACATCCTTATTAGTCATATTGCAGTTCTACCTATTCTCTTTATTGCTTTCGGCAATCTTTCTGGCTATTTCGATGTTGGTCGGCTTGCTTTCGAAGACGAGATTTCAGGCACTGGGAACGAGTTTGATCATTTGGGCCTTCATGGTGCTTTTCTATGAATTCCTGGTGATGGGCATTAGCTTGGCTATTTCGAAGCAATGGGTTTTATCGATGCTATCGGCATCCATTTTCTTTAACCCTGTCGAGCTCATCCGGGTTTGGGCGATTCTATCGATGGACGGAGTGGCTGTATTCGGGCCGAGCCTTTATGATTTAACGATTTGGGCAAGCGGCTGGCAAGGTCAATTGCTGTTTATTGTCTCAAGTCTGCTGTGGTTGGCAGTGCCTTTAATGGCCAGCGGCTTTGTGTTGAAAAGGAGAATAAGCAATGAGTAAATCAGTGGAATTGAAGCATTTAACCAAAATATACACCAAGGACAGCAGGGTAGAGGACATCAGCTTTCCGATTCATCAAGGCGAAATTGTAGCGTTATGCGGCGGGAATGGAGCAGGGAAAAGCACACTGATTAAAATGATTACAGGAATTATTAAGCCGACAAGCGGGCATATCGAAGTGGACGGTGATATCGTGAATCCGCTTAGTCTCGACTACCGTAATACATTCTCTTATATGCCGGATGATATGCTGTTCCCAAGGCAATTATCGGCAATTGAAGTATTGTATTTCTTCGCTAATTTGCGGAAAGTGCCTAAAGAAAAAGCGGTGGAAGTTTTGGAAATTGTCGGGTTGTACGAGGAGCGCAATAGGCTCATTAAACATTTTTCTAAGGGGATGCAGCAGCGCCTTTCCTTTGGACAGGCCCTGCTTGCCGATACGCCTTTCTTGATTCTTGATGAACCGACAAATGGGCTGGATCCTTTCTGGGTATATCGATTTAAAGAAATTATGCATGAAGAGAAAATGAAAGGCAAGGCGATTCTTTTTACAACACATATTCTCACCCTGGTGGAAGAGATTGCGGATAAGGCTGCTTTCATTGAAGGAGGACAGCTTGTTCATTTTAATGACGTTAAAGAATTAACGAATCAAAAGGGCCGCAAAGTATCGCTTGAGAAGGTCTTTTTTGAACAGCAAGTACTGCGGTCGAAACAGCATTGAACAGAAGAGAAAGCAGGAGCGGATGCTCCTGCTTGTGATTTTTATTCGTGGCCGTTTGATTCAGAGTTGTGATTTGTTTCTGTCTCGGAATCATGGTGTGTATTATTGTTCATGTTTTGCATTTTCTTTTGATAGCGTTCATTAGCTACTTGGTCAAGATCATCTAAAGTAGCGGCAACGGCATGTTTATCTTGATGGTCAGTGATGAATTGATCGGCGTCTTCTTGTGAGCTAAAGAATGAGTAGCCGTATTTCATCGGTGTAGCTTGATCGGATTTCACAACAACCGCTTTGTCGGTTTCTATCCAATCTTTTGTAACAGCGTCTCTGACCCATGTTTTCTCATACTGCTCATCCGCTGTTCGTTGTCCGTTCAATAAGCAACCGGAATCATCGAAGAAAAGATGCTTGCCATCTTTTGTTACTGCTTGAGCGGTGAAGGCTCCCATTTCATCGTTTCTTGCATATACTTTCATATTGCAAAACGCACATTTTTCATGGTCATGCGGCTCAGAGGGATCCACTGCATGGGTGGCTGTATCTGTGGTCGTTTGTTCCGTTTTGGATTCAGCCGCTGATTGGTCTTTTTCTTTTGTTGTGTTTGCTTCATCATCTCCACACGCTGTAATGAAGACAAGAAGTATTGTCGATAAAAAAAGCATTGCTAGTTTCTTCATCTTGCATCATCCCTTCAACCTTTATTCTTCTTCAGGATAACAATAAATTGTGTTTAATTTTAGAATTTTCCGTGTTTTTTGTGTGATGGGGTGTTTAGAAAATCGGGGGATGTGTTAAAGAAACAACAGATGAGTATCGGCATTAGAGATAAAGTATACTCATTATTATAAATGGATGCATATTGTATTATGGGAAATAAGAAGATATGAAGTTTACTTATTCGAAAAGGGGTATGATTATGAATCAAGTAACAGTCTATTCGTCGGACCGTTGTGCATATTGTGTATTGGTGAAGAATTTCTTAGCTAGACAGAACATCCCGTTCCAGGAGGTAAGCATTGATCGTTATCCTGACATTGTTCAGAAGTTGATTCAAACAACAGGGCAAATGGGGGTTCCGCAAACTGAGATTAATGGTAAATGGGTTCTCGGATACGATCCGAATGGAATTATGGATGCTTTACAGCCATAAAGGGGTATTTATAGATAACGAAGCCTTGTTTAGGGATCCTACTCTAACAGGCTTCGTTATCTATAAGGAAAACTAAAGATACATTTGTTGTTCAACGGAAATGCCGATTTCACGCAGATATTTTTGACGTGCTTCGTCGCTTATATCATGGATCTCAGGCATCAGTTTATGTTGCAGTACTTCAATGCCGCAATATTGGAGTATGCCGATATCCATGGTATTCATCATCCCTTGCTTTAGATTCCGATGCAGCAGGGAATGCTCTGTATCGCCGGCTGTTTCGAAAATAAACGCTTTCTTTCCGTAAAGCATCCCTTTGGATCCATCAGGCGTGGAAGTAAATGCGAAGCCGTTTGTGAATACGCGGTCGCAGTATCCCTTCAAGATGGCGGGCATGGAATACCACCATGTTGGATAAATGAAGTAGATGACATCTGCCCAGGCGATATGTTGTTGTTCGCACAGCACGTCTGGACGGTATTGATTCTTTTGAATATCGAGCATCTCTTCGTGTTGCAAGACAGGGTCGAAATGCAATTCATATAAATCCCGCACTTTGATAGCATGGTTGCTCTGTTCAACTTTTTGTATAATAGTTGCTTTAATGGCGCTATTAAAGCTGTTTGCCGATGGATGTGCATAGATGATAAGATGATTCATTATTCTCCCTCCCATAAAGATCGTCTGTTTCAAAAGTAACATATAATTCAGCGATAGTTGTTAAAGGTTCATAGCGGTTTTGTGAAATGATTTCGGTTGTAATCACAGCCGGTAGATGTTATCATGGCAGTAACTTTAAACAGAACGGAGGTTTTCCTTAAAATGTATTACATCAGATTACGATTCCAAGCTTTGAACGGCGCTAACTGAATAGTGTTCAAAGGCTCTGCCTGAAAGCAGGGTAAACGGGACTGGTCTGCCTATTTTAAGGAAACCTACTTTACAATATGTAAGCGAAGAGGGGGAGACGATTCTGCCTCTTTTTGCGTTTTTAGAAGAGATATATGTGATGAAGCATAACCATGCCATACGTTTTTGTGAGAATGGGATGCTTGTGCTCTACGGAAGAGGAATATTCGTCTGGCGGCAATAGCTTTTCCTTTTTCGGTTCATTTTATTCTTTTTCCGTTTATCCGAAGCACAGGTACCCTACTTGTGTTTTTTGTGTTTTTACCAAAAGGAGGAATGCGTTTATGATGGAACAACGCGAGAAAGCCATATTGGCGGGAGTGCAGCTTAAGAGCCAGGCTGATTCGGATTTTCAATATTCAATGGAGGAGCTGGGAGAATTGGCGGCCGCTTGCGATGTCGAAGTGGTTGGCCAAATCACGCAGAAACTGGAGAGGTTCCACAGTGCCCACTATATCGGGAAAGGGAAGATTGAAGAGCTCGTGAATCTTATTAAAATGCTGGATGCACAGACGGTAATCTTCGATGATGAATTATCGCCTTCGCAAATTCGGAATTTAGAGTCGGAGTTGGATTGCAAGGTAATCGACCGGACAGTATTGATTCTGGATATTTTCGCGCGTCGTGCTAAAACGAAAGAAGCGCAGCTGCAGGTCGAGGTGGCGAAGCTGCAATATATGCTTCCCCGATTGGTCGGCCTTCGTGCTTCCTTAGGCCGTCAAGGCGGCGGAGCCGGATTAAAGAATAAAGGTGCCGGTGAAACGAAGCTGGAGCTGGACCGCCGAAAAATCGAAGAGAAAATCATCATTTTAAGCAGAGAGCTAGAAGCACTTGTGAACCAAAGAGAAGTGCAGCGCAGGCAGCGCAAGAAGAATGAATTGCCTGTAGTTTCGCTTGTGGGATATACGAATGCCGGGAAGTCGACAATTATGAACAGCATGCTTGAAGTGTTTAACGGAACGGCCGAGAAGCAAGTATTCGAGAAGGATATGCTGTTCGCTACATTGGAAACCTCGATCCGCCATATTAGCCAGCCGGATCACAAGTCTTTCCTGCTGACGGATACGGTTGGATTCGTAAAGAAATTGCCCCATCACTTGGTGAAAGCGTTCCGTTCCACTTTGGAAGAAGCGGCGAATGCCGACTTGCTTATTCATGTGGTCGATTATTCGAACCCGAATTACGAACAGTTCATCCAAACGACAAATGAAACATTGAAGAGCATCGGCGTAGAAGACGTTCCGACTATTTTTGCTTTTAATAAGGCAGATGCAACAGGAGATGAATATCCGAAGATTGAAGGTAATATTGTCTATCTATCAGCGAAACAGAAAAAGGGTATCACCGACCTGGCGGATGTGATACGTAAACATATTTTTACGGATTATGTGGTGTGCCAGCTGCTGATTCCTTACGATCAAGGGCAAGTAGTGTCTTATTTCAATGAACATGCCCATGTGCAGGAAACCAGCTATGAATCTACAGGTACACTGTTGACAGTGGAATGTAAACGGGCGGATTATGAGAAATATGCCGATTATGCCGTAAATGAATAAGAGTAAAAGAAACAAGAGCTTGCCGAACCGGCAAGCTCTTGTTATTTGTTAAGCTTTCATCACTTCAATGAATAGAATTTGGTGGCCTTCCATCTCTCTGATCGTAAATACGAAGCCTTCTTCTTCAATTACATCTCCGACTTCTACTTCGTATTTCTTAGACAGGATCCAGCCGCCGATTGTATCTACTTCATCTTCTGAAATGTGCGTGCCAAGAAGGTCGTTCACATCTTCAATTAATACCATCGAGCTGATCAGGTAATGGCCATCCTTCACTTGGCGGATATCTTCCACTTCGTCTGTATCGTATTCATCTTGAATTTCACCGACGATTTCTTCCAATATATCTTCTACGGTAACGATACCGGAAGTGCCGCCGTATTCATCGTAAAGAACAGCCATATGTGTACGTTCTTTTTGCATCTTCAACAATAATTCATTGATAGGAATTGTTTCAATAATGCTAATCACAGGCTTCATCAGATCACGCAATGGGCGATCGGCAGGCTGATACTTACGTTGGGCTTTCATCATGTCTTTTACATTGATGATCCCTAAGATATTGTCTTTATCTCCGTCGATCACGATTGGATAACGAGTGTATTTCTCAACATCCATCAGGTCAAGCACTTCTCCCAATGTATCGTCAATATTAATGGCGGTGATGGAAGTCCGCGGCACCATTATTTCTTTGGCGATGCGGTTATCGAATTCAAAGATATTATTAACATATGTTAATTCTGTTTGATTGATTTCACCGCTTTTATAGCTGTCTGAGAGAATCATCCGCAATTCTTCTTCAGAATGTGATACTTCATGTTCTGAAGCTTGCTTAAGACCGAACATTTTCACCAATAGGCGTGCTGAGCCATTAAGCAGCCAAATAGCCGGGAACATGATTTTGTAGAACCAAATAAGCGGTCTGGCAAATGCAAGCGTTACAGCTTCCGCTTTTTGAATCGCAACGGTCTTAGGAGCCAGCTCCCCGACTACTACGTGCAAGTACGTAACAGCTGCAAGGGCGATTGCGTATGACAATACACTGCTTAACGTCGGATCTAAATTGAGATTCTCAAAAACGGGATGCAGCAGTTTCTCTACAGTAGGCTCTGCTAATGCCCCCAGACCTAAGGCTGTAACGGTAATGCCGAGCTGGCAGGCAGATAGATATTCGTCCAGATTCGTTACAACTTTCTTTGCGGCAAGGGCTCCGGGCTTTCCTTCTTCGATTAACTGATTGATTCGTGTGATCCTTACTTTAACCATAGCGAACTCTGTCGCTACGAAAAACGCTGTGAGAGCAATTAGTATTGCTACAATAACTAATTTCAATGTTATGTCCAAGTTTTACCTTACGTTTGTAAGGTGTACACCTCCTGTAATATATAATAATTTTTTATTGGACCGGCTGCTGTTTTGCAGCCGGTCCAGTTGTACATGAATCTACTATTCTATTTATTCATCATCGCTTCTCATGCCAAGGAACATAAGAACGAAGCGAAGCAACTCTAGTACAGCGATGACAGTAGCGGCTACATAGGTCATGGCAGCTGCGTTCAGTACTTTGCCGGCACCGCTTTCTTCTTCGTTCCGGATCAGTCCTAAGTTGACCATCTGCGTACGGGCGCGGGATGAAGCGTTGAATTCAACCGGCAAAGTCACCACTTGGAAGGCAACTGCCGCCGCCATTAGGATAACCCCAAGCAGAATCAGGTTCGCGCTTTGCAGCAACATACCGGCTAATATGACAAAGAATGACATATTGGAACCGATATTTGCGATAGGCACTAACGAATGGCGCAGACGCAGCGGACCGTAATCCACTTGGTCTTGAATTGCATGTCCCACTTCATGCGATGCGACAGAAATGGCTGCGATGGAATGACCATGGAAGTTGTCGCTTGAAAGGCGGACAACTTTGTCCCTTGGATCGTAGTGGTCGGATAATTGTCCATGGACTTCTTCGACAGACACATTATATAAACCGTTTTCATCAAGCACTTTTCGTGCGGCTTGCGCACCGGTCAGCCCTGAAGATGCAGGGACGGCCAGATATTTAGAGTATGTTCTCTTTAAATATAGTTGCACCAGGATCGGCACAGCCATAATGATGATAAAGTAAATCAGAAATTGCAATTTTAGTCCTCCTTCATTTCTATAGCAGTAGGATGAGCAAGGATTGGATAAGAGAAATGGTCTCGTGTGAAATATGCTTATTGACTAATTCATCTTTATTTAGCTTGCTTCTCTCAATAATATTCACGATTTCGGAAACATCTTTCTCTAAACCTTGCAATTTTAAGCGAAGCTTTTCTATATCAAGTTTGTCAGATTCTTGATGTAGAAGGGCTTTGATTTCATCCAACGTCATATTTTGCTTTTTTAATTCTTTGATTGTTTTAAGTTTCTGAATCGTTTCGTATGTGTAGCATCGATAGTTGGAGCTCGTGCGTTCAGCTTCAATCAGGCCGATGTTCGTATAATAATCGATTGTCCGCTTAGAAACATCGGTTATATGTGCTAATTCCCCAATTTTCAATCTTTTAATCCCAACGGAAACGCCTCCTGACCGTCACGTGATGGTTTGGCTAAAAATATAAACCATCCTCGGGTATTCTGACAAATAATACGTATTAACTCTGCATTAGGTTTCATATTTTTTAGATTCCTTTCATGAGAGTTGCATAATAACTATTCTAAACAAGTTTTCTTAAGAATCGCTTAATTTTTAAGAGTCATTTTTTATAATTAAATCCATATGAAGTATATATTGGAATCCTTATATGTACATTGTTATATCGAATAAGCTCCAAAGAGCCGAGTTACGGACAAATCGTAAAGCCAGTGAAGCACTCAGTCTTTGGCAGGAACCATACGAAAGATATATAAGCTATTAAAGAACGGATCGCCTATATATTCGATGAGAATGTCCGCTATGAAGACTTTTCCATTAAAATAGCGCCAGCTTACCGGCAATGGGATGAGGCGTTCTTCAAATAATAAAAATTTCTTCGGAAATAATATATTAATAGAGAAACGAATAGGCGAATGGTACATGATTACGATTGTTTTTATATTCTGCATTTACTTTTTATCATGGCTTTTGTCCATTTGCATTTACTCTAAAAAGAATAGAATGGAGCGGCTATTGCACTTATATAGAAGGAAAGCAAGAATGGTCAAAAATCAAATTTCCGTTTATTGGTATGATGGGTGCAGGGGGGTGGTCTGATGAGTTATGGTCCCATTATAAAACAAGCAATCCAATATATTGAAGTGAATCTGAGTGAAGAGTTATCTTTAGAAATTATTGCGTTCCAAGCCGGATTTTCAAAATACCATTTCCATCGGGTCTTTCAGCAAGAGATTGGCATGACGGTAATGGAGTATGTCCGTAATCGGAGGATTGCCGGAGCGGCAAGCATGCTTTTGAATTCGGAAGAGAAAATCCTTGATATTGCTTTTTATTACCGTTTTGAATCCCAGGAATCTTTCACACGCGCATTTAAGAAGGTGTATCAATTGCCGCCGGGGCAATATCGTAAAATCATGTCTGTAATTTTGTTCCAAAAGGAGGAAATGAAGATGAGCAGAGATTCAAAAGTGAAAGGCTGGTTCTTAAGTGGGAGCCATCCATTCCATTATGAAATGGGTGTTGATCATAAAGTGTTCCATGCAGGGACAGCATCGGGTTACGTGAAGTCTGTGGCGGCGGGATCGCCAAATGAATTCGCGACAATGATGCAGGAAGTAGACGCCAAGAATTATATCGGGAAACGAATGAAGCTATCGGGCTTTCTAAAGGCTGAGGATGTTTCCGGGTTTTGCGGCATGTGGATGAGGGTAGATAATGTCTTCCAAGAAGTGCTGCAATTCGATAATATGAGCGACCGTCCGATTACAGGAAGCACGGAATGGAGCCATGCATTCATTGTCCTGGATATCCCGCAAGGAAGCGCTGTCGTCTCATTCGGCGTATTGTTGAACGGCACGGGGCAGGTGTGGATGGATGAAGTACGTTTTGAAGAAGTCGATAAGGACTTGACGCCTACTACGAATATAAATTACAAACAAGAGGTGAATGAAGCGCCTATAAATCTATCATTTGAGGAATAATGCCGCATGGGCCATAAATCCTATATCTGCTGTTTTACGTTTATTCTCTTAGAGAAAAGGTATAGTACATTACGTTCGGCTTTTTAGAGCGGGAGTTTCCACTCTTTAGCAATGAATGGTTGAACGGATTAAGCTTTTAGCGATAGTGGCTTTTCCGCTTCTCCCTCTCTTGATTTAGTCTATTCCTTGAACGGAGAGTCTTACTATCCTAAAAGCGAATCATACAGTAGAAGAGGTGGATGAAATGGAAAAGAAAAAAAAGAACCATGAAGCACTGCGAACAAGCGATAAAGACCATCCTGAACGATATGAGACAGAAAAGCCAAGCCTGTTTGATTTATATGAAAGCGAGCGGAACGTGGATCCGATTCCGGTCGAAGAAAAGAATCAGGAAGTTAAAGATGAACGAAATAAACATAAAACAAAAGACACATCTTCTAGTGAAAGAGATTATAGAGAATGAGCTTGCTGATAAAGAGCAAGCTTATTTTTTTGGGATTCTATAAGGAAGATGCGATAACATATAGATAAAGTGAATCTTTGATAGGTGGGGGGGTTCCTTCATCCCCCACCTATCATTAGATGAACCAACCTTAGTGCCTGTTAAACGGG
>JBJEFM010000154.1:0-1937 GCA_051874035.1 Bacillus sp. (in: firmicutes)
CAAAAATCCCCTGAATCCGTACAGCAATAAAAAATTTTTGTTTATGCGGCTTCAGTGTCCGTTTTCCCTTCATATTTTTTGAGTTCTCCATGGAGAAAACGATGATATTTATTTATGTTCCGTCCGATCGCATACAGCATGAATTCCTTATACACTTTTTCTGAGGAACGATGGCTGAAACGACGGAAGTTTTCATTTTCCTTGATATCTCCGAAATGCCCTTCTGTCTGGATGGAACGGATCTGACGGTTTCGGATTCCCTGTTCACTCTGGATATTCGCATGGCTCTCCTGCTTCAGTTCCTCCCAGTTTTCATTGATCTTCATGACCTTGTTCTTATCCCTGTCACGTTCTTCATCATATCGATACAGACATTTTGCTTTATGCTTACATCCGCTGCAGTCTGCACAGCCATACACCTCAAATGTCTGGGTATATCCCTCTTTTTTGTGGTGTTCTGTACGGATATGCCGCAGTTCTCTCCCGTCATGGCATCTGTAAAAATGTTCATCTCCTTCCACTACATCCACCATGTTGTAATACTTCCCGATATCTTTTTTATAGGCACGCGTCTTCATCTGCTCATGGGTCTGCAGCTTGATATAGCTTGTGATATCATGTTCCTTCAGATAAAGGAGATTCTTTTCGCTGCAGTAGCCGCTGTCTGCGGTAACATCTTCCGGATAATATCCGAAAGCACGGTTATGCTTTTCCAAAACAGGGATCAGGGTGTTATAATCTGTCCGATCATTACTGACATAACTGTGGATGATAAAGTAATTTTCCACAGCGATCTGAACATTGTAGGCCGGTTTCAGCTGACCATTTTTCATGTGGTCCTCTTTCATCCGCATGAACGTAGCCTCGATATCGGTTTTGGAATAACTGTTGCGTCCTTTTCCCATGATCTCATAGCACTCTTTATATTTCAGCAGGCGCTCACTGCAGGATTCCAGTTCCTCATAGATCTGCTGAAGTTCCGGTCTGCGCTTTCCTTTTCCATATACAAAAGAGATTCCTTCCCCTTCTGCGATCCTGCTCAGATTTGTCTGAAGTTTCAGCAGCTCCAACGGCGAACAGGAATCAATTTCTATGACGGAATTATTCGGAATCTTTTTATGTTTGGTCAGTTTCCGGCTGCGGTTCTTTTCGATCACATCCCGGACACGGTCCATCCCTTCGATCACAAACATCTGCGCATTTCCGAGTTCATATTTCTGATCATATGCATGTTCAGCCAGGAAGGCATTGTATCTGGCATAAACCGCATCGATCCGGTCCAGAAGACCGGCAAGATGGTAGTTGATGGTGCCTCTCCACACGAATGTATAGCGGTTGGCATTTGCTTCGATCTTGGTGCCGTCTATGAACAGCGTTTTTAAAGTGATCAGCCCTTCTTTTTCAAGGCGGCGCAAAAACTGATAATGAAGGTCATCGAGAATGTCCTTTGTCAGTTTGTTATTGATAAAGTCATAAAAGGCGTCCCTTTTCGGCTTCTTCCCTTTGGTCAGCCAGATGAATGCCAGATCTCTTTCACACAGTTCAACAATCCGATCCACAGCCCTGACGCCACGCATGTTTGCATAGGTAAGGACTGCATACATCATGATAGGATTATAGCCTTTTCTTCCCTTAGATGAATAGCGGGCGATCAGCCCTGCGTAATTTAACTCCTCCAGAACTTTTATCAGGGAATAGACAGGATCGTCAGACGGTAACCCCAACTGATACAAATCGAAATAAATTTTTTGTTGCCCTATCTCAAAAAATTCGTTATAATATGAATTGGTAAACATAGTTACATTATACATGTAACGGAAGAAAGGTGGTAGTCGTTAGCCACCTTTTTTCTTATTTTAGGCAAATTTACAGGGGGAGTTATGATTCTGATGAACCATAACTCCCCCTGTTACGACTGTCTATTTCCCGACAGCCCC
>JBJEFM010000155.1:0-8949 GCA_051874035.1 Bacillus sp. (in: firmicutes)
GGTTTTCCTTCATCCCCCACCTATCATTAGATGAACCAACCTTAGTTGTTACAGTACTTGATCTCCCACTTACACATCTGCGCTTTCACTGTTGCGCGGAAGTGGGAGTCTTAGTACCTGTTAAACTGAATAAAATCAAAGCCGCCCATGAAAATGCGTAGCTTCATTTATTTTTTGATTTTTTGACAAAATACGGAATAATTGTATTATCGAACATGGAAGGGTTTGAATCGAGTCACGCATAACACACAAGAAATGACTGCTTTCGAGAAAACTTTCCACAAACGTCTGCGAGTATTTCGGGCTATCGTTTTCTGTTTGTTTACAGCCCTGTATGTAAGGCTTTTTTCACATTCTCCTTATGGGCCATCGCACAACTTGATGAAAGGAATCGGTTACGCAACCAGCGTAATATGGTGGTATATGAAAGACAAAAATTATTTTGACTATGCTTTGATTAACTTACTGATCATTATCATGGCATTCAGTAGCGTAGCTCTGTATAACAGCCAAAAATACGTGCAAGTGGACGGGGATTTTTTTAAAAAGCAGCTTACTTGGTTTGCTTTAAGCCTCATCATTATGTTCCTGATCTTCCTGCTTAATATGGACGTTATCACAAACCTTACACCGTTCATTTATGGATTCGGCATTTTGGCCTTAGTCTTTGTACTGGCCGCTCCCGACTCCATCGCACCTGAGATCAAAGGGGCGAACTCTTGGATTATATTGCCCGGTTTAGGCTCTATACAGCCCTCGGAGTTCATGAAGATTTTCCTCATTCTAATGTTGGCATACTTAATCATTAAACATGCGGAAAAGCACCCTCCAGGCGATCTTCTGTACGATTTAATCTTGCTCGGAAAACTAGGTGCAGCCGCCTCCCTTCCAATCGGATTGACACTGCTTCAAAATGACTTCGGCACCTCGTTAGTCATGTTCGTCATCACCTGCGGCGTCATCTTGGTGTCAGGCATCAACTGGAAGTATATTGTCACGTGCGCCCTGATTGGAGTACTTGTTGTAGCCGTGTTAGTATATATCTACCTATACAACGATGAGCTTCTCCTTAGCTTTCTCGACACATACCAAATTAACCGGATCCATGCATGGCTAGACCCATTCGGGAACGCGCAAGGAATCGGCTATCAGCTGAAGCAATCCATCTTATCGATTGGATCCGGCATGACATTCGGAAAAGGGTTTGGAGCGAGCGATGTGTACGTTCCCGAAGCCCACACCGACTTCATATTCGCTATTATCGGAGAAGAGTTCGGGTTTATCGGGGCATCCATTTTAATATGTGTCTACTTTTCCATGATTTTCAGAATCATCGGGATTGGACTATCCGCACAACCTTTTGAATCGTATTTTTGTGCCGGAGTAGCCTCCCTCTTATTTTTTCATATATTTCAAAACATCGGCATGGTGATCGGGCTCTTACCCATTACCGGCATACCGCTCCCGTTAATGAGCTACGGCGGCAGCTCCGTTATGGCGACCATGCTAGGCATCAGCATCGTACTGAACATCTCGTTAAAGAAACGAAAGTATATGTTTTCGAAAAAATAAGAGTCTTGCTGCCGTCTATACGCAGCAAGACTCTCTCTATTTAATGCCCCTGCTCAATTAATCATTATCCAACTGTTTGCTACGCTTGGAAAACATCTTTCCATTCATTTCTCTTAGAAAGCAACTCGCGAGCAAGTTCTTGCGCTCCTTCTAAGCTATGGCTTGCGGCCCATCCGCATTGGACTTCATTACAAGCCGGCACTTCTGTTGCCGCTACTACATCATTCAATGTTTTTTCTAGTATATCCAGGATTTCATCATAATTGTCATGATTAATAACCGTGACATAGAAGCCGGTTTGGCATCCCATCGGACTTACGTCTACAACTCTATCGAAGTGATTTCGGATATTTTCAGCCATTAAATGTTCAAGTGAATGAAGAGCTGGCATTTCCATATGCTCTTTATTCGGTTGTTTAATGCGGAAATCGTATTTGTGGATGACATCCCCGTTTTGGCCTGTCTTAACGCCCGCTAAACGTACAAAAGGCGCTTTTACCTTCGTGTGATCAAGATTAAAACTTTCTACATTCATTTTCTCTGCCATCTTATTCACTCCTACTCTCTTATAAATTAAAATTATGGTTCATTACAGAATACTATATTTACTTAATCAATCTTACTAAATACGTTTTTATTTATGAAGGTTTTTTATGAAATATTCTTTCTTTTCTCCTGATTGACTTCGTAAAATCTAGGATAACCAATCAGAATCGCTGCGATGCCGCAAATTCCAAGTAAAATGGGATAAAAAGAATAAGGAAGCAGGCTGATTGGCGATATGGACGCTAATCCGGACGCGGCCAGTATTTGCCCCCCATATGGCACCAGTCCCTGCGAGCAACTAGAAAATATATCGAGGAGACTTGCAGATTTTTTCGGGTCTACTTGATACTCATCCGCAATATTTTTGGCTAAAGGCCCTGTTACAACAATGGACACTGTATTATTGGCTGTAGCAAGATTGACTGCACTTACCAAACCGGCAATCCCGAACTCAGCGCCTTTCTTCGATTTGACTCTGCCGGCAATAAAGCGCAGCAGATAATCCAGCCCTCCATTATGTTTAACGATTCCAACCATTCCGCCAATCATAAGAGAAACAATAGCTAAATCCTCCATACTAACAATTCCATCCGCTACCGCTTTAAAAAAACTAGTGAAAGTATAGGAACCGTATGCCATTCCGACGATTCCCGCAAATATCGTGCCGCCAAACAGTACTATCAGAACATTCACCCCTAATAGGGCTGCGGCCAAGACAGCTACATACGGAATAATCTTGACTACCTCATAAGGATGATCCCCAACGATAGTGGCCTGATTGCCTAACGTGATGATTCCTAGGATGATAGCCGTAAGAATTGCTCCTGGAAGAACAATGAAGAAATTCACTTTGAATTTATCTTTCATTTTTGTATTCTGTGTGCGGACTGCTGCGATGGTCGTATCCGATATCATTGATAAATTATCGCCAAACATGGCTCCGCCGATAACGGTTGCCATCGCCAGCGCCATCGGAATATCAGTTTGTTCCGCGATGCCAATCCCGATTGGCGCCAATGCCACAACCGTTCCCATCGATGTTCCCATTGAAGTTGAAATGAAGCAGCCGATTATAAACAGTCCAACCAACAGCATATTCTCCGGCAGAAACGACAATCCGAAGTTCACGGTAGAATCCACCGCTCCCATTCCTTTAGCAACACCGGAAAAAGCACCCGCCAAAATAAAGACAAAACACATCAATAAAATAGTGGGATGCCCTGCGCCCTTAGCGAAAATCTCTACTTTATTAGTAAAACTCTCTTTTCTATTCATCAGAAGAGCCACTGCACTCGCAATAACAATAGCGACGCTCAGTGGCATATTTGAAAAATCCTGCGTAATAATGCCTGTTCCGATAAAAAGCAGCACAAAAATGAGTAATGGCAAAAGAGCCAATAAACTTCCTTGCTTGCTATTATGATGTAACATGAATAGTTCCCCCTTATCCGTGCGGCCGCCTTTTCCAACCATCAATTCGTCGTCATCCCGCCGGCTGCATCAATCCCTTTGTCCTCCTAAGTAGATAAACTCACTCGGAATTATAAATAAAAAAAGTAGTACTGCCTTTTACAAAAGCAAAACACCTTTGCCATTAGTATGGTTCCGGAATAGTAATAGTGCATTATAAAGGGCGCTGCACTTACTCAATGGCCCGCTTTCCTTTATAGAATTATGTATGCCTGGAATATATTCTTATACTCTACACGAATATAACAGCAAAGTAAAACTATTGTTTTTTTATTTATATATGCCGCTGAACGATTAGCTGTTCGGTTTACGTACAGACGCTATCGCCCCATTTATATAAGCCGTTTAGAAGCATCCCTTTGAGGTATAAATAGAATGTTATTCTTGTATAACAAAAAGAAAGTAACGTATTTTTGCCTGATAAAGAAAACAAAAGGAAAGGAACAAAAGCATGCGTGCCGTCTAAAAAGGCATTTATAGAAAGCGCAACTGTTCCAAAGTGTAAGGAATGTGCCAAACAAGGTAACATAGACGAAAAGGGGATGGTACTCTATTACACGAACCAATGTCCCCATACCGAGAAATACGCCACGCCGGTAAAGGTGGGCGCAGTCCAGGAAAACTTGTAAAAGCACAAAGAATGGCAAGATTGCCTCTCCGGCTTTCTACTATATCTTATTGCACCAAAAGCAAAGGAGGATAAGAGAATGAATCATAAGGAGAGTATTACACGGTATCTACACAAGCTCTGCAAGGAAATCGGGCCGCGGCCCACAGGATCCGAGGCCAACCGCGCGGCGGTGGAATTTGCATGCACGGAGTTTGAAGCATGCGGCCTGTCAGTGGAACGGCAGGAATTCGACTGTATGGACTGGCAGAATCACGGAGGCACTCTGATGGTTGACGGACAGAGCGCTACGATTGCCCCGGCTCCCTACTCGCTTCCCTGCAGTGTGCAGGCCGAGCTCATCTGTATCCGGTCGGTAAAGCAACTGCGAAAAGCTGATCTCACCGGCAAAATCGTGGTTCTGTACGAAGAACTGTGCCAGGAGCCTCTCATGCCCAAAAGTTTTATGTTTTGGAACCCGGAGGAGCATCAGGAAATTATCGCCCTGTTGGAAAGAGGAAAGCCCTGCGCCGTGATCACAGCCAGCCTTGATCCCAACGAGTTTGTTCCGGTGATCGAAGATGGAGATTTTGTAATACCTTGTGCCGTGGCGGCGCAGAGCAGCCTCCCCCTGCTTTTATCCGGTGAAACCGCGGAGCTGACCCTTCGCACAGACCGCCGTTCCGCCCGGGCTGCAAATGTAATCGCCACCTATAGCGATGGGCCGCGCAAGGTTTGCTTCTCTGCCCATATCGATACAGCAGCCGGGACGCCCGGTGCTTTGGATAACACTTCCGGTGTCGCGGTGCTGCTCGCGCTTGCCGCCAGTCTGAGGGGCAACGAGTATCCCTATCGTATTGAATTTGTTCTATTTAACGGCGAGGACTATTACTCGAACGCCGGTGAAATGGTCTATCTCCGTTCCAGTTTGGCCACTCCCGGCGAATATATATGCGCTTTTAACGTGGATGGGGTTGGACTGCGGGGCAGCAATATCTCTTACTCGTTTTATGAATGCCCCGCAAACCTGGAGGAAACCGTGACGGCGCTGAGCCGGCAGACACCGGAATTCGAGCGGATAGATCCGTGGCCTCAAGGCGACCATACGCTGTTTGCCGTTTCCGGTGTTCCGGCGATAGCCGTAACGTCCTCCAATATATTTGAACTGGTGAAATCTGTACTGCATACGGAAAACGACACAATTGAACTGGTAGACATAGACAAGCTGGAGCGCCTTGTCAACTTCCTGCAGCGGTCAATCTAAAAACTGCAAATGCCATGGATTTCATCCATGGCATTTGCTTATGCATCAATTTAGTTGTAAAGCATGCCGCCATCTATTATGACTGACTGGCCTGTCATGTAATCGGAATCGGAGGAAGCCAAATGCGATACAAAATCAGCGACATCTTCCGGTGTTTGCGTCCGTCCAAGGGCGATTCCTTCTGAATAGGCTTTGAAGGCCCCTCCTTTTTCAACGTCCATATATGAACATAAGCGCTCATCAAGATAGTCCCACATATCGGTACCGACTATCCCAGGGCAATAGGCATTGACCGTAATGCCGTATGGAGCAAATTCCTGGGCCGCTGCCTGGGTCAGCCCGCGTATGGCGAATTTTGTCGCTGAATAAGCACCAAGCAGGCTGAATCCTTTGTGTGCGGCAATGCTTGCCGCATTGATGATCTTTCCCCCGCCCTGCTTCTTCATTTGTTCTACGGCTGCCTGCATGCCATATATCGTTCCGAAAACATTTATATGAAAAATCTTTTCCAGATCATCAGGCGTGATTTCCTGAATGGAACCGACTTGGGCGATCCCTGCATTGGATACAAAGACATCCACGCGCCCGAATGCTTGAACCGTCTGCTCAACAAGAGAAAAGACATCTTCTCTTTTGCTGACGTCCCCCTGGATTGCTTTTGCCATATGAGTTCCGCCTGATTCCATGATTTCTTGTTCAACTTTTTTAGCCTTATCGATATCCACATCATTGATTACGACAGTAAACCCATCCTTGGAAAGGCGGTGGGCAATGCCCCTTCCGATGCCGCCTCCAGCTCCTGTCACAATAGCCACCTTTTTTAGCACAGTCATATAGTTCACTCCTTTATTCTGAAAATAAATTATATTAAGATATTATCAAACCAGCTGATTAAATACAAATGCACGCCTTCTGATCCGTAACCAAACATAAGCAGATCATTTATCTAACAGGCTCCCCCACTCCAATACTTTCAAGGTATTACATAACATAAAAAAGGAACTGCATTCACAGCCCCTTAATGTATGTGAGAATTTCCCCCATTAATATACATATTTCAGAAGCTTCCCTCTAAGCCGAAAATATTATTTTGATACAATAATATTTTCACCTGTTGCGGAAAACAAAAAAGGGAATCGAAGGTATATGGCAGCATAGGGCAGAGAAGAAACCCAACTCCCTCTTCTCTGCCCTGTTCCCGGCACTGTTCAGCAATCAGATCGGTGTTCGTTACAGTGGAGCGTATTTGTATACTTCCTTTTCACTTTGGCAGTTTCGCACTTGTGCTACAGGTCGCTAATACGTTATCTTATAACCATGACTCTAAAAATAAAGGTGTGCTTCATGTGAGAATCAATAAATATATCGCCGAGTCCGGTGTGACATCAAGACGCGGCGCGGATAAATTAATCGCCGAGAAACGCGTGACCATCAACGGCGCGGTGGCGGAGCTGGGGAGCCAAGCGGAAGACGGGGATGATGTGCGGATTGACGGCAAACCGCTGAAAGCGAAGCAAGAGTATGTGTACCTTGCTTTGAACAAGCCCGCCGGCATTACAAGCACGACAGAACGGCATATTAAAGGGAATATCGTGGACTTCGTGAACCATCCTTTGCGGATTTTCCACATCGGCCGGCTTGATAAAGAATCGACAGGCTTGATTCTGTTGACGAATGACGGCGACATCGTAAATGAAATATTGCGTGCCGAGAACAGGCATGAGAAAGAATATATCGTGACGGTGGACAAACCGATTACGCCCCAATTCCTAAAGCGCATGGCAAGTGGCGTGGAAATCCTTGATACAGTCACATTGCCGTGCAAGGTGAAGCAATTATCAAAGAACGTCTTCAATATCACATTGACACAAGGATTGAACCGCCAAATCCGCCGCATGTGCGCAGCGCTCGGATACGAAGTGCGCGCATTGGAACGCATCCGCATCATGAATATCCATCTAAAAGGATTAAAGACCGGACAGTGGCGCGACTTGACAGAGAAGGAACGAACTGAATTATTCAAAGAGCTGAACTACCAGCCGAGACAGCGTTAGCAAAAGAAAAAACAGAAAGAACCGCGATGAATGCCCATCGCGGTTCTTTCTGCAATATCCGGACTTTCACGACCGCAGCAAATATCATATTTACAATGAAAGTTGAATCATTTGACGATACTCTATAAAATTTTCCAATCTGTTGCTTGGTGAACTAATCCTCCCGGTAGTTGAATAAAGCAAGATATTCTAAAGGAATAATCATTACGAATAAAGTGAATCTTTGATAGGTGGGAGTTTTCCTTCATCTCCCACCTATCATTAGATGAACCAATCGGGTTGTTATAGGTACTTGATTTCCCACTTACACATCTGCTCTTTCACTGCTGTGTTGAAGGGGGAGTCTTAGTACCTATTAAACGGGATAAATCCTTAACTTAAACTGATTCTATAAAAATGTTTGAATAAAATCCGCTACTTCTTCTGTATTGGTAATCGGCAAAAAATGATAGCCATTTTCAATTACCTTAACTTTTGCCAGAGGATACTGACTCTTAAATTCAATCAATTTTTGTCTACTTACATCATCTAAGTTATTTTGGGCAATAACTAATCCAACAGGAATATCCACATCATTCGGTAAACAATGATTACTAGTTAGGATTTCTTTATGTAGTACATTCAAAGCGTCTTCATTACTATGATGGATATATGTATTATTTTTATGGACAAAATTACTGAACATATAATCCTTGAGTTTGGAATATGTATCTTTGTTTAATCCTTCCATATTATTGACCGTATCATTAATAGCTTCTTTTAGATCTTCCAGTTTATCAATAACAGGTAACTTTATTTTCTCTTCCATATCTTCACGCTCTCCTAAAAAGTAAAAACCACCATCTAGTAACAGCAATGAAGATACTTTTTGGGGATAAACTTTATAAATCTCTTGAATAATCCACCCTCCAATTGAATTACCTATAAAATGTGCTGATGTAATCTTTAAATCATCTAAAGTTTCATTGATTTTCTCAATATACGCCAATATTGAATAGTCATCTGATATAGATTGATTATGTCCAGGTAAATCAAAGGAAATTACTTTATATTCTCTTAATCGATTTGCAAGTTCTTCATACATTTCTTTGCGTTCGCCCAAAGCAGGTAACGTGATAAGAACTTTATTACTTTTTTGATCCCCATATATTTTATAAAACATTTGATTATCCCTCATATCAATTATTTAAAAACTATAAAAGTATATAAAAATAGTGATGTTGTCCACCCAAAATATGTGAACACACACATTATCCTTTTATATAATAAAACTTACTATATTTATGTCGCTGTTTGTTGTATAGCAAACAAGAGCTGATTATGAAATACACCCCACATTTTAAACACACCCTAAACTTCGGAAGCATATTCCAAGTTCAGCCCCTGTCATTTGTTCCAGTTGGTTATGCATATATGCTTTTCAAGAATGCCATCCC
>JBJEFM010000156.1:0-8763 GCA_051874035.1 Bacillus sp. (in: firmicutes)
ACCCGTGTTACCGCCGTGAAAGGGCGGTGTCTTAACCGCTTGACCAACGGGCCAAATTATCTGGCGGAGAAGGAGGGATTTGAACCCTCGCGCCGCTTACGCGACCTACACCCTTAGCAGGGGCGCCTCTTCAGCCTCTTGAGTACTTCCCCAGATAAAAATGGCTCCGCAGGTAGGATTCGAACCTACGACCGCTCGGTTAACAGCCGAGTGCTCTACCACTGAGCTACTGCGGAACAATATATAATCGTTAATACTGATGTAATTACTTAAAACGTAATTACCGTATCGACTCTTTCGATTATAATTACATTCATAATGAATGTCAACAACTAATCCAAAAAAAATTATTTTCATTTCTCCTGCATTTCATAAGGCAATCGCTGCAATGCGCCGCGGCATTTTCCGCACACATATTTCGCTACATTCATATTTCTTTTTCTTATATATTTCGTTTGGCAAGAGGTGCATTGAAAGAAATAAAGCTTTTTGCTTTCTTGTTTCTTTTTGCAAGGCAGTGGCGTGCAGAACCTTGGAGCGCCCACTTCCTTCATTAGCCTTTTGAAATCGGCATCTTGATGTTTATACCCCTTCTTCTCCAGATGGAGGTGATAATGGCAAAGTTCGTGCTTGATGATCCCTACTAATTCACCCATCCCAAACTGCTCATAATACGCATAATTTATTTCAACATTATGATTGCCCAACATATATCTTCCACCGGTGGTACGAAGGCGTTTATTAAAAAAAGCTTTATGCCGGAATGGCTTTTGGAAAAAATCCATTGATAACTTTTCAGTTAAATGCTGCAGCTGTTCATCATTCAACGGAAGAATCTCCCCTTTCTCTGCATCATGACAAACTATTATAACATACAATGATAAACACCCATGAATTTATAGGAGGTATCAAGATGCCTAAATGGCTGCAAAAACAACTGCAGAAAGCATTTCTAACCAAGGATTCCTATCAAATACACCTACTTAATCAATGCTGGTTCTTCTATCGGAACAATAGAAACCTATAGCAGAAAGCACCGCTTCTTCTTTAACAGAAGCAGTGCTTTACCTTCATCATTTATTTGGCGGAAGCATTGTCAGCGATACGCGCTGTTTCTTGGCATCCACTGAATCAACCCAGACAGTCACTACATCTCCGACCGATACGATATCAAGGGGATGCTTCACATAATTTTTGCTTAGTTTAGAAATATGGACAAGTCCATCTTGTTTCACACCTACATCTACAAAAGCACCGAAATCAACAACATTACGAACCGTCCCCTGAAGTTCCATCCCCGCGGATAGATCCTCCATTTTCAAGACATCTTGCTTCAAGAGCGGCTTCGTCAATTCATCACGCGGGTCTCTTCCCGGTTTCATTAACGAAGCTATAATATCTTGCAGCGTTATTTCCCCAATGTTTAATTCTGCCGTTAAGGAAGTGCAGTCAACCTGCCCTAAAGCTTCTTGCAATGGCTTTGTACCGATATCCCGGGTACTGAAGTTCAGTTTAGCAAGCAGACGGGATACATCCTCATAATTCTCGGGGTGAATATCCGTTCTATCTAATGGTTCGGCTCCATTTGGTATACGCAAAAAGCCAATGCATTGCTCATATGTTTTCGCACCTAAACGAGGAATCTTCTTCAATTGTTTTCTTGTTTGGAAAGCGCCCTCTTCCTCTCTCTTCTTCACGATATTATTCGCTACAGTTTTAGACAATCCCGCTACATATTGCAATAAAGAAGACGAGGCCGTGTTTACATTCACACCAACTTGGTTAACCGCCGTTTCCACAACGAACGTCAAAGATTCATTTAATTTTTTCTGCGAAACATCATGTTGATACTGTCCTACCCCTACTGACTTAGGATCAATCTTCACAAGTTCAGCCAGCGGGTCCTGCAATCTTCTCGCAATCGAAACAGCACTTCTTTCTTCCACTTGCAGGTCAGGGAATTCTTCCCTCGCTAAATCTGAAGCTGAGTAGACGCTTGCACCCGCTTCATTCACAATGATATAAGAAATGCTTCCATCCGTTTCTTTCAATAAGTCGGCGATGAACTGTTCGGTTTCACGGGAAGCTGTTCCATTCCCGATAGCCACCAGCTCCACCCGATATTTCTCAATAATCGAGAGAACTTTCTTCTTGGCCTCTTCTCGCTTCGCGGCTGGGGGATGCGGATAAATGACAGCGATTTGCTCCACCTTCCCTGTTTCATCTACGACTGCCAACTTACAGCCCGTTCGATAGGCAGGGTCCACTCCCAATACGACTTTCCCTTTCAACGGCGGCTGCAGTAATAGGTTTTTCAAATTCTCGGCAAATATATGAATAGCGCGATCTTCTGCTTTCTCCGTCAATTCACTGCGGATTTCCCTTTCGATAGACGGTTGAATAAGTCGTTTATACGCATCTTCAATCGCATCTTTTATAATGCCTTCTACCGAGGAATAGGGAGTTTTAATAACTTGGCGCTCCATATACGAGCAGATCTTGACTGGATCGACTTTAACAGAAACGCGCAGAATGTCCTCTTTCTCCCCGCGATTCACAGCCAACACGCGATGAGGCACAATCTTCCCGATAGGCTCCTCGTAATCATAATAATTCTCAAAGACACCTTTCTCGTCTTTTTCTTCATTTTTACTAGCCGTATGGATGCTTCCTGTAGCAAAAGTTGTCTTCCTGA
The DNA here is from genome assembly GCA_051874035.1 of Bacillus sp. (in: firmicutes). Lineage (GTDB taxonomy): Bacteria > Bacillota > Bacilli > Bacillales > DSM-1321 > Bacillus_AD. Next base: position 2,696 of record JBJEFM010000156.1, read on the forward strand.
TCCACTGTCTCAAACCAGCATCATCAGAAATAATTTCAGCGATAATATCTTTTGCGCCATTAATAGCTGCTTCTACTGTGGCTACATCCAATTCCGTATTCACGAAATCGGCTGCCTTCTCTTCTACTGAAACATTTTTTGGAAAAGTAAGCATCCATTCGGCCAGCGGCTCCAGCCCTTTTTCTTTGGCGACTGTCGCTTTCGTGCGGCGTTTCTGTTTAAATGGGCGATAGAGGTCTTCCACCGTCTGCAGCTTATCCGCTTTTACAATGGATGCTTCTAATTCCGGCGTCAGCTTCCCTTGTTCTTCAATAATGCGCAGCACTTCTTCTTTCCGTTTATGTAAATTCTCAAGGTAATGCCAACGGTTCATCACATCACGAATCTGCACTTCATCCATACTGCCTGTCATTTCTTTACGGTATCTTGCAATAAAAGGGACAGTATTGCCCTCCTCCAATAGATGAATAACTTGTTGAACCGCCTTAACGCCTACTTGCAGCTCTTTGGCGATCACTGCACTTACATCTACTTTTTTCATCTCTGTAATCGTCAATTTCAAACCTCCAGATACATAATCTACTTTCATTTTATCAAAAGCTCCCGGCAATCGCCTAATAACCATTGCTTTTACAGCGGATGATAGCTGCCTTTTGAACAAATCGAACAACCTTGTGATGTATTTTTTCATAAGGGCGATTTTGTAGTAAAGGAACAAAAAAGCTTACCTCTATTGAAGTAAGCTTCCTATTATAAATGTGACGTCATCCGATTGAGCGGTATTCGCGTTCCATATTTTTTCCGACATCGCTCCGAGAGACGTATCACTCGATATATACGATTTAATACTGCCCAATTCTAAACCATCCGAGAAAAATACAAATTTCGATAAAGGCGAATACGGAAATGTCTGAACCTTAAATTTCCGCATCCTTCCAGAAAGATAACCGGAAACAGGCAGTGGATAGATGATTTTTTTTATGCTCGGATTATACAAAAAGAACCTGATGTTTCCAATCGAAATGTATTGAAATTGCTGCTCTTCAAACATTACTTTGAATATAGCAACAGCTGCTCCTCTTTTTGCCACTAAAATCCGGTTGCACTTCTCTATCAACTCTTCGACCGGAAGATGATAATTCTCTTTCACAATACTGGTCACAGCAGTGGCCGCTTCATTCGCGAACTCTCCGCTGCCTAGACCGTCAGCCAACACGCAAAGAAAATATTCGTCAGTCGTGATGAAGAAATACGCATCGCCGCAGCACCAATTAGTCCCTTTAGACGCTTGTCTCGCAATTAATTCTACTTTTTCATTTGCCGTTTCCTCATATTTCATCAGACGAACTCCGAAGTTCCTTCTGCATGGATAGCCTCGCGAAGCTTCTTAATCGCTCGTCTTTGCAATCGAGAAACATGCATTTGCGAAATATTTAGAATTTCTCCCGCCTCTTTCTGGCTTAAATTATCTAAATACGTATACTTAATAATCATCTTCTCGCGATCTGTAAGAACGTGCAGCACTTTCTCTAACACCAGTCGTTGATCGACCTTCTCATAGCCATCTTCTGTATCTCCGAAAATATCAAGCAACGTAACAGTCCCGCCATCTGAATCAGCTTCAATCGTATGATCCACCGATAGGGCTTGATAGCTTTTTCCCATTTCCATCGCTTCTAATACTTCTTCTTCCGATACATCTATATAATCGGCTATCTCTTGGATTTTTGGCGAACGGCTCAATTCCGTCGTCAATTCTTCCGTAGCCTTCTTAATCTTCGGCCCTAATTCTTTAATCCTTCTCGGAACATGGACACTCCACGTTTTATCCCTTAAGAACCGCTTGATTTCACCAATGATGGTAGGGACAGCAAAAGCCTCAAAGCTTTTCCCGAACGATTCATCATAGCGGCGAATCGCTCCAAGCAGACCAATCATGCCTACTTGATAGATATCTTCCTGGAACGACCTTCCTTTTGCATATTTGCGTGCTATTGTTTGAACCAGACCTTTATAATGCAGAACCAGCTGATTTTGGGCTTCTTCATCTTGATGCAATTGGTAAGCCCTAATCCATGCATTTACTTGATTCTTCATTTCTTGATTAGGTTGAGATTGTTTTTGCATCAGCCTCCACCTGCTCTCTCTCTAGAAACTTAGTCATAAACACCGTTACACCTTGGCTCTGGTGTATACTTACCTTGTCCATTAAAGTCTCAATTAGGTAAAGACCCAATCCTCCCTCTCTCAGGAATTCCACATTATGATGCTCTTCATAAGGTCCCAGGTCTCGTCTTACTTGTTCAAAGTCACAGCTATCGCCTTTATCCGCAACCATTACTTCCAAACGGTCTTCATACAAACCAAAACCGATTACCACTTCTCCCGCCTCAGCACCTGCATAAGCATGTTGGACAGCGTTTGTGCAAGCTTCGCTTACAGCGATCTTCAAATCTTCAATGCCTTCATACGTAAAGCCCATTCTACTCGCAATTCCGGAAAGCGTTAATCGGATAACGCTTATATATTCAGGCTTTGCAGGAATCTTCATTTCAACATAATCGTACCCTTGTTTCATCTTATTCCACCCTTTGTATCGCTTGTAATATGAATTATATCCGCAAGCCCCGTAATATCGAACAAGCGCTTCAATCGATCCGATAAACCTATCAAGCTGAATTCCCCTCCACGGGCGCGCACTTGTTTGAAGATGCCCACAAATACGCCCAGAGCAGTACTATCCATGTAAGAGACTTCCGCCATATTGACTACAATGTGCACTTGATCGCGATTGGCCAAGGGCACTAACGCTTCTTTTAATTTCGGTGCCGTATACGCATCGATTTCTCCCTTGATTTGCACTTCAACCTTGTTACCCACTTCATTCACATCTATTGTAAAATTCATTACCCTAATCCACCTCATTCATATTACCGACTATTTTTAGCTAAGTACTCTTTACCCAAACGTCACGAAATATAAACTTCAATTACATAAAAAATGAATTATTGTATCTTTTTCAAAATAATCAAAGTGAAATCGTCCCTTAATTTAAAATGTTGCAGCTTCTCTAGATGCTTATATACATTTATGACGATTTCACGCGGATGAAGATGAATATGTTGTCGAATAAGATCGATTAAATAATCCTTTTCAATAAATCCGTCATCCGTCCGGCACTCTGTCACACCATCCGACATCAGGATAATCATGTCCCCGATTTCCACTTGCTGTTCATACTGCTTATAGGAGGCATGTTTATCCACGCCAAGCAATAGGCCCTTCGCGTATAAATCATCAAAAGTTTCCGAGCCCGCATGGTAATACAATCCCGGTTCATGGCCCGCCGATGCATAAGAGAAAACAGATGTTGCTGGATTATATATGCCATAGAACATGGTAATGAACATATTCGTATCCACGTTTTTTTCGACAACTTCATTCAACGCTTCCAGCACTTTACTCGGAAGATGCCTTTTATCAGGTATACTATCCATTGCATATTTAATCATACTCATGCAAAGCGCCGCCGGTATCCCTTTTCCGATCACATCCGCAATAGCGACTCCTATACTTCCCGTTTCATCATCTTGTAGAAACTGATAGAAATCCCCATTCATGTGCTTAGCGGGCACACTCAAAGAGCCGATTTCCAACTCTTTTAATTCTGGTATCTTCGTCTCCAGAAGAGTGCTTTGTACATTAGCGGCTATTTCCATCTCCGAGTTTAGCTCCTGTTGCAGATGGCGCAGACTCTGGGTCTCTCGATAGGCAATACCATATCCCATCATCACTTCCAACAGAAAGTCAAGTGAATCCAGAATTTCAGAGCGTGTTTCAGGGAAAACATCCAGTAAGGCCTTTTTGTGCCAGCTGATTAGTTCCTCCGGAGAAATATTATGTTCGATTGTTTGCCTGCTCAACAGCTGCCCTCGGTACAACTCCTGCTCTGTTCGCTCTTGGATGTATTTCTTTAACGCTTCTCCATAAAGCTCTTCTATATGGCTACCATCATTGCCCGACACTTATTTCCCCTCCTTAACGAAGCCATTTAGTTGTTTTTATAGTAGTACCTTTTCCGGGTGCAGAATCGATATCAAATGAATCCATTAGTCTTTTTACACCTGGAAGCCCCGCTCCCAGCCCGCCTGAGGTCGTGTAGCCATCCTCCATTACTTTGCGTATATCAAGAATGCCAGGACCTTCATCTTCTGCTTTAATAACAATGCCTTTTTTCCCTTGTTTTTGCACTTTATCAATACTGATAATTCCCTGATTGGCATATAGATAAATATTGCGGGCAAGTTCGCTGATGGCAGTCGTGATGCGCGCTTGGTCGACGGTTCCAAAGCCTTGTTCTTTTGCCACGTTCCTGCCTAGTTGCCTGGCCGCTACTATATCCCATTCATTGACTATTTTGACATAGGATTGATCCATATATTCAATCCCCCAGTTCCTGTTGAAGTTTCTCTAAGCCTTTTTCTAAATCTAATGCTGTATATACCTCATTCAAGGTAATACCCAGTTCTATTAAGGTAATAGCGACCGCAGGCTGTATTCCTGTTATTACAACTCGAGCGCCCATTAGTTTAGACATACTGACAACGTCCCCAAGTATCTTGGCTATAAAAGAATCTATATAATCGACAGATGTTAAATCAATCACTACCCCATTTGCACCTGTCTCATGGATCTTGCTTAATAAATCTTCTTGAAATTGAAGGGCTGTTCCATCGTCCAGTTCCCACTGAATAGAAACCAAGAGACAATTATACAATTTCAATATTGGTATTCTCATATAGCATCCTCCGCATCTATTTCTTGGATTTGACGATTGGTCAGAACTAATGCCGCTTCAATACCCCTTTTCAATGTATTTTTCGTTATTACTTCATTTAAATTAATTCCTAAATTTACGATTGTTTGCGCAATTTCAGGCCGAATGCCGCAAAGCATGCATGTCGCCCCGACTAATCTGACAGCTTCAGCCGCTTGAATAATATGATGGGCAACCATCGTATCCACTAAAGGCACGCCTGTAATATCGATCAATACAACTTCGGATCGGTGCTTCACTACTCCATTGAGCAGATTCTCCATGATTTGCTTCGCTCTTTCTGTATCGATTGTACCGACTAAAGGCATAACCGTAATGCCTTCAAGCACAGGAATCAAAGGAGCCGATAGTTCCTGAAGAGCGATTTTTTGAAGGGAAACGGTCCGTTCCCATGATTGTGTATAGGTTTTAATGATGTCTGTCCCTAAAGGATTTGACCATTTATGGAAATCGTACAAAACTTCTGTTTGTTCTTCCGCATTGATCATACCTGTTTGTATCATGCTTTCAATGATAATCATGTTGAATTGATTTAAACCGGTATTAACAAAAGATAACGGCCAGCCTAATTGAATCACCTTCTCAGTGAAATTGATCAATCTAGTGCGGTAGCTGTCTTCTGTTTCCTTTTCTTTCGCGATGATTAAATCAAGAAATTCCCTGCTTGTTTCCAAGAAGACTTTATCGGAAACAAGCCTAATAATCTGATCGTCGCCCTCTTCTCTGGCCAGATCCATCCACTTGCTTAAAATCTCATCTTTATGATCAATAATATACGTGAATACTTCCTTATTCATAGCACCCTCCTATTTTAACATACGAATAATTCTATGATTATTCCGTCAAGTATTTGTTATCGTATTGTAACTATACAAACACAATTCAACGTTTAAAACACATATTTGATTTCTTTTTCATCCATTGTAATTATATAGAACTAAAACTTTTGAACGAGTCACCCGCTCTTACTATTGTACAACTCCCTTCCCTCAATGTCTTAATGACTGCTTCTCCATTTGTTTTTTAATCATTTTCTCCTGAGACCGATTACCTTTTTTCTCGCTCGTCCGAACGAATAGTTTCTCTTTTCGTAAAGAAATAATTTTCCCACTTTTTAAAAAATGGTGTTTCCCTTATTTTAAACCAGACCATTTCAGAAGAGTAGTCATTTGCTGTAATAAAGTGAATCTTTGATAGGTGGGGGTTTTCTTTTATCCCCCACCTATCATTA
>JBJEFM010000157.1:0-1891 GCA_051874035.1 Bacillus sp. (in: firmicutes)
TCTTTAAAAATCATATATTAAGCTGTTGCTTCTTCAAGGTTCATTGATGGTCCAAAGAATTCAAACTTCACTTGTTCTTTTGGAACACCTAGACGATAAAGCGTTGTGATTACATATTTCATAAAAGGTACGGGTCCGCATACATAATAATCCGCATCTCCCTGTTCCACATAACCTTTCAACATTTCTTCCGTGATTCTGCCTTGTCCGATAGATGAATCCACTTGAAGGTTGCCTTCCAATTGTTCATACAGAGAAATCACTGTTAAATTCGGCATCTCTTGTTTCAATGACTGGATTTCATCACGGAATGCTTGAATAGAAGCTGCTTTCGTCGCATGAATAAGCGAAATAGTGCGATTCGGCTGAATATCCGCCACTGTATGCAGCATACTCATGAACGGAGTGATGCCAACACCGCCTGCGATGAAATGAACCGGCTTCGTTGCCGTTGCATCAAATGTGAAATCACCGGCCGGTGCGGTCACTTCCAATTGATCGCCGACTTCAAGATGGTCATGCAGATAATTAGACATCTTGCCTTCAGGCGTCCCCTCAAGCCGTTCCCGTTTCACAGAAATACGGAAATACTCTTCTCCAGGTGCAGCAGATAAACTATATTGGCGGTTCACTAAATACTGCTCATTAGGAATTTCCAAACGCACAGTAATATATTGTCCTGGTTGGAAGGCAGGCAATTTATTGCCATCCACTGGTTTTAAATAGAAAGAAGTAATAACTTCGCTTTCTTTTTCTTTTTTCACTACTGTGAAATCTTTATAATCAGCCCAGCCTCCTTCGGCTGTCTCTGCCTTTTCATACATCTCTTTCTCAACAGAAATGAATACATCGGCGATTACACCGTATGCTTCTCCCCAAGCTGTGATGATTTCATCGGTTGCCGCGTCGCCAAGTACTTCTTTAATGGCTTTTAATAAGTACTCCCCTACAATCGGATAGTGCTCAGGCTTAATAGCCAGGCTGCGATGCTTATGTGCAATTTGTTTCACTGCCGGCAGCAAGACATGAAGTTGATCAATATAAGTGGCTGCGGCATACACCGTATTGGCCAAAGCCGCTTGTTGTCTTCCTTTTTGTTGATTGGCATGGTTGAAAATGTTCAATAATTCAGGATGCGCATCAAACATATTTTTATAGAAAGCAGTAGTAATTTCTGTTCCTTTTACAGCAAGGACAGGCGCAGTTGATTTTACAATATCGATTGTTTTTTGAGTTAACATTCTCATAACCCCTTCATCCAATTAAAGTAGTATATTAAATACATCTTTATTATAAATACCTGTTTTTATAAAAGCAATATTTAAAATACATGTTTTTTCTAAATGTGTCCAACTTGAGAATGTTATGTTACTATATATGTAAATGATGTTTATATTGCGAGGAAACGACAATGCGATTAACTAGTTATACCGACTATTCTATAAGAGTATTGCTCTATTTAACGATTCACGATAATAAATTAAGCACAATCCAAGACATAGCGGAGGCTTATGGAATCTCAAAAAATCATTTAATGAAAATTATCTATAACCTTGGAAAGCTCGGGTACATTGAAACAATCCGCGGAAGAAACGGCGGCATCAGGTTGGCTAAACTTCCCGCCGATATTAATATTGGCTTACTGGTAAGGGAAACCGAAGAGGACTTTAACATTGTCGAATGCTTTTCAAACGACCATAATAATTGTCCCCTCACTTCGATATGCAGGCTAAAAGGAGTCTTACATCAAGCAATGTTGGCTTTCTTACAAGTATTGGATGCATATACACTGGATGACCTTGCCAAAAATAAAATAAAGATGCGTGAATTGTTCGATGAATAAAGTGAATCTTTGATAGGTGGGGGTTTTCCTTCATCCCCCACCTATCAT
>JBJEFM010000158.1:0-8640 GCA_051874035.1 Bacillus sp. (in: firmicutes)
GTAATCGCTTTAGCAAGATTATGATTGCGAACCATATTAGCTACCTTTAAATCTTCTAAGCCGATAATATCGTGGTTTTTGATAATCTCGGTAGAGATTTTCTGTAGATAGTCCTTGCGTGCATTTGCAATCTTTTCGTGTATGCGAGCCACTTTGTTTTTTTGCTTATACCAATTGGATGCACCTTCGGTTCTTCTGGAAAGAATACGTTGAGCTTTAACCAATTTCTTTTCCATTGAACGAAAGAACTTAGGATTCTCGTAAATCGTTCCATTCGAAAGAATCGCAAAGTTCTTTAACCCTACATCAATTCCTACAGTAGAGCTTGTTTTTGGCAATTCTTCAACCGTCGTTTCAACAAGCAACGAGATATGGTAATTACCCGAAGGGTTTCTTCGAACGGTAGCCTTCTTAACCTTTCCGTCCACTTTTTTCGAATTGGCATAGCGAACGAGCCCTAATTTAGGAAGCTTAATATGTTTATCAAAAACTTCAATATTCCCATTATTCCCATTCACTTATTTTGTTGTATAACTTTGAACAGGGTTCTTCTTGCTTTTAAACTTTGGCTTTTTAGCTACTTTGCTGTAAAAACGATTATACGCATTTCCTACATTTTCAACAGAAGCTTGAAGGGCAATGCTATCTACTTCTTTTAGCCAAATATAATTCTTCTTCAGTGCCGGAAGGTCTTTGATGGCGTTGTTTTTGTTGAAGAAACTAGATGTATAGTTGTTTTCCGTCAACATACCCTTTTGAACAAGCTCATTTGTTGCCTTCCAAACATCTTCTTCTCTTTTTTGTTGAGCCATCACAAAATTAGCCACAAATCGTGAACAACCAATCGTCTTGTTGATTAATTCTGCTTGAAGTTTGTTTGGGTACAAACGAAATTTAAAACCTTTCAGCACAGTTTTTATTAGATTTTCCTCCTTTCATACGAACCTATGTTTGTTAGTTTCATTTTACTCTTTACAAGGTTCTAAAAACAACATATATTTTTTACAAAAAGAGGGCGATTCATCCCCCACTTAAACTTCGCCCACTATCGCATCACTCTGTTTTGAAGTGGAGGTCTTCTCGTCGGAAATGATAAAGTGAATCTTTAATAGGCGGTCGTTCCTTCATCCCCCGCCTATCAGTAGATGAACCAATCGGGATCAATATATTGCTAGCATACGCCTCATCAATCCCATATATGAAAAAAACTGAAGCGAATTAATCGCCTCAGTTTTTTCATTTTATTTTAGCCACTCTGTGTGGAAAATTCCTTCTTTATCAACACGCTCATATGTGTGGGCACCGAAGTAATCGCGTTGCGCTTGAAGCAAGTTAGCCGGCAATCTTTCTGAACGATAGCTATCGTAGTAAGAAAGCGCACTTGAGAAACATGGAACTGGAATTCCATTTGTTACAGCAAGGGCGATGACTTCACGAAGGGCATCCTGATAATTCTCCACAATATCCTTGAAATATGGATCCAGAAGCAAGTTTTTCAGTGCCGGATCCCGGTCATATGCATCTTTGATGCTTTGTAAGAAACGGGCACGGATAATGCAACCTCCGCGGAAAATCATCGCGATATCGCCGTATTGAAGATTCCAATTATATTCTTCCGAAGCTGCGCGCATTTGCGCGAAACCTTGTGCGTATGAACAAATCTTACTCATGTATAAGGCTTTACGCACCGCTTCAATCAACGCTTTCTTATCGCCTGTGTAAGCTTTCGCTTGAGGGCCTGATAAAACTTTGCTTGCCGCTACACGCTCTTCTTTAAGCGCTGAAATAAAACGTGCAAATACTGATTCTGTAATAATCGGCAGTGGAACACCTAAATCAAGCGCGCTTTGGCTTGTCCATTTCCCTGTGCCTTTTTGGCCGGCACGATCCAGAATTACATCTACCATCGGCTTGCCTGTTTCTTCGTCATACTTCTTGAAGATATCCGCTGTGATTTCAATCAAGTAGCTGTCCAATTCACCTTTATTCCATTCAGCGAACACTTCATGAAGCTCTTCAGCATTCAAGCCAAGAAGATTCTTCAATAAGAAGTAAGACTCGGAAATCAATTGCATATCGCCATATTCGATTCCATTATGAACCATTTTCACATAATGACCTGCACCATCCGGGCCGATATAGGTTGTACATGCCTCTCCATCCACTTTCGCTGCGATTTCTTTTAGGATCGGCGCAACCAATTCATATGCTTCCTTCTGTCCGCCAGGCATGATGGACGGACCTTTCAGCGCTCCTTCTTCACCGCCGGATACGCCTGTTCCAATGAAATTAATACCCGCTTCGTTTAATTCTTTATTACGGCGGACAGTATCTTGGAAATAGGTATTGCCTCCATCAATGACAATGTCGCCTTGGTCAAGCAATGGCTTCAACTGCTGAATCGTCGCATCCGTAGCCGCGCCTGCTTTAACCATTAATAGCACTTTACGCGGTTTCTCCAAAGAGTTGACGAACTCTTCTAACGTATATGTAGGAAAGATTTGCTTTCCTTCTGATTCTTTCATCATTTCGTCTGTTTTTTCACGGGAACGGTTATACACTGAAACAGAATATCCTCTGCTTTCAATATTAAACGCTAAATTCTTTCCCATAACAGCAAGACCTATAACTCCTATTTGTTGCATCATGTAACGTCCCTTCTGTAGTAAATCTTCTTGCATCATTAAACATGACTTCCTGTATCAATACCATCAGCATACTTCCACTGCCTCTGCCACTATTCTTATTTTATACTATTTTGCTTTGTAAATCATTATTTGAGAAAATCATTAAACACATCTTTGCTGAAGCTTGTTTCTGTGATCGCTTTCTTATTTTTATGATGAACAGATTGTGCCGCTTTATGAATGATGTCTTTACCGAATTTCTCCTGCAGAGCTTCGACTGTTTTAAGCAGCGGCTCTTCCTTCGCATCATTTTCATAAGAGAATAAATCTAGTTGCTTTATCGCTTCCTGCTCTTCCACCACATCAAACGCGGTTACGCCAAGTAGACGAACAGGATTTCCATTCCAATGCTTCCGGAATAATTCCTTTGCTTTGTTGTAAATCTCCTCTTTCTCTACAAAAGGATTCAATTCTGTTTTGCTTCTCGTAATAGTACTCCTATTTTGATAACGAATTGTGATTCCAATTTTCATGCCAAGCAATTGTTTATTCTTTAACCGCATTGATACTTTGGAGGAGAGCTTCTCTAACACTTCAAGTAATTCCCTTTGATTGGTGACATCTTTCGGCAATGTCGTGGAATTGCCGACGCTTTTAAAGTCATAAATGGAGAGGGGATCGACGGGCGAAGTATGGATGCCGTTTGCCTTTTCCTTCAATTTCAACCCGTTCACGCCAAGCAAAGCTTTCAACTGAAGATCATTCGCCCCGGCAAGGTCGCCGATTGTATGGATATCAAGACTTTTCAATTTCTCCGCTGTCTTCTGGCCGATTCCATGCATTTCATCAGTAGGCCTTGGCCATAGCACATGTGGTACATCCCGCTTCCGCAAAATGGTGATTCCCATCGGCTTCTTCATATCGGAAGCTGTTTTTGCCAGAAACTTATTAGGCGCAATCCCAATGCTGCATGGCAGTCCCATCTTTTCATAGATTTGCCTTTGTATGCTTTCCGCTATTTCAATCGGTGAACCCAAGTGACCGCATTGGGTAATATCCAAGTACCCTTCATCAATGGATACAGGTTCCACTAATTCTGTATATGTCCGCAATAATTGAAAAATCGCTATCGACATATTTCGGTATTTATCAAAATCCGGCGCCATTACCAGCAAATCGGGGCATAGCTTCTTCGCCTCCCAAACCGACATCGTTGTCTTTATTCCACATGCGCGAGCTTCGTAGCTGCATGTTACAATGACGCCTCGGCGTTCTTTCGGATTTCCTGCTATCGCCAACGGTTTCCCCTTCAAACCCGGGTCATGGGCTATTTCCACGGAAGCATAGAAGCTATTCATATCAACATGTAAGATCACTCTTCCATTAACCGGATACATTTTATTCATAACCATCACCCATTTTTTCAGGCTTCATACTATACATTTTATCAAAAGGAATGACCAGCGCATAGCAAATGGAGGAGTCTAACATCACCAACTCCTCCATTTGCTATTTCAGCTATTCAGTTTCACTATTTTCTTCTAATGCATCCGGATAGACAATTGTATCAAATATTTTTGAGGTTTCTTCATCTTCCAAACGAATCGTCACTTTATAATCATCCGGATCCGCTCCGTCAAATAACTGATACATCATGGATTGCATCGCTAAACCAAACAATGCGATCCCGTCGAAGCTATTCTCATAATCCGCTTTATTCACAACGATAGTGAATTCATCATATGATGAATTGGCTTTTATACTTTTAATCGATGCGTAATCTTTGCCGGTCTCCATTTCTTCCATCGTCTGTTGTATATTCGTTCCCATTTCCTTCATAATCTTTTTATGCTCTGCTTTAGACATTTTATACGTAATGGAACCATCTTTATTTACGGTAACTTCTTTAATCCCCTCCGCTTTTGCCTGGGCTGCCACTTCCTCAAGATCTTCCCCTTCGAAGAAAGAAGCAGGCAGTGTAACTTCAACATTCAATAAACCTTTGTCCACCGCAACAGCTCCGTTTTCTTCCTTCTCTTCTTTTTTTGCTTCATTATCTGATGAACAAGCCACAAGAGAAAGACTTAACACCAATAAAAGCAAGAATTTGATTTTTTTCATTATGCACCCTCCTAAATAAGTACATATTTAGCCTAACAAAAACAAACGGAATGTGTCTATTGGCGCAGATGAAATGTCATCTATATTTTAAAAAGAGGAGATCGCTTCCTTGTCATATCAGTAATTACCTATAGCTTCTGACTATATAATGAAGGATTTTCTTTATATTAAACGCACCCTACCTCCTTATGTACTTGTCTTCATACTCCGACTTCCTGTAGACATGTTTCAGCCCTGGTGTTTTTTCATTCAAACTCGGTGATTGCTGGATGATGCACCAATCGGTTTGTTACAGGTACTTGAACATCCACGTTTGCACTGCCATGATGAAGAGGAATCTCAGTACCCGTTAAACGGGATAAAAAAAGAGAAAGCGCCGGATTAGCGCTCTCTCTTTTGATTTTTATTATTCTGCTACCACTTGAACGATAGAAACAACCATTTCGGCTATTTTTTCTAGTTCTTCGATTGGCATTTTTTCATTTGTCGTATGAATTTCTTCATAACCCACAGCTAGGTTGACAGTCGGAATACCGAAGCCGGCGATCACGTTTGCATCGCTGCCGCCGCCGCTTTGCTGCAGTGAAGATGGACGGCCGATTTTTTCAGCCGCTTTCTTCGCTACTTCCACAACGTGGTCGCCATGTCCGAACTTGAAGCCTGGGTACATAACTGTTACATTGACGATTGCTTCTCCGCCCATTTCTTTCGCTGTTGTTTCAAAAGCTTCTTTCATTTTAGCGACTTGCGCTTCCATTTTCTCAGCGATTAAAGAACGTGCCTCAGCAAGAACTTCTACATGGTCGCACACGATATTGGTCTGTTTACCGCCCTCAAAGCGGCCAATATTTGCTGTTGTTTCTTCATCAATGCGCCCTAGAGGCATTTTCGCGATTGATTTAGCCGCAATTGTAATCGCACTGACACCTTTCTCAGGAGCCACACCCGCATGAGCCGTTTTCCCTTTGATTGTAACTTCGATTTTCGCTTGAGTCGGAGCAGCCACAACAATTTCTCCTACTTTCCCGTCGCTATCCAACGCGTAGCCGTATTTCGCTGTAATCAGGGATGGATCAAGCGCTTTTGCGCCGACTAAACCAGACTCTTCGCCCACTGTAATGATGAATTGGATTGCACCATGGGCAATGTTTTGCTCTTTTAATACGCGAATCGCTTCAAACATGGCAGCCAGGCCTGTTTTATCATCTGCTCCTAGAATTGTTGTACCATCTGTTACAACATATCCATCTACGATTGAAGGCTTAACACCTTTCCCCGGCACAACCGTATCCATATGGGAAGTGAAATAGATTGTATCTACCCCTTCTTTAGTGGCTGGCAATGTGCAAATTAAATTTCCTGCTCCAAAGCCTGTTTTCGCAGCCGCATCATCTTCAACGACATTCACTCCTAAAGAAGTGAATTTCTCCTTCAACACTTTAGAAATTTCTGTTTCGTATTTAGATTCTGAGTCGATTTGGACTAATTCCAAAAATTCATCAAGTAATCTTTGTTTATTGATCATGATTATTAAACCTCCATATATGTACTGCACCTTTAGTATACCCATTGTAAAAGCAAGGTGGCAAATCCATTTTTTATACGCAAGCAAATTTTGCTAAATTATTATAGAATCCAACTCTATATACATAAAAAAACAAGACCTGAAATCAAATTTTTCAGGTCTCACTTCTTTATTATTACAACGGAATATTACCGTGCTTTTTATATGGACGCGTCTCTTTCTTATTACGTAACATTTCAAGCGCTTGAATGATCTTGATTCTTGTATCGCGAGGATCGATCACATCATCAACCATGCCTTGACTTGCCGCTACATAAGGATTTGCGAACTTTTGGCGATATTCTTCAATCTTCTTCGCTCTTGTCTCTTCCGGATTCCCGCTATTCTGAATTTCGCGGGCAAAAATAATATTTGCCGCACCTTCAGAGCCCATAACGGCAATTTCCGCATTCGGCCAAGAGAATACGATGTCAGCGCCGATTGATTTACTATTCAACGCCACATATGCGCCGCCGTAGGCTTTACGAAGGATGACTGTTAATTTAGGAACAGTCGCTTCTGAATAAGCATACAGGATTTTTGCGCCATGACGGATGATTCCTCCATGTTCTTGCTTAACTCCCGGGAAGAATCCTGTTACATCTTCAAAAGTGATAATCGGGATATTGAAAGAGTCACAGAAACGGATGAAGCGCGCTGCTTTATCAGATGAATCAATATCTAAACCGCCAGCAAGGAATTTCGGTTGATTACACACTAGACCTACAGATTCCCCCTTCACTCTGGCAAAACCTACAACAATGTTTCGAGCAAAGTCTTTTTGAACTTCCATGAAGCTATCTTGATCAACGACTTGTTCAATTACTTTTCGAACATCATATGGTCTAGTACCTTCAATCGGAACTACATCTGTCAGTTCTGGTCTGTAATCATCTTCCTCGTTGTAAGATTTCTTAGGGGATTTCTCCGTATTATTCTGTGGCAAATAGCTTAGTAATGCCCGTACATCCTGTAATACGTCTTCTTCCGAAGCAGCTTTGAAGTGGGCGGCACCGCTGATGCTATTATGGACTTTCGCTCCTCCTAATCCTTCAGAACTGATTTTCTCGCCTGTTACGGTTTCAATTACTTTCGGCCCTGTAATAAACATTTGGCTTGTTTTCTCAACCATGAATACAAAGTCGGTAATTGCAGGAGAATATACAGCTCCGCCTGCGCAAGGTCCCATGATAACAGAGATTTGCGGAATTACTCCGGAATAGATGGAGTTGCGATAGAAAATATGCCCATACCCATCCAATGATAGCACTCCTTCTTGAATACGCGCTCCGCCCGAATCATTCAATCCAATGAATGGCGCTCCATTCTTAGCGGCTAAATCCATGACATTGGCAATTTTCTTCGCGTGCATTTCTCCAAGCGCTCCCCCGAATACCGTGAAGTCTTGCGAGAACAAATAAATGTCGCGTCCATTTACTTTTCCGTATCCCGTAACAACACCGTCTCCGGGACCATCCACCTGGTCAAGGCCAAAGTCCACGCAACGATGTTGGATAAATGGGCTTAACTCAACAAATGTACCAGGGTCAACAAGCAATTCAATCCGCTCACGCGCTGTTAATTTCCCTTTTTCATGCTGCTTCTCAATTTTAAGATCGCCGCCACCAAGTTCTACTTCACGCTTTCTATCATACAAATCATTAATTTTATCATAAATGTCGATCATCAATGACCCTCCCCTTGTTCATCTCGCTCGCAAAATTCAAATAATACTCCACCTGTTGATTTAGGATGAAGGAAGGCTACCTTCGCCTGATGAGCGCCGTTCTTAGGCTTATCATCAATCGTCCTGATCCCTTTTTCTTTCACTTCATCAATACGGCCTTGGATGTCTTTAACGCCAAGAGCAAGGTGATGGACGCCTTCTCCCCGTTTGCTGATGAACTTAGCAACCGGACTTTCCTCGGATAACGGCTCTAGCAATTCTATTCTAGTGTTGCCGGCATCGAGAAAGGCAACAGTCACTCCTTGGCTCTCTACCGTTTCACAACCTTCTAGCTTCATTCCTAGAATGTCACGGTAATAAGCCAAAGATTGCTCTATAGACTTGACTGCGATACCGATATGGTCGATTCTATGTATCATTGTCCTCCCCCATTTTCCCCTTTAGAAATCGCAAACAATACAATATTCTACAAAATTTGCAATTCCCCTTCTTTTTGTTTTATTTTTCTGAATCTTTAATATACTCATCTATTATAATACAATAAAAACGCTTTGAAAACTATTATAATACAATATATTTAAATATTAAAATTGTTTTCATTTATCCTAAAGGGAAAACAATAAAGTGAATCTTTGATAGGT
>JBJEFM010000159.1:0-8627 GCA_051874035.1 Bacillus sp. (in: firmicutes)
TTAGTTTAAATAACATAAGATGCAGATAAAGGGGGAAAGAAAATGGAGATGGTTGAATATCTAATAAACCATAGACTTGATGTGTTCATGAAACTGGGAATAACAGCTATTCTCGGATTAATTATCGGCGTTGAACGCGAAATGAGAAGAAAACCAGTAGGCTTAAAGACCAGCCTTGTCATCTCCATCGTGAGTTGTTTATTAACAATTGTCTCCATCGAATCGGCTTATATCTCGCCTAGCAGTGATTCAGTGAATATTACAATGGATCCTCTTCGTTTAGCAGCACAAATCATTTCAGGAATCGGCTTTCTCGGAGCCGGTGTTATATTACGCCGGGAAAATGACAGTATATCCGGTTTAACAACAGCCGCAATGATTTGGGGAGCAGCCGGGCTCGGTATAGCCGTAGGAGCAGGATTTTACCTTGAAGCCTTCGCAGGAGTCATTTTGATCATTATAAGTGTTGAAATTATTCCTATTATCATGAGTTTGATCGGACCGAAGCAACTAAGGCAAAAAGAAATCCTTCTTCAATTGACCGTCACTGAGAAAAAGGAAATCGGCCATATCATTCATCATGTCCAAAAAGAAGGGATCACCATTCAAAATATCCGCATCAAGGATATGGAGGATACTTATTTTGTTCAATTAAAAACAACAGTACATTTCCAGCGCCGAACCGTAGACTTATATACAGCAGTTTCCAATATAGAAGGAATTAAATCTGTTGAGATTGAAAAATTATAGAAAAACCATTGACAACTAACGGAATATTAGATAAAAAGTATATATAGCTATTTTTTATCGGGGCATTGGCGCAGCTGGGAGCGCGCAACACTGGCAGTGTTGAGGTCAGGGGTTCGAACCCCCTATGCTCCATTCAATATACCTTAATAAACGAAGGTTTTAGGCCGTTGACGATGTCAACGGCCTATTTCATCATCCTTCACTCTTCACCAACTAAACTTTAATTATCACCCCCAAAAATATCCACTTATATTTTTGGAAACGCATTTCAAATGAGAGACATTCTTTTTCTATAAAATCCACGGTATCTTGCAAAGATGTTCGAGTTTGCAGCATGCTGAAAAATCAAATCGAACCATAATGAAAAATTCCTTTTCGTAAATATGAGTAAACTTTAGAAAAATAGGGTATTCGAATTTATAGAACGAAAGGAGATGCAAGATGAGAGATTATTTAGTGGTGTATACATTTGCAGGGGGAAAAGAACTTGAAAGGACGATAACTGCGGAAGATATGACGGAAATGAAATCCATCGTCTTCAGCGACGTTGTAGTAGAATTCGATACAACAGATGCTTATTATCGCTTTTCTCTAGATGATTGTGTTTTAGTTAGCATTACAGAAAGCAAAGAAGTAACTGAATAATAATAACGCATAAAATATAGTAAATGGGACGCCCTCAAAGTTATTGCAAAATGACTTTTAAAGGGCGCCCCTTTTTTATAGTAGTATATAAATAGCAAAGACCTCTTCCCAAAAAAACGAGAGATGCCAAGCCTCCTTTTACACAAAAAGTTTTTTCGCAACCAACACAAAGATGATGGCAGAAAAATCATAATACGCACTTCATTTTCCACACATCAAAAACATCCATTTCCTCCACATGCCGCTTATATGCGGACCTCCTACAGAACTTCATTAAGCCTACTCTTATTCAATTCATTAGCCCTCATATCAAAAGTACAAAGTCAAATCATTCCTATCCTGAAGATATAAGTCTTCATTTTTTGCTGGGATATATGACAACTTTCATGTAAAATTAAGTTTACTTATAATAAAATCTCTTAATTATAATTATAGTGGTGTAGACAATGAAAAATTATAAAATAGAACCTCAACACATGTATCCATTTCATTGGAACGGCTTCCTTGAATGCATGCGTTACTGTAAGGGAACCTTAGTATCTATTCATCTTTTTTCCGGCCAATCAATAATAATCCAAGAAGATTTAGAATTTGAAGGATCATTTACTCTTACTAGAAGATGCAAAGACATATTAAACGCTAAAATAAAATCGACCTACCCTCTTATCCTCAGGGAACTTACTACTAACCTGAATAAAGGATATATAGTCATACAAGCCAATTTGAATCAGTATGATCTAGCAAGGTGGCATAGTTATAAATTCAATATTACCGCTTATTAATGCCTAGGGTTTCCCGAGTTAAATAGGTCTGCCTTATTTAGAAGCCACTGAAAAAGCGGCTGATAGCAAAAAGCACGTTAGACCAACTACTATACTTGGCAGCCACAAAGGCCCCTATAATCTATAGATTATAGGGGCCTTTTCTTTATATTATGGACTTTTTCAGCGCCGAACCTTATTGGCAGGCATGTTTTAGCTAGATGTGCATTTGCGGCATTCTATGTGGATTTGAAGAAGGAGCTATCCTAATAAAGACCGATTCTGAACTGAAGCGAATTGCCTTTAACGAAATCTGTTTTATCACTATAGATCCATAAAGGCAAAAGAAGAAAGAACTTTATGTGACGAGCTCTCCCTCCTTTTCTTTTTCACCCTGCTCAAGATTTCCTGTTTGCTTTATCCAACCCGCTTTCGTTAAGATGAGAAGCATAATCAGGTTTTAGAGGAGTGATTTAATTGCATATCAAATCAATAGAACCAACACCGAGCCCTAATACAATGAAAATCAATTTAAATACAGCTTTGCCGGCAGGCCAAAGTAATAATTACAAAAAAAATCAAGCTGAGCAAGCACCCAAATTGATTCAAGATATCTTGAATATCGAAGGCATCAAAGGTGTCTACCATGTCGCTGATTTCTTGGCACTTGAACGGAATGCGAAATACGATTGGAAAGATCTCTTGATTCAAGTGCGCCAACTGTTCGGCGAAAACCCCGAATCAAAACAAGCAGACGGCGGCATGCTCGACTCTTACGGCGATGTCACCGTGCAAATCCAGCAATTCAAAGGCATCCCTATGCAGATCAAATTAACCGACAGCACGGCTGAAAAACGTTTCGGGCTGGCCGATGCTTTCATTCAAGCGATTGCCAAAGCACAGAAACCGGAAGATAATGTAGTGATGCTTCGCAAATGGGTCGATTATGGAACAAGATATGGAGATATGGATGAAATCGGCATAGAAGTGAGCGAAGAAATCGCAGCTGCTTATCCCGAAAGCCGATTAAACGGATTGATCCGGCAAGCCCAGGACGCTTCTACTGCAAAAACGTATGAAAAAAGACCAAAAATCAAACTGACAGCCGCCATGTTGGAAAATGAAGACTGGGAGCAGCGCTATCAAGCACTTGAACAAATGGAAGACCCGACTGTAGAAGACCTCCCATTATTGGAAAAAGCGCTTGATGATCCGAAAACATCCATTCGCCGGCTGGCCGTTGTCTATTTAGGAATGGTGGAAGACGAAAGAACATTGAATGGATTATATAAAGGCCTCAAGGATAAAAATCCATCTGTAAGAAGAACCGCCGGCGATTGTTTATCCGACTTGGGATTCTCCCAGGCCATGTATGAAATGGCACATGCTCTTAATGATAAGAGCAAAATTGTCCGTTGGCGAGCCGCCATGTTCTTATATGAACTGGGAGATGAAAGTGTACTGCCGGCATTAAAACAAGCTGAAAACGATACTGAGTTTGAAGTCGCCCTGCAAATCAAGATGGCGATTGACCGCATCGAAAACGGAGAAGAAGCAAAAGGATCTGTTTGGAAGCAGATGACAGAAGCAAGACAAAACAAATAGTAGGCGAACAATCTTAAAAGGCTTTGCGAACTTTCCAGGTTCCCAAAGTCTTTCTCTATTTTTGGCTTTTTCCCGATGTAAAAGGATTGTCCACACAAACTCCCATCTACATGCATACCGTATTAGTAAGGTTTAGCTTGTCGAACTAACTGCACTTTCTATCATAAGATTGCGAGGCGAGTAAATGAATACTCATAAAACAGTTATATCAATTCTCGGGAGCGCTGGAGGGGCAGCCAAGTCTATATTGTCAATCCTGAACAAATCCATCATCGATCAAAATGACCCCATCCACCATCTCATCGCACACTCTACCCTTCACTTAATCGATCACCAACAAAAAAAACAAGAATATTATGATCAGCTTTTTCCCTTTCTGAAAGACCGATTAATCCTGCATCAGCTGGAGTTGAACGAGACGGAACCATTCATCCGGCATCTCACAAAGACAAAGACGGAAGTGGTAATAGACCTCTCATGGGCTGATACGGTCAAAATGCTGCAATGCTGCAATAAGCTGAATATCAAGTACGTTAATAGCGCATTAGAGAATACCTTCATCGATGAGAATGAAACACTGTATGCCGGTTTTTCCCTCATCGAAAGAATCGACTACTTTGAACAATTTAAACACACCTTCAATAATACGACCGCTATTATCGGTTCCGGTATGAATCCCGGGGTCGTGCAATGGATGGCTCTGGAGCTTCTGAAAAAGGAACCTCAGCTTCCGCTCGGCTGCTATATTGTGGAGAACGATACCTCTTTCTTCAAAGAACAGAAAATCGCCAAAAAAGACACAATCTACACATCATGGTCGCCTGAATGTTTTCTTGATGAGGCAATTGACAACTATCCAATGTTGATGAAACATCATACTCCGCTCTTTCTCTATGAAGACGTATATAGCATTGAATTCAATGTTTCATTAGGGGACAAACAGTTCAACGGTTCTTTAATGCCCCATGAAGAAGTATATTCACTTTGCCGATTGTATAATATGGAAGGCGGATTTCTCTATAAAGTAAACAAGCATACTACCGAATTGATCCGCTCTAATCTCGATGATACAGACAGATTATGGGATTACGATATGCAGATTCTGGACCCGCTTGAGACACCGCTTGAAGGCGAAGACTTGGTAGGCGTGCTTCTTGTTTACCCCGATCATGAGCGCTATATGTACAATGTTCTCCGCAATGACGTTATCTTCGCTCAATATCAAACAAACGCTACTTACTTCCAAGTAGCGTGCGGTATATACGCTTCACTTGCTGTCCTATTATTGGACCAAATCCCGAAAGGCGCTTATTATGTAGACGAACTATTACTAAATACCAATAACCGTTTCAAAAGATATTTAACTCATTATATGACCGATTTTATAACAGGCGAAAACGACCAATCAGATGGGACATTGCTTCAAAGGATGAGAAGGGTCCCCCCTTTCCAATAATCTTTTCCATGCTTGTCAAGCGCATTTACAACAACTTAGCGCTATCTAAAAAAGAAGCCGCCTGGCTGCAGGCGGCTTCAAAGCTGCATTCATTCTGCGCAGCTTGTGCCATTGATGTAATAGGCAGCTTCTTGATAGGTTGCAAATGCCACTTCTACCTCTTCTTCACCTAATGCCAGTACATGTTTGGTAACAGCTTGTGCAAATCGATCGCGGACCGCCTGCCCCCGTTCAAACCATTTCACTTCAATTAACGGATACATGGCTACTTCGCTCCCACTAGATATGTATGTAGCTTGCGGAACTTCCAATGTGAAATTATCCGTGCCGCATGAACAGATTTCAGCCAGTTCATCTACCAACGGCCGGCTCATCTGCTTTACTTGCTCAATAGATAATCCTCTAATAACGATTTGGGGCATATATGCTCCTCCTATTCATTTCATAATCGGATATCTGGTATTCTACCATACGAAAACAAAAAAGAGGCTGCCCTTACCAAGGAACAGCCTCCTTATCACTTACAGATCCAAACCAATCGATACATATTTCACTTCCAGGAATTCATCAATTCCATAATGTCCGCCTTCTCTGCCTAAACCACTTTCTTTATATCCGCCGAACGGTGCTTGCGCGACAGATGGAAGGGCGTCATTTACGCCGACGATGCCATATTCCAATGCTTCAGAAAGCTTGAATGCCTGCGTCAGGTTCTCAGTGAACACATAAGCGGCCAAACCGAAGTTGGAATCGTTGGCACGCTCGATTGCTTCTTCCACTGTTTGGAACGTCGCTACCGGAGCGAGCGGACCGAAGATTTCATCCGTCATGCACGCCATATCTTCCGTAATATTCGTCAGAATGATCGGCGCATGGAAATAGCCATTTTCTTCGGAAGGCTTTTGTCCGGTATAAGCCACCTTGCCGCCCTTAGACACGGCATCTTCCAACAATGATTGTACCTTTTCCAGAGCGGCTTGATCGATTAACGGCCCGATATCGACACCTTCTGCAAGGCCATTGCCGACTTTCAATTGATCTAATTCTTGTTTGAAATATCCTACGAATTCATCCGCTACAGTTTCTTGTACATAAATACGATTTGTGCAAATACACGTTTGTCCAGCATTGCGAAATTTGGAAGCAATAAGCTCTTTAGCCGCTTTTTGCAGATTCGCATCAGCCATGACGATAAATGGCGCGTTGCCGCCAAGCTCCAGCGATAATTTCTTAACCGTTGCAGCTGCGCCTTTCATTAATATTTTACCGACTTCGGTCGATCCTGTGAATGTCAGCTTTGTCACTCGATGGTCGTTCAACCAAGCATCGCCGATTTCGGAAGAACGCCCTGTCACTACATTGATTACACCATTCGGAATACCGGCTTCATGTGCCAATTCAGCCATTTTCAAAGCGGTCAATGGCGTTTGTGTAGCCGGTTTGATCACGACTGTACAACCTGCCGCCAAAGCCGGGCCTACTTTGCGTGTAATCATTGCCGCCGGGAAGTTCCAAGGTGTGATTGCCGCCACTACACCTACAGGTTCCTTTCTGACGATAATCCGTTTATTCGGGCTGGATGCCGGGATTGTTTCCCCATACACCCGTTTTCCCTCTTCCGCATACCAAGAGATGAAGCTATTCGCATAATTCATCTCACCGATTGCTTCTTTTAATGGTTTACCTTGCTCCATTGTCATGATTCTCGCGATTTCTTCTTTATTTTCTTCAATTAATTGATGCCACTTCATAAGTAGCGCCGCACGTTCTTCTGCTGTTGCTTTCGACCATGTTTTAAATGCTTGATAAGCGGCGTCGACAGCTGACTTTGCTTCCTTGGCCCCGCCGGTAGGAATGGCTCCAACTATTTCCTGAGTCGCCGGATTTATCACTTTCGAAAAATCACTATAGTCGTTCCCTACCCATTCTCCGTTAATATACATTGGATAGATTTCATACTTTTCTTGTACCGAACTCATTGATTCGTCACCTCTTCTTTAGTAGATAAAACTGTCGCAAAACATTCTTCCACAATATCCAGACCTTCTTCGAGCTGTTCGTCAGTGATCACAAGCGGCGTCAAGAAACGGATAACATTACCGAAAATCCCGGCACTTAATAATAATACCCCTCTTGTATTCGCTTCTCTAACAATATCACTTACAACATATTTATTCGGTGACTTATCGTTTTTACCTTTAACAATTTCAACTCCGATCATCGCTCCCAGCCCGCGAATATCACCGATTTGCTCATATGTTCCGGCAAGTTCCCTCATTCTTTCTTTAATGCGTTCGCCAATCGCCATTGCGCGTTCGTTCAAATTTTCTTCTTCGATAATATCCAATACCTCCAGCGCCGCTTTGCAGCCTAACGGACTGCCTGAGTAAGTGCCTCCGATTTCTCCCGGATTCGCCGATTGCATAATTTCTTTTCTGCCGATTACCCCGCTTATCGGCACGCCCGCTCCCATCGATTTAGAAATCGTGATTAAATCCGGCTCTACATCAAAGTGATCGATAGAGAAATATTTACCGGTTCTTGCGAATCCCGCCTGAATTTCATCCGCTACGAATAGAATCCCGTATTCTGTACAGATTTCCCTTACGCGCTTTACAAACTTCCGGTCCGGAACGATAAAGCCTCCTTCGCCTTGTACAGGTTCCATCACCACCGCCGCTACAGTTTCAGGCGCAACATCGGCAATCAGGAATTGTTCCAACTGATCGATGATAAAATCGCTATGCTGTTCTTCTGTCATACCTTCCGGGCGACGGTACGGATATGGGAATGGCGCTTTATACACTTCAGAAGCAAAAGGGCCGAATTCGAATTTATAAGGCTTCACTTTGCTCGTCATCGTCATCGTCATTAGCGTTCTGCCATGATAGCCTCTGGTGAAAGAAATGATGCCTTGGCGCTTTGTATACTTCTTGGCAAGTTTTACAGCGTTTTCCACCGCTTCAGCGCCGCTGTTAAAAAAAGCGACCTGCTTCTCACCTTCAATAGGGGCAAGTGCGGCCAATTTCTCCGCTAATTCTATATATGAACTGTACATCATCACATTAAAGCCCGTATGGATGAATTGTTCCGCCTGCTCCTGAATGGCCTGCACCACACGCGGATGCGAATGGCCGACATTCATTGTTCCGATTGCACCTGCGAAGTCAATGAAGACATTACCATCTAAATCTTCTACCAACGCTCCTGCAGCTTTCTTAACAAAAGCCTCATTACCATAACTAATACCATCCGGAACAATAGCTAAACGTCTATTTAACATTTCCTGTGATTTGGGACCGGGTACCGCTGTCTGGATTTTCACGAACTTTTTTTTCGGCATATCGAACACCTTCCGTTTTCTGTATGTATTTTCAAATAGATAAAGTGAATCTTTGATAGGTGGGGGG
>JBJEFM010000160.1:0-1868 GCA_051874035.1 Bacillus sp. (in: firmicutes)
TTCTTCTCTGTCCACATCACCCCTTAAAAGGTCTTTTTCTGATTCGGTCAGCTCATGTTCTGGATCTTCATCCATGAAATCATTGAAAGCGTCCATCACATCATCGAAAATGGTGTTTTCTTCTTGGAGAGGTTCTTTTTCAAGTGTAATTTTCGGTTGGATCTCTTCCTGAATTTCAGGAGAGCCGAACAAATCTTGGTTCTTTTCGGTTTCTTTCGTTTTGATATTTAGATAAGTTTTGATGTTCTGATCAATAGTTGAGTGGTGCTCACCATCTCGTTTTTGGAGATCAAGGCCGATTTTTTCAGCCCAATTGAATGTGGCAGTCATTTCGTTTTGATCTTGGTAATTGGCAACCTGGCCATCTTCCTTATAAACGAAAGGCGGTTCGGTTTCGACTGTGCAAGTAGTGATCTTGTTTGTTCCGTTTACCTTTTCTTTGGTGAAAACTGCAACCGTATTGGATGGCAATCCTTGAACATAATTCTTAGTAAATTTGCCGTTTGTCATGGATTCAACCTGTCCTGCGGATTCATCGCCCTGGGTTCCTGAAAGGATCGTCCCCATGTTTCCTTTAACAGCTTTTTTCAGCCATTCGGGGAGTTGGTCCATGTATTGAGTAATGATTCCAAGGCCAAGGCCGAATTTACGGTCAAAGGCGATTATCGTGTCCATGATCGGGATAGGAGCTAAATGTGCTTCATCCACTAGCAGCATGTGGAGCTTAGAACCTGATTGGCGTTTAATGGCTGTTTGGTGATATTGCGTAACCATGTGGCCGACTGTCAGGGCGATATTTGAATCATTGACATCTTTCATATCAATGAGGACTAAATGTCCTTCATCCATCCATTTTCTAAGGTCTAGGCTGAATTTTGTCTGTCCAAACATCCTTCTCATATATTGGGATGATTGGAAAGGAGCCATCCTCGTTCTGATTGAATCGAGTGTGACGTCGGTGTCTTTCAAGTTGTAATTTTCCCATTCTACCTTCAATAGAGGATCTTTTATATTTTTGATCACTTGTTTCCGGAATTTTTCATCTTGGAACATTCGATTTACACCCAGGATGGAATGTGGTCGATCATCTTCCAATAAAGCGAGGATGGCGTTTTCAATCCATCGCATCGTTTTAGGCGCTCCCTCGTTATTAAAGGCTGTATTCAGGATACTGATGATATTTCCTCTTACAGTATCGGTCAATTCGCCTTTGGTTTTATGAAGGAGGTTAAGCGATATTGGATAATCGGCTTTGGTTAAGCTGATGTAATGAACCTTATCCCAGGGAATCTCTTTTCCTTCTGTTTCAGCTTTTTTCAAGCGACTAATCACCGTTAGGGCGGTTTCTTTGGCTGGATCGAATAGGGTGAACCCAGGTGCTTTATTTGGATTGTCGGTCCAGTCGTCAATCATGGATTGCAGGATCATGAGTATTTCAGATGATTTACCCGATCCAGTTTTACCGGACATGAACCAATGTTCGCGGAAGACGTTGTATGGAATCTTAACCAATCGGTTTTTGACTACTGGATGTTTCATGTAGCCAACGGCGATTCCTTTCGTCATTTCCTTAGCATCCAAGGCTCTTTCACCTTGTGAAAGGTGCGGCACTTCTTCAAAAATTTCATGTGTGGAAGGGGGAAGTTGTAGCAAATTTGCCAATTCCCTGCCTACCCAATCCATCTTGAAGATCGTAGGGTAAGGGCATTTTTCCACTGCATGAGGTAGTCTGCGAAGGCTTATGCCGTTTTCATCATTCATGATTGAGCCTAATGTGGTGGCTATGGATTGAACCACGCCGCCATTTTGCCTATCATCGCTCGCAACGGAAACCGTCACTTGAAAAACCTTATCTCTTCCGGATAAAC
>JBJEFM010000161.1:0-40011 GCA_051874035.1 Bacillus sp. (in: firmicutes)
CCTTTCGATACTACGAAGTCCACTGCGTCTTTGTATTGTGGCGCCACATCCGTAAAAGATGCCGCAGATGCCAATGGAGCAATAGCGCCCGCTACTAATGTAGCCGTTGCAGCTGTTGCTACGAATTTACGATAAGATTTTGGTTGGTAAGCCATGTGAAAAAATCCTCCCCGTTTTGTAAAAATTTTAAAAATTCAATTAATAATACTAGTAAGAGTTCCTTATGTAGCTTAAATACTCACTCACCCATTTTTCTCTTTTTATATAGTAATAGGCAAATAGTAGTTTAAACCTCTTCACTTATTCTACCAAATAAACCATATTTTTCAACTATTTTTTTCATTTTTATTCTTTTAATAGAATTTATTGGTTTATAATAGAATAATAAGGACCATTTAACTTTATATCCCAACAGGAAAATACAAACATTATTATACACAATATTCACCTTTAATTGGTATATTTTTTAATAAGTTCAAAAAAATTACTTTTTGTTGCGATTTTTTACCTAATATCAACGTTTTTTGAACTTCCCATCTTTCTATTCCACCTTTCCCCGGTACTTCCGTCCCTCCCTAAGACGGCTTTTTGCGGCCGACAGTTACAATATATGTTGGGACCACTCATTAAGAACTAGAAGTTTTAAAAACGGGGTACACTTTTTTATACACGCAAAAAAACGACCGCGGCATCTGCCGCGGTCGGTCAATCATTCGTTTACCGGAAATTTCTTTGCTGGTTCAAATGCAGGAATGCGATCGCAAGTCCGCCCACCAGCCAGAAGATCAGATTCAATTGCGGAATGAAGATCAGGTTGTTGGATAGGTTCTGCACCATGAAGGTGACGCTGCCCACGCAAACGCCGGCCGCTACAACCTTGCCTAATTCATCATTCTGTTTAAAGTACAGTCGGATGAGGTATATGAAATACACAATATAGAACGATAGGAATGAAAGAATCCCGACCGTACCTGTCTCAGCCGCTACTTTAATATAGGAGTTATGGACAGAGTATGCATCATGCCCGATATCAAGTTCCGGATATTTCGTTACGAATTCCTTGTAGCGCGTATAATAGTTACCCATCCCTACCCCAAGGACCGGGTTATCGCGGTACATGACCAATCCTGTCTTCCATAGCGTCGTACGCGACACCACGGCTGTTTCAGAAATGGCTTTCTCTTGTTCCTTCTCTTTGATTTCCTCTATTTCTTCCGGTGTCAATTCGTCTAATGCTGCCGGATCTTCAGGTTCTGCCACTTCCGGCGGCTCAGCGTTCGGGAAGAACAGCTTCTCAACGGCATAAATAGCGGATGCGGTACGCGATTGCACATCCGGCATGAAATAGACGCCTGTAAATAGAATCGCGAATGCAATCAGGATATGCGGCTTGAAGAAGTTCTTCAAGAATCGCTTAGGCATAATCAAAACGATCAGGATGAACGCGCATGCCATTGTCACCCATGCAGCGCGTGTATACGTAAGAATCAAGTTCACAATAAAGACGGCGTAGAACGCAAAGAACACCAACTGCATTTTCTTATCTTTGAAGTACACCACCGCAAACAATAGGAATGTCGGGATGACGAAGTTCAAGAATGAAGAGTAATAGTTAGGGTTGACAAGCGTTGAGTCGACACGGCCTTTCGCTTCCTGCAAGGCGTATAGCCCGGCTTTGTTCAACGAGAAGTTGAAGATGTATTGGAAAATCCCGAATAAACCTATAATGATGGCTGCTGCTCCGAAGACTTTAGCGAAGTTGATATATTGCTCTTTCGAGAACTTCACCTTCACTACGATCAGGAACACAACAACATATGATAAATAACGCGCGATTTCCATGATTCCCGGCTTTAATGCCTCCGCATTCACCAACGAGATAGATGAAGCGATTAAATAGAGCCCGAATGTAATCAGGAACGGCATAATAGGCAAAGAATTTAATTTAATCGTACCTTTCTTGTACTCCCACATAAACGCAAGCACAAGCAAAGGAACAAGAATTACTTCAACTGAAATGATGCCTTTCTTGAAATAGACCAAAGGCACAAGAAACAAATGTAACAGGATTAGAATGTATGTTAAGCTTCTATTATTATTCATACTCAATTCCTTTCTCTACAGTATCCCCCACGAAACAATCACGTTTCATATATTTTTTTACCATTTACCACTTTACAAGATGCGCCTTGAAATGACAACGCCTATTTTTCCCCTAATCGGTCATAGACACTTTCCACATCGTCCGCAAGCGCCTTCAATGAAAAATGGGTCGAAGCATAGCGGAATAACTCCTCGCCCTTAGGCTCTAGAGTTCCATTCCGGTACTCGCCATACGCTTCTTCAATCGCCTCTCTGTAGCTGTCGCCGTTCCCAACCGGCACAACCCAGCCATATGCTTTCGAAGTGATCAATTGCTTCACGCCCCCGACATCTGTTGAAATCAGCGGCAGCTTCTGGTTAGCGGCTTCAAGCAAGGCGAGCGGAAAGCTCTCGCTATGGGAAGCGAGCAGCGCGATATGCGAATTGCTATAGATATGGTCCACATCCCGGCGAAAGCCAAGAAAGTGTACATTTTTTTGCAGATTCAAATTACGTGCCAATTCCTCTATTTCACTGCGGATCGGACCGTCGCCAACCAATACAAGATGGATATGGGGATTGTCCAGCTTCTTCAAGGCTTCGAGGACCATGTCATGCCCCTTGATCGGATGTAATCTCGCAACCATCGTCATGACAAAATCATCTTCCGAAAGCCCCAATTCCTTCTGCAAAGCTCCATCGGCCTGCAATGGTTCCGTGAAATGTATGCCATTATAGATCGGATGGATGATGGATGATGGGATGCCAAGCTGGATCAGATTATCCTTGAAGCGTTCCGATACAGCGAAGAAGAAATCGATCTTCTTCAAGGCTTGCAGGTTCAGCGCGGTAAAGATCCGGCCTTTCAAACCGCCTTTCATAAAGTCCAATGTCGGATCGCTATGGATGGTTGTCACCCACACGGCACGGATCTTCTTCTTGATAAAGGACAGGAACAGATTCGCCCGCGGACCATGCGAATGTACAATATCAAAGCGTTCGTTATTGATAAATGAAGCGAGCTTGTTTATGATGCGCAGATCATAACGGGATGATTGCGGAAGCATTTCCACACGAATGCCCTTCTGCCTTGCTTCTTGGGCAAGAGGCCCGTCCTGGAACACAAGAAGGCACACGGATTCTGCGGGGAACTGTTCCAACAGCGTCGTCACATGCTTGCGCGATCCGCCGGTCTCCCCTCCGCTTATGACATGTAATACTTTTCTCATTACTCTCCTCCTGCGGCATATTTATGTGCAATCATACGACAATCCTTTCGGGACGCAACCCGGAAAGGATTTACTTGGAGCGCACAACTTTCATCAGGAACTTCGGCAATGCCAGCTGGCGCTTGAAGCGCTTAGGCTCTTTCATTAAGCGGTAGAACCACTCAAGCCCAAGATTCCGGTAGAACGCCGGTGCGCGCTTTACATGCCCCGCAAAGACATCGAAGCTTCCGCCTACCCCTTGGAATACTTTCGCGCTTACACTATCCATATGTTCGCGGATCCATAGTTCCTGCTTCGGACTTCCCATCGCAACGAACAAAAGGTCCGCTCTCGCTTCGTTGATCTTGTCGATTACAAGCTGCGGGTCTTGCACGTAGCCATTCTCATAGCCAGAAATGTTGATGCCGGGATATTTCTGTTCAATATTCACTTTCGCCTGCGAAACAACTTCCTCTTTCGCGCCATACAAAAAGACACGATAACCTTTCTCCGCCGCAAACGCAAGCAAATGGTCCATCATATCCACGCCTGTTACGCGGGATGTGATCGAACCCTTCTTTAATTTGGAAGCAAGCAGTATGCCAACGCCGTCTGGTATGCCATACGTACTATTATTAATCAGCTCGCGCAGTTGTTCATTGCGCTCGGCCGCCATGACCTTCTCCGGGTTCACCGCGATGATCGTGGACTTCTTGCCCGCTTTCATTCTTTGCTCTATATCGGCTAAAATTTCGTCGTAGCTGAGTGGTGATACATCTACGCCGAAATATGTTTCCTTCTTCATATTCATCTTCCTATCATTCAATCAGCTCGTGGAGCCGGACATTTTGCCGGTCTAATCCGACGCATCGGATTAGACCGGTTTCTTACTTATTGAATAGCTTTCAAGTTCTTCAGGTCACCGATGCGGTATACAGTGAAACCGCCATCTTCAATCTTCGCGCAGTTGCGTGTGTCAAAAATAACCGGAGCGGCCATCTTCTCAAGCAGCATTGCTTCATCGAACTGTTTGAATTCATTATGGTCCACAAGGATGACAAGCAAGTGTGCTCCATCCACAGCATCTTCTAATGAATGCAATGGGAAGGAAACTTGCTCTTCATGGATATGCGGGTCATGGACACGTACATCCAGTCCTTCATTCGCAAGCAGCATTTCCGCGATTTCAATCGCCGGGCTTTCACGGACATCATCAATGTTTCCTTTGTATGTCAATCCGCATACAGCCACAGCAGGCTTCTCCAGTTCACACGTTAAACGTTTGATTTGTTCAATAACAAAGTGCGGCATTGAATTATTGATTCTGCGTGATTCCGCGATTAAAGGCGATTCTTCTCTCGCTTTCTCGATAATGAAGTATGGATCTACCGCTAAGCAGTGGCCGCCTACTCCCGGTCCTGGCAGGTGGATGTTTACGCGCGGATGCTTGTTCGCAAGCGCAATAACATCATGCGCATTCACACCCAGGCGGGCTGAAATCTTCGCCAGTTCATTCGCAAGCGCGATATTCACATCACGGAATGTATTCTCCATCAGCTTCGACATTTCCGCTGTTACCGCTTCTGTTTCAATCACATCGCCTGTAACGACAGCACGATAAACATCACCGGCTTTCTTCGCAGCTTCCGGTGTCACACCGCCTACAATACGAGTATTTTCAATTAGCTCAATCAGAATACGGCCCGGCAATACACGCTCCGGACAATGAGCTAAATAAATATCATTATATGGATCAATTCCGGCTTCTTGGATAATCGGTGCAACCAAATCATCCATTGTTCTTGGCGGAATTGTGGATTCTACGATTACAATATTGCCTTTCTCTAGATAAGGAAGGATTGATTTCGTCGCTTCCGCTACATAATCCACGTTTGCGCTGTGGTCGGCGTGGATTGGAGTAGGAACGGCGATAATGAATACATCTGATTTCTCTGGTTGTAGAGATGCTTTCAATTTACCTTTCGCCACTACCTCTTGCACCAGCTCCGGTAAATCTACTTCTTCTATAGTGACCTTACCTTCGTTTAATGAGTTTACGACCTTTTCACTTACGTCCACGCCCAGTACATCATATCCGGCACGGGCAAAAACAGACGCTGTAGGTAAGCCAATATAGCCTAAACCAATGACACAAATCTTCTTCATAACTTGGTGACCTCACTTAATTTAATAATATGTTAGATGCTATTCGTATGAACGGTTCAATCCTTGCAGAATATAGAATCCGCCTACGTCTCCATTCGCTCAGAATTTCACTTTACCCTGCTTTGCATGACGTTAATCATAAAAGCGGGGAATTTCACAAAAAGTCAAGAAATTGTTTTTAAATTCCTAACATAGTATATCAAATTACAAAGACGCTTGCATTAATAAGATTAGGAAACAACCCGCGCCCTCAAACATGCAATATCTGGGACATCCCGCCTCCACATTAATTACATTGAGTTACATGTAACCTAATGTTAAAATATATGAAGGTTTTGTCGAAAAGCGCAAACCTTCGCTTAGGGTCGTACGGACTGGAGCCTTTCGACTGAGATAAAGAAAACACGGAGAACGCAGTGATCCGATGTTGCCTTATCGTAGGGAGATAGGCGAAGGACGCTAGACACTGAAGATTGAAGCTGGACAGGCGAAAAGCGCAAGACCTTTTCATTAGTCAATAGAAAACAACAAACAGCATGGGTTTCATATAAGAAGGAGGAAATATCGGGTTGAAGATTGTCATTTCAGGCTTTTATGGATTAGGAAACACTGGGGACGAAGCGATTCTGGAAAGCATCGTAGATAATTTGCGAGATTCGTTGGACTCCCCTGATATAACAGTATTCTCATTATCTCCGGAACAAACAGCGAAAGAGCATAACGTCAAGACAGTATACCGCGGTTGGCGACATGATAATAAAGGAAAAATCAAGGCATTGCGCGATGCGGACCTGCTCATCAGCGGCGGCGGCGGATTGCTTCAGGATGCGTATCCGACGAAGTTCCTGTTCGGACCGCTTCCTTATTATTTATTGATTGTGCTGCTGGCTAAAATATGCGGCACGAAAGTCATGTTCTTCTCGCAAGGAATCGGGCCTGTCACTTCCCGCTGGGGGAAAATATTGATGAAGTTGGCGAACTTGGCGGACTTCGTGACAGTACGCGACCAATTCTCGAAGGATTATCTGCATAACCTGGGTGTGAATCGTCCGGAAACGGTCGTAACTTCAGACATCGTATTCGCGTTCAAGAAGAAGGAAGACACAGCTTGCATGGATTCCCTTTCATTGAAAGGCGACGAAAGATTAGTGGCCGTATCGATGCGCCCTTGGTTCGAGCACACGAAGCAATTCGAACAAACGGCGCAAATCCTGGACGAGCTGATTGAGAAGAAAGGCGTTACACCTGTATTCGTGCCGATGGAAGGCCATCATGACACGAATGCGAGCAAGCAAGTCATGCAGCATATGAAGCATAGCGGCAAAACAATCATGCTTGGCGAAAAATTCACGCCGAATCAATACTTGAACTTCATCAGCGAATGCGAGATGACAATCGGGATGCGCCTGCACGCACTCATCTTCTCGACCTTATCAGGTGTACCCCACATTGGATTAAGTTATGATAAGAAGGTTGAAAGCTTATTGAAGCGCAGCGGCATGTGGGAATACTCGGCGGCGTTGGAGGATATCGACACAGATACCCTTACAAAGAACGCCCTCAATATCTTGGACAACCGCGGTCATTACGCAGACATCGTTAAGAAGAATGCGGAAGTGATGCGTAAAGAAGCGGTGCGCAATGTCGATTTATTGAAAGAGCATTTCGTAAAGTAAAGCGCGCAAGCAAGCAGAGACATACAGATTAAGTTAAAAACGGTGGAGGAAACTATAATGAAGATTCTTATTGCGACTGCATACGACTATCCGCATGCAGGTGGTTTGTCCGTTCATGTCGATACATTAAAGGCTGGTTTGGAGTCATTAGGACATGAAGTGGACGTATTGTCATTCTCGGATGTTTCGCCTGCTTCCCGCAAGATTCTTGCACAAGGGCCGAGCTATATCCTGAATAAATTCAAGAAGGGGAAAGGGATCGTCTGGAGCCACAAAATGCGCCAGCGCTTCCTTCGCACCCTATTCGATAAGAACAAACACAAGCATTACGACCTGATTCATGCGCAAGACCCTTTCACAACGCTTGCAGCTCTTGAAAGCGGCATTCCGACAGTCGCTACCGTCCATGGCTATATGGCATTCGAAAGCATCTCAAAAGGCTCAATGGATGAAGGCAGCCCGGAAGCGCGCTTTATGCAGGATATCGAAATCCAAGCATACCGCGGGGCGCGCAAGGTTGTAACAGTCGATACACGTTTGAAAGAATATGTAAAGGAAGTATCCGGCGTGGAAGCGACGGCGATCCGCAACTTCATCGACATCCATTCTTTCAAGCCGAACAAAGAGAAGAAGAAGGAACTGCGCGAGAAATACGGCATCGACGCGGATGCGGATGTGCTCTTCTGCCCGCGCCGCCTGACGAAGAAGAACGGCGTCATCTATCCTGCCCTCGCTCTTCCGAAAGTGCTGAAGGAATTCCCGAACGCGCACCTGATTTATGCGGGCAGCGGCGAAGCGCTGAACAACATTAAGGAAATCGTGGAGAAGGAAGGCATAGACCAGAACGTCACACTTCTTGGCGCAGTCGCCCACTCTGTAGTGCGCGATTATTACGACCTGAGCGATGTGGCGCTTGTACCGAGCGTCCATTCAGCGGGTGTGGAAGAAGCGACTTCTATCTCGGCGCTTGAAGCGATGGGATCAGGGTCCCCGCTGATCGCCTGCGCAGTCGGCGGCCTGAAAGAAATCGTCGATAGCGGCGTGGATGGCCTGCTTGTCGAAGAGAAGAATGTGGAACAATTATCCGATGCGATCATCACCATTTTGCGCGACCCGGAAGCAGGTATGGAAATGGCTGCAAAAGCACGCCAAAAAATCGAACAAGATTACTCCCATATCGCTGCGGCTAAGAAATATTTAGAGATTTATAAAAGCGCGTTATAAAAAAGAACCGTCACCGCTCCTTTTTAATTGATTGATCTCTTTCGCTCGATTAAAAAGGAGCCCTGCGGCAGGGGCAACGTTGAATCATAAAGTGAATCTTTGATAGGCTGGGCTCTTCATCCCCCCACCTATCATTAGATGAACCAACCTTAGTTGTTACAGGTACTTGATCTCCCGCTTGCACATCTGCGATTTCACTGCCGTGCCTGAGCGGGAGTCGCAGTACCCTGTTAAACGGGATAAACAAACCGGCCGCCATCAGGGTCTTTATCGTGCATTCGCACATAGGCCCTTTTTTGTGTTTTACAATTCAAATAGAAGAGAGGTGCCATCGCACTTGTCCACATTACGAAAAACCGCCATATGGATTACATTATTGTCGCTCGTCTTAAAGCTCTCCGGCCTGATCCGGGAAAGCATCGTATCGAGCGTATTCGGGGTCAGCGATGCGACCGACGGCTACGTATATGCCTTCTCGCTCATCACGCTTGTCGTCGCAATGATCGGGGGCGGCTTTAATAACGTCTTCCTGCCTATGTATATGAAGAAGAAGAAGGAAAACCAAGCCGAGGCAGAAATCAATGCGAACGGCATCATGAATGGCACGATTCTCTTGTTCCTCGGCATATCCGTCGTCGGCTTCTTCTTGATTCCATATATCCTGCCATTCATCACACCGGCCAGCATCAACCCTAATGCCGAGGCAGTAGCTGTCAAGACGATGCAGATCTTCTTGGTGGCCATGAGCGCCGTGGCATTGAACGGCATACTGGAATCTTATCTGCAAGGCCGCCGCATCTTCGTGCCGGCGCAGATTTCCAAGAT
The DNA here is from genome assembly GCA_051874035.1 of Bacillus sp. (in: firmicutes). Taxonomy (GTDB): domain Bacteria; phylum Bacillota; class Bacilli; order Bacillales; family DSM-1321; genus Bacillus_AD. Next base: position 9,182 of record JBJEFM010000161.1, read on the forward strand.
TTCCGCCACTTTGATGGGCGCGATATTCGCCTTGCTATTCTCTGGCATGTGGGGCATCTACAGTCTGGCCTACGGATTCGTGTTCGGTACCGTCCTGGGAATTATTGTGCAATTCATTTATTTATTGAAGAGCGGGTTCCGCTGGTCGCCGAACGTGAAGGTCGAAAGCGAATTCCGCAAGACATTCCTGATCTTGATCGTTCCTTCACTGTTGAATTCAGTGGTCGGCCAGATCAATATGTTCGTCAATAAAACATTCGCTCTCGGCACAATGGACGGCGGAGCTACCTATTTGGATAAAGCTTCGCTATTGGTGAGCATCCCGAATACCATTTATGCCACCACGATTGTAGCCATCATCTTTACCTTGCTGTCCGAGCAAGTGGATGATAAGAAGAAATTCCAGAATACAATGCACACCGGCATGCAGATCTCTCTCGTTACGCTTCTGCCGATGGCGGTCGGCCTATTCTTGGTCGGAAAAGAAGCCATCTCCTTCGTCTATGAACGCAATGCCTTCACAGCAGAAGATACGGCAAGAACGTATGAAGCGCTGGTGCTTTACCTGCCGATGATCGTAGCGCAAGGCCTGCAGTTCATCGTATCGAAATCGATGTATGCACGGGGAAAAACAGCGACCGTATTCAAGATCAGCGCCACAACCGTTCTTTTGAACTTCGTGATCAACTGGCTGATCGTCGACTCGCTGGGATATAAAGGACTTGCCGTAACAAGCTCGCTTGTGGCGATCTACTTCCTTGTCGTCTCCACCATCGTCATGTACCGGGATTTCGACAGAAGCGAATCGAAACGTCTGATCTCGATGTTCATCCGTGTGATTCCGCCGGTAGTATTGATGGCGGTGCCTGTCTATTTGCTCAAGCATTACACGCCGATGGGCAATTGGCCGAGCCTTGTCCAATTATTCCTGTTCGGAGGCCTGGGCGCTGTCATTTACGCGGGCGGATTATATGTATTCTATAAAGAAGCTTTCACCCGCTTATTATCGCTTGTGCGAAGAAAGAAAACAGCTTAACCAACGAAAAAAAACCTATCTGCTCCCGTTTCAGGGGCGGATAGGTTTTTTTGTATTACCATTTGCCGATGAACATTTGTGTCCAATAGTTGCTTGATCCGTAATGGCCGATGCCGATATGCGTAAAGTTCGCATTCAGGATGTTCGCACGGTGGCCGGGGCTATTCATCCAGCCCTTCACTACAGCGGCCGGGGTCCCGTAACCTTGGGCGATATTCTCTCCCGCTGTTCGATACGTGATGCCGAACTTCTGCATCATCTGAAACGGCGATCCATATGTCGGGCTCGTGTGGGAGAAATACTTCTTATCATTCATATCTTTGGATTTCAGACGGGCCACTTTGCTCAGCTCCGTATCCAGCTTGAATGGTTCAAGTCCGTTCTTCTTGCGTTCCGCATTTGTCAATTCCAACACTTGTCTTTCGAAATCGCTGATCGCATGGACTGCTGTGCCTTTTGTCGACAGCATGCGGTTAATGAAGGCAGCGGCGTGCTCGCGGGTCGCGTAGTCCTTTGGTTTGAACAGGATGCCGCCTTGGGCTTCATATCCTTTAATGATATTGTGTCCGATCATGCTGTTGATGGCTTTCTTCGTGACAGAAGACGATACTTGGTTCATATCAAGCACTTTAACGGATGTTGTTTTGGTTTCGACATTTAAATAACCTAATGCATTATTGATCATAAGAGCCATCTGCTCTCTTGTTATTAAACTATTAGGTTCGAATTTAGCAGCGGAAACACCGCTCACGATTCCCGCTTTAGCGGCTGCATTAATGCCTGCCGCCAAGGCGGAATTTCTGTTTACGTCGGTGAATTTATGCTCTCCTTGCGGCAAATCAAGCGCCCTTGATACAAAAGTGGCGAACTCGGCTCTGGTCACTTTCCCATATGGGCGGTACGTTCCGTCGCCATATCCGGAAATGACGCCAAGGTCAACCATCGTCTGCATTTCATCGCTGATTGTCTCCTCAGCGGCCGACGCCGGTGTGAAAGAAACAAGCGAAAGAGCGACTAAGAAACTGATTAACAATGTTGTTATTTTCTTCATACATTTCTCCTTTTCTATGTAATAAACAAAACATAACACTATGTTTATCATAAAATTTTTAGAATGTATAGAATTTTACTAGAGAAAGTCGGATTTAAGTCTATCGAACCTATGCAAAACGGCTTACACTCTTCCAAAAATAGCAAAAAACAAGAACTATAAACATAGAAAGAGGACACGGGCTTCTGCCCATGTCCCCTGATTGCATAATTCATTTCGCAATTGTAAGCGGCCGGAGATAAATGAGGCTCGCTTCCCCTCTCGCCACATAGCCATATGGCGCATCGAGGCGGTCAGAAATGATGGTATGCCATGTATAATCGGTTTTCTTCTCGCTTCCAAGCACAGCGACAACAAATCCGGATTTATTGTAGCGATAGATTTTATTATTCGGGATCGTCATGACTTCCGGTGTGCTGCGTACATTCAACCCCGTTGTATTCTCATACAGCTTATAGGCATTCTTATTGCGGATGAAGTCTTTCCCGCCCATTTCTTTGTCCAGCAGGTATAGATGGCCGGCAATCTTCTGCCCCCAATATTGGTCCATCGCATAGCGCACATTGACGCCGCGGTACTTGTTGCCGAAGTGGCTGCCATTCGCATAGCCGCTGTCGGCCGGGATATACGTCGGGTTCAGGACGTTCTCCACAAGCGCCCTTACACTTTCGCCGGGGCTGCTGTATTTCTTCCCTGCTTCAGGGTTGCCGTCATATACCTCAATGCCGAATAGATTGTTAAGCTTCTGCGCCTTGGGGCTCATGCCGTAATCGCTTTCATGGATCGCCTGCGCCAAAACCATGAGCGCATTCACCCTATTTGTCCGCTCCTGTTCTTTCAGTATGCGGCCAAGGCCGATCAGCTTGCTCTTCTTCGTCGCATTCCGATATTGCGGCTTCTTCTTCGCTTCCGCTTCCTTCGCGCGCAAACGCTTCATGATTAATGCATCAAGTTCAGCCGCGCTGTAGTTCGTCATTGTGCGGAACGGCAATAGATTGAAATATTGATAGAAAGGCGCTGCTTTCTTCCCGTCTTGCGCAGTGAAATTGATGCCGTCCCAGCTGGTATATCTGCCGGGCTTCACTGTAGATGGCGCTTTGCCGTAAAAGTATGCATCCTGCCTTTTATAAGCATGGTTATAAACCACATGTGTAATGAATCTTGATTGGTTGACCTGATAATACGAAGAGTTGCCGCCCATTGCCGCTGACGGCAATAAATACGCTTCGCTATGGCTCACATATCCTTCCTGTCCGGCATATTTCACTTTAATCGCTTTCTCGCTCGCCGATACGTACTCAAGTTCATTTCCATAGGCGACGCCTGTCGTATGCCGGTTCGCTTTCAGCTCGGCCGTCGGATAAATATGTGTGATGCCATCCACTCTCGGCGCTTTGGCGACGACGATGCCGCTGTTCATTTTAATGATTATATTCTTATATAGAAGTACCGTGTTGTTCGTTCGTTTGAAATTCTTATTCGCAGCCGCAAAGGTCGCATATGTTGCAGTCACTTTCTTCGAGCCATTCGCTTGAACAGTGGCGATCGCATAAGGCTTCTTCACATCCGCCGAAGCGGCGGATGCATTCCAATTAGGCAGCAGAGACAATAGACATACAATAACCAGTACAGAAATAATTCTCTTCATAATGAATTCCATTCCAACCCTTTCCACCAACTATATTCTATTTCGCAATCGGCAGCTGGCGCGCATAATTCGCCCTCACATATCCATTCAATTCCGTATTGCTGTCGGATACGATTCGATACCAAGCAGAATTGGAATGCTCTTCCTTCGCTGTAACAGCGAACACGTAGCCCTCTTTCGGATACGTATAAAGAGCTTCTGGCTTCCTGGGAGATGGATAAACTTGTAAACTGCCTATCGATTCAAATATACTATATGGCGACGGATTATTCTCTAGGTCTTTTCCACCCATTTCTTTATCCAATGTATACATATATCCTGAAATCTTCTGTCCCCAGTATGGATCGGTGGCATAGCGGACATTCACGCCTCTTGCCTTATTGCCAAGGATGCCGCCGTTCGCATACGCGCCGCCCATAGGGACGTAATTCTTGTTAAGATATTGGCTCGATAGCGCCGCAACACTATCATACGGTGTCTTGAACGAGGCGCCGGCGCCGGGATTGCTGTCGTATACCTTGATGCCGAATAGGTTATTCTTGTTCTGGGCATTGGCGCTCATACCATAATCGCTCTCCAGAATCGCTGTTGACAGAACCATTAAAGCATTGATTTTATGATATTTCTCGAAGTCTTTCACCGTTTTCCCCAAGCCTGCCAGCTTGCTTTTCTTCGTTGCATCTTTATAACGGCCATATCCCTTCGGATTATTCCTATATAAGCTTTCAAGGCCCTGCAGCTTCTTCATGATGACCGTATCCAGCTCGGCTGCGCTGTAATTGGTAACCGTGCGATAAGGAAGCATATTGAAATATTGATGGAATGTACCGACTGTCTTGCCGCCCTCCGTCATGAATGTCGCCCCGTCCCAGCTGTAGTATTTTACATTAGGGGCCAAGGCCTGGGGCGCTTTGCCGTATATGTAGCTGGCTGTCTGATTAGTGATGGGGTTGTAAATATAATGCTTAAGTGTACGGGATTGGTCCGCCATGTAATAGGAGCGCTTTGTAACGGCAATATCCGGCTGCAAGTAAGCATCACTGTGCTTCACATAGCCTGTCTGCCCAGCTACCTTGACTGTAATCTTTGTCTCGTCCGATGTGACATATTCCATCTCGCTTCCATACATGATGCCGGATAGCAATATCTTGAGGTTGGATTGATATATATATGTAGCGGCTCCCTTTGTTGCTGCTTTCGCTACAACAATGCCGCTATCCATTTTAATAATTTTATTTTTATGCAGGATGACTTGATTGCCAAGCCCATTGTAGGCTTTAGCGGCATCGCTGAATGTCTTATATGTTTTGGCGCTTGATGCAACAGTACCCTGCTTGTCCAGGGTGCCTATCGCAAAGTCATACTTAGCCGCGGCAGGAGGCTCTGCCGGTTTTGCCGGTACAACAATGCTTGTATCTGGCTTGGGCGTCTCCTCTTCGACTTTACCTATCGCCCCCTCCTCTTCATACACATCCAGCATGCGGGAGAGAAAAGCTGCCGCATGGGCCCGTGTGGCCGGCTGTTGCGGATTAAATGCCAATCCGTTCGCTGTTTGCGAGCCAAGAATAATCTGGTGGCCTGCCATATTTGAAACAGCGGCTTTCGCTTTAATATCGGCTTGATCAATAAATGCCAGCTTTCCAGCTTTCCTATCAATGTGCAAATAGGATAATGCCCGGTCGATCATGACCGCCATCTGCTCTCTTGTAATAGCATTCTCCGGACCGAATGCAGTGGGCGTATAGCCTGAAATAAGCCCTGCTTTCGCGGCTGCATTAATGCCGGCGGCTAACTTTGAATTCTTGGCGACATCGGCAAAGCGGTGCTCGCCTTTCGGCAGTTTAAGCGCCCTTGTAAGAAAAGTCGCAAACTGCCCCCTGCTCACTTGCTCATTCGGCGCTAAATCGCCGTTGGCATAACCTGTAATAATCCCTCGGGCCGCCATCTTCTGCATTTCATCTTGCAAAGAAGATGCAGAAACTCTTGAAATCGGTAGTAGCGATAACAGTAATATAAAACTAAGAAGCACAGAAACTAACTTTTTCATTATGAGGAAGCTCCTTTCGATTAGTAAAAGCTATTTATAGCATTCTATTTATGTATCGGAATACCTCTTTTATTTTCAACCATCAGGACTATAAAACTTGAAATAAATACTATTTTTTCGGAATCCATCAGACATAAGTACTCTATCTCTACCAGGCATTCCAGCCGCCCATCTGATTCTTATTTCCTTTTTTTAAAAAACGGCGAAGGTTCTTTGCGGAAATCCGCCTTTTTTTGGCGACATTCCTCTGGAATTTTATCAATAGACCTGTTTCATTTGCGGAAATGTACTGTTGCAGTCATACAAAAAAAGGCTATCCATAGTCTGGTTCACCGACTTAGGATAGCCTTTCATTCTCGTTTATTTTGCTATTGTTAATAGTTTCGTGTAGCTGGTCGAAATGTACCCATACAGATCGCTCGTATTATCCGAGTAGATTTTATGCCAGCTTTTATCCGTCGTTGTTCCTACTGCAGCAACCGGGAAACCTGCCCGTGGATAAGAGTAGAGTTTATTCGTTGCTGTCACTCCTGCTGTAGAACGGACATTCACATCCGCTGTCGTCGTTTCATAGATTTGATATGGCGCGGAATTATTCAGGAAATCCTTGCCGCCCAGCGCCTTATCCACTTGATACATATGGCCGGCGATCTTGCCGCCCCAATAAGGATCGGAGGCGTAGCGGACATTGAAGCCTCTTGCTTTATTTCCTGGCATGCCCCCGTTAGCATAGCTGCCGCTTACCGGAATATAATTCTTATTCAAGTAATTATTCACAAGGGAGGCGACGCAGTCGCGGATGGAAGCGTATGACGCCCCGTTCTGCGGGCTGCTGTCATATACTTTAATGCCGAAAATATTGTTGTTCTGCTGCGCATGCGTGCTCATGCCATAATCGCTTTCATGGATGGCCATTCCGACGATCAAAAGGGCATTGATCTTATGGTATTTCTCGAAGTCTTTCGCGATGGTTCCCAGTCCGACCAGTTTGCTCTTCTTCGTCGCATCCTTATAGCGCGCATATCCTGTCGGGTTCTTCTTATATAAATCTTCCTTTTCCGCCAGCCGGTCAGCGATATATTTATTCAGTTCCGCCGCTGTATATTTCGTAGTAGTCCGTGCCGGCAGCATATTGAAATACTGATGGAACGTTCCGGCAGCGGCGCCGCTTTCCGTTGTAAAAGTGGCTCCGTCCCAGCTCAAGTATTTAACCCCTTGCTTAAAGGAAGCCGGCGCTTTTCCGTATATATAAGAGCTTGTTGTATTATTCATATGATTGTAGAGAGTATGCACCAGGTCCCCCGCGGCATTGACGCTGTAATAAGAACGCCCTTTCATCGCTTGGGACGGTATCAATGTCACATCTTCATGTTTTACATAACCGGTTCTTCCGGCTACTTTAACCGTTACTTTACTGTCATCGGCTGTGACATATTCCAATTCATTCCCTGCCGAGACAGGGGCATAGATGGTTTTCAGGTCCGCTTCATAGACGATTGTCGTCGAATTGCCGGCACCAGGTGTGGTAGCAGCGATTCCGCTTCCCATTTTTACGATTTTATTATCTTTCAACACAACCTGATTAGCGGAGTTCGTGATAGCATTTGACGCTTCACCGAATGTTTTATATGTGGTGTTTCCTGAAACGATATTCCCATTCGCCCCGATTGTGCCCACGCTATATGGATGTACGACTGGCGATGGGTTATTTACATTTTTAGCTGAGAGCATACGGGATATAAATGCCGCAGCTTCCGCCCTGGTGGCTTTATTGCCAGGCTTGAATGATGTTCCTTTGCCGTCCACATTCGGATAGCCGTTGATGATCTTCAATCCCACCATGTAAGAAATAGCTAAACGCGATTCTGAGGAAACAATGGATTTCTCATCTGTGAATGACAGTGTGCCCTTCACCTTCTCGATGCCTAAATAATCAAGTGATTTATCAATCATTAAAGCCATTTGCTCACGAGTGATCAAATCATTCGGACCGAAAGTAGTGGATGAGTAGCCTTTAATGATGCCGGCCGATGCCGCCGCATAAATCCCTTCTGAAAGTGCCATGTTGGACGAGACATCCGTAAAACCGGCTTTCCCTGCCGGCAAATTCAAAGCGCGTGCCAAGAAAGTCGCGAACTGCGCGCGGTTCACTTGTTCAGCGGGGGCATATCTGCCATCGGCATAACCCTGGATGATGCCTTTGTCGATCATATCCCGCATCTCCTTCTCAAGAGTAATGCCTGTGACATCATCTGCTGAGGCGGGCGATACAGGAAGTAATGCGATAAGCAGTACGAGGCTCACTAGTATAGAGATGATTTTTTTCATATGAAGCTCCTTTCTAATCTATTACTATCAAAACAATAATAGTATATTAATATACTGAATATTTTTTTGAAAACCTCTTTTAAACTATGTTTCACTGGTTTTTAAACCTGTAAATTCCATTCAATATAAATATATCAATATAATGATATCGAGCACAAAAATAGGCATTCCAAAGCAAGAATTTATTGTTTTGGGATGCCTATTCTTTTACACTCTTTCTTTATATACATTCGGACCTTGCAGGATATGATCCCGCGTATATCCTAATCGATCGTTGAGATTCGCAAAGCCGTCAATTTCATTTAGCGTTCATAGCGTTATATACCGCTGCCGAGAAATCGCCGCGCAGCGCTTTATGCGATCCACGATATGTGGATGTTTTGAAGCCTGTCGTACTATCGATGGCATGCATCGTCACAATCGCATCATACGCAAAAGTAGATGAATCGACATCTGTATAGATGCTGCTTGCGCTAGCACTTGAAATAGTAGGTTGTTGAAGCTTGAATGCCCGCTTCACAATAATCGCCATTTCCGTTCTTGTCATTGTAGCGCCGGATTTATATGTTCCATCGTTATAGCCTGTGATGATGCCCAGCTCTTTCATGGCTGCGATATCTTTGGCGAAACGCTCATTGGGCGATACGTCCTTGAATGATTTAAGGTTCTTAGGTGAATACTTCAATACTTTATTAATGATGGAGGCGGCTTGGCCTCTTGTCACGGCTGTATTCGGACGGAAAGTTCCATCTTCGAACCCGTTGATCACACCTTTATTGCTAAGTGTCTTAACTGCTGTGAAAGCGAAATGGCTCTTCGCCAAGTCGCTGTATTCCCCTGCCGGAAGATTCGAGAACACACGTTTCGCTCCAGTGTATTTCGATTTCCAGTAGGAGTTATTCAGACTTACAACTGCCACGCCATCACTCGATGTCGCACTGATGAAGTTATTGTTGCCCACATAGATTCCCGCATGGGAGACGCCGGCTTTATATGTATTGGAGAAAAACACCAAATCGCCGGGCTGCAATTTGCTCCGGTCAACTTTCGTCCCCACTTTATTGTACTGCTCAGCAGCTGTACGCGGCAGGGTAACACCAACTTGCTTAAACACGTATGTAAGATAGCCTGAACAATCGAATCCGCTTGGAGTCGTACCGCCGAACTTATAAGGGACACCCTTATACTTAGTTGCTATAGAGACAACATCCGAACCTGTGTAAGCGGCGGCCTGTCCTTTAGAAGGCACAATCATTAAAACCATGCTTACAGCCAACAACAAATGAAACAACTTCTTCATGAATTACCTCCAAAACAGATTTTCCCCGATGCGTATGCAAATACCGTTTACTTTCATTTCTATTAATATAATAACAGACTGCTAACTTTTCTAATTTTACGTTTATATTACAAAAAGATTACCACGTAATTATTACTAGTTTATTTACTTATAATCCCTACAATTATACTTATATATCACTAATTTTTTCTCTTTTTCATCCATTTTTTCAGCCATTTTCTAACATATCTTGCTATCCTGCCTCTCTGTTCCATCATACAGACAAATATTTTTCACCTAATAAAAAAAGACTAAAATAGCCAAAAAAGCTATATTAGTCTATCTTTATCTTACTTTAACTTTTCATTTTTCGCTTTTGCCAAGAATACAGCATATGTCGCTCTGGACATTTTCTCGTACGGCCTGAACGTTCCATCCAGATAGCCTTCCGTAATCTTGCCGGCCGCCAATCCATTGATTTCCGCATAGCCTGTCATATTCGGACGAATATCCGTAAATTTTGTTCCGGGAGAAACAGAAGCTAGCTTGAAGCCCTTGGCGATCATAATGCTCATTTCCGCGCGTGTAACCATCTGTCCGCCACGGAATGTGCCATCGGGATAACCGCTTAGAATGCCATTCTTAACGGCGGCCCCGATTTGCCCCGCACCGAACGACGCGGCTGTTACATCTTTGAACGCCGCCGCCCTTTCATCGGGCGAAAGCCCCAGAGCTTTCACAAGCAGCACAACGGCTTCAGCCCTTGTAATATTTTGATTGGGCTTCATATGACCTGATGCATATCCATTCATGATTTTCTCATGGTGCAAATACATCATATGGCGGTTGAACCAATCACCATTCTTCATATCCTTCAGAACAGGCGATGATAGATTCGCTTGAAATATTTTCATCCGGGACGGATCTTCTTTGCCTCTGATCACCGGGATAAGCTTATAGCGGATTTTCCCCTGGACACCGTAGTCCTCTACCGTTCCGCTCGTTCCATTCGTGATTATCCGCTTCCCGTAGCGGTAGAGATTGTACCCTGTGGCATTGACAGGCAAAGCGATATCTAGTTTCATTGCGCCGTTCGATTGTTCAGCGATTGCCACCTTCGTATCATCCATTGCCGCATCGGCCTGCACCAATCCATACCCGAACTTATTGTCTTTTCCGGGCATGCCTAAATCCTTTGCCTGAACCTGCAGTAATTCGCGGATTTCTTCATGGTCCAATTCAGGGTGCTTCTCCATGTAAAGGGCTGCCATTCCTGTTACAAAGGGCGCTGCCATCGAAGTGCCCGACATGGTCCCATAGCTTTTCTGCGAAATAGGCTTCGTGCTGTATATAGAGCCGCCGGGAGCCGTTAATTCGATATCTCTTCCAACTGAACTGGTCGGAAGCAGGATATGGTTTGGCGCCAGTGAGGATACAGCGATCACTTCCCGGTACCTTCCTGGATATTGGACATTATTCTCATTTCCTGTCGAGTTCCGGAGGTTTCCCGCCGCGGCCACGATTAAGATTCCTTCCTTATACGCTTTCTGGATCAGCTCTTTGATGGGCGGTTCATCGTGGGTGTAAGTCAAGCTTAAGTTGATGATGTCCATCTTGTTCTGTATGGCCCATTCAAGGGCGGCCATAACGGAAGAGGTCGTCCCATTCCCTTTTTCATCCAACGCCTTAATGCCGTAAATGGAAGCGCACGGCGCCACCCCTAAAACGCCGATATCATTATCTTGGGCGCCGATAATGCCTGCCACATGGGTTCCATGCCCATCCTCGTCATAATATGAACGGGCGCACGCTTCTTCGTTTATCACCGCGTCAAGGACGCATTTCCCTCCAGCTATCTTGAGGTCGGGATGCTTATAATCGATTCCGCTATCTATAATTGCAATTCTGACCCCTTTTCCCGATAGAGTGGATGGATATCTCTTGGCCAGATTGATGCTGGCATGCCCCCAGCCAGCTTCCTGCGCCTGCGCCCGCACCAGCTGGTCGCCGCTTACGCTCTTGACTGCGGCTTCTTGCGAAAGCCGGCCGATCCGTTCAGGCGGCATTTCAACAGTAACCGCCGCGATTTGCCGGAACGGATGAATAATGGTCGCTCCATAGTGTTCGAGGAGACCATAGTCCACTTTGCCCTTAAACAGGACGTTTACCCGAGTCGATTGGTTCAGGGCTTGCTTGACGATAGACGAATCATCAGTCTGGGATTTTTGCTCTGCCATTGCGGAACTGTCGTTCAAAAATAAGAAGATGGATGCGATGATAAGCACTATAACACTTCGTTTCATGGTTCCCACCTCACCTTTATTCTATAAAAAAAGGAGCCTTATGAAAGACTCCTTCCTGTTCAATTCTATGAGTTAATAGAGGCTATTTACATTAAAGCCCTTTGCTTTGTAATAATCTAAAATTCCATAATAGATCGCTTGCGCCGCCTTCTGGCGATATGTCGGCGAAGCCAGTTTATCATTATCTGCTTTATTATCGATGAATGCCAATTCTACTAAAACAGCAGGCATCGTGTTCTCGCGCAGCACATGGTAGTCACCGTGCTTCTCCCCGCGGTCTTTCGTGCCCATCGCTGTTGTGAGGCGATCTTGGATTTTCGTAGCCAGCAGCTTGCTGTCTGCAACATTCGGATTCGCCGTTTTTGCCGCCGGGCCATAATAATATGTCTCAGAACCGCTCGCGCTGCCGTTGAAAGCATTGGCATGAATACTTACAAATGCGTTTGCTTTAGCGTTTTTCGCGATTGCTACACGTTCGGACAACTCAAGGAATACGTCTGTCTCTCTTGTGTATTTCACTGTAAATGGCGTATTGGCCAACAACTTCTTCAGACGCAAGCCGGTATCAAGCACCACATATTTCTCAGTGAGGCCATAGCCTACAGCCCCCGAATCCTTTCCGCCATGTCCCGGATCGATAACAAGGACCTGAGAAGCTAGCGGACTCGTGCTGCTATCACTGCCGGAGGAAATGTTGCTTTTCAAATAAGAATTAGCTACAAATCCGATTGTATTGCCTGATTTGATTAATGTCCATGTTCCCACGCTATAGCCGATTTCCACTTTTGTGTTATTCTTCAGGGCGCCGACTACGCCGTATTTGGTGGATGGGCCTTTTCTGACATTCAGCGAATCAACATCTACATATTTCGTGCCTGAGAATGTAATAGTCGGTTTAGTGCGCAACGTATAATCAATCGATCTCGCTAAGAACACCGCGAAGTCCGCGCGGATAAGATTCAAGTCCGCTCCGAAGCTCGTCGCCGTCACCCCTTGGGCTATCCCTCTTGTCTTTAAAGCATTGGCGGCGCCGGATACTGTATTGCCATAGCTATAGCCGAATGCCTTCGCAATCATGACAGCCATCTCGCCGCGCGTCACAGTGGCATATGGCTTGAATGTCCCGTCGCCGTAGCCGGACAGGATTTTCTTATCGACAGCTGATTGAATATAGCCGGATGCGAAGTTGCCTGCACCGACATCCTTAAATGACGTAGCTCTCTTCGTACCGTTCAGGTTCAAGGCGCGCCCGATCATAGCCGCCGCTTCTCCCCTTGTTACAGTACGGTTCGGCACATAGTTCCCTTTCGTGTCGCCTGTTACAATATCGCCTTCACCTAAATAGGTGATTTCCTTGTAAGCGCGGTGTTTGGAGCTAATGTCCTTAAAGCTGGTAGCAGCTTCCGATTTCGTTTGTCCAACCGTTAAAACCGTAGACAGAGCCAGTAAGAAACAAAGTAGTAGTTTTACAGCTTTCATTTTTATTCCATTTCCTCCCTTTTTAATCCTTATTCATTCTAACATAAACTCTGGAAAATCCTCGAGACTATCAGACCATTTTATAAAAAAAATGTCGAATTATCCTTGTGTTCATGTAGTATGCTATAAGCGGTAATCTATTATGTTATATGTAAACAGCGGACTCCCACATTTTAATAGTATAGCAGATGGTTTTTCGCAATATACAGAAATGTCTTTTTTATCATCATATAGAAATAAAATTGTAATATATCTATCACTTGCGCCGTCATCTAGTATCTTTATTGCGTCCATCCGTACAACAACTATACGCCCGCAAAAAAACAAGTATAAAACGATTCGCTTTATACTTGCTTCTTCTTTCTTCTGATATTTTCTCCAATCCATTTCCGGAGCGCGGAAATACCCAGCACAATGCCGACCGCGATGCCCGATATGGCCACGGCAAATGAAATCCATTCGAACAATGTATAGCCCGGCAGCTTGTCCCACTTGATTTCCCCTTTCCAATCCTCAATGACCAGGTTCATGCCGTAGATTCCGGAGATAACAGTATAAATGGTCAGAATCTGCAATAGATAATCATGTCGCTTGGACGCTAATTTATCATGGTTCTGATACAAGGTTTCAAGCGTATTCTTCACGTGGCTGTGCAAATAATCAATCTTGAAGACCTTTTTGACGATCTGGAAAATTTCCTTGCCGTCTGTGCTGCTGTTCACTTCCGGTGAAAAATATTTGGAAGAGAATGCGGTGATCTTCACAATCAAATCTTCTATCTGCTTTTGGTCTTTATGAATATCGATATTCGATTGCTCATACGTAAGCTTCATGAGAACAATCTTATAAAAGAAGTATAAAAGAATAGAATAGAAGTGTTTTCCGTACATCGCGTTGGAAAGTTCGTTCCGCAGCTTATCATTCTGGCATTTCGTTACACATGAAAACGTATAATCGCTCACGACAAAATACGTTTCATCCGCCCATCTATCATATACATTCTTTTTACAGTACCGTTTTAGGTAATCCAGATTATTCGCCCCGATCAGCGGCTTGCACTCGTCATCGTATCCATACAGATGCCCGATCCGGAATAAATCGGTTGCAGTGAAGTTATAGTCCTCCCCGACGGCTAGATAACCGATGACAAACATCCGTTCATCTATAAAAAAGGGCAGGCTGCCGAAGTAAGGGGAACAATCCTCTTCATCATCTATATACTGCCGTATAGTAGCGCTTAACATATCAAATATGAAATCCCTGACCTTATAGAAGATCCGCCCTTCATATTGAATACGGCATCTTTCACTATCCTTGTCGTCAATCGGCTCCATCACCCGGAATTCATCACTGAATTGCAAATTATCGGACAGAGACAGCCCTTTCGGCAATACAACCCGAATGTTCATGATGCCGATTTGAAAAGGGCAAATAATGACATCCAATGATAAAATCCGAAAAGGCGTATTTATTTTATGAGAAAGCAGCTCGCAAGATATATCCAATGCTTTCGAGAATCTTCTTAAACTCTCATCTTCTTCGATGGAACTTGGGAATAATATTGTTTCTATATGCGGCAGGAAGAATTTCTCCAGGCTGCGATGAGAAACTTCGTTGCCGCCATAAAACTTCGTTTGCTGTTCCCGGCTTTTCAATTCAAAGAATTCAAATCCCTCATCCAGCAGATTATGAATCAACTGCCGGTTCAAATCCGCCTTGATCTTGAACGGAAACATAAATTGAAACTGCGCACCTTCCATATAGGCACCCCCTTCCGCATCCATTCCATTCACCCTTCTCTCCATAAGTGCATCTATCATCTGATCGCTTTGTTGACTTTTTCAACCTTTACCCTCACCGCAGATTGTCATAAACCTATCACGGAATCTCTGTAAATCAATAAAATGAGCGTTCCTTTTAAAATCGGCTCCCATTCAAGTATAATAAAAGAATATGCTTTTTTAGAAAATGCTTATTAAACACTACAGAATAAATGTCATTATTACTAAAAAGGGGATTTCCCCCCTATCATAGAATGGTTGGAGGTTTAAGATTATGTCAGATGCGTTGCTGCTATTCGGTGAAGAACTGCAAAATCTAGTCGACCCACAGACGCCGGAAGACATAGTGGCCGTACAACGCGGCTTGCTTCTCTATAGACAAAACATGGCCCATCAACAGAAAGAAGGAGAGGATTGCATCACAGCAACTGTTCAAGATGTGGTGCCATGCCAAGTGAAACTTGATTTGGCACATCCGTCAAACAGCGATTGTTCGTGCAAGCAATCAAGATTCTGCCGCCATCAATTAGCGGTATTCTTCACCTCCTATTCAGGCACCGCTTCTGTAAGCGATTGGATTCAAACTTGGAAGAACGGGAAAACATCAAGTCCACTCAGAAGCAACATTGTACATCTTCAGAAAGCCAAAGAATTATTTGAAGAAGAAAAGCCTGTCGAGAATACATATGAATCCTGGAAAGCCTACATGGAAGACACCTATCTCAGACAAGTGGAATATGCCTTGCACCAGGGGACGTATACATTATCGTCCAAATGGGATGTCTACTTCCAGCGAGTGAAAGCCAAAATGCCGCTTAAAGCAGAATGGAAGCTGCTTTATTTATTCGTCGGCTATTTCCAAACCTATTTATTCCTATTGCGCAGCCTGAAACAAAAGGATATCAGCCCATTCGCCCGCAATTTCCTGGAAGAAGAAGCTTCCGAGCTGATCAATAATATGTTCTATACAATGGAACAGCTGACGCGCACAACAAGGCCTTTCGCTTTTGATACATTCTACAAGAACATCCGGGATGACCTGGCTGACTTACTGGAGGACCAAGCCCTTCCTTCTGCCAGCACCGATGTTTACCGGGCCATTTGGACACAATTATTGAAAGAGAAAACATGGAGAAAGGCGGAGCTGGAACAATTGAACGGGAAAATCGCCGCCTCCCCCGCCAAATCGCTGCTCGCGGCCTCTATTCATTTGTCCTTCTTGTTGGAGGACGAGAAAGCCGTTACCGAATTGCTGAATAGGCTGGATTCCAAAGATTACCCTTTATTAACCTATTGGGTGCGCTATTTCGATGAACAAAAGGCCGCCCCTTTCCTGCGTTATGCTATTGAACACATTTCCGCCTATATGAACTATGCGGAGAATCACTATCAACGGAAGGAAATGATCCAATTCCTCCTTCCCTATGTGCGAAAATACTGCATCAACAACCGGAAATACGACACTTTCGAGAAATTCTGCGAAATGTGCCTGCCTTATTCATTCGTCTACTACAGCCATTATCTGCTCGATAGTGAGAAGTTCCGCAAATGGGTGGAGCTTTATATCTATAACTCGGTAGAAATCGAATATATCGCGAAGGATGAAATCAAGTTGGTGCAAGACCACGATCCCGCCCTGCTGCTGCCTTTATACACAAGCATGGTCAGTGAAAAAATCGCGGCAAAAAACAGGCAAGGCTACCGCGTAGCCGTGCGTTATCTAAAGAAAATCCGTACGATTTATAAGAAACTGAAGAAGCAGGAACTATGGGAAAGGTATATAAACCAAGTTCAATCCGCCAATACAAGATTGCGCGCCTTTCAAGAAGAGTTGAAAAGAGGTAAGTTGATCGATGCTGAATAATATAACTGTGCATACAGAGCCCTTACAGACCGGAGAGTACTTCTTGACGGCCTGCAACGAAGAAGGGGAATACCTGAAACCGCAGCAGTACGCCAAGAAACTGTTCGCTTGGGACGAGGCGAGCTTTTACGGAAGCTTCCTCTCTATTGCCGAACACAATGATGTGGAAGGAATCAAGCTCCAGGCTTATGGCCTCCTGTCCTTGTTCTCTCAAGAACGCTTCCTTTCTTTCATCACATGGAACTGGGATGAACTATCCTTCCTATGCCTATCCGTCGCCCCTTCTCTTCAAGAAGCGATCGAGGAAGGTGTGCCTATTCCGGACTTTGCCCGCTTGAACGACAAAGCGATCGGATGGAACTTGCCCGCTGTGGTAGTGGAAGAGTTCGATGAAGGATTCTGGAAACAAACACATTCCCTTATGAATGCCGAAATCGGAACCTATGAATTCGTGGAAGAATGGTACAACAAAGCTGTTCTGGAAAGCCTGCGGCGCAACCCTGCCACAGAGGAGAAATGGGAAGCCGCGCTTCAGTCGCTCAAACAGGCGACGCTTTCCACCGAAGAACTGCAGCATTACTTTACGGAGGAACGCTGGAAGCGATGGTTGGGCGCCGAAGGCAACGACCTTCCTTTCACAACCGGCCTGCGTTTAATTGAACCAGTCGATGGAGAAGGCTTCTGGTCGCTCGAAGTCATCGTCCGTTCATTAAAAAATGCCGATACCATCAAGATTTACGGCAAACATAAACTGCCTAAATCGTGGCAAGCGGAAGAGCATATTATTGAAGAAAACCTTGCAGCTTGGCTGCAGCTAGTTCCGGAACTGCAAGTGGACGGCCGTTTCAAAACCAAGCTGACGGAAGCGGAGGCATGGCACTTCCTGACCGAGGCCAGCGAGAAGCTTCTCTTCATCGGCGCGACCATCCTGCTTCCTTCCTGGTGGACCGAATTGAAGCAATCGTCGCTGAAGTTGAAAGCGAAAGTGAAGAGTTCCTCTTCCCGCGGCCCTTCCTTCGTCGGCTTGCAATCGTTAATGGATTTCGATTGGCGTATTTCCATGAACGGAACGGAATTGACAGAAGAAGAATTCCAGAAGATGGTCCATGATAACCGCCGCCTCATCTATGTAAATGGGCAATGGGTCAAGCTGGACCCGGATTTGATCCGCCAAATCCAGCAAATGATGAAGACCGCCAAGAAGAAAGGGATTCCTTTAAGCGAGTTGTTCTATCAAGAACTAGCGGCGGAGGATGCGGAAGAAGAAAATGAAGATGTAAATGAATTGCTCAAGATCCAATTCGAGCTCAATCATGATTTGCGTAAAATGTTCAGTGCTTTGCGGGAAGTCAAGCACATTCCAATCGTGGAGCCTCCAGCCGCGTTGAAAGGAGAGTTGCGCCCTTATCAGCTGCAAGGCTTAAGCTGGCTGCTCTTCTTACGGGAACATGGACTGGGCGCATGCTTGGCCGATGATATGGGCCTCGGCAAAACCGTGCAGATCATTTCTTACATCCTTGCCATGCAAGAAGAAGTACCTTCTAAATCGGAAGCCGATGCGACAAAGGCGGCATTAATCGTTTGCCCGACCTCCGTGCTCGGCAACTGGCAGAAAGAGCTGGAGCGTTTCTCCCCTTCTTTAAAGGTCGCTCTTCACTATGGCCCGCAGCGTTCAAAGGGCGAGAATTTCAAGCGTTTCGTCGACGAATATGATGTGATCCTCACTTCGTATGGCATGACGCATATCGACCATGAAGAACTCAGCTCCTTCTATTGGAATAGCGTCATCATCGATGAGGCGCAGAACATTAAAAATGCGTCAACGAAGCAATCCCGTTCTGTCCGCAAGTTGAGGGGACGACATCATATCGCGCTTACAGGCACGCCGATGGAGAACCGTTTAAGTGAATTATGGGCTATTTTCGACTTTATCAACAAAGGCTATCTCGGTTCGCTCAAGTCCTTCCAAGACCGCTTCGCAGCAAGAATCGAAAGAGACGGAGAAACGGAGAAGATCAAAGAATTGCAGCAATTCATCCAGCCCTTCTTGTTGCGCCGCACGAAGAAAGATCAAGATGTAGCGCTTAATCTGCCCGATAAAATCGAACAAAAAGAATTCGTGCCGCTGACATCGGAACAAGCGTCGCTCTATGAACAGCTGATCAAAGATACATTCGCGCGGCTCGAGAAGCTGAACGGCTTCGAACGAAAGGGCCTTATTTTGCAAATGATCGGCAAGCTGAAGCAATTATGCAACCATCCGGCCCTCTATCTCAAAGAGGAAGACCATCATAGCGCCCGCTTGCGCTCCGGCAAGCTCGATAAATTATTCGAACTCGTGGATGCCGTGATGGAACAGCGGGAAAGCTGCCTTATCTTCACCCAATACATCGGCATGGGCGAAATGATCCGCGACCTGCTTCAAGCAGCGTATGGCCTCAATGTGCCATTCCTGAACGGCAGCCTCGGCAAGAAGAAGCGCGACCAGATGATTGAAGACTTTCAAAACGGGGAGTTCCCGATTTTCATTTTATCGCTGAAAGCCGGCGGCACCGGCTTGAATCTGACAGCCGCCAATCATGTCATCCACTATGACCGCTGGTGGAACCCAGCTGTGGAGAACCAAGCCACCGACCGCGCATACCGGATCGGCCAAAGCCGCTTCGTCCACGTGCATAAGCTGATCTGCACCGGGACGTTGGAAGAGAAAATCGACCAAATGATTGACCAAAAGCAAGCATTGAACGATGAAATCATCTCCGGCGAAAATTGGATCACCGAAATGAGCACCGAAGAAATCAAAGAGCTAGTTTCCTTAACCAGCTAATTAGAGAGGCATCTCGGAATTATTGCCAGGATGCCTCTTTTCCCGTAATTCCAATCTCGAATAAGCGCATGATTTTCATCAAATAATAAGCCCCCCTTCCGCACAGCAACGAAAATGCAAGTGTGCAAGCGGAAGATCAAGCACCTGCCACAACCCGATTATGATTGGTGGGGGACGACGGCCCTTGCCCATCATAGATTCACTTTATTTTTTTCCGATATTTTTATTCCCCCCTCATTCATTTTGACGTTCCAGCCAAAAAAATAGACTGCGCTATGCAGTCCCATCTGAGGAATTGTAGTATTTCTCTTTTTCTATAGCGGTATCCGGAGCGGTGTTTCGAGGAATTGAGAGGATATTCAATTATTGATTTACACTGGGAATTATTTCAGTATTCTTAACTGAGATGCGGCAGGATTGGATGTACGATGATGGGACAAGAGGATATCTTGCATTTTTTCCTTTTCAAGCAGTGCGAGTAAGCATTTTTCCAAGATGATGACTTGCTGCTCCAATTGCTGGACTTGCTCCTCGTATGAACAAACTTTCACATGTGATTTGGCCGTTAATTTAATTAAATCACCTACTAGCCTTTCCATACCAAGAATTTTATCTTGAGCCATATCTCCCCTTCTTTCTTCATGTTTCTCACCTCCTTGAAGCACTATTCTTCTAGTCTTCCATAAAGTTGCCGGAACGCTGGCCATGGAAATATTCCCCGCATGGCCTTGGGCGGCTAAGAGCCAATGCGTCATGTGATGCAGCGCGGCCTGAGGATGTATAATACAAATCAGAATCCCGCGCTAATCTTCCCGCTAAAATGGCCCTATTCATCTTCAGTCTCCTTTCTCCTATAATGTAACTATCACCATCTTATCCCGATTCATATTTTAAGCCAAATGGATGAAATCCCCTTATCACACAAAAGAAAAAAATAAAAAGACATTATTTAAAAGGAAATGCCTTTTTTGCCGGTAAGCGCCATTCGGTAAAGCCTTTTTCCCTTTTCTTCTCTTTTTTGCGTTTTTTATGAAAAATTTGTATATTCATGCATGAAATCGTTCCATCTTATAGTTCTGTGCTATAATTGAGAAACAAAACATTGGATCTGTTATTCACTATTTTCATGGGAACGGAGGGATGCTATGAAATCATTTAAACTTGTATCATTGCAAGTTGTGACCTCTGAAGAAGAACTTGTAGACATAGATTTAACGGAAGGCTTAATCATCAACAAGGAAGATGAACATAATCGCTGGCTGCTCGAAGGATTCATCGACAAAGAGAATTATGACCGCATCATCCAAGCTACTAAAGGACAGAACCAAGTACGCATTCAAGCTGTGATTACGAAGAAAGAAAACACTCCGGCCACCTTCGATACAGAAATATTGACCATCAAACAAGTAGGCCAATACTATAGTGTCTTGTTCGAAGGATGGATTGTATCCAACCAATTGGAATATGCCAGCCTGTTACTTGAACATTTAATTAAAAAAGGGTTGGACGGCAACACATTGGTCAGCGAATTCAAAGAAAAAATGCTGATGCGCCCGCTCATTTCCATATCTAAAAATAAATAAACGAAAAACAGCCTTACAGCTGCAGGATTCTTGCAGCTGTAAGGCTGTTTTTAAAAACTAGAGAAAACCCTTCAATCTAATGGATTATTTCGGAATGCAGCGAATCATATGCCGGATCGATTAGCTTCTGAGTACATTGTTCGATAATGTACTGTACATCTGCTTTTGTATAATGATGAATGGGCAGTTCCTCGTTATAGGCTAAATAATAGATAGCTGCCGCCTCCATGATTTCCTCTTCATTTGCTTGCCGGCTTAGCTCTTGTTTTTTTTTATTTCTTTCTGCAACTGATCAATTACATAACGAGCTTCCGCACGGCAAGAATAAAAGTATTCTTTCGTTTCGACCTGTTTCTGCAGCTCCTCGATTTCCGTCATTTGTTCCTCGGTCGGCACTTCATTCAGTATTTTATCAATCGTTTGATTAATTTTAGCAGCCAGTGCTGAATGAAAAGCGGGATCAGCCTTCACTTCATCGTCTACTTTTTCATACCAAGAAGCGTGATGCATAATATACTCGCGCCATTCCTGTACGAATTGCTCAATATTCGCTTCGTTCTCATTCCACTGAATTGAATTCATATAGTTTTCAAATGCTGTATAAATGGATCGACTAATGCTGATTTTCATCCCAGGTGAAAGATTTTTCAACATGTAACCTCCATACCCCCTGTTACATAATTTTGTTAAAATACTAACATAAATTCCAACATAAACATATAGAAAAATATAACAATTACTATTACTGATAGTATTCTGTATTTTATAATAACACAAGGAACGCCGTTGGCACCTACTCTTTTTCCTATATCCACTTCAACTTCCTTACTGTCCGTAATAAGTTTATGTAAATCGATTGCCGCCCAAGTTTTTAATATTGCGGCTATTGTCATTTTATCACACTTTCCGCCGGTGGCTTGAAGGGGTCCTGCCGCTCCGGCAATCGAAGCGGGAAATCCTGTTGATTCAATCAGTATTCTTCGTCTGCCCTATTTCCCCTTTCTCCTCGAGCAATCAAAAAGGCAGCATGTCAGAAATCCATGGGATTTCCTCCAAGCTGCCCTTCCTTTCAAGCAATGATAATTTCGCAGTTATGCTTTACTCATTATCTTTTATTATCATCGTCGTTAAGAGTGTTATCGTCATCGTTAAGAATGTTATCGTCATTGTTATTGTTATTATTGTTATTGTCATTCATATTATTATCAGTGTTGTCGTTAATGTCGAGATTGTCCTCTACATTATCTACGCCGTTTTCAACGTCATCTCTGATGTCTTCTACACCATTTTTAACGTCGTTGTTCAAATCATTTCCATCGTTTCCGACGTTATCCTGGACATCGTTCACATCCGGTGTATTGTCGTTGTCATTGTTATCATTGTCATTATTCCCACAGCCCGTCAATAACATCGCTGATAGCGCACACCCGCTCAATAGCGTGAATAGTTTCTTATTCATGCCGTCTTCCTCCTTTCAAAAAATGATATTGACCTATGTAGCGGTCAGTTCATATTTTGTCCCAAAAAATAAAAATGTTACGCGATTCCACAAAAAATATTCTAAGGCTGCTATAACGGGATAAAAAAAAGACTGAACCAAAAAAGTCCAGTCTATCAACGGGCGAATGATTAGGCTTACCAACCTTCATAATTGTTATAATTATAATCATTCTCATTGTCCATTTGTGTAAACCAAATAAACAACTTGAATATATATTATACTCAAAATATTATTCAGGTAAACCCCTTTCCCGTGATTTCATGCTTGAGACCTAAATAATACCGTTATATTCCAAATTATGCGGTTATATCGAAATATTTCCGTATTTTATTACTTTTCACCTAGCGCAAATGAAATTTCCACTTCGCAAGCCACTTCGCCATCCACTGTCGCAACAGCTTTTCCTTTACCGAATGAGCTGCGGAGGCGGATCAATTCCACTTCCAAGCGCAGTTGATCGCCCGGTTTAACCTGTCTCTTAATACGGCAATTATCAATTCCTGCAAGAAAGCCGATTTTCCCTTGGTTCTCTTCTTTCTTCAGAAGCGCTACCGCCCCTACTTGCGCCAATGCTTCAATAATAAGGACACCAGGCATGACCGGATAGTCGGGAAAATGCCCATTGAAGAACTCTTCATTGGCTGTCACATTCTTAATGCCCACCGCTCGCTTTCCTTCTTCTAATTCGATAATCTTATCGACCAATAAAAATGGATAACGATGGGGAATAATTTTCTTGATTTCGGTTATATCTAACATAATGACCTCCTATAAGTACTTGATACTATATTATCTTATTGTATACAAAAAAAACCCTCTTGTAGAGGGATTTCTGTATTAAATATCTTTTTTTACCAAATCAATAATATGGTTCCAAGTATCTTTCTGGAATACTTCTGATGGTTTGCCATTGCCGATTACACTATAGCCAACCATACTGCCGATTACTAAAGCAAGAGCCAATGCCAATATTACTATAGCTATTCTCAACCAGATTGGAATAAGCCGTATGCGGATTTTCTTAGGTTTGCCGTCTTCTTGTGTTACTTGCTGCCCTTGTTCAAATTCTTCTCTGGTTAGTTGTTTCATTTCCATAAAAATATTCAAACTCCTTTAACGTACACCATTAATTAGACCAAGCATTTGATCAGCAATTGTTATTGAACGTGATTGAAGCTGAAATTGGCGCTGCACATCTAATAAATCCGTTAATTCTTTAGACATATCCACATTCGAAGCCTCCAATGCACCTTGCTGCACCGCAATCTCCTGCCGCATAAATCCCGTTAATTCTGTAAATACGTCCGTTTTGTTAATTCCAAGTTCTTGCGCGTTTCCAGGCAAGCCCACCAGATTGCCTCGCTTCTGCTCCAAATACTGCGGATTCTGCACAGAAATGATACCCAAATCAAACATTTGCGCATCACCGTTCGATAATGTTACAACCATTGTACCATTTTCCGTGAAAGAAATGTCATTTGCATCACCATTAATTACAATCGGTTGGTTATTCTGATTGATCACATAGTCGCCATCCCCTGTAACAAGGTTCATTGCCCCAGAACCGGCCGGCGATAAGTGAAAAGCCCCGTCCCTTGTATATTGGATTTCATTATTCACCTTAACCTTAAAGAATAAATTCTCTTTAGCCAGGGCAACATCCAGCCCGCGGCCCGTCGTTTTGATGCTGCCTTGCGCAAAATCCTGTTTCACAAGGCCGATATGGGCGCCGACGCCTTGACGGATGCCGTTCGGTGTGAGGCGCCCCTTCTCTTTATCATCACGGGATTGATTGTCGAACTGTTGAACAAGCAGTTCCCCAAACGTGCCGCTCTTGCTTTTATACGCTGTTGTCTGTGCATTAGCCAAATTGCTGCCGATCATGTCCATTTGCAATTGAAGCTGGGACAATGTATTGGTGGCTGTTATTAGTGTACGATTCATGATCCATCCCCCATTGAATATTCCAAAACTCTGCCGATTGCGTTAGCGTTAGACTTTGCCGATTTCATTGACCGCTTTTTCCAGGCTTCGGTCATAAGCTTGGAGAACTTTTTGATTCGCTTCAAACGCACGATATGCTGTCATCATTTCCGTCATCGTTCTGGATACGTCCACGTTGGAGCGTTCAAGTGCGCCTTGCTGAAGAGAGAATTGAACTCCCGGGACTGTTTCAGCGACGGGAAGCGGCCCAGCCTCGGCTGAATAATACATGCTATCGGCTTCCTTCACCAATGCATAAGGATTCTCAGCGTATGCGATGCCGAGTCTGGCAACCCGTTGTTCGTTCTCATATATATCCCCATTGCCGCCTACGGCAAATTGATCGCTGTTCAGCCTAATTCTTTCGCCTTGATTATCAAGAACATAATAGCCGCCCGCTGTAGTTAAATATTTCTCTTGATCCAGCGTAAAGTTCCCATTTCTCGTATAACAAATCGCACCTTTATGCATAACCGTATAAAACACGGAGCTTTGCCTTCCGTTCTCTGCATTTACAGGCATTGTTACATCAATAAGGGCAATATCCGTCTTATTTCCGGTCTCATTCAAGTCCCCTTGTTGAAAGGCGGGCACCGCTTCTTGCATATAGACGCCAGTATTAAGCCCCCCCACCAGATTGCTCCCAGGCAGACGAAGACCTTTCTCGGCAGGGACCGTTGCTTTGTCAAAACTTCGCAAAAGCATCTCCGGGAACGCTCTCATGCTGGATTGATCCGCTTTAAATCCAGGCGTGCGCGCGTTCGATAAATTATTCGTCAACATCTCTGTTCTTCGCTGCTGCGCGATCATCCCTGTGGCAGCCGTATAAAAACCCCTTAGCATATTTCTCCGCCCTTTCGTGAACCGAACACGCAATTACATTCATTATATATAATTTATCGTCTAAACAGATAGTGTTTTTAGTTCTATCTCTAAATAAAGTGAATCTTTGATAGGCAGGGGAGCCTTAGTACCTGTTAAACGGAAGAAAGCAACAGGCAATAATCCATTACATCCGTCAAAAAAAGCGCCGAAGAGTATAACTCCAGGCGCTTCATCAACAATAATCCCTTATTAGTTAAAACGGCGATGCGAAATCTTATCAACATTATCAAGCATAATACCTGTACCGATTGCTACACAGTCCATCGGATTCTCAGCCACCAGCACCGGCACTTTCAATTCTTCCGCAAGCAGCATATCGATGCCGTGAAGAAGAGCGCCGCCGCCTGTCAGAATAACACCGCGGTCAATAATATCCGCTGATAATTCAGGCGGTGTTTTCTCCAATACTGTCTTGGCAGCTTGTACAATGATAGATACGGATTCCCGCAGCGCTTCCTCAATTTCAATAGAATTCACGGTAATTGTGCGCGGCAATCCCGATACCATGTCACGCCCGCGAATTTCAATTGTTTCATTGCGGGAGCCTTCAAAAACTGTAGCGACTTCGATTTTGATATTCTCAGCTGTTCTTTCACCAATCAGCAACTTATATTTACGCTTAATATAATGAAGGATTTCATTATCAAAATTATCCCCGGCCATTTTGATTGATGCAGAGGTTACGATATCCCCCATTGATAACACGGCAATGTCTGTTGTGCCTCCGCCAATATCCACAACCATGTTACCGCTAGGTTGGAAGATATCCATCCCTGCGCCGATTGCAGCTACTTTCGGCTCTTCTTCCAAGAAGATTTTCTTGCCGCCGCTTTTCTCGGCAGCTTCCTTAATCGCTTTTTGTTCGACGCTTGTAATATTCGTCGGACAACAAATAAGAATTCTAGGCTTTGATAAAAATCCTTTCACATTCAACTTATTGATAAAATGTTTTAACATTGCTTCAGTAATATCGAAATCCGCAATGACCCCGTCTTTCAACGGGCGGATTGCCACGATATTTCCCGGTGTACGGCCGACCATGCGGCGAGCTTCTTCGCCGACTGCAAGTACGCGATTCGTATTCTTATCGATCGCCACTACAGATGGTTCATTCAGTACAATTCCTTTACCTTTAACATGTATTAAAACATTAGCAGTTCCGAGGTCTATTCCTATATCCCTAGCAAACATGGCTCTTATTTCCTCCTCAAATACGTACATTCATGGCTATATCTGTCCTAATTGTATATTTTAACACAACACCTCATATAGAAGTAGAAGATTTTCAGCAAAATATTTTACTTTTCTACAAAATAAATGCACCTCGATCGGTTATACTGTTATTATTGCGTAAATAGAGAAATCCATACCATCCCTTCCTCGGCACTTTCATATAAAAAACCTTCCGACACATTGGTCTAGAAGGCAATATTTCTTTCTTATTGAACCGTTTCTTCTTCCGGCTTTTTATATTTTAGCTTTGTCGCTTCCCCACCACGTAAATGCCTGATGGATTTATGGTAGTCTAAGATTTCCTTTACTTCATTCGCCAACTCTTGATTAATTGCAGGAAGCCTCTCAGTTAAGTCCTTATGAACGGTACTTTTGGATACTCCGAATTCCTTCGCAATTACGCGAACCGTTTTCTTTGTCTCCACGATATACTTCCCTATCTTGATCGTTCTTTCTTTGATGTAATCGTGCACACCACTCGACCTCCCTAAATTGGATGTGAGAAGTGTGAAATGAGCTTCGCTTCAAATGATCAACTGGTGTTATCTCTGGAGTTATAAAGATTGAATATATGACAAGGTATTAGATTTGTGTAAACGATTCCTCACCTCAATCACTCTCTTTGTAAGGTTTATACCATCTTATTAGCTTGGGCGATATAATATGCACGAAAAACACAAGAAGGACAAGGAGTTTACACTTTTTTCATCATTTTTTTCTTCATCCGCCTTCGGACAACTTCTTTTTTATCCCGTTTAACAGGTACTAAGACTTCCACTTCAATACAGCAGTGAAAGCGCAGATGTGTAAGTGGGAGACCCGAGTACCTGTAACAACTAAGGTTGGTTCATCTAATGATAGGTGGAGGATGAAGGAAAACCCCCACCTATCAAAGATTCACTTTATGCAAATGGATGGCTGAGGGGGTTCCTTGCAATAGCCTTTATTGTCCCTGTATGCGGGATAACTCCCCGAGGGTCCGTATGCCCCTGTCATGTAATTGAAGCAGAAGCTCCACGAATAAATAAGCAGTGGTCAATGCATCGCCTATAGCGGAATGGCGCGGATAAATGCGCGTATTGAAAGCCATGGCATAACGTTCTAAATCCCGGATCTCATAGGCAGGGGCCAAAAAGCCGATGATGTCCAATGTATCGAGCGCTTTGTATTTCCGGTAAGCCAGTTTCCCCCTTTTCAATTCACTCTTGAGCACCAGCATATCAAACTGGACATAATGCCCCACAAAACAGGCGCTATTCGTTTCAGAAACAAAATCAAAGAAGTGCTGCATGGCTTCCAACGCTTGCGGCGCATCGCGAACCATGTCATTTGTGATGGACGTCAGTTCGGTTATTTCCCGAGAAATTTGTCGGTTTGGATTTACATATGTCTGAAATTGCCGTTCTTCGATTACTTCGAATCCCTTCACATGAACAGCGCCTATTTCAATCAGCCGGTCATCCCTCTCTATTCGAAAGCCTGTTGTTTCCGTATCGAATACGGTATACCCTAATTCAGACAATGGGGTGGACAAAGGAAGGTTATCGTAATGAAGCGGACAGTCGACTTTTTTATTCAGAAAAAAAATTATGCTCCCCCCCTTTCTTTATATCTGTATAGAGAAGCGGTAAAACAGTTTATTCTGTAATTCTTTCAATGTCTTTACGCTTAAAATCAGCTCTTCCTTCTCCCTTGTTGTAAGTGAATTGAAATAGAGGACGGACGAAGATTCCATGCCTTGCTTCGCTTGCTGATAGCGGAGCCTTACATACAATGCAAGCACTTGGTTGGCGGCTTCCCGGATATCATGGGCAAAGCTCTTGGAAATGACGCCCTTCTGTTTGAGCGCCTCGACCCTTTCAAATGGGGTGCCCGATAAAACGCCATGTACCATAGATAGGATTTGCAGCCCATGGTGATAAGGGAATAGAATCTCCTTCTTCACATCAATGCTTTTCTTCTCAAGCCTGAATAATGAGCGGATGGGCCGGCCGAGCAAGGCAATCGGCCTCTCTTGTTCCATTTGTGCTAAGCGGAATAAAAATAAGTGATGGCGCTGCAAGGTTTCATCAATGACTTCTTCAAAAGCGGCATGCAATTCTTGATTGCCATATACCAAACGATAGGAAAAGAAGTTGATGGCAAGCAATAGCTGTTCATTTGTCGAGCGGACGCTCCACTCCCTCAGACGAAGGCGCCAATCCACAAGCGTACCCCGCCATACCGCTTCACTTGACATCATAAGGCCCTTGCATCTTGCATAACCCGCCAATTCAAGATAATGGACGATCTTCTCCCCGAGCAATCGAAAATAAGAATGCACCTTTGGATCATCGCTATTCTCAAACACTAGAAAATGATCCTGGTCAGTGAGAATGAACTGTTCTCCACGCCCCGCACTTCCCATCATATATAAGTTGAAAGCGACGGGCGCCTTGTGTCCATGATTGGCTTCCACATCGTGGATGGCCATGTCAACCGCACGTTTAATCAATCGATCGAATAGTTTCGTTGCAATAGCCAACACATTCATCATCGGAACTTGTTCTTTCAGCAATATTTCAAATACGTCATAAATCG
This sequence comes from Bacillus sp. (in: firmicutes), assembly GCA_051874035.1. Taxonomy (GTDB): domain Bacteria; phylum Bacillota; class Bacilli; order Bacillales; family DSM-1321; genus Bacillus_AD. Next base: position 38,590 of record JBJEFM010000161.1, read on the forward strand.
CATCCTTCACTTGGGGGAGCGATCCGCTATCGGCTTCTTCAATACGATGGATGGTCTTCATCATGCTTTCATTCTTCCTCCGCAAGAGATCAGACAATGTCAGCATGCCGCATATCCTGCCTTGGTCTTCAACAGGAAGCCGCTTTACTCCATGCAGCACCATCATCGACAATGCTTCATAATAATAAGAGAAACGCGAAATCATAAGCGGGCTTGCCGTCATGATCGCGCTGACAGGACTATGGTAAGGTCTCCCTGCCGCAACGATCCGTTCGACTATATCCCTTTCTGTTACGATTCCTTTCAATTCTCGCTGTTCCATGACCACTACCGAACTAATCCGATTGCGGCTCATAATAGCCGCGGCCTCGCCCGCTTCTGTCTCGGGCGTGCACGAAATAATGGAGTGCGACATCATATCCTGGACGCGCAGCACCAATGCCTCGCTTTCGCCGAATCCGCGCGAAAGCTTTACCTGTTCGGCTAATGAACGGTAAACATCCCGCAGCCGTATGGCCACTTGTGTCAGGAAATAATCATGGACAACCGGATCTGTCCAACGTTTCATCACTGCTTCAAAGGGGATATAGAGGGCATAAACAGTTTCCACAGCCCGGACTTCCACCAACTCCTCCGCTTTTGCCTCTTCCTGTTCGGCGGCTCCCAGGAAATCGGCTAAACTGGAGAACCCTATCATTTCCCCTTTTCTAATAATCTCCAATACTTCCACCCGATTATATTTCTCATCCTTCACATATACTTCCGCAATTCCTTCGATGACCAAGAAGAGACCTCTCCTTTGCTGGCTGGCATATAAGATGCCATCGCCAGCTTTATACTCTCTCTCTTCGCACATCTCCAAGAGCGGCGAAATATCCACCGGATCTGCTCCTTGAAAAAAAGGATGAAAACGAACGGCCGTCAACATATCCCGCTTCTGCTCTTCCATTTCCAATCAACCTCTCATTTCTGTAGTTGCGTCGCCATTTCTTCCATTGAAACGTCCTATAAAGTGAATCTTTGATAGGTGGGGGTTTTCCTTCATCCCCCACCTATCATTAGATGAACCAACCTTAGTTGTTACAGGTACTCGGGTCTCCCACTTACACATCTGCGCTTTCACTGCTGTATTGAAGCGGGAGTCTTAGTACCTGTTAAACGGGATAAACTGTATGAATAGCTTATGAAATACTTATCGCACTCCAATTATTACTTTTTTTACCATATAAATCAATAAAGTATTAGATTATTCAGGTAACTTAACACAAAAAAAGAAGCTGTCCCTATTCAGGAACAACCCCCTCCACCATTCACTTATCCGAAGATGACCGATTTAGTTTTGTTGTTGCACATTTGTTGAATTGTCTTCCTTAGTCTCATCTTCTGTTGTAGGATCCTCATTCACTTCTTCATCCGATGCAT
>JBJEFM010000162.1:0-1829 GCA_051874035.1 Bacillus sp. (in: firmicutes)
CATTTAATGGATAATCAATAGGTGAGGTGTTTTTCATGAAACGAGGTTCGACGATTTTTTTAAAAGTGGCCGTTTTTCTTCTCGGCGCTCCGGTTCTTGCTTTAGGTATAGCTGGCGTGCCTTGGTTAGCCGATAATCCGGCGAATCCGGATTATGCTCCTGTGCTATATCCCATTGCAATCATGATGTATGTGTCAGTGGTTCCGTTTTTCGTCGCGCTGCATCAGGCGTTCGGACTTCTAAGCTGCATTGACAAGAACAAAGCGTTCTCTGCCATTTCCGTAAAGGCTTTAAAGAACATCAAATACTGCGCAATCACAATCAGCGCCTTGTATGTGGCAATGATGCCATTCATTTATCTCGCGGCAGAGAAAGACGATGCCCCGGGCCTCATCATAATCGGAATGGTCCCTATCTTTGCCTCGATGGTGATTGCAGTCTTTGCGGCTGTCCTTCAAAAACTGTTAAAAGAAGCGATTGATATCAAATCTGAAAATGATTTAACGGTGTGAGGTGAATAGAAATGGCAATTATAATCAATATTGATGTGATGTTGGCTAAAAGGAAGATGAGTGTAACAGAACTATCGGAGAGGGTTGGCATAACAATGGCCAACCTTTCCATATTGAAGAACGGAAAGGCAAAAGCGATCAGGTTTTCCACTCTGGAGGCGATTTGCAAAGCGTTGGAATGCCAACCCGGGGACATTCTGGAATACAGAGACGATATAGACCCTTCCGAATAAAGGCGTTTTATGGATTGAAACGATTTTTTAAACCGCATCGGCCGGAGCCGGAATGGCACGGCCGGGCAAGTTAGGGGCGATGATATGTCATTGATTATATTAATGGGTCTTCTAGGAATGGCGCTTGTCATATTCTTCAGAAGGCCGATAATAGGCATTTGCAGCGAAGATAGCAGCTTGGTGCGCAAGCTGAGACATTCCGGGTGGTTCCAAAACCATTGGCGGTCCGGAACATTCTTGTTTATTATGAATGCCGTTTTATTTTTTTCGACCTTTTTTGTGCTATATGGCTTAACATATATCAGCATTCCGTATGTTCAGGTGGTTATCATGCTGTTGGCGGTAATCGGAAGTATTTTTTTATGGGTGATCGTGAATAAATCCTGGCAAGGGACGAAACGGAATCGCTTGAAAATGGCGGCGGCCGGAAGCAGTTTTTATTTGTTCTTGTCCATCGCATTCCTTTATATGTTTGTGACGCTACAACCTTCTTATCCAGGCGAAGATGTTTTTATGAAAGGCGTTGGCATACTTTTCGCTTTGATCGTTGCGGCAGTTGCGTTTATTACCTGTTATGTTTTCACGGGGTTTTCAAAAAAAGAGAATAACTACTGAAGAAACGGAAACAGCTTCAAAAAGCCTTGCTGGGTTTATCCATGTTTACTCTCTCCAATCAGAGGTAACAAGTACATAAAGTCATATTTCCATACCTTTAAGGAGGGGTTGTCATGAGCTTGAAAAAGGTTGCGATTGTCGCTTTTGTTGTAGCCGCCATTTTTGCCGGTATCGGCTTTTTCAAGATGTATGCGTACCAGAATCCGAATTATGTGGAGGAAGAGACGGCCATGTATGAAGCAGCCACTACGGTGAATGCGTATGTGGGAGGAGACGCGTACAATTACATTATCAATGCGGGGAAAGCGACCGCTAACTTCGTTGTATCGCTGATTTGCGTGGTAATCGGCTTCGGGTGCTATATCATTCATCTATTGAAAGTCAGAAATGAATTGCTCCGTGATCTCGTGCCTGTGAGGGACAAAGAGGTGGTTGAACAGGAAGTCGCCGAATCTCTTGAACCCGGCGT
>JBJEFM010000163.1:0-39717 GCA_051874035.1 Bacillus sp. (in: firmicutes)
TTTCCATACCCATATACTGAAGAAACTATCTATAATGCCGCTTCCACCGCTTCTTGCAGCTGGAATATAAACGAATAAATAAGGCGGTACGCTCCTTCGATTGTTGCGTCTTCTGTAAAACCTGCCACACCATTAAGAGTAAAGTTCAAGTCCCAAAGCCCATCACCTTGACTGAACATTAGCCCAAACATCGGACCCTCGCCCTCAAGATGACCGGATAAGTATGATTTAATCGCCGCTTCATGCTTTTTTTGCAATTTCAAGCCCACCATCACATTATATGTACCGAATACATCATCCACTTCAAGCGACACCGCATCAACGCCAATTATGTCGAAATAATCACTTTCAACATAAATGAATTCGTTTTTATGCTGCTTTAAATAAGATAGTTTATTTTGCAAGAATTGAGGTTTTTCCTCAGCAAGCATTTCTTCACTCTCTTTATCGCATCGTTCTATATATGCATCCGCAAATCGTAACGTTCCGTTTTTCTCTATGATTTCCACATGCTCGCCAAGCATGGAGGGATGGTTCTCCACATACCGCTTCTCCTCTTCAAATAATGCGACTTGCGCCCCGTTCATTTTCAGTACATTCTCTATATATCGTTCCATTTGTTTCTTGAGCATATTTTATGCCTCCATGTCATTGTCTTTTTGTCTACAAGCTATCATATCTCTAATGATGGCTTGTTACAAGTCCATCTCCAAATAGACCGGGCAATGGTCGCTTCCCATTATATCCGCATGGATGGAGGCTTCTAGCAGCCTGCTTGTCAAACGTTCCGAAATGAGGAAGTAATCGATTCTCCAACCGATGTTGCGTTCACGGACTTTATTCATATAAGACCACCATGTATAAGCTCCTTCTTGTTCGGGATATAAATATCTGAAGCTATCGACGAAGCCTGAATCCAATAAGAGCGTCATCTTGTTGCGTTCTTCATCCGTAAAGCCTGAATTGCCCCGATTCGCTTTAGCATTCTTTAAATCGATGTCCTGATGTGCGACATTTAAATCACCGCAAAAAATGACCGGCTTGACCGCATCCAAATCAATTAAATAAGCTTTCACTTCTTCCTCCCATTCCAAACGATAATCCAATCTCGATAAATCCCGTTTCGAATTAGGTGTATACATTGTCACCAGATAGAATTCATCAAATTCCAATGTAATAATCCGTCCTTCAGGCTCTTCTTCTTTCTCCCCAAGTCCGTAAGAAACGGAAAGCGGCTTGATTTTAGAAAAAATCGCCGTACCGGAATAACCTTTCTTGACGGCATAATTCCAATATTGATCATAGCCTTCCAGCTCTAATTGAATTTGCCCTTCCTGCAATTTGGATTCTTGAATACAAAACAGATCGGCATCGACGTTTGCGAAATAATCGAGAAACCCTTTTTTCACACACGCCCGGATGCCATTTACATTCCATGATACTAATTTCATATACTAACAGCGACTCCCTGTCTTTTTATTTTGCCATCATCCTGGCACATGTGCATATCATAACATACTGCCGGCTCTTTCCACTCGGATGACGGATTCTATCTAATAACAAACAAAAAAATGTCTCTAATCCGATATGCATGTTTTCATTTCAATTAAATGCCGGGGCCTACATATTAATTAACAGCCACTGAAGCCTTCTCTTCTTTCTCATATAACCTCATGCCTAGAAGTTACTCGCAAAACATTGCGATGACTTCATCCTTGAATAATTCCGCTGTCGGAGATAAGGCCTTTCCCTTAAGCCATGCTATGCCGATTGCACGGCAACAAGATGGGTGAGAAACGGCAATTTTTTTTATTTTATCTGAAGCGATGCCGTTGAATTCCGGAACGAGGGTCACACCTAATCCGGAAGAGACGAGACTCATTACTGTCGATACGTCTTCACCTTCAAACTTGATTTTAGGAATGAAGCCAACTTGTTTACAATAGTTTTCCGTTGTTTCTCTCATACCGATTCCTTTTTTGAAGCTGATAAAATGCTCTTCTCTTAATTCAGCTAAAGAAATGAGTGTTCTTGCGGCAAGCGGATGGTCGGCAGGCACATATACAAACAATTCTTCTTCAAATAACAGCCGCCAGATGATATTTGAATCATGATCCACCGGACCGATCAAGCAATAGTCGACCTCTCCGTCGAACAATTGTTGAATGCTTAAGGCGCTTGAACTTTGATGAAGCTCCAAATTCATCTCCGGATACCGCTTCGTAAAGTGGCTGATAATATCAGGTACAATATGCATTAATGTCAATAAGAAAGAAAAAGATACAGTCCCCGTATACGGATTCCGCAATTGCTGGATTTCTTCGATTCCTGCTGTAATTTCCGATAAGGCTTTTTCTACATGCTTCAAAAACAGCTCACCGTATTTATTCAATCTTACTGTTCTTCCTACACGATCAAACAACGCAATTCCCAGTTCCTGTTCCATCTTTGTGATCGAACGGGTCAATGCCGGTTGAGAAATTGATAAGATTTCAGCCGCTTTTGTAAAATGTTGTATTTTAGCTACCACGCGAAAATATTCTAGTTGCTGCCATTCCATGAGCCCCATCCCCTTTCAATCCATAACAAAAAGGTATCGTTTATATAATAATAATACATTGGACGTTATGCCGCTATAAGGAGTACACTTTATAAGATATAAGTAATTGAATATTCAAAGGAGTTGTTTCTTCTTGAGCTATACGGAAGTTGGGAGTAAAGCATATAAGCAAATCCTCTTCAGCATGTTGTTGGGCAGCTTGGTAACCTTCGCAATCTTATACAGTCCGCAGCCTTTAATCAGCATATTTTCTGAGGAATTTCACATATCGCCTTCCACCTCAAGTTTCTCCATTTCGTTCGCCACAATTATGATGGCGTGCGTCATGCTTATTGTTTCGGTATTTTCGAATGCGTGGGGCCGAAAGAAAATGATGGTGCTATCGTTAGTATCGACTTCCTTATTAAGCATCCTGTCGGCATTCAGCCCCTCGTTTGAAGTGCTGATCGTTCTAAGAGTGCTGGAAGGAATCACCTTAGCCGGCTTTCCCGCTATTGCAATGACATATTTAAGTGAAGAGATCGCTCCGATGAACATCGGAAGAGCAATGGGTGTATATATTGCCGGTTCGGCGGTTGGCGGGTTTGCGGGGCGATTGATCACCGGTACGCTGACCGATTTATTCTCTTGGGATATAGCCATCTTATCCTTAAGTCTCTTCAGTTTGATATGCAGCATCTTATTTTGGATATACTTGCCTGAATCCAAAAATTTCAAAAAAGTAGAAGTCTCATTTTCGCATTGGTCAAAAGGTATATCCATAAGCTTGCGCAATCGTAAACTATTATATATATATGGAATTGGCTTTCTATTTCTAGGGATCTATGTAGCTTTATTCAATTATATCGGTTTTCCTTTATCGGAAGCTCCTTATAATTGGAGCCATACAGCGATTAGTTTTCTGTTTATTTTGCAATTAGTGGGCTCATGGAGTTCTTTCATTGCCGGGAAACTAACAGAACGTTATTCACGAATAACATTGATAGCGAGCGGTCTTATTCTGATTACAGTAGGAGCATTGCTGACATTGGCAGGAAACCTTTTCTTCATGATTATAGGCGTTACGATTTTCGCCTTTGGTTTTTTTGCAGGGCATACCGTCGCAAGCGGATGGGTCAGTTCCATTTCTCCCCATCATTCCCGGTCATATGCTTCCTCGCTTTACCTATTCTTCTATTATGCCGGCTCAAGCGTGATTGGCTGGACAGGAGGTCTGTTCTTGCATCTAGGCGGCTGGAACGGCGTGGTTATGATGATCGGAGGCTTTATTATGATTGGAGGTTTCTTATTGCTGCAAATGAAACGATCTTTTCATCAAGCCCCTGTATTACATCCTAAGAATATAAGAAGCACACATTAATATCATTTCATAAATGCCTGCTAAAGAAAGAATGGATCAAGCAAATATTTGTTGCTTGATCCATTCTTTTTACATGATTCAAAAGATCGTTTATGAATATCTACGCTACTTACTAATAAAAAACAAGACCGCCTAATGACAGCCTTGCATGAGCTATTACATCTGTATCTTATAAACTACTTTAAACCAGAACGCCTTAGCCTTATACCGCCGCTGCAGCTTCTTCTAAAGCATCTAATGATTGATAAGGAAAATTCAAATAAGAAGACAGTTTTTGATTCACATGATTGCTCCAATATGATGTATCGACTCCAGCCATATTAAGGATTTCATATGAATGCGTCCATGCTTTCATCTCTATATTTAATCTATATGCAGAATTGTGTCTCCACAAATCATAATCAAGTGCGGTTTCTAAATGATCTTTTAAATGCCCTATTTCGTGCGCTAATCCATAAAGATCTTCCATCTCCCACTTAAACGGGGCATTTATAGTTAATGTATCACTGTTAAAGCTGAGCTTTTTATCAGCAGTAAAATTCACATTGCCGCCCAGCGCATTGACAATTTCACACAGTTTTCCCAATTGTTCTTGCTTCATTCCTCATCGTCCTTTATTTATAATTAAATTCTCTATTTATAGAATTTTCAAACAGACAACATATATCATATTAAAGCAAACTAACATTTTTTTCAATTAGTAAGTTTGCCTGCAAAACGATATGCCGTTATGCCGCATTTCAACCATAATAATTTCTTCAAACTAACGAAAAAGCACATACAAATAAAAGTAACGGGTTCGGTTTTGAAGTACAAAATTGTAAATAACTATTAAAAAAGAGGCTGTCCCAAAAGAAACTTTTCAGTTGCGTTTAGGACAGCCTCTTGAACTTTTTTAGCAATATGATTAGCGAAGCAATAAGTAGGCTTAACCTACATCTCCCACTACAATCCCCCTGCATTTTTCATTCTAGGGCTTCTTTTTCTACTTCTTCACATAAAATGCCGGCTTGCGGTCTTTTACACTTGGAAGCTTCCGTCTCACTCTTGCTGTTCTTTCATGATCGATTTCCGCCATGATCAACGACTCTTCTTCACCTGCATCCGCCAATACAACTCCCATAGGGTCGACAATCATGCTGCGCCCTGTATAAATGTTGCCCACTTGATTCGACGCGGCAATGAAAACAGTATTCTCAATCGCTCTTGCTTTCAACAACACTTGCCAATGCTCTTCTTTCATCGGGCCTCTAACCCAGCCGGCCGGGACAATGAACATATCCGCGCCTTGAAGCGCCAGTTGTCTGGAAATCTCAGGAAAACGTAATTCATAGCATACCATTAATCCAATCTTGCCGAATTCCGTATCGACTACCTTATACGGATTGTCGCCCGCCGCAATCGTATCGGATTCTATATAGTTAAACGCATCATAAAGATGTGTTTTGCGGTATGTTTGAAGCAAGGCCCCTGTACGGTCAATAAAAACCGTTGTATTATACGCGCGTAATTCCGAGTTCTCTTTCGTTTCAAATATACCGCAAACAACATATATTCCGTTTTCCCGCGCCGCTTCCCTTAACTCTGTTACGAATGGCCCGTCCAATGGTTCGGCTACATCGACTGGCAGCACTTTGGAGCCGGGTATGATCAGCGCCATATACATTTCAGGCAATACTACTATATCCGCGCCTTTCTCTCTGGCTGCCGCAATGTATTTCTTCGCTTTCTCTAGATTCTCCTGCTTATCCAAGCCTGATGACAATTGTGCAATACAAACTTTCATTTAAAGCCTGCCTCCTTATTATGTATCCTGATGTTTATATATATCATAAAATTCAAATAATTATTGGAACCATTATATAATATAGTCTGACGGATTTGAAAGATTTGTTTTATGCCCCATCCTGAATGCGGTTCTCAAAAATTTCTATTGTAATGCAACTCCTCTTGCATCTACAATAAAATCAAATGACCGGGTAGTCATTATTTAAAATCGCATAATGCAGGAGACTTGAAAACATATGGAACTCAACACGCTTGATATGAAAAAATGGTCATCTTTTATGATGAAGTATAAGTTTGCACTAGATGAAATAAATACAAAGCTAAAAATATTAAATGAAGAATTCCAAATTCTTCATGATCATAATCCTATCGAACATATTAAATCGCGCCTTAAAAATCCGCAAAGTATTAAAAAAAAGCTTGATCGCAAAGGCATAGAACTCACTATGGAAAACATCGAAAGACATATCAGAGATATAGCGGGCATCCGCGTTACCTGCTCCTTTATTACAGACATCTATAAAATCCATGATTTAATCAAAAACCAGGATGATATCGAAGTCGTCGATGTAAAGGATTACATCGCCAACCCGAAAGATAATGGATACGAGAGCCTTCATTTAATCGTGAAAGTTCCCGTTTTTTTAACGGACCGTACCGAAAAAGTATATGTCGAAATCCAGATCCGGACAATCGCTATGGATTTCTGGGCCAGTCTTGAACATAAAATCTACTATAAGTTCCAACAAGATGTTCCCGATGAATTAACTTCCGAATTAAAAGCCGCTGCTGAAATGGTTCATTTCCTCGATCATAAAATGAAAGACATTAAAGAACAAATGGATGAATACAAACAAACGCAGACATCGATCAACTAATATCTAGAAGCCGCACTGCCCTTATCCATAGTGCGGCTTCTCTTCTCTTATTTCGGCTGCATGCGGATTGCGCCATCCAACCGGATTGTTTCACCATTCAGCATGGGATTCTCGATTATGGCCTGCACTAAGAAGCCATATTCTTTCGGATCGCCTAAGCGTGAAGGAAACGGTACAGCCGCTCCTAAAGCGGTTCTCGCCTCTTCAGGCAGCGAGGCAAACATCGGTGTATTGAACATGCCGGGCGCAATCGTCATTACACGAATGCCGAACTGGGCTAAATCTCTTGCGATAGGAAGCGTCATACCGACCACTCCGCCTTTCGAAGCGCTGTAAGCCGCTTGTCCTATTTGTCCATCGAATGCCGCCACAGAAGCGGTATTAATAATGATTCCCCTTTCCCCCTCTTCATTCGGTTCATTCGTTATCATATGTTCTGCGGCCAACCGAATCATATTGAACGTTCCAATTAAGTTCACTGTCAGCACTTTCGTGAAAGACGCTAAATCATGCGCCCCTTTTTTGGAAACTGTGCGCTTCGCATCGCCAATGCCCGCACAATTGACAAGTGCATTGATTGCTCCAAATGCTCCAATTGTTTTTGCGATGGCTTCCTGTGCGCTTTCTTCGCTGGTCACGTCTGTTTTGATGAATAAAGCCTGATTGCGGCCAAGTTCTTCTACCAATCTGTTTCCCTTAGTTTCAGAAACATCAAGAATGGCAGCCTTACCGCCATGTTTTACAATATTTCGGACAGTGGCCTCCCCTAGACCCGAAGCTCCCCCTGTAACCAGTGCGACTGTATTTATAAGCCTCAATATGGTTTCCCCTCTCTTCAATTATTTATATGTAGAATGATTTACATTTTTTTCAGATTGCTTCGCCAACTTTTCAAGAATGGTTTCTGTATGTTGACCTAGCTTGGCTCCAGTGAAATGGTACACAGGTGAAAACACGGAAGATTTAATAGGCGACGCCAATTGTTTCTTGAAACCTCCCTTTTTTGCAGGCACATCTACTATCATATTGCGTTCGGCGAACAACGGATGCCGGCAGGCTTCCCCGATCGTTAGAACAGGCTCCACACATGCATCCACTGCCGCAAAAATTTCTTGCCACTCTGTGAATGTTCTTGTGGCGAAAGCTTTTTGCAGCCTCTTTTTAAAATGATCGATGGATTCTTGATCATCCTTCATACTAAGCCCGTAGAGTTCGGGCTGCCCGATCGCTGCGCATAACGCTTTTTTAAATGGCGGTTCTAAACTGCCTACAGAGAAGTGGCGCCCGTCCTTCGTTTCATAATAATCATAGAAAGATCCCCCATTTAATAGAAAACCTTCATAATTAAGCTCGATGTCTTTCTCTAAATAAGCCGGAGCCGCAAAAGCATTCAAAGCCAAGCTGCAATCTGTCATGCTGATATCAATCCATTGCCCCTCTCCCGTGCGGTTCCTGTGGACAACCGCCATCAGAATGGCAATCACACTATGCAAAGAACCCCCTGCTATATCAGCGATTTGAACACCAGCCAACGTTGCTCCTTTTGGCTTTGTACCCGTATAGCTTGCAATTCCTGAAAGCGCCAAAAAATTGTTATCATGGCCGGGCTTCTGCCGGTAAGAACCTGTTTGTCCATAGCCGGTGATGGAACAATAAATAATAGCAGGATTGATTTCCCTCAATTGCTCATAACCTAGTCCAAACCGTTCCATGACACCGGGCCGGAATTGTTCCACGATGATGTCATGGCTCATTACTAATCGTTTGATCGCTTCAACCGATTCCGGCTGCTTTAAATCTAATGCCAACGATTGTTTGGAACGATTCAAATACAAATGGACAGGTGAGTCTTCTCCGTCATCTGTGAACATGCTTCTTGTTAAATCGTGTCGATCCGGCGATTCAACATGGATCACTTCCGCGCCGAAGTCAGCGAACATCATCGTCGCATAAGGTCCCGGCAACAATGTCGTAAAATCTAGAATCTTTAAATGATCTAGCAAGCAGCTCTCCCCCTTTTCACTTTACTATCTAAGAAAGCATGCAGTTTCTATGCCAAACAACAAACCCACCTTTTCCGACATTGTACGCCCTTCTACAGCAACGATGTGTCTATTATCCATACAAGTGTCTGTCCTTTATGTAAAATGGGTATCCTACAAAAACTTTCAGATACCTTGATAACTTAATTGATTAAGAGGGCGTCCTGAATGCAATATTCACCACTGAAATTCAATTGCTTTAAAATGAATAAACCTAGTTTCTTATCTATCGAACCATAATAAAAGCAAGCCTGCTAAATTACTAATCGGCTTGCTCCTCTTGGTGGCTTCTATTCTTCTTCATAAGTTAAAATATTCAGTCAATAACAACTCTATTTTTACTCTAAAATACCATTCAAAATAAGATCCATATAAATTTCCACCAACTGCTCTTCTGTGACTTCCCCGTCCGGTTGGAACCAATAATAAGCCCAGTTAGCGACACCAAGAATGCCGAAAGTCAATATATTGGCGTTCATGGATGATTTGAAAACACCTTGGCTGATGCCCATTTCAATCAACCGCTGATAATTCTTCCTGAATAACGTGCGCTTCTCTTTAATCGCAATGAATTGCTGTTCTTCAATATGCCGCATATCCCGGAAGAAAATACGGGCGCTCGTTTTTTTTGATTTAATATCATAAATGACCATCCGGACTAGCTCATATAACTGTTCTTCGCAAGATAATGAATCATTAGAAAGGATTTCCTCTTGTTTCTCCAACTGACTTTCAATGAATGATAAACAAATATCATTCAATATTTCAGGCTTGCTCGTAAAATAGTAATAGAATGTCCCCTTCGTAACACCGATTTCATCGACAATATCTTGAATTGACGTTTCCTTATATCCTTTTTGATCAAACAAGGCAATACTCGTTTCCAAAATTTTCTCTCTCATATGCTATTTCCTCTCCATCAATTGATGCTGCAATCATTATAGCATATCTATGGCCGCTATTTACATGGCGTTACTTCCTCCGTCTACAGCCAGAACCGTTCCTGTTACATAATCAGAGGCTTTGGATGCCAAGAATACTGCCGCCCCTTTTAAATCCGACTCGCTGCCGAATCGTTTTAATGGCGTGTTTTCCAATATTTGATCGCCTCCATGAGCTAAAACATCCTTCGACATTTTCGTCGGAAAGAATCCGGGAGCAATCGCATTAACATGTATGCCTTTCGGACCCCACTTCACCGCCAAATCTTTCGTAAATGATATGATGGCACCCTTGCTCGCACTGTAGCCAATCGCATTCAGCACCTTATCATCTGTTCCTTTCAGCCCTGCGATGGAAGCAATATTGATGATTTTCCCATAGCCTTGATGCAGCATCGCTTTCCCGGCTGCCTGCGACATGAGAAACGTCCCTGTCGCATTGACATTTATGACCTTTTGCCAAGCCGCTAGAGGCATTTCTTCTGCGGGAGCGCCCCATGAAGCGCCGCTATTATTAACTAATATATCAATATGGCCGAACTTCTCCAGCGTTTGCTCTACCAGCCTTTTCACCTCTTGTTCATCCGTGACATCGCATTGCAGAGCCAACGTTTTCACACCTGTGCTTCGTATCATTTTTGCCGTTTCTTCACATGCAGCTTTATTGCGGGAACATAGCACCACATGTGCACCCGCTTCCGCAAATCCTTCTGCAATTTGTTTTCCGAGTCCTCTGCCTCCTCCAGTTATAATCGCGACTTTCCCTGTTAAATCGAATAATTCTTTTATATGCATATTTTACTCTCCTATCATTTTTATTGATACTTCTGCAATTCATATTTGGCGACCGCTCTTTTATGCACTTCGTCAGGTCCATCGGCCAAACGCAATGTCCGTATATTCGTCCAGCTTGATGCCAATGTGAAATCCTCGCTGACCCCCGCTGCTCCAAATGCTTGAATCGCACAATCGAGAACCTTTAATGCGACATTCGGCGCCACTACTTTAATCATTGCAATTTCTGCTTTCGCCTCTTTGTTGCCGACTGTATCCATCATATAAGCCGCTTTTAATGTCAAAAGCCGTGCCTGCTCGATATCCATTCTTGCTTCTGCAATCCAGTTTTGTATCACGCCCTGCTGCGCGAGCTTCTTGCCGAATGCTGTCCGTTCTTGAACACGCCTGCATAAATCCTTCAATGCTCTCTCAGCAGCGCCGATGGACCGCATGCAATGATGAATTCGCCCTGGCCCCAGCCTTCCTTGAGCAATAGCGAAACCTTTGCCTTCGCCCCATAATATATTGCTTGCAGGCACCCGCACATCCTTATACTCAATTTCAGCGTGGCCATGCGGCGCATGGTCATAGCCGAAGACAGGAAGCATCCGTTTCACTGTTACGCCTTTTGTATCCATCGGTACGAGAATCATAGACTGCTGTTCATACCGATTGGCATCGGGATTATTTTTACCCATGACGATTGCTATTTTACAGCGCGGATCGCCAGCGCCTGAAGACCACCATTTCGTTCCATTGATGACATATTCATCCCCGTCGCGTACAATGCTCGTGCGGATATTCGTCGCATCCGATGAAGCTACATCCTTTTCCGTCATAGAGAAACAAGAACGAATCTCTCCACTCAATAGAGGAGCTAGCCATTTTTCTTTTTGCTCTTCTGTGCCATAGCGTACAAGTACTTCCATATTGCCTGTATCAGGTGCATTGCAATTGAATATTTCAGGTGCGATTATAGATTGGCCCATAATCTCGCAGAGCGGGGCGTATTCTGTGTTCGTCAATCCGGCTCCATATTCGCTTTCAGGCAAGAACAGATTCCATAAGCCTTGTTCTTTCGCTTTTTGCTTAAGCTCTTCCATGATCGGCGGTACGTTCATGAAGCGATTATTCGGATCCAATTGTTCTTCATATAAGCGTTCATTAGGGAACACGCAGTCTTCCATAAATGCATTCAGCTTTTGCTCAAGCCCTTTTACTTTATCTGAATAAGAGAAATTCATCCTTCACACTTCTTTCTGTATAGATGTTCACTGCATACCGACTAGATAGTATGTTTACTCGATTGCCAAGCAATAATGCTTCCCTCCCGTGTTAAATACGGAACAATCCTTATAATCCCGCGGTTCGCCACAAATTCCAGGTTTGCTTCCGATATGCGTTGAAGTTGCTTGCCGACTCTTGAAGCCCCCAGAATTCCCTTTCCTTGATCCATAGCATTGCGATAGAATAACAATGCGGAAAGGCTTGCATCCGATAAGTCCCAATCATACTCTTCTGTCAACAACTCATCTAAAAAATAGCCTGCTCCATAGAAGTCTTCCATACAAAATGCACCGGATGAACCTGAACAAACAATAATGATCGTTTCCTCTGGATGGTTTTGTTTGATCATTTCCGCAACAGCTTTACCATTCAATAAAGAGGCCATATAGACTTTATTCGCACGTACACAACGTGTAATGGCTACCGTTCCATTCGTTGTGGACAGAAACATTGATTTGCCTTGAATATTATTTTGCAGATACAACGGAAGCGGATCATGAAAGCCCTCGATTGTAATACCCTCATGCTCACCGACCAAGATATATTCACCCTTGTTTCTTGCTTGTGCTTCTTGCAGGGCCCGTGCTCCATTTAAGACAGGGATCACTTCCTTCGCCCCAAAATGCAGACCGGCCGCAATTGTCGAAGTCGCAAGTAATACATCGAAAACCACCGCTACTTTGTCCTTCATTTTCTCTTCATCTATTTCTTCTTTCTTCATAAGAAGATGAACTTTGGCCATATCGTGCTCCTTTTATCTATAATTTCGCCATAGAGATGGCCTGCTGGATCATAGCGCCGACCATAACATTCAATTTCGCGAACCTGCTGTCCGCTGTCTGCCCTTTCTTATAGCGATAATAAATTTGCTGTCCGATCACCGCCAGCTTAAAATAAGCAAAAGCTAAATAGTACGGCATCTTAGTCATATCCCGGCCGCTTTTCTTCGCATATAACGCAATCATTTCATCCCTTGTGAGGAATCCCTCCAACACTGTGACAGGCGGTTTGCCCAAGCCATATTTCATGACATCCGGGTCGTCCGCCTGCGTCCAATAACTCATCGCTGCCGCTACATCTGTCAGCGGATCTCCCAAAGTGGACATTTCCCAATCGAACAAGCCAATCATTTCTCCCACCTCCTCAGAGAACATGGCATTATTTAATTTATAATCATAATGGATAATAGTCGGCGATGGTGAAAATGGGATATTTGCGGCAAGCCATTTTTGCAGCTCCTCCACACCTTCAATTTCATTGGTCTTCGCGCGTTCATATCGGGAGATCCATCCATGGACCTGCCTTTCCAGAAATCCATCGGGCCTGCTCATTTCCAATAGCTCAGTTTGTTCATAATCAATGCTGTGAAGCTTCACCAATTGATCGACCATCGTTTCAGAAATAAATAAACAGCGCTCAGGAGCAGGCTCAATATGTGCAGGAAATTCCGTGTCCAATACAATCCCTTTCTTCCGCTCCATAATAAAAAATGGACTGCCGACGATAGACTCGTCCCCACTATATAAATATGGTTTTGGTGCTAGAGGGTAAACAGGGCTTATTTTACTGAGTATTTCGAATTCCCTCTGCATATCATGAGCTTTAGGCGCTACAGGACCAAGCGGAGGACGCCGTAAAACCGCTTCCCAACTTCCGATTTGCAGGCAATACGTCAAATTGGAATGACCTGCGCTGAATTGTTCAACAACTAATTCTTCATTCGGTAAATAATCTATCTGTTCATGCAAATACGTCTCTAATGCAGATATATGCAACTCTTCCCCTTTTCTTACAGGCCTTGTATCGACTATTTTCTCAACCATTTGCATCCTCCTCACATAAAATCCCCCTACTAACTAACCGTTTAGTATGTTTATGGTATACTATTTCGACAAGATTTTTGAAATCCCTTCTTAGTGAAGAAATTTTTCCCACAAACCTTGCGCATATATAAAGAAGGAGCCTTCCATTAAAGCCTCCTTCCCTTTATTCTTATTGCGATTATCAGCCATTGCTCTTAGTTATCAACCATTTATAACCGCTGTATGGCTTCAAGGCTGCTGCACAGGGCTTAAATTGCTATAAATCGTGATATTGCGCGGTTGGTTTCAAAATTCTAAAGTGACTGTGCCAATCACATACAATTTAATGGTTACAAATAACGCGATAGCTATAAATATTTTCCTTTCAAACTCACTTTTCAATCTATCTTCTTGTCTCCTTCTATTCCGGCAGAATCTTATTTGCTATTATTCACATACTCTATTCTTATCTGATCGTACATGGATAAGTTCCTTCTTATATAAAAGTGCGATAACATTCAATATCAATTTCGGTATTCTCCTCGGGAAATACGGTTTTAAATAAAAACGGAAATACGCCATTTTAAGATCATTCCACATTGTGCAGTCCTTCTTTTGCTTAAATCTGGCAACATCAATCAATTTAATTTTATCATCCGTGGTAACGAAGATGTTGCGCAAGTGGATATCGGATGGATTAAGGCCCGTTTTTCTTGCCAAGTGCAACACTTCATCAATCTTACGCACTTGCTCTTCCTTAATTAGAATGCCTTTATTCAAACATTCAAAAAGTGTGTATCCTTCAATAAAGTCCATGACAATATAATTGGCTCCGTTCGCATGGATTTGCGGAAAATACCGGATGTGAGTCAATTTCTTATAAATATCCGCTTCTTCACGTGCGATATGTTTAAAATGCCGAGGAAAGACCTTAATCACTTGGTTTGTATTCTTAATCTTAAATACACAAGCACTTCTTCCTGTTCCTATATGTTCAAGGTCTTCGTGGCAGCTTTCCACTTTAATGCTCCATCGCGAATGCTTCTTAAATTCCACACTATTAGCATACCTGTCATAATTATTCAATGTACTTCCCCTCTAACTGATTTTTTATTCCTTTACTTTAATATATGTATGGTCCAATACCCTTTATCCGCTGGTTTTATAGTATGCAAAAAAGACCTCACCAAATAAATGGTAAAGGTCTCGCAAACAACATAGTTATTGTTGCCAACAAAGCCGAGGTTTCCCTGTATTGACGACTTTATTGTAGTAGCTACTCCCCTTCAATAAATGAAAGAAATATATATTGATTGTATGATACATTCTATTATCGCAAAGGTCAAATGATACATGTTGATTCAATAAATTTTATGGCAAACAATTTATAAATTCTATTTTCACCGAAAAAAATGGGTAAGTACCAGAAAGATTTTTCTACCTTCATTATATTTACTTATGGATCACAGAAATCCGCCCAATGAGCCGCAGAGCCCCATTCACACGAATGAGGACTCCCTATCATTATCGCAGCTGCTTATGAAGTATACATATCAAGCGTTCGGCTTACTTTAGCGATATGGCTTTTCGCTTCGCTCATGAATTGCTCCACCAGCTCTTTAACCGATGGGATGGATGTAATCAGCCCTGCGACCTGCCCGCTGTTAATGAAGCCGTTTTCCAAGTCCCCTAACACCGCTCCTGTATGATGCTGCACTTCAGATGTTAAATCCTGATACTGTTCCAATGTCATACCGCTTTCCTCCATATATTGCAGCTTAGCGGCATACGGCGTTTTCAGCATCCTTCTGACCCTGCCGACCGAACGCCCGACAATGACCGTATCAATATCATTTGCCGCCACCAGCTTTTCCTTATAAATATCATGAAAAGGGGCTTCTTTTGTCGCAATAAAGCGAGTGCCTAACTGAACACCGCTCGCCCCAAGCATCATTGCTGCCGCAAGCCCATGTCCATTGCCGATGCCCCCCGCTGCTACAACAGGTATCCGAACAACGTCTACGATTTGAGGAATGAGTGTAAAAGTCGTGAGTTCTAAGTTAGAATTGATGCCGGCAGCTTCAAAGCCTTCAGCGACCAATATGTCCGCTTGTGCTTTCTCCGCCTTCTTTGCATGTTTAACAGAAGCCACGACGGCAATCACTTTTATGCCGTGTTCATGTAAAATAGGAATGATAGCGGCTGGATTTCCGGCCGATAATGAAACAACGGGAATTTGATGTTTTATAACTAATTCAATAAGGTCCTTCACAAAAGGTGTAACATTAATCGCTATATTCACAGCGAATGGCAGATCGGTCCTTTCCTTCGTTTCAATAATAATTCTTTCCACTTCTGCAGGAGTCATTGTCCCGCATCCGATGGTTCCCAATCCTCCGGCCTCCGATACGGCAGCCGTAAGTTGAGCATTGCTGATATTTCCCATCCCGCCTTGGATAATTGGATATTTCGTCTTAATTAGGTCGGTCAGACATAACATTTTTTGCCACCTCCAACAATAATGTTATAATATAAATAATTTTCAAACAATTAATAATACAAGAAAGAAGGTAACAAAATATGCACATTCCTTATAATGGCCACAAACCTAAAGTGGCTGATTCCGTATTTACAGCACCCGGGAGCCACATTATTGGCGACGTAACGATCGGTCAAGAATCCACCGTCTGGTTCAATGCTGTTCTTCGAGGGGATGAAGATTCTATTATAATTGGAGAAAGATGCAGCATACAAGATAATTCAACACTGCATTTATTTGAAGGCTCTCCCTTAATAGTCGAAGACGAAGTAACAATCGGCCATAATGTAATTCTGCACGGCTGCAAAATCGGCAAACGTTCAATTATCGGAATGGGATCCACCATTCTAGACAATGCAGAGATAGGTGAGGAATGTATCATCGGCGCCAATACCCTCGTTCCGTCAGGCAAGAAATTCCCTCCGCGTTCCCTTATCATGGGTGCCCCCGGAAAAGTAGTGCGCGCCATCCAAGAAAGAGACTTGGAGCTTATTCAATTATCGATCGATACATATGTGCAAAAAGGCAAGGAATTTAAAGAAATATTGAAGTAAACTTTTCAAGAGAATCGTTTATTATTTTATCCCAAAGAAGAGCTTCCTACGTCCAAAGCTCTTCTTTCAACATCCATTATTGTTCTTTGGCCTGTTCGCTGATTAATGGATGATCGGTCGCATCGTAATCTTCATCCTTGCGCAACAGGTCATTGTCTTCCTTAAAAATATCTTCAAAGAAACGATTTGCAGGCTCTGCTAGAATGCGGTAATATTGGCTGAACAAAAGGGCTGCATGGCTACCGTTCCATCTTGCAGGCAAAAGTTCGCGTGGCAGGCCTGGATCGATAAACAAGAATTTCCTATATTCATGAACTAAATTCGTTCGCTCTACAAAGCATTCCGCATCGGTCATCTCCTGGCGTTGGAGAATGCTTTGATGAACGATAAACTGCTTACTATATGTTGTGATGAACTGCTCATATTTCTCTTCTATTTCAGATAATGGCCAACTTCTCTCCACTAAGGACTTGCTTTCGCGGGGGCCTTTATATTCTGATAAGAAGAAATCCACGTAAGGTTTAATCTGATATTTCTTAACTAATTCTCCTACTTCTTTTTCCAAATTGTTAGGAGAGATCCAACATCCGTTTGAAAAGCTCCCGAAACCGCTCCAATGCAATTCTCTGCGCAATTCGTCCCGGATATTTCTTTTATCTTCAGGGATTGTGTACATAAGGATGCGCCATTTCCCGTCCCATTCATGTGGATTTAATTTAAAGATTCTTTGCGCAGCCTCTTCAACCCGTTTGACGCCCCGCGGCGTTAAATAATAATAGCTCTTATGGCCTTGTTTCTCCGACTTTACCCAGCCCTGCTTTAACATACGTGAAATTGCAACACGGACCGCTTGTTCATTATGCCCGAATTCTTTCAGCAAGCGAATTAAACTGCCAATCCAAATTTTATTCCCATAATGCCGAATATAGTCCCCGTAAATCGTGAAAATCATTGACTGTGTATTGGTCCCCATTTACCTCTCACTCTTTCTGTTCGCACCGTTTGTTTAAAATTGTCGATTTTTCATTTTGTTCTATCATATCTAATATTTTGCATTTTCCGCAACATTTTGCATTTATAAAGTGAATCTTTGATAGGTGGGGGTTTTCCTTCATCCCCCACCTATCATTGGATGGACCAACCTTAGTTGTTACAGATACTTGATCTCCCACTTACACATCTGTGCTTTCACTGTTGCGTGGAAGTGGGAGTCTTAGTACCTGTTAAACGGGATAAATACAAGCGAGACACTCTATTGTTCGCCTTTCTTTCCAACGATCACTGATATTTCTTCTCTCGTACCGATACACATGGCAGCAGGACCATAATCCGGATATCTGTTTTTCCTTTCATGAAACCATATTGGCAATTATATTCACCTAGGAACAAATGCTGCAATTCCGGCATTTCAATAAAGTGAACCTTTGATAGGTGGGGGTTTTCCTTCATCCCTCACCTATCATTAGATGAACCAACCTTAGTTGTTACAGGTACTTGATCTCCCACTTACACATCTGCGCTTTCACTGCTGTGTTGAAATGGGAGTCTTAGTACCTGTTAAACGGGATAAATAGTTCATGGCATAAGCCTGATTTTTTCATTTCCCAATGAATGCTGGTTTTCTTTTCTCCAAAAATGCTTGGACGCCTTCCCGATGATCGGCTGTCAATCCTGCAATCCGCTGCCCTTGTGCTTCTTGTTCTAAATAATCTTCAAACGGCATCTCTTCCGCCAAATGCAGATAACGTTTGATGAGACCGATAGTTTTTGTAGGCATCTGTGCGATTTTAGTTGAAAATTGCATTACTTCTTCTTGCCAATCATCCATGGGGATCACTTTAGTTACAATTCCTAAATGCTCCGCTTGCTGTGCAGAGATTCTTTCCCCTAAGATAGCAAGTTCCGTTGCCTTTGCACGTCCTATCAATTTACTAAGGAAATACAGGTTCCCTGAGTCTGGAATAAGCCCTACATGAATGAAAGCATTTAAGAAGCTTGCTTTCTCTGATGCCAGGCGGAAATCACAGGCCAGAGCCAAACTAAAGCCGGCACCTGCCGCGACACCGTTCACCGCAGCAATAATCGGCTTCTCGCATTGAACGATCTGCTTGATCATCGGGCTATAATGTTCTCTGATTACTTCACCATGATCCATGCTTTCATCGACTTCCGATAAATCCTGGCCGGAACAGAAAGCACGCCCCTCGCCAGTAATGACGATGCATCTCACATGATCGTCCGCTTCTGCATTTCGAACTGCCATCTTCACTTCTTTATTCATTTGCGAAATGAAAGCATTCAGAGTTTCCGGCCGGTTCAACCGTACCCATGCTATCTCTTTTTCCACTTGATAGCCTATCGTTTCAAACATATGGACCACTCCTTATTTCCCTTTGAAATTCGGCTTTCGCTTTTCCATGAATGCCTGCATCCCTTCTTTCTGGTCGTGGGAAGAAAATAAAAGATAAAAATTCTTCCTTTCATATTGCATGCCTTCATATAATGAATAATCCACGGCTTTATTGACAGAATCTTTAATCAGCCGCAATGATAAAGGAGCTTGCAAAGAAAGCTTCTTCGCAAACTTCATCGCTTCTTCCTCTATCAATTCATTGGCGACAATCGCATTAACCAGGCCATATTCTTTCGCTTTCCGGACAGATATACGGTCTCCTGTCAACAGCCATTCAAGTGCTTTTGTTCTTCCTGCGATTTTGGTTAATCGCTGTGTACCGCCCGCACCAGGCATCACACCTAGATCGACTTCTGGAAAACAAAATTCCGTATTGCTTGCCGCAAGCAACATATCACAACAAAGCGCAAGCTCAAATCCACCGCCGAATACATAACCTTTTACAGCGCCGATAATCGGCTTCTTAATCAGCGCTAACCGGTCCCAATCCGCGAATTGATCCAAGAGTTCTAAATCAACCGATCCATCCTGTGCCATTTCATCGATGTCCGCTCCAGCAGAGAAAGCCCGCCCGTTGCCGGAAAGCAGCATAACAGACACTTCATCATTCCGGTCGAAACGCTCCATCGCTTCAACAATTTCACGTACCATCACCCTATTCAAAGCATTATATTGCCCGGGCCGATTGAGTATGACCCTCCCTATCCTGTCATGAATCGATGTCTCAATGAATGATGGCATCAAACTTCTTCGCCAATCATTAAAGTGACCAGCTTACCGGCAAAGCCCATTAAATCTTTGCCGGAAGCTTTCCCTTCAGCAGAGCGCAGCCCTTGCTGCAGTGCTTCATGGCTTTCATAATACATTTCACATAATAAATAGTATTCGCCTTGGCCTCCCATTGGAGAGCCGACGATTTTCGTCACTTCCATTTTCTTCAATCCTGGTATTTTCTCTGTAATCGGTCCATGTACATTGAAGTAGTGCTCATCGAATGCTTCCTTATTTTCGGGATGTTTATATAACGCGATTAATTTAACCATTACAATTCCTCACTTTACATTAATATGGATATTGGCTTCATTGCTTCAAATGGATTTTTGCAGCTTCTGCAATATAGAATACTCCTGCAGGCTGTCGGTCCGAAAATATTTTCCATTGTTATATACGTAGAGCCGCAATACGGGCAATCGACATGCCATGAGCCGTCTGCCTCAATCTTGCTTGGTGGCGGGGAAATGCCGAATGCTTTCAGCCCTTTCTTCCCTTCTTCCGTAATCCGGTCGGATGTCCATGGCGGAGAAGTGAGGAATTCCACTTCCACAGCTTTCCCCGTCGATTCTTGAACAGCTTCTATAATATTTTGCTTAATGAATTCCAATGCTGGACAACCTAGAAAAGTAGGCACTATTTTAATGGAAATATGGTTTTCTTGGATGGCGACGGCTTCCACCATCCCTAGATCAATAATGCTGACTGTATCGATTTCAGGGTCTTTGACACCACGCAAAAGCAGAAGAACCTCCGCTTCTGTAACTTGCTTAGCAGACATACAACTTACACCTCTCTTCGGATACTACCAGGCTGCCATAGGATTGGAGTTATACACCTCTGAAAGCGTTGCTAATGCGCCATCCAATTCACTCGTATGAACGCCATTTCTTCCATTGTAATGAGACTTTTTGAAAGTATCGGGCATTTTAAGGCCTACAGATGCACAAACAGGTTCAAGGGCCGCTCTCCATTGTGCTTCCAGGTCTCCATCAATCAGCTTATGCTTTTTGATCGGCTGCTCATGGATGCCAAATGAAAACATATCGCCAAAGTCGTCCCATACCTTTTCAAAAGCCTCTTTCATTCGGGATTTGGCTTCATCTGTGGAAGTAAGTAGCTGCGCAAACCATGTGCGCCAGTGCAGCAGGTGGTAGTAAATTTCCATATTAGCTTTTACAGCGACCTGCGCTAAAGGCGGATAGCTGCTTTGCCGTAATGCATCCATTTTGATTTTTTTTGCTTGTGTGTAGAAATAATTTCTTACGACTGCATATGCCCAGTCATATTGAGCATTTTCCATATAAGACCCCGGCCCGTTGATACGCTCTACAATAATGCAGTTCTTTCTTTCCGGAGCCGGTCTGGCATGTGCCAAATCATCCGCTTTTCCAGCGCCTAAATCCTGCAGTAATCCATAAAACATAGCAGCATGTCCCATGCTGTCTTGGGCGATGGATGAAGAGGCCACATCTTCTTCTATATGCGGAGCTAGGCCTAACCATTCCGAATTCCGGAATGAATATAAGAAATCATCATCAGCTAATTGGAATAACAATTGCTCTAAAGCAGTCTGATATTCAGAGCTCATCATCTTCGTCTTTTGGCTCATTTGCGATCATCCCCTCCCCACGAAAGGATTTCTTTCTCATCCAGTATTTTTTGTTCATATCGGCGCCATTTCTCCCTTAAATAGCCATATCCCTTCGTTGTACGATAGTCCTTGTTATCCAAACGAACGAGCATCTGTTTATCTTCTTGTGAAAGGGTGCCGATGTCCTTCCGTTTGACAACCCATATATCGACAACCGGATCGCGGCGCATAAAGTTTTCCTGGGCCATAAGCAAAGCCATTTCTTTATTGGGAGCAAGCAAGCTGAATTGATGTTGAAATGAAGAAGTAGGGGTGCGTTTGCTGAAAACTTCAAATTCCTGATAAAATGTTTTTTTCTCTTTATCCATTCACAAAGGAGCCTCCTTCACCAATTATTAATGAATCGTTTCCGCTAAAGCTTCGCGAACCCATGAATTATTTTCATAAGATGTCCTTCTTAAACGCAGGCGGTCTTGGGAGCGAGGCCCTTCATTGCGGATGATTTTCTTGAACGCATCCCAATCGGGCTGCTGATAAACCCACTTCTGCTGTTCTTCATCGAAATGAATGGTGGGATCCGGAATGGTAAGCCCTAATGATAAAATACGAGGTATATACTTGGTAAAGAATTTCTGCCTCAATTCCTCATTTGTTCTAACTCGGATCCGGTATTTCATTGTTACATCCTGTTTGGATGAACCCGTCGTTTCGCTAGTAGCCGGGCCGAAGAACATAAGTAATGAATCCCACCAACGATTTAAGGCATCTTGCACCAATTCCTTCTGTTCGGGAGTTCCTTCCATAAGCGCTATAATAATGGCTTCACCGTGCTGAGCATGGAAAACTTCCTCCGCGCAGATTCTTTGCAGCGCCCTTGCATACGGTCCATATGAAGCATTCAGCATATTTGTCTGGGACATAATCGCTGCACCATCCACTAACCAGCCAATCAGCCCCGCATCACCCCAGGATTCGGCAGGCATATGGAACACGTTGTGGAATTTCAAATCGCCGTTGAATAAATCTTGCATAAGGCCATCGCGGTCCTTGCCATATGGTTTTAGCAAGTCTTCCGCCACCCGAAGCAATAATTGCCCATGCCCCATTTCATCTTGCACTTTTGCCATAATCCCTAATTTTCTTCTTAATGAAGGCGCTTTAGGAACCCACTCTTTTTCCGGAAGCGCTCCCATAATTTCGCTGATGCCATGCATAGAGATCAACTTGATTAACGCTGTTCGATAATCTTCCGGCATCCAATCGTCCGCTTCGATTTTCTCGCCATTATTGATGCGTTCCATAAACCGTTCCAATCTCTTCGGATCCGATGCTTCAGTAGTGATTGTCATCATGCATGCCCCTTCCCTATAACATATTGATAACCTTATTTTTGTTTTCGTTATATAAATTGCAGGATGCAGTTAAACCGGCAGCTTCTTTTTACGATGGTCAATAACCCGGATTGCTTTGCCTTCTGACCGGGGAATGCTTCCCGGAGCCATAATCTGCACCTTCATAGTGACTAAACAGTGATTCTTCATATCATATTGCACTTTCTTGCCAATGGATACAATATAATCATCTTTCAAATCGCCTTTGCATTTTTGATATATTTCTTCTTTTATTTCCACATGCACAACCACCTCGTCCATCCCATTATCCTGCAACAAATGAACTTGATAATGAGGCACTAAATCTTTATTGTGCAGCAGGCATTCTTCAATTTCTGAAGGAAATACATTCACGCCGCGGATAATCAACATGTCATCGATGCGGCCTTTCACACGCGACATCCTTGCTGTGGTTCGCCCGCAGATGCAGGGGTCTCTTGTTATGGAAGCAATGTCGCCTGTCCGGTAACGAATCATGGGAGAAGCTTCTTTCGTCAAACTTGTAAAGACCAGTTCTCCTTCTTCCCCATCAGCGACAGGCAATAATGTTTCCGGATCAATTACCTCAGCTATGAAATGGTCTTCCGCGATATGCAAGCCATTTTGAGCTTCATGGCATTCCATCGCTATCCCAGGACCCATTACTTCACTCAACCCGTAAATATCGCATGCTTTGATTCCCAATTTCTCTTCCAACATCTTGCGCAGCTCTTCAGACCACGGTTCGGCTCCAAAGATTCCGTATTGCAAAGAGGAATTGCGCGGATCTTTCCCCATGCTCTCCATTTCCTCGGCAATCCGCAATATATATGAAGGAGTTCCGGCGATAACTGTCGGTTTGCATTCTTCAATCATATTAATCTGCCTTGCCGTATTGCCGCCTGAAATCGGAATTGTAGCGATGCCAAGCCTTTCGCCTCCATAATGCAACCCCAAGCCCCCTGTGAATAGACCATATCCGTAAGCGTTCTGAAAAATCCCTTCCGCTTCTCCCCCCGCTATCGCAATCGCGCGCGCAACGATATCCGACCACTGATTAATGTCATTCTCCGTATAGCCTACGATTGTCGGCGTGCCACTTGTGCCTGAAGAAGCGTGCAGCCGCACTACTTCTTTCATGGGGGCTGCGAATAATTCAAACGGCTTGCTGTTCCGCAGATCAGACTTGGCTGTAAATGGCAGCTTTATTATATCTTCTACATTTCGGATATCTTCCGGCTTAATATCCAGCTCATTGAACTTCTTTTGATAAAAAGGAATATGGCTATATGCTCTTCTCACGGTTTCCTGCAAACGAGTAATTTGAAGCGCTTTCATCTCTGAGCTTGAATACGTTTCTACTTCATGGATTATCATTCAAAAGATTCCCCCTCATTCTAAAATGCAAGTCGAGATAGCTTGATTAATGTTCTTTGCGGAAATGAAACATTTATGTATAGCCTTTATCTAGAAAGAAATGAAATTTTGCTAAAGAATTGCTTGCGTTAGAAACTGCGGACTCTACATAATCTCCCCTCACAAAACGGATATGAAGGATCTGAAGCAATCGAATATAACGAATATAAAACGGAAATACATTTATTGTTATATAAAATATAAACTACCACGAAAACCATAAATTGTAAATATATTCAGAATATTTATTTTTTAATATTTATTGCTCTTTATAACTCTTCGGTTTTACGTAATATCACAGCTTCCCCGGAATTTCAAACTACTCTACTACATAAAAAAAGGTACATATCATTCGATGTACCTTCCCCAATCTAAGCATTCTCTTTTAACAGAGGCATCTTAATAATTATCGTACTGCCTTTTCCCATTTCCTGCAATTCCTCGGCTGACCATCGGTAATGGCCGGATCCTTGAATAGAGAAAAGAGGTGTCTGTAGATCATGTGAAATTCCTGCCATCCATTCCTCCCGAGTGGCAGCATTCTTTCTATCGGATATATCGCCGCATTCGCTTTATCCCGTTTAACAGGTACTAAGACTCCCACTTCAACACAACAGTGAAAGCGCAGATGTGTAAGTGGGAGATCAAGTACCTGTAACAACTAAGGTTGGTTCATCTAATGATAGGTGGGGGATGAAGAAAAACCCCCTCCTATCAAAGATTCACTTTATTGTATACGAATAGGAGCTTCACTTTTCTGACGGATGCATTCGAAAATGTCGGAAGACTATCATTAAGCAACTACCTCTTGCAATCTGTCATTTGTACAACCATTTTCTATGGGTATGGATTCGGCCTATTTGGGAGCCTCGGGGTTTTAAATGCCATCGCACTCGGCTTCGGCATTTATATAATGCAGATCATCGGCAGTTCCTTCTATTTACGCTACTTTAAACAAGGGCCGGTAGAGAAATTGCTGCAGTTAGGCACTAACCTCGCATGGAGCAGCCGAAGTAAAAAGAAAGCCAAGATTGAACCTAGCCCTTACACACATTAATAAAGTGGAATCTTAATCGGCGGGGAATGAAAGAACCCCCCTGCCGACCATTAAATTATACAATTAATCTCCCAATGTTATTTTTAATCATAGTTTATAGATCCTCCGCCATTTATAACAACGGATTGTTCATCTAAATTACATATGTACAGGCTTGATTAACAAGGATTGACTTTCGAGTCCTTATCATTCCCGGCCATGGACACTTTTGACTCAATATATTTAAAGAAATAAAGCATCATTACACACTATATTCCTCTAATACCTCGCCCTGATCACTAATCACAATGGCATTTAATTGGCCGCCAAATACACAACCTCCATCGACACAAATATATGACTTATCCTTACTTATCCAAATCCCATGATTACTTGTATCATCATGCAGCATTTGTGTTGGAATATGTCCGAATACAACAGTCAATCCTGTTTCGTTTTTATGGTGAACCATATCCCTGGTCCATATATACGTTTCCTCTGAAGTATTCCTCCAATCTGCCAATAAGGGGTCAATCCCGGCATGAACAAACAATACACTCCCAAACTCATAATACAAGGGCAATTTCTTAATGAAATCTATTTCTCGACTGGCGCATTGCTGTACAGTCTTTGAAATGTCCAATATATCCTTTTGCATCATGGACGGATTCCCCACAAAATCTATGATTGTATCGCTTCCTCCAACCATGTCATACATCCTGCCGTATCCATAAGGATCATTCAGAAAGTTCAACAACAGATCCTCATGGTTTCCTTCGAGCACAGTAACTTTATCCCCATATGTATCTTTCAGCTTCATTACATGTCGCACCACTCCTAGCGACTTATCACCTCTGTCAATTAAATCACCAAGAATAACAAGCTGCATCTCTTTATCCCATTGTTCAAGCAGTTTAATGAACGGGTCATAGCAGCCATGAACATCACTTAGTACAAATGCTTTCAAATTAATCATCTTCTACTTAAGCTTCAACAGCTCTTACTATTCTTTCCTGTATTGCTCCAGCAATCTGGGTGAACTAAAAGGTTGTAAGTTTCCTCTTCCTTATATCGGCATTTCTTATAGGCCCATTCTGCTTCAAATGTTTTTCTTCAAACTTATCAACTAATCTATTGGAATCAGCTATCACCGCTACTAAAATAGCATTCAGTGGAATAAATAAACTCATGTTGTATTTATAATTAAGCCTTAGGCATGTTTTCACGCAAAAAAAGAAGCAGGATCTTATCCTGCTTCTTTAATTCCGCTCATTATTCTTCCCAAACTTTAACTTCTTTCATTACATCTCCAGCTTGGATGTATAGCACTGTGTCCATGTCTTCGGCAGGAACTTGTCCAAATACTGTATGCACTCCATCAAGATGAGGCTGCGGCTCATGTACGATGAAGAATTGGCTTCCGCCAGTATCTTTACCGGCATGCGCCATAGATAATGCACCCGCAACATGTTTATGCGGATTTCCGGCAGTTTCGCATTTGATTGTATAGCCAGGGCCTCCGATGCCAGTTCCTTGAGGACAGCCGCCTTGCGCTACGAATCCAGGAATTACACGGTGGAATGTTAAACCGTTATAGAATCCTTCGTTAGCTAGTTTTTTAAAGTTTTCCACTGTTCCAGGAGCCTCATTCGGGAAGAATTCAATATGAATAACTCCTCCATTTTCCATAGTGATTTGTCCTAATGTTTTAGTCATTATATATACCCTCTTTCAAATGTTCTATCCGATTGAAGCTGGATATTAACTTTCTTCTGCTTCAACCGTCCATTCCAACGTTTTTTTGATTTTTATCTTTCAGGAGAGCATTCTAATCGGCTAAATTCAAGAGCGTTTTATCAAACATTCCATTTTCTTGCGGACATCCGCCTCATTCAACAAAAGTTAGGATGACTCGGTGGAATGCAAGACCTTTATCAAAACCAGAAACAGTTTTTCCGAAGTGAGCAACTGTGTTCGGTCGAGATATAAAGCGAATTCACATTTTTCATCGGTGTTTCACCGTATGTATCCTTTTTAGCCTTTTATATTCTTCCTTTTATAAATAAAAATCCTATTTCAGTCTAGTAATCGTATGTAACTAAAATAGCTCCCTACAGTATAGCATTTAATCCCCGCAGGCTACAACCGCTACCTATCGGGCAATTTAAAAACAAATTTTTAAAGTATGCCTTGTATATGAAGTAACAAATACCTCTGTGCACCTAACTGTAACGCAAGAGCGCAAAGTTCGTTGCCAGCCATGCATCCTCCTTGGAATGCTCATATCTTTTCTAAAAGAAATAGAGGCCTATCAAGAATATAATTCCTGAATATAATAAAGCGGTTATACAAAAGCCCATGATATCGCGCGCTTTAAGCCCTGCAATAGCAAGAGCCGGCAATGCCCAGAAAGGCTGCGCCATATTCATCCAAGCTTCCCCGTAAGCGATTGCCATGGCCGCTTTCCCCAAATCCGCTCCCAAAGCTTCAGCAGCAGGCATGACGAACGGGCCTTGCACTACCCAATGCCCTCCGCCGGATGGAACCGCCAAGTTAATCAATCCGGAACTCAGGAAAGTCAAGATTGGAAACGTCGCTTCAGTGGAAATATTGATAAACCCTTCTGTAATCAATCCCCCTAAACCGGAACCTTCCATCATCAATTGAATGCCCGCATAAAAAGGGAATTGGGCTATAATCCCCGCAGCTCCCCCTACCGCTGCTTTGATGGCACGCATGTAGGACATGGGAGTTCCATGTAAAATGATACCTAACGTAATAAAAATAAGATTCACGATATTAATATCGATTTTTGTCCCATTATTCATGAAATAGTAAACAATGTACGTTATTCCTAGAATACCAATAATATAAGCAAGTATTCTGCTTTCTTCTAACTTTTCAGCGATGCTGGCATCGCGCGGCAGCTTCCTCGCCATGGAAGGATCTTCTTCCAATAAAGCCGGATCGATGGCTACGACTTCATCTTCCGGACGCATCATCATTTTTGTCAGAAAAGGCAAGGTAAATAATAAAGTCAATGTAATAAAGATATTATAAGGAGCCAATAACGTTTCGGAAACTGGAATTATACCAATATATTTTTCTATTGGATTCCCCGCTGTGCTGGCCGCCAAGGGAATCGAGCCCGAAATGCCTCCATGCCATGTCAAAAAGCCGATATACGCACTTGCAATCAATAGACGGTAGTCCGCTTTCGGAATTCTTCGAGCGACTTCCTTCGCGAACAGGGCGCCGATTACCAAACCGAATCCCCAGTTGATAATCGAGCAAAAGCCTGCCATGAATGTAACAAGCATCACGCCTTGAGCGGGCGTTTTGGCTAGTGAAGAAATCTTTGACATCCATTTGCGGATGAGGGGAGAGCTCGCTAACGCATGGCCGGTCACTACAACCAATGCCATTTGCATGGAGAAGGCAAGCAGACCCCAAAAACCATCTCCCCACAATCCCGCCATCTCAATGGGCGATGTAGGGGTTAAAACAATGCCGAATATAAAGACAAGTATCGTTAAAATAATGGCAAAGACAAGCGGGTCCGGCAAATAACGATCAACCATTTTTGTGAAAAACCTAGATATTGATGCGACCATATTCTTCCTCCATTCCACGGAACTCTGTATAACATTTTTCTATCCGGTTGAAAAGGCGATGCTAAGCACACCTCCCCCATTGCTATTTCTCTAGTTCAATGATAGCCGAGATGCCTTGTCCTCCACCGATGCATAAAGTGGCCAATCCATAATGTGCGTCCCGTCGCTTCATTTCATGCAATAATGTTACTAGAATGCGGGCGCCGCTAGCCCCGATCGGATGGCCCAAAGCGATAGCCCCGCCATTCACATTTACTATTCCATGAGGAAATTCCAACTCCCGCCCGACCGCTAAAGATTGAGCGGCAAACGCCTCATTAGCTTCAATAAGATTAAGGTCCGCCATTGACAGCCCTGCCTGTTTAAGTGCTTTCTTCGTCGCTTGCACCGGTCCTATCCCCATAATGGAAGGGTCTACGCCAGCTGTTCCAAATCCTTTAAGGACGCACATCGGCTTGATTCCAAGTTGGTCCGCTTTTTCCCTGCTCATTAATACCAGGGCTGCCGCGCCGTCATTAATGCCGGAAGCGTTGCCTGCCG
The DNA here is from genome assembly GCA_051874035.1 of Bacillus sp. (in: firmicutes). Classification (GTDB taxonomy): domain Bacteria; phylum Bacillota; class Bacilli; order Bacillales; family DSM-1321; genus Bacillus_AD. Next base: position 29,283 of record JBJEFM010000163.1, read on the forward strand.
TCACGGTTCCATCCTTCTTAAAAGCAGGCTTCAACTTGCTGAGCCCTTCAGCTGTGATACCAGCACGCGGGTATTCATCCGTATCAAAAATAACCGCTTCTCCCTTTCGCTGCGGGATTTCAATCGGGACAATTTCATCTTTGAACTTGCCTTCTTCCATCGCTTCGATTGCCCTTTGCTGGCTTCTCGCCGCAAACTCATCTTGTTCTTCTCTCGTTAAATTATATTTCTCCGCTAAGTTTTCAGCTGTAATTCCCATATGATAGGAATTGATAGCGCACTGCAAGCCATCTTTAATCATGCTGTCAACCACTTCTACATTGCCCATCCGGTAACCCGTCCGTCCGCCGGGCAGAAGATAAGGCGCTAAACTCATATTCTCCATTCCTCCGGCAACCACAATCTCCGCTTCCCCCGTTTGAATGGCTTGAGCCGCAAGATGTACAGCTTTCAATCCGGACCCGCATAATTTGTTAATGGCCATAGAAGGCACTTCTACCGGCAATCCCGCATACAGGGCAGCTTGCCGGCCGGGACCTTGGCCCAATCCCGCCTGAAGGACATTCCCCATAATTACTTCATCTATTTGTTCCCCTTTAATGCCGGAACGTTTCACCGCTTCCTTAATCACTATTCCTCCTAGTTCAGGCGCAGGTATCTCGCTCAAAGACCCCATAAAACCGCCAATCGCTGTTCTAACGGCACTGACAATGACCACTTCATGCATACTTCCATTCCCCTTTCAGTTCGTTGCTCCCATTTATTACAATAGCTTCATAACATCCCTCAGCAGAAAGCGCTTGCATAACATTTTGAAAAAACAAATTAATAAAGAACGCAAATTACCATTCTTTCGCTCTTCCTCTTATCGCGAACGGTAAGATTCAGAACATCCAAATGGTAATGATACGTTATATGAGAACAATACGTATCTGCACAATCCCTCTTAAGAAGTGATTAACAATTCGGATTTAATCGTAAACGAAGCTTCTGTCTTTTCTTTTACCTCTTTAATCGTTGTCTCTCCTAATAATTCCACAAGAACCATGCCAGCCAATGTGAAATCAAAAACAGCCAAGTCGGTAATCAAGCGATGTACCACACCCTTGCCTGTCAGAGGCAATGTGCATTCTTTTTTGATTTTGGATTCCCCGCTCTTATTCACATGATCCATGATCACGATGACTCGTTTCGCTCCATTCACAAGATCCATCGCTCCACCCATGCCTTTGACCATTTTCCCCGGAATCATCCAATTGGCTAAATCGCCTTGTTCGGATACTTCCATTCCGCCTAGAATAGCCAAATCAATATGTCCGCCGCGAATCATCGCAAATGATTCCGCACTATCAAAGAATGAGGCGCCAGGAACAGCGGTGACTGTTTCTTTACCGGCATTAATTAAGTCAGCATCTTCCTCTCCTTTAACCGGATAAGGACCGATTCCAAGCAGCCCGTTCTCTGACTGAAGCAAAACATTCATCTCGGACGGGATTTCATTAGCTATAAGCGTCGGCATGCCGATGCCTAGATTCACATTCATTCCATCACTTATTTCCTGAACAGCTCTTTTCACAATTCGCATGCGCATTTCCTTCATTCCATCCACTCCATTCCCACTATATTTTCAAGCATTTAATACTGTAAGTCGTTCAATACGTTTCTCGTAATCTGTACCAAGCAATAACCGTTGTACATAAATGCCCGGTGTATGGATTTCATCCGGATCCAATTCGCCCGGCTCAACGATTTCTTCCACTTCCGCGATTGTAATCTTCCCAGCCATGGCAGCAAGCGGATTGAAATTGCGCGATGTTTTCCGATACACCAGATTCCCTAATGTATCCGCTTTCCAAGCTTTCACAAGCGCAAAATCCCCGACAATGCCTTCTTCCAATAAATAAGGTTTTCCATTGAACTCCTTCACTTCTTTTCCTTCTGCAATCGGCGTTCCCACTCCAGTTGCTGTGTAAAAGCCAGGAATACCCGCCCCGCCGGCACGAAGCCGCTCGGCCAATGTTCCTTGGGGCGCCAATTCAACTTCTAATTCACCGCTTAAATATTGCTGTTCAAATGTTTTATTTTCCCCTACATAGGAAGAGACCATTTTTTTTATTTGACGATTTTTCAATAACAGTCCCAGTCCCCAATCATCCACACCGCAATTATTGCTGACGACGGTTAAATTTTTGGTCCCCTGCTCCACAAGTGCTTGAATTGATTTTTCAGGAATTCCGCATAGCCCGAATCCGCCTACAACGAGTGTGGAACCGTCTTGAATATCTTCGACTGCTTGTGAAAATGAGTTCATTACCTTACTATTCTTCATATATACACCTCTTTTGTTTTAGAATATTCAACCAATTATTTAACCATAACTTTACAGCTCTTTGATATATAAGTAAAATGAATTAAAAGAATAAAAAGTATGAATTAAAAGAATAAACAAGGGGTGCATGATGGAATTCCGTGACTTACAAGCTTTTATTGAAGTAGCCAACCAAAAAAGTTTTACAAAAGCCGCCGCTAGCTCTTACGTAACGCAGCCATCATTAAGTAAATCCGTTAAGAAATTAGAAGAAGAGCTTCAAGTCGAATTATTCGATCGTTCCACAAGGCATTTGCGCATCACAGATGCCGGCCGCATCGTATACCAACAAGGACAAAAATCGCTTGCTGCATTATCAGAACTCAACATTCTTTTGGACGAACTCCGGAACATGGATGGAGGAGAAATTAAAATAGGGATTCCCCCATTGATTGGCATGCTGTTCTTTCCAAAAATCGCCCGTGATTTCCACGAACAATATCCGAAAGTCAAACTTGAATTGGTCGAACTAGGTGCGAAACTCATTGGCAGACTTGTGGAAAATGGCGAGACCGACCTTGCCATTGTTGTGTTGCCGGCCGATGAAGCGAAATTCAATATCTATCCGTTCATAGAAGATGAATATATGTTGTACATCCACGAAAGCCACCGATTAGCCAAGCAAATCTCTGTTTCCTTACGCGATTTAAAAGATGAAAAATTCATTATATTTTCGAAAGACTTTACCCTTCACGACTATGTCATACAAGCTTGTGAAGAAGCCGGGTTCACCCCGACGGTATCATACGAAAGTTCGCAATGGGATTTAATTATCGAATTAGTCTCTTTGAATTTAGGGATTACCCTGCTTCCGAAATCTCTTTCCCTCAAGCAGACAAACAGGAATATCAGAATTATGCCGGTGGAACACCCCGGCCTTCTTTGGAGATTAGCTATCATTACAAAGAAAGGAGCCTACCATTCCTTTGCCTTGAAAGCGTTGCTGGATATGCTAATTGAAAAAGAAGAACCTAGTATATCCTTGTAGACATACTAGGTTCTCGTTACCAAATTAGCTAATCCCCCTCGCAATATACTAAAAATTACAAAAATAGGAGGAAAAGACGAATTTCCACCGTATATTACTTAAGAAAATAAAGTGAATCTTTGATACGTTGGGTTCCTCACATTAGATGAACATCAGGTTATGGCAGGCACTTGATCTCCCGCTTGCACATCTGCGCTTCCGCCGCTGTGCCGAAACGGGGTCTTAGCAGCTGTTAAATGGGAGAAACCGTTTCTATGTACGTATGGATTCGCTTGAGGGGAGCATGATGTATGAAAAAAAGACGTATTTTATTCGCCAGCGTAGCCGGTTCAGTTATCGAGTGGTATGACTTCTATCTCTATGGGACAGCCACAGCCCTAGTGTTCTCTACCCTCTTCTTTCCGAACCATGACCCGGCCATTTCCGTATTGATTGCTTTCGCTACATTCGGCGCCGGGTATGCCGCCCGTCCGATTGGAAGCATTTTATTCGGGCATATGGGAGACCGAATCGGAAGGAAAGCCTCGCTTATGCTGACTTTGATCGGTATGGGGGGAAGTTCCTTTCTCATCGGCACACTGCCTACTTATGAGCAAATCGGACTGTTGGCGCCGATATTATTAGTTATTCTTCGATTGGTCCAAGGCATCGCACTCGGCGGTGAATGGGGAGGAGCAGTATTATTGGCGACAGAATACGCGCCTAAAGGCATACGGGGGCTTTATGGGTCCATTCCTCAATTAGGCGTGCCTATCGGTCTAGTCGCCGGCACATTCAGTTTTACGCTGATCAGCTCTTTGACGACCAATGAACAATTTCTGGCATGGGGCTGGCGCATTCCTTTTCTTTTAAGTGCCGTGCTTATCGTTTTAGCCCTTTGGATTAGAAGCGGCATCGATGAAACACCCGCATTCCAGCAGCAAAAAGAAAGCGGTGAGCTGGTGAAAGTTCCAATTATCGAAACATTCCGTTCTAATTGGAGAAACGTTCTGCATGTTATAGGGCTTAAATTGGGTGATGGCTTTTTTAATGTGTTCCTGATGTCATTTATTCTTGTATACGCTACCACCTATCTTGATTATTCCCGGGATACAGCCCTGACCGCATTAACAGTCAGCTGTGCGATGATGCTTGTCACAATTCCTGTTGCAGGTTATTTATCCGATTATATCGGGCGCAAGACAATTTACATCGGCGGATTGATTCTTATGCTGTTAATGGCAATCCCCTATTTCACTTTAATTGGACAAAGCAGTTCTTGGCTCTTTATCATGCAGGCAGCCATGCTGGGCATTTTATGGGGGGCCATCTTCTCGACGCAAGGCACATTCTTCTCGGAGCTCTTCCCCGCCAATATCCGGTATACCGGCCTATCGGTAGGCTATCAGATTGCTGCTGCCATCGTCGGCTTTGGACCGATGATATGGACTTCCATGGCCGAATCATACGGTCCATCCCCAATCGTCTTTGGAGGCTTTATGATCGGAGCTTTGACTCTTTCGCTTATTCTATCGTTTTTCGCCCCGGACACAAGGAAGAATTCTCAATATGAAGAGCCAAGCGGTAAAGAGATAGCCTAATACGCCTATAAATCGAACGAATAATCGTGGCGATACCAAAAAAGGAATCGATACCCTCTATTGGAATATCGATTCCTTTCTTTGCTACATATCCTCTGGTTTCTGAATAACAACTTGGATCACATGCCCTTTGCCACTGTGTCGTTTCCCTTCATTCCGCTCCGCTTCGCCATAAAAAAAGCGGATGCATCTATAAGGCTTGATCCAACGCAGAATATCAATCGGACTATATAGCATATCCAAAGATCCGGGACCTCCTGATTGGTATTTCGTCTGCTCATCTGAGTAAACTTCAAACATGATATATCCGCCGGGTCTTACCGATTCAATCATATTCTCCAACAAGAATAGCTGATCTATTTTCGAAACGTGGCCGAATACCATAATGGCCGCATCATATTGATTCGGCTCTGCCTTTTGTTTAGTCAGATCCATTGCATTTGTTTCGATTTCCACCCCATGCTGGCTTGCTAACTTTTCCGCCTTTTCAAGCCCTTTTTCAGATAAATCATACGCTGTCACTTTATGGCCTTGCTTCGCCAAAAAGACTGCGTTGCGTCCCTCGCCTTCAGCAAAACACCCGATTCTCGACTGCTTCGGTATGATTTCGCTCATTGCATGAATAAAAATATTTTCGGTTTCTCCATATGCAAAGCCTTCTTCTGAAAAACTTTTATCCCAGAATTCTTTCGTCATAATACGTAATCCCCTTTTTGTAACAATCACTTTATTGACAATGTACCATATCGGCTGAGAAAAGCTAAAAAATAAAGCTTTACAATCGGAATCCCTTTGTGAATTCCCGGCACGTGCCTAATGCAAAAAGCCGCTGAAAGATTTCTCTTGCAACGGTTTTTTGCACTTCATAATTATAATGCTGCTCTATAAATATGTAGTACATCTTCTTTATTCAATGTTGTGAAATTACCGAATTCTCCATTGACCATCGCTTTATCTGCCATGGTTTCCAATTGGCTGTCATCAATATTATAATCCGCAAGACGAGATGGCGCTTCGATGCTGTTCCAGAATTCCCTAAGCTTCCTGATTCCTTCCATCCCTGCTTCTTCATCGCTTTTGCCTTCAGGATTGACGCCAAACACTCTTACAGCCAGCTGTTTAAAGCGTGACGGCTTTACTTTCAGATTATGCTCCATCCAATGCGGGAATAGAATCGCCAGCCCCCCGCCATGCGGGATATCATATACCGCGGATACAGCATGTTCCAGGTTATGAGTGGCCCAATCGCCATGATAGCCCATATTGAGCATGCCGTTCAATGCCATCGTCCCGTTATACAGGATGGTGGCGCGATGTTCGTAATTCTCTAGGTCATCCAACAACTTAGGAGCTGTTTCCATAACGGTCTGCAGCAATGATTCGCACATGCGATCCTGAAAATCGGTATGTTCTTCATGATGGAAGTAATGCTCCAATACATGCGACATCATATCGACAATTCCATAGATTGTTTGGTTCTTTGGAACGGTGAATGTATTGACCGGATCTAAAATTGAAAATTTCGGGTATGTCAATGGGCTTCCCCATCCATGTTTCTCCTTTGTTTCCCAATTGGTGATGACAGAGCCAGAGTTCATTTCCGAACCTGTAGCAGCAAGCGTGAGTACTGTCCCGAACGGAATGGCTTCGGCGGGTGCCGCTTTCTTAGTAACAATATCCCACGCATCGCCATTGTATTTCGCCCCCGCCGAGATAAGCTTGGTACAATCTATAACACTGCCGCCTCCTACAGCCAAAAGGAAATCAATGTCTTCCATTCTACAGATTTCAATCCCTTTTTCAGCTGTTGTCAAACGTGGATTGGGCTCCACTCCCGCTAATTCAAAAACTTCCGCCCCAGCCTTATGCAAATTACGGATTACCTTATCATAAAGGCCGTTTCTTTTAATACTGCCGCCTCCATAAACAAGCAAGACTTTATTTCCGTATTTCGGCACTTCAACTTGCAGCTGATCGAGTTGTCCCTTGCCAAAAATCAATTTTGTAGGATTATAAAAAACAAAATTTTGCATTACATCGAACCTCCTTCTTTATTATCATATAATTTATACCACCTTCATTTTAATCTATTCGCCCCTATACTCAAAATGTTTGATATATATTATCAATATATGATTAGCCGACTATGAATAATAAATTAAACATTTATATTTTCATATACCTTTTATGGGTCATTTACTTTTATTATTTATTCATTATAAAGTAATGTATTTCGAAGCTGAATAATTTGTCTCCAATTGTTTTAAAGTGATATATTTATAAGTAAATTGAGAATGTTTAAGTCGAAGGGGATTACCTATGGATAACCATTTTTTTGAAACGGAAGAAAGCATCGATTTATTGGATTCCATTGGAGAAAACATCTTTATTGCTGATGAAAACTTACATATTGTATGGATCAATAAATATGCCGATCAGTTAATAAATAAAATCGGGAAGCATATCGGCATATCAAAGAAAGAAGAATTAATCGGCAGGCACATAAATGAATTTCATAAAAACCCTGCCAAACAAAGAGAAATCCTGTTGAATGGGCCTTTTCCGTATGAAACAACTATCAATCTATTTAACTCCTATACTGCCAATATTGTGGTCAATCCTTTCTATACCAAAGGACAAAAGAGAGGATTTATTTTGACATGGAAAGATATCACAGAATTCAGCGAAAGAGAGAATTATAATAAAAAATTATTGGAAGAGCTTTATACTCCTATTATCTCAACAGTGATTGATAATGTCTGCCTTATTCCAATAAACGGCTCATTGACTGTTGAGCGCCTCCAGAAAATGAGTGAAAGGATTTTAAAGGAAAGTGCAAAGCTGCATAGTGAAGTCATCATTGTCGATTTCACAGGAGTTACCGGCTTAATGGGTGAATCAAGTTTACACGAGCTGGAAAACTTAACAAAATCACTTAAGCTGCTGGGTGCAACAGTCATCTATTCAGGCTTTTCGGTGGAGATGGCCCAGCATCTGATTAATAATAATATATCCATTACCGCTCCCACCTTTAAATCGTTTAAACAAGCAATGAAATATTTATTAACAGTTGAAAAATTCACTATTGATTTTATTTAGTACCGCTTTCTTCGACAAAGGCTCTAACAATAGAATTAGAATAACTACATTTAGAATCAGCGGCTATATCCAAAACAGAACAACCGTTTTGGATATAGCCGCTTTTCATTAACCGGGCATAAATCATCCAATCAATTACAATCCGGTTGTCCAACTTCATATCCACCGCTTCAACAAACGGTTGTCCCTTTCCGATAGTAATCCGCCATGACAGCTTCCGGAACCATATCGCCCCCTGTCGCCCAAATCAGATGGGTAGCACCCGGCATAGATCGGCTTTCCTGCAGATAAGTACTTGATGGCTGCTTAAATAATCGGACAGGCCCATAAAATCCGGCTAATGCGGAAGGCTCAAGCATGATTCCTTCATGGTCGGCCAACATCCGCAATAACGAATACAAGCGGCGATCTTCTATAGTATAACATCCGCTGATATGATGCCCGACAGCTTTTCCTACGAAACGGGATGCCCTTCCTACAGCCAGACCATCCGCTTCTGTCACACCATCGATTCCCAAGTCGTATATGGATATGCCATCGTATAACTTTGTCAATTGCCCTGCCAGGAAGCAAGGTGCATGCGTCGGCTCTGCGAAGAAACAATGAACATGTTCACCAAATGCCGCTTTCAATCCGAATGTAATCCCTCCCGGCGCCCCTCCGACTCCGCAGGGCAAATAGACAAATAAAGGGTGGGACGCATCCACTTGGATGCCTTCTTCAGTTAACTGCCGCTTTAACCGTGACGCAGCGACCGCATAGCCTAAGAAAAGGTCGCTGGAATTCTCGTCATCTATGAAATAGCAAAGTGGGTTTATTTCCGCTTGCTTTCTGCCTTCTTCCACCGCTTTACTATAATCAGATTCATACTCAAGCACTTTTACCCCTTTACTCCGCAATAAATCTTTCTTCCACTCTTTGGCGTCTGCCGACATGTGCACAGTTACATGAAACCCTAGTTTCGCTCCCATGATGCCGATGCTTAACCCCAGATTGCCCGTTGAACCGACCGCAATCGAATAACGTGAGAAGAATGTACGGAATGATTCTTGATGCAATACCCGATAATCACTGCTGTACTCAAGCAAGCCTTCCTTTATCGCCAATTGTTCTGCGTGCTTTAACACCTCATAAATGCCGCCGCGCGCCTTCACCGACCCAGAAATAGGCAGACGGTTATCGCATTTCAATAATAAATCCCCTCTAATATGTACCGAATATTCTTTTTCCAACTGTTCCTTCATTGCCGGCACAAATAGGACAGGCGATTCAATGATCCCCTTCATAGGTGCAGTTTCCGGGAATGCTAAAGCAATATAGGGAGCAAACCGCTGCAAACGTTCCTCGGCATCTATAATATCTTCCTTTTGCAGTGTCTCCTTTCTCTTTATTCCATAATCGGGGTTGGTCCAGAAAACCTCTTTCATTCCGATTATTTCCTGCAGCAATGGATAATCCATAATCCATTCGGCCAAGCTTCTATCAGCGATTCTTTGTTCTTCCATCACTATTCTCCCTTTTTTATCATTTGTCCCAAAAATGCCTTGAATGCTTAAAGTTTATCATATTGCGCTTTACCTGATATAATTCCAACATAAAATACTATAAAAAGAAAAGGTGAGATTATGTCAAAAATCACTACTAATGAGACAATCAAAACCATGCAAAACCACGTTTCTGTCCGCAAATTCACAGACGAAGCAATCCCGCAGGAACATTTATTACAAATACTCGCGGCCGCTCAAGGTGCAGCATCTTCTCACTTTGTACAGGCATATTCAATCATTCATATAACAGATGCCGATAAGAAAGCGAAAATTGCCGAATATGCAGGCAACCAGGCACAGGTTGCGGAATGTGCCGATTTCCTCTTATTCTGCGGTGATTTAAAAAGATTGGAATACGCCTGCCAAAAGCATGATATAGAGATCGAGCATGATCTGTTGGAGAATTTCATGGTAGCGACAATCGATGCCGCATTAGTGGCTCAAAATACCCTGACTGCAGCAGAATCACTTGGTTATGGCGGCTGCTATATCGGAGGAGTGCGAAATAATCCGTCAGCAATCAGTGAATTGGTCGGATTGCCGGACAAAGTATTCCCACTATTCGGAATGACGCTGGGCGTCCCGGCTAAACGAAACGACGTCAAGCCCCGCCTTCCTCTCGAAGCGGTTCTGCACGAAAATATATATGATGAAACAACGTATCCCAAACTTCTTGAAGATTATGATGCAACTATGCATACATATTACAATAGCCGCTCTTCCAATGCGAAAAATACCATTTGGACCAAACAAATGGCCGACTTTATGGGTAAGAAAAAAAGAACGTTCATGCGCGATTTCATGAAAAACAAAGATTTCAATTTGCCGGAATAAAGTGAATCTTTGATAGGTG
>JBJEFM010000164.1:0-1822 GCA_051874035.1 Bacillus sp. (in: firmicutes)
AATGGGATAGGGATTATAACATTTACCGGGTTGCTAGACGTTATAGAGGACAAGTTTATAAAGATTCAATAATTTAAAAACAGGAGTGAATAAGATGGCAGAAAAAAAACATCGTTCTTCTACAGGTGTAAACGAATTTTATTATGGCGTATTGAATGAAGATGGTGAAACAGTAATCACAGGTACACCGGAGCGCATCAAGTTCCTACAGAATATTACAGTAGAAATGCCGCAGGAATCAACGCGGGCATATGGAGACAATCAGACGGCGGAAATTGCAGTTTCTTCCGGGAACATTTCAGTTACAGCCGGTTTTCATAACGTCCCGGATTCAGATAAGGCGGTATTATTCGGACTAGAAAAAACGTCAACGGGCTTATATGCTTACGGTTCCGATGATACACCACCGTATGTTGGGGTGGTCTTTACGAAAACTTATGAAGATGGAAGTAAGGAATATGTAGGCTTACCTAAAGGGATGTTTATGCGACCTAACATTGAAGGGACTACAAAAGAGGACGGTGTAGAATTTTCATCCGAAGAAGTAACAGCCGAGTTTATGGATCGCGAAGTGGCCGGGTTTAGTGATGAAAAATCTGTCTTATTCGGACGGGATGAAAAAGGGTCCACAACTCAAAGGGATGCTATCTTCATGGCTATCTTTGGCACAACGCATCCGGATGGCGGAACTGCAGGAGGTGCGGAAGGTTAATGTCTACTTTCAAAGCTAAAGTTTCAGAAAATGCAGAGGCTAATAGACTTTTGTCATTAACAGGTGGCAAGGGGGTTCCTGAAATTTCTGTCACACCGGCAGGAAGTACACCAGACTTTAGATCAACTTCACAATTGAAATCGGGGCAAACTATTACAGTCACTATTGCCAATGCGCCCATTTGGTCGGTTGAAGCAGGACAAGACTTGACCGCCGGGGCTTATGTTGAAGTAGGAGAAGGCGGGAAAATCGTTGCTGCAGCAGAAGGAAAAGGAATTGGCTATGTAACGGATACAGTGAAAGCGGGCAAACTTGCCAAGCTTGTTAGAAAAACATCGGGTTCCGGTGGCGTTGGTCCGGCGGGTCCTAAAGGCGATAAAGGAGCCACAGGCCCAGCGGGTCCGACAGGTCCTAAAGGTGACAAAGGTGACAAGGGGGACGCCGGCGCACAAGGTCCTAAAGGTGATAAAGGCGATCCGGGCGCAACTCAATTCACAGCAGAAGAAGTGGCAGCACTTAAAGCACTAGCAGCAGGAGGGGGCGCTTAATAGCGTTCCTTTCTTCATTAATAAAACATGATAATTTGAGAAATGAGAGGGAAATAAAATGGCAAATTTAAAAAGAAATATGATTGAGTTAGTAAAGAGCGTTAAAGAAGGCGAAGTAATCACAGAAAAATATCTGACACCTGTATTCATTCCATTATCAGTAGTCTATCAAGCTATTGATCTGACTGCAGAAATGCAAAACGGAAAAGATGCGAATGAAAAAGATATGATTGATAAGCTCATTGATTTTGTAGCGAATGAAATTTATAAAGGACAATTCACAAAAGATGAATTGATTAACGGTCTACATGCACCTTCAGCAGTGCAAATTTTGCAGCAGCAGATCATGTTCATCGCTTCAGGAGATCAGACGAATGAGACAAAGGAATATTTGGCGAAAAGGAGCTAACAGAAGCAGACTTTTCGCCAGAAAAACAGAAAGAATACTTGGATACATGGATAATGGAAATGGTTAAACAAGGAAAAAATATAAATGAAATCTTAGATATGCCTTTTCATTTTGTTGTTGAATTACTAGAAGAACAGAATAAACCTAAGAAGG